>DHHB01000086.1 GCA_002403075.1 bacterium UBP1_UBA4783 | reverse complement strand
CTCCGGCGAGCCGCGCCCCGGCCGCCCGCGCTTTCCGGGGCACCGGAGCGCCCCGGTGGGACAAACGAGCGCCGCCTGCCCGCAGGGGCGGCATCGCTCTTCCAGGACAACGAGCGTCATCCCTTCGACGACGAGCGCTTCAGTCGGGCAGGCGGCAGCGCATGCTCCGCAGACGATACAGGTATTCGTGTCGACCGCGACGCGGTCATGCTGCGATTTCATCGATCGACTATTTTCACCGGCGCCTCTTCGCGCCGAGCCAGTACCCGAGGAATTGTACCAGAAGCCGGGGGTGCGACACAACGAGAGCCTGAATCATTCTCCGCGGCTCGACCCCCTTCCCGCCGATGACGCCCTTCGCGCGGGAGAGCTCGCGGACGACGCGCGAGAGCTCCTCGTCCGCGAGCGCGTAGAAGATCCGCGCGGCGTGGAAGAACGCCTCGTTCGCGCGGCCCGTCGAGCGCTTCCAGGCCTTTTCGTAAGACGAAAGGTCGCGCGCCGAGAGCCGTCCGCGTTCCAGTGCGCGGGCGACGGCGCCGGCCGCCATGTCGGCCCCCTCGAGCGCGTTGACGATGCCGCCCCCCGAGAAGGGATTGTTCTGGTTCGCGGCCTCGCCGACCGCGACGTAGCCGTCCGCGGCGAGGCGGGGGAGCCCCCGCGCGACGACGCATCCGCCGACGACGAGCCGGCCCCTCGCGCCGCCCGGGCAGCGGTGCGCGAGAAAGGCGTCGAGGTACTGCACGGCCGTTTTCCCGTCCGCCATGAGCGGATTGACGCCGACGCCGACGTTCGCGCGATCCTTCCCCTTCGGAAAGACCCACGCGTACCCGCCGGGGGCGAAACGGCGGCCGAGGTGGAATTCGATGAAGGCGCGCCCCGCGTCGATCCCCTCGACGAGGTGCTGCGCGCAGGAGAATATCTCCTCGGGGCGGTAGTGCTCCTTGAGCCCCGCCCAGCGGGGAGAGAGCGATTCGACTCCGTCCGCGCCGACGACGACCGCGGCCCGCGCGTCGTATTCGGCGCCCCGGCGCAGATCCTTGACGCGAACCCCCGCGACGCGTCCGTCCTCGCGAAGCAGGCCCATCGCCTGGTGCCCCGTCCGCAGCTCGGCCCCCGCCGCCGTCGCGGCTTCGGAGAGCCGCCTGTCGAACGCCTCTCGGTCGACGACGAAGCCGGCGCCGGGGAACCCGCGCTCGAAGCGCGTGCCGTCGGGAGCGACGACCGTCACGCCGTCGACCGGCGACGATACGAGCGTGTCGTCGAGCGCGAGATACCGCTCGACGTCCTCGCGCGGGCCGACCGCCTCCGCGCAGCGGACGGGATGTCCGACGCGCTCGCGCTTTTCGAGAAGCAGCACGCGGTGTCCGAGGCGGGCGAGCCGCTCCGCCGCGCGCGAGCCGCCGGGCCCGGCGCCGATGACGGCGACGTCGTAGCGGCCGCTCTCCGTCATAGGAAATAGGTGAGGTTCAGCGTGAGCACGAATCCCGCGTACTTCAGATCGAAGTTGCCGCCGTGGATGTCGAACTTGCTCTGCGACATCTGGTATTTTCCCTCGAGCCCCAGCGCGTACCGGTTCGTGAGGTAGTAGTTCATCCCGAACTCGAAATGGAGCCCCGCCTGAAGGCTGTTCTGCGAGACGTTTTCGGCGGGGTTCGAGAAGGGCTTGCCGCTGTCGAAGGATTTCGTGTCGAGGCGGACCATCGGTACGACCGCCGAGAAGCCCGCGCCCGTGTACGGCGAGAAGCGCTGCGGCGCGGGCGCTATGAAGCAGTAGGAGAAGCCGACGTCGACGGCGAAGAGATACACCGCGAAGTCGCGCTCGAAGGTGAGGTAGAGCGTCGTGTCGGGAAACGGCGCGAAGTAGTCGCCGATGCTCGAGGACGAGATGTGCGAGAGGGACGCGACCGACTTGAAGTAATGGTTCGGCGTGAGCTGCCGCTCGTAGCGGACGTGGGCGTACGGAGAGATCGAGAGGAGCTCCCAATTGTCGTAGCCGTTCCGGGCGTTCGCCCACGCGTCGAGGTGCTCGAAGAGGTAATCGAAATCGGCCCCGTCGAGAAACCCCACGCCGAACGAGAATCCGTTTTGCGCGATGGGGCCGAAGTATTTCTTGTCCTTGAAGACGGGAGGCTCGGCCTGAACCGCGGAAGCGGCGAACGAGGCGAGAAGGACCGCGGCGACGAGGACTCGTTTCATACGTTCTCCGTTCTTTATATTCCGTCTCGATGGCCCTAATTATCTAATATTAAAGTAACTTCCGCGAAGGCCCTTGTCAAATGCATCCTGACGCCGCGCGCCGGACGGCCGCCGGGTCGCCTCTCCGCTATTTCGTGCCCGAAGGCACCATGCAGAGGAACTGCATCGGTGCCGCGCCGGTGTTCCGGAACGAGTGAAGCGCTCCGGCCGGCACGAAGATGAAATGTCCCTCGGCGAACGGTTTTTCGCCGCCCTCGAGAGCGATCGCGCCCGTTCCCTTCACGATGAAGATCTCGTGCTCCCACGCGTGCGTGTGGAGCGGCGTGCCGCCGCCCGGCGCCACCTCGAAGAGCCGCATCTGGAAATGCGGGGCCCCGTCGCGGTCCGAGACGAGCCAGCGGATCGTAACGTCTCTCGCGCCTTCGACCTCGACCTTCTTCGCCTCGACGTCGCGGTAATGTCCGAATTTGAGCTCTGGCATCGCGCGCTCCTTTCGCGTCGAATCCGCGGATCCCGCTTCCTCGTCGAAAGCTAACACGGGACCGCCCGCTTGACAAACGGGAAAGGTCCCCGGTAATGTGTCATCTTCGAGAGGAAAACGTCGTTATGAAGATACTGTTCGTCTGCACCGGAAACAGCTGCCGCAGCCCGATGGCCGAGGCGCTTTTCGAGGCGAGGATGCCGGAATCCTGGCGGGACTCGGTCGAGGCGTCGTCGGCGGGCACGGCCGCCGCGGACGGCATGAAGGCGGCGCCCTACGCGATCAAAGCGCTCGCCGGGATCGGCGTCAATCTCCACGATCACCGGACGCGCTATCTCACGCGGAGGATGATCGAGGAGGCGGATCTCATCGTCGCGATGGCCGGAGAGCACCGCGACGAGATCGCGGACCTCGTGCCCCTCGCGCGGGAGAAGATCGTCGTCCTGGGCGAGATCGATCCCCGGCGCGATTCGCCGGACATAGCGGACCCGATCGGCCGGGACGAGGAGACGTATCGCGGCACGAGAAACGAAATCGACGAGCTCACGACCATGTTGATCGATTATCTCGTTGTCAATTATGATCTTGTGAAATAGGGCCTCGAACCGCGGACGCCGCGGCGGCTTTTCGAGGGTCCGGAGGAGAGCAATCGGCCGCCGGGCGGCCCCGTCGGCCCATTTTTTCAGACATTCCATAATTTTATGGACAAAATGTAAATTCGGGGTTGCCGACATTTCGGACGGCAGGTATAATCTCATTGCTGGAACTCACCGACAGCGCTATTAATTAGCCGTTCCGACGGACGGCTGACGGGTCTTGACCGGCCTCAAACTCAAAGGAGACGCCAATGGCTTTGAAGCCGACGAAGAAAATCTGGATGGACGGCGCCTTCGTCAATTGGGACGACGCGAAGATCCACGTCTGCGCGCACGTCATTCACTACGGCTCGGGAGTGTTCGAAGGCATCCGCTGTTACGACACCAAGAAGGGCTCGCACATTTTCCGTCTCGAGCCGCACATCAAGCGCCTCTACAACTCGGCGAAGATGTACCGCATGGAACCGGCCGACATCTCCATCGAGAAGTTCATCGCGGCGTGCGTCGAGACCGTCAGGATCAACGAGATGAAGGCGTGCTATATCCGTCCGGTCGTGTACCGCGGCTACAACGAGCTCGGCGTCTATCCGCTCAACAATCCAATCAACTCGTTCATCGTCGTCTGGGAATGGGGCAAATACCTCGGTCCCGAGGCGCTCGAGCAGGGCGTGGACGTATGCGTGTCGAGCTGGAACCGCATCGCCCCGAACACGCTCCCGGCGCTCGCGAAGACCTCGGCGAACTACATGAACAGCCAGCTCATCAAGATGGAGGCCCGCATCAACGGCTACGAGGAGGGCATCGCGCTCGACACGAACGGCTACGTGAGCGAGGGGAGCGGCGAGAACCTGTTCTTCGTACTGAACGGCAGGCTCCTCACGACGCCGCTCGGCGCGAGCGTGCTCCCGGGGATCACGCGCGACACCGTGCTCGTTCTCGCGAAGGAGCTCGGGCTCGAGGTCGTCGAACAGCTCATCCCGCGCGAGATGCTCTACGTCGCCGACGAGCTCTTCTTCACCGGGACGGCGGCCGAGATCACGCCGATCCGCAGCGTCGACAAGATCAAGGTCGGCTCCGGCAAGGCTGGCCCGATCACGCGGAAGCTCCAGGAGCTCTTCTTCAAGTATCTCGACATGGAGATCGCGGACGCGCACGGGTGGATGACGCCCGTGTATAAAAAATAGGGCGCCGCGCGGAGGAGCGATGAGGATCGCCGTCGGATCCGACCATAGGGGATTCGCGCTCAAATCGCGTCTCGTGAAATACCTCGAAGAGGCCGGGCACGAGATCATGGATCTCGGGTGCTCGTGCGCCGACGCCTGCAACTATCCCGATTTCGCCTTCGCCGTCGGCGAGGCGGTCGCCGCCGGCGCCGCGGACCGGGGCATCCTCGTCTGCGGCACGGGCATCGGCATGTCGATCGCGGCGAACAAGGTGCGCGGCGTGCGCGCGGCCCTCTGCCGGACCCTCGAGGATGCGCTCATGACGAGGCGGCACAACGATTCGAACGTGCTCGCCCTCTCCGAACGCTCCGCGGAGGATCCGCGCGTCGACGAGCTCGTGCGGACGTGGCTCGACACCCCCTTCGAGGGCGGGCGGCACCAGACGCGAATCGACGGGATAACGGCGTACGAGGCGCGCACGATGAAGCGCCCCGGCTGCTAACGGCCAAGGAGACGAACGGTCATGTTCAACGAGAACCTCTTCGCGTACCTCGAGAAGACCGATCCCGAGATCATGGACGCGATGCGGATGGAGCTCGCCCGCCAGCAGGGGCAGCTCGAGCTCATCGCGAGCGAGAACTTCGCGAGCCGCGCCGTGCTCGCGGCCCTCAGCAATCCGATGCAGAACAAGTACGCCGAAGGGTATCCGGGCAAGCGCTATTACGGCGGCTGCGAGTTCGTCGACCGGGCGGAGAACCTCGCCCGCGACAGGGCGAAGGAGCTCTTCGGCGCGGAGCACGCGAACGTCCAGCCGCACTCGGGGACGCAGGCCAACATCACGGCCTACCTCGCCTTCCTCAAGCCGGGCGACACGATCATGGGGCTCAGCCTCTCGCACGGCGGGCACCTCTCGCACGGCCACCCGATAAACTTCTCCGGGATGTTCTTCAAGGTCGTCCCGTACGAGGTCGACCCCTCGACGAAGACGCTGAACTACGACGTGATCGAGAAGACCGCGCTCGCGGAGCGCCCCAAAATGATCGTGACGGGCGCGAGCGCGTACCCGCGCGTGTGGGATTTCGAGCGGCTCCGCCGGATCTGCGACGCGGCGGGCGCGCTGCTGCTCGTCGACATGGCGCACATAGCCGGGCTCGTCGCCGCGAAGATCCATCCCGATCCCGTGCCGTACGCGGACGTCGTCACTTCGACGACGCACAAGACCCTCCGCGGACCTCGCGGCGGACTGATCCTGTGCCCCGAAAAGTACGCCAAGGAGATCGACAAGCTCAACTTCCCCGGAAACCAGGGCGGTCCTTTCATGCACGTCATCGCGGCCAAGGCGGTCTGCTTCAAGGAGGCGCTTTCCGAGGAGTTCCGCGCCTACCAGCGGCAGGTCGTCGCGAACGCGAAGAAGCTCGCGGCGACGATCATGGACGCGGGGTTCGACGTCGTGACCGGAGGCACCGACAACCATCTCTTCCTCG
>DHHB01000053.1 GCA_002403075.1 bacterium UBP1_UBA4783 | reverse complement strand
AGGGATTCTCGTACCTCTGCAGGGACGGAAGCGTCGAGCCCGGAACCGCCTATCGCTACCGCCTCGACGTCGTCGACGGCGCCGCGCGCCGCACGCTCTTCGAGACGGACGCGATCGCCGTTCCCTCGATGCCGCTCGCGCTGCGGCAAAATCATCCGAACCCCTTCAACCCCTCGACGTCGATCGACTACTGCCTGCCTGCGGCCTGCGCGGTGACGCTCGAGATCTTCGACGCCGCGGGGAGGCTCGTTTCGCGGCTTCTCGACGGCGTCGCGCAGGAGCGCGGCGCGCATTCGCTCGTCTGGCGCGGCACGGACGACGCCGGACGTCCCGCGAGCTCCGGGGTCTATTTCTACCGGCTGCGGGCCGGTCGCGAGACCCTCACGCGCAAGATGGTGCTCATGAAGTGAGCGCGCAACGCGCGGCGGCGCACTCCAATAGTTATTTTCAATAGACGCTCGGAGCGTCGGGTCGTACACTGCCCGCCGAGTTCGTTGAACGGACATCTGCAGGGCAATCGAACGAGGAGGTTCGAGCATGACGAGACGTTATCTTGTTTCGACCGTGCTGCTCGCGTGCTGCATGGTTTTCGGCGTCTCCTCCGCCCATGCGCAATGGGTAAAGGATGGAGTGCTCGTATGCGACGGGGACTACGATCAGGTCGGCGTGAAGGTCTGTCCGGACGACAACGGCAGGGCGGTCGTCGTCTGGATGGACTACCGCAACGGATTCGATTGGGATATCTACGGCAACAAGGTCGGGGCGGACGGCGTCGTCATGGGGCCCTTGTCGGGCCTGCCGATCTGCACGGCGCCGGGTTCCCAGGGAAACCCCCAATTGATTCCCGACGGCACGGGGGGCGGGATCGTCGTGTGGTGGGATGAGCGCGATGGATTGCGCCGAATCTTCGCCCAGAGGATCGATGGAGAGGGCGTCGCGCGCTGGGCCGAGAACGGCATAGCCGTGTGCGACTCGATGACGTGGCAGGACGATCCGTACCTCGTTTCGGACGGCGCCGGCGGCGCGATCGTCGCGTGGAGCGAAAACCGCGCCGGCACCGGGGACATCTATGCCCAGAGAATCGACGCGGACGGCAACCTGCTCTGGGCGGAGGATGGAGTTCCCGTGTGCTCGCTCGAGAGCGAGCAATACAACGTGAGGCTGGTTCGGGACGGAGCGGGGGGCGCCGTCATCGCGTGGTCGGATACCCGCAGTTACGAGAGCGACATCTACGCGCAACGCGTCGACGGAAACGGCGACCTTCTCTGGGCCGCCGACGGAGTGCCCGTGTGCGCCGCGAGCGGCTATCAGTCCGATATGCGGATGATCGCCGCCGCCGCCGGCGGCGCCTATCTCATCTGGAGCGACAACCGCGACGTGGGCAACGATCTCTACGCGCAGTGGATCGATCAGGACGGGCTCCCGGTTTGGACGGCCGACGGAATCGCGGTCTGCCCGTCATACTGGGGTAAATACGCCTCGGCTCTCGCGGAAGACGGCTCGGGCGGCATATTCGTCGCCTGGTACGACGAGCGGGACGGATGGAAATATCCCATCTACGCACAGCGCGTCGATGCCTGGGGCGCTCCCGTGTGGTCTCAATGCGGAATCGTGGCGATTCCTTGCTATACCGGCTCGAGCGAGATCAGGATGATGTCCGACGGCGCGGGCGGAGCTATATTGGCGGCGGATGTCTACTTCGACGAAAGCTCGACGGCCGATATCTATGCGCAGAGACTCGACGGCGACGGGAATACCCTCTGGGGCATCCAGGGAGCCGTCGTCAGCGGCGCATCCTCCGATCAGTACTCGCCCGATATCGCGACGGACGGAGCCGGCGGCGCGTTCATCGTGTGGGAGGATTACCGCGGGGACATGGGCTACAGCGACGTGTACGGTCAGCGGATGGGCGCTTCGGGTCTCTGGGGCGACGCCGCTCCCAAGATCGTCTCGTGCCTCGACGTGCCGAACGATCAGGGTGGCTGGGTGCGGGTCAGGACGAGAGCCTCCGCCCATGACCGTATGGGCGGGATCCTCGGCTACAACGTATGGAGAATGATCGAGGACGGCGGCGGCGGTCCGATGGCGGCGCTCGGCGACGCTCTCCCGCGCCTTCTCGATCCATCGAAGGCGGTCGGAGTGCGTCTCGACGCGGCGCAGGCCGCGGCGCTCGGCCTCCCCGAGGGCGAGTGGGAATCGGTCGGGTTCTGGTTCGCGACGCGCGACACGGTCTACAACATCGCCGTTCCGACGAAGGACGACTCGACCGAGGCGGGGACTCCATGGGAAACGTTCATCGTCACGGCGCACGCCGCCGCGCCCGGCGTCTTCGCCGCCTCCGAGCCCGCGACGGGATACTCGATAGACAACCTCGCTCCGGGCGTCACGCCGCAGTTCGCGGGCGACGAGGTCGCCTCGCCGCCGGGGCTCCGGCTCTCGTGGGCGTCGAATCCGGCCTCCGATCTCTGGAAATACGACGTTCACCGGGGAGGCGACGCAGGGTTCGTTCCCGACGCGTCGAACCGGATCGCCTCGACGGAGGGCACCGAGTATCACGACGGGGAGTGGATCAAGTCGTACATGTACTTCTACAAGCTCGTGGCTGTGGACCGTCACGGGAACCCGTCGCCCGCGGCGCTGCTGCGTCCCGAGGACATAAACGTCGGGGCACTGCTCCAGAGCTACGCCGCGACGCTCGCGGGATCGTTCGTCGAGATCGCGTGGACGGTCTCTGAAGCGGGCGCGGACGCGCGCTTCACCGTGCTGCGCGCCGAAGGGGGCGCGGCGTTCGCCGAGCTCGCCGCGGCGGCGATCGCGCGCGAGGGGCTCTCGTTCGTGTGCACGGACCGCGGCGTGGAGCCCGGCACGACGTACCGCTACCGGGTGGACGTCTCCGACGCGAGCGGGCGCCGGACGCTCTTCGAGACGCAGGGGATCGAGACGCCCTCGATGCCGCTCGCGCTCCGGCAGAACCATCCGAACCCGTTCAATCCCTCGACGACGATAGAGTACTACCTGCCCGCGGCCTGCGCGGTGACGCTCGAGATCTACGACTCCTCGGGCAAGCTCGTGGCGCGGCTGCTCGACGGCGAGACGCAGGCGAGGGGGACGCATTCGGTCGAATGGCGCGGCACGGACGGCAACGGCCGGGCGGCGAGCTCTGGCGTGTACTTCTACCGGCTGCGCGCGGGCCGCGAGACCCTCTCGCGCAAGATGGTGCTCCTCCGGTAGGCGCCGGCCCGCACGATACGACGCAACACGGGGCGGCGACGGCCGTTGGACGGTCGCCGCCCCTCATTTTTCCGTGTCCCGGCCGGCTAATAATTGAAACAAACCGCCCCTTTCGAGAGTATTACAGCATATCGCCGGATTCTCTCCCGATCCGGGTTCGTCAACTTTTTACCGAAAGGAGCTTCGATGGGCAGGAGGATTATTTGTCTCGCGATTCTCGGGATGCTCGCGTGCGCGTCCGCCGCTCCCGCGGCGGCCGAAAGCAGGCTCATGCGCTACCCCGACATCCACGGGGATAAAATAGTGTTCACGCACGGCGGCGATCTCTGGATCGTCTCCGCGGCGGGCGGCACGGCGGCGAGGCTCACGTCGCATCCTTGGTCGGAAATAGCCGCGAAGTTTTCCCCCGACGGAAAGACGATCGCCTTTTCCGCCCTCTACGACGGCAACACCGACGTCTTCACGATCCCCGTCGAGGGAGGCATGCCGAAGCGCCTGACCTATCACCCCATGCCGGATGCCGTGCTCGACTGGCATCCCTCGGGAGACCGCGTTCTCTTCCGCTCGAACCGCGAGTCCAAGACGAACCCCGGCCCGCGCTACATGAAGCTCTATACCGTCTCGAAGGACGGCGGCGTCGCCGAGGCGCTCCCGCTCTTCGAGGGCGAGCTCGCGAGCTATTCGCCCGACGCCTCGAAGATCGCTTTCACGCGCCTCGCCCGCGAGTTCCGCACGTGGAAGCGCTACCGCGGCGGCATGGCCCCCAACATCTGGATGTACGACCTGAAGACGGGAGACGCCGAGCTCCTCGTCGATTCCGACGGAAACGACATGTTCCCGATGTGGCACGGGAACACGCTGTATTTCATCTCCGACCGCGAGCGCACGTACAACGTCTACGCGCTCGACCTCGCCACGAAGAAGGTGCGCAAGCTCACGAACCACGACGAGTACGACGTCAAGTGGCCGAGCCTCGGCGACGGAGCGATCGTCTACGAGAACGGCGGCTGGCTCTACGTGCTCGACCTGAAGTCCGAGAAGACGCGCAAGCTCGAGATCGTCGTGCCGGGAGAGCTCTCCGACGCGCGCCCGCGCTACGAGCGCGTCGCGGGACTCATCCGCGGGGGCGATCTCTCCGGCACCGGCAAGCGCGCGGTTTTCGAGGCGCGGGGCGAGATCTTCACCGTTCCGGCGGAGAAGGGCGTCGTTCGCAACGTCACCCGCACGCCGGGCGTCCGGGAGCGCGCGCCCGTGTTCTCGCCAGACGGCACATGGATCGCCTACTTCTCAGACGCGACCGGCGAGTACGACATCTATCTCCGCAAGCCGGACGGTTCCGGCGACGAGGTCCGCGTCACGAAGGGGATCGGGCAGTATCCGTTCGGCATGACGTGGTCGCCCGACAGCAAGAAGCTCGCGTTCCACGACGAGACGTTCAACTTCTACTACGTCGACATCGACGATAAAAAGGTCGTCGCGGTCGACGTCGATCCGTGGGGCGATCTCGCCGACTACGCGTGGTCGGCGGACAGCAAGTGGATCGTCTACGCGAAGAGCGGCGACAACGGCAACAACGCCATCCATTTCTATTCGCTCGACGAGAAGAAATCGCGCCAGGCGACGAGCGGATTATGGAACGACCGGAACCCCTGCTTCTCGCCGGACGGCAAGTATCTCTATTTCGTGTCGGACCGTGCGACCGCGTTCCAGTTCAACAACTACGACTACGATATCAACTACGTCTATCCGTCGGTCGTCTGCGCCGTGACGCTCAAGGCCGACACCCCATCGCCGCTCGCCCCCGAAAGCGACGAGGTCGAGGTGAAAGAGGAGAAGAAGGACGAGGGCGGAAAGGACGCCGACAAGAAGGACGACAAGAAGGACGACAAGAAGAACGACAAGAAAGACGACGCGAAGAAGGACGCCAAGGACGAGAAGAAAGACGACGCAAAAAAGGCCCTCGAGATCGACTTCGACGGCTTCGAGTCGCGCATCGTCGGACTTCCGGTCGGCATGGGCAATTTCCTCGGCCTCTATCCGGCCGAAGGGAAGCTCTTCTACGCCGACGCTCCGAACGTGCCGATCGGCGCGGGCGGCGGCGACGGCGACGGTCCGCAGGGCTTCACGCTCAAGTACTTCGACCTCTCGAAGCGCGAGTCGAAGACGGTCATCGGCGGCATCACCAACTACGCCTTTTCGGCCGACGGCAAGAAGATCCTCTACCGCGCGGGCCAGGTTTACGGCATCATCGACGCCGCCGAGGGGAAGAAGGTCGGCGACGGCAAGATCGCGACCGCTGATCTCGACATGAAGGTCGATCCGCGCGCCGAGTGGGCGCAGATGTTCGCCGAGGCGTGGCGCCTCGAACGCGATTTCTTCTACGTGAAGAACATGCACGGCCTCGATTGGGACAAGATCCGCCGCCGCTACGAGGCGCTCCTGCCGTACCTCACGACCCGCGACGATCTCAACTACCTCATCGGCGAGCTTATCTCCGAGCTCAACGCCGGCCACGCCTACGTAGGCGGCGGCGATTTTCCGAGCGTGCGCAGGGTCGGAACGGGGCTCCTCGGCTGCGACTTCGAAGCCGACCGCGCGAGCGGGCGCTACCGGATCTCGAAGATCTACACCGGACGCAACTGGGATCCTCAGTGGCGCGGGCCGCTCGCCCAGCCCGGCGTCAACGTCAAGGAGGGCGAGTACATACTCGCCATCGATGGCGTCGATCTGAAATATCCCGCGGATCCCATCGCGCTGCTCGAGAACCGCGCCGGCAAGCAGACCGCGATCAAGGTCTCGGCGGCTCCGGACGGCAAGGACGCGCGCGACGTCACGGTCGAGCCCGTGGCGAGCGACATCAACATCCGCTACGCCGACTGGGTCGAATCGAACAGGCTCAAGGTCCTCGAGGCCTCGGGCGGCCGCGTCGGCTACGTCCACGTGCCGAACACGACTGTCGAAGGTCTCATGGAGTTCGCGAGGCTCTTCTACGGCCAGACGAACCTCGACGGCATCGTCATCGACGAGCGCTGGAACAGCGGCGGCTGGATGCCTACCCTCTTCGTCGACCGTCTCGCCCGGCGGACGACGAGCTACTGGGGAGGGCGGCACTTCAAGAAACTGGCCCCCTTCCCGGGCTCGGCGCCTAAGGGCCACCTCGCCATGCTCGTCAACGAGTGGTCCGGCTCGGGCGGTGACGCCTTCCCGTACTTCTTCCGTCAAGCCGGGCTCGGGCCGCTCATCGGCAAGCGCACGTGGGGCGGCCTCGTCGGGATCAACAGGAACATCCCGCTCATGGACGGCGGCGGCGTGACGATGCCGGCAGTCGGATTCACCGATCTCGAGGGGAACTACGCCGTCGAGAACGTCGGCGTCTCGCCCGACATCGAGGTCGAGAACGCGCCCGATCTTCTCGTCAAGGGACGCGATCCTCAGCTCGAGAAGGCAGTCGAGGTTCTGCTGGAGAAGATCCGGAAAGAGCCTCCCAAGACGCCGCCGACGCCGAGGGATCCGGACAAGCGCTGAGAAAAACGAAAAGAGGCGTTCTCCGAGCCCGGGCGCGCGTCGCGCGCCCGGGCTTTTTGTTACAGCTCCCGGAGCGCCACGACGATGGGAAGCCGCGCCGCCCGCACCGCGGGCGGAAGCCCGCCGACGATCCCCATAACGATCGAGAAGACGAGCCCGCTCGCGACGATCGCGGGAGTGACGCGGAACGAGAACGCGAGGTAGGAGAAGCTCGACCAGTTCATGGTGCCCGAGGTGAAGCCGTTGAAGGGAAGCGCGGCGAGGCTTCCGACGACGCCGCCCGCGAGCGCGACGACGATCGACTCGCCGACGAACGAGGCCACGACGCTCGCCGGGCCGAAGCCGAGGGCCTTGAGGGTCGCGATCTCGGCGGAGCGCGCCGAAACCGCCGCGTACATCGTGTTGAGCGCGGCGAACACCGCTCCCACCGCCATGACGGCGGCGACGATGAATCCGAGCACGCGGATGATCGTCGATACCGTCCGCGACTGCTCCTCATAGTAGGTCGTCTCGCGGAAGACGTCCACCGCGAGGCGCGGATCGGAGGTCGCCGCGTCCTTGAACGCCCCGAGGCTCTCCGGAGATTCGAGCCGCACCGTCACCGATTGGAAGATGTTCTCAGGGCGCTTGAAGATCTGGTTGAGAACGGTTGCGTCGCACCAAATCTCGGAATCGAAGGAGCTTCCGCCCGCGTCGAATACGCCGACGATCGTCCAACTGCCGCCGCCGAACTCGACGGTCGATCCGAGGGAAAACCCCGTGTACGTGGACGGCACGTTCCGCCCCACGACGAGCTCGGTGAGACCCGGCTGAAAGAACCGCCCTCCGGCGATGCGCACGTTCGGCCGCACGTCGAGGGCGAGCGGCGAGACGCCGCGGATCTGGACGTTCGCGTCCGACCCCGTCGCCGCGAGCGCGAACGCGCCGATGACGACGACCTCGTTGCTCGCGAGCGGATCGCCCGCGGCCGACCGGGCGACGCCCGGCGCGCCGGCGAGGACCCGCGCTTGATCGAGCGTGAGCGCGCTCATCATCTCGCTCTCGGCGCCGCCGCGCAGCACGATGGCGTTTTCCGGGGAGCCGCCCGAAACGAGCGTCGCCTGAAACCCCTGCGCCATCGCGAGCATGACGACGAACACGGCGACGGTCCCCGCGATGCTGAGAACGGCGACGAGCGTCGAAGGCCAGCGCGCGACGGCGCTTCGGACGTTGTATTCGATAGGGATCGCCATTCTCACACCCTCCTCAGGGCGTCCACGATCCGCAGGCGCATGGCGCCGAGAGCCGGCAGTATCCCCGCGGCCGCGCCCGCGGCGAGCGCGAGCGCGAATCCGAGCGCGAGATTGCGGGGAGAGAGATAGAAATTCGCGAGCATGCCCCCCGTCGGATCGCCGCGGAGCGTGAAGAGTTTCGCGAGCACAAGCCCCGCGCCTCCTCCCACCGCCGCGACCGCGATCGCTTCCGCCATCACGAGCGAGAGAACGGTCAGGTCGTTCATGCCGATCGTCTTGAGCACGGCAAGTTCGCCCGTCCGCTCGCGGACGGCGCTCGCCATCGCGTTCCCCGTCACGAGGAGCAGCGTAAAGAAGACGACCGAGCCGATCGAGAGGATGAGGAGTCTGATGTTCCCGATCTGGTTCGCGAAGCCCGCCGCGAACGCCTTCTCCGTCTCGGTTTTCGTCTCGAACGGCGAGTTGGCGAAGCGGTCGTCGATCGCCTCGGCCGCCTCGACGGCGTTTCCGGGATCGTCGATCTTGACCGTGTACCACCCGACGAAGCCTTTCCAGAAGGAGCGCCGCTCGTCGAGGTATTCGTAGTGGAACCACAGCTCGGGGCTCGTGAGCTCCCGGCGGTCGGTTTCGTAGATCGCGCGGACGTTGAGCTCCCACGTGCCGGCCCAGATCGTCGCTTCGAGCGGAATGCGGTCGCCGATCTTCCAGCCGAAGCGCTTCGCGAGCGGCGGACTGATGACGCAGCCCTCGCGGTCTTCCGCGAACGCGCGCCACTCCTCGTCGGAGAACTTGTATTCGGGATACACGCGGCGCCAGTTCGGGACGTCGATCGCGAAGTTCGGGAAGAAGTTCTTCATGTCCTGATAGTACCCGCCGAACCACGTCGCGAAGGTCGCCTCCTCGACGTGCGGCAGCCTGAGGATCTGATCCCGGTACGCGATGGGGAGCGGCTGGATGAGCGAGACGCGGTTTCGCACGACGAGCCTGTCGGCCCCCGCGACGTCCACGCCCGAGCCGAGCGCAGATTTGATCGTCGCGAGGATGCCGAAGAGGAAAAGCGCGACGGTGAACGAGCCGATCGTGAGCGCGGTGCGCGTCTTCTTGCGGCGGAGGTTGACGAGCACGAGATGGAGGAATTTCACCTTTTGCGATCCTCCGGTTTGCACGCCACGCGGCCGTCGGCGGCGCACTCGAGGAGGGTTCCCTTATCAAGATGCAGAAGCGTGCCCGCGCGCTCGGCTGCGACGGGGTCGTGCGTCACGAGGAATATCGTTTTCCGGAACTCGCGGGAGAGGCGGCTGATGATGGCGAGGATCTCGTCGCCGGAGGCGCGGTCGAGATCCCCCGTCGGTTCGTCGCAGAGAAGGATCGTCGGATCGGCGACGATCGCGCGCGCGATCGCGACGCGCTGCTCCTGCCCGCCCGAGAGCTGCCGCGGGTAGTGGTGCATGCGGTCCGTGAGACCGACGAGCTCGAGGGCCGCTTCGACGTGCTCGCGGCGATCTGATTTCGAGAGGCCGGTGAGGAGGAGGGGGAGCTGCACGTTTTGGAACGCCGTGAGAACAGGGATGAGGTTGTACATCTGAAAGATGAAACCGATGTGGCGCGCGCGCCACGCCGCGAGCTTGCGGCCGGAGAGGGCGCCGATCTCGTCGCCGGCGACGCGGATCGTCCCCGCCGTCGGCACGTCGAGCCCGCCGATGAGGTTGAGCAGCGTCGTTTTGCCCGAACCGGACGGCCCCATGAACGCGATGAACTCGCCCTGATCGACGTCGAGGTTGAGCCCGCGGAGCACGTCGATCTCTTCTCCGCCGCGGCGGTATTTCTTGTCGAGGCTCCTGATCTCGACAAGCGACTCCGTTCCTTTTCCGTCGACGCGAACCATATGAGCTCCTTCACGTTTGTCGAATGCGGGCGCACCCTCACTGTTTCACCGAGACGCGGTCGCCGTCCCGGAGCTTCGCCGGCACCGGAGAAACGACCCGCTCTCCCGCGCGCAGCCCCGCGATCACTTCGATGTCGGCGCCTCGATCCCGCCCCGTCCGCACCGCGCGCCGATCGACGCGGCCGTCCGCGACGACGAACGCGTACGATTGTTGGTCCCCTTCGCGGATCGCGTCGCGTCGCACGAGAACGATTCCGGCGGCCGTCGAATCGGACGATTCATTGAGAAACGAAACTTTCACCCCCATGTCGGGCAGAATGCGGGGGTCGAGCGCGTCGAACGCGATGCGCACCTTGACGGTCGCCTTCTGGCGGTCGGCGGTCGGGATGACGGTGCGCACCTTCGAAGGTATGCGCCAGTCGGGATACGCGTCGAGCACCGTTTCGACGCGCTGGCCCGGGGCGACGCGGGCGATGTACGACTCGTTGACGTCCACTTCGACCTCGAGCGAACGCATGTCGACGACGGTCGCGATGCCGGTTCGGGTGAAGCCGCCGCCGGCCGAAATCGGCGAGACCATCTCGCCGGGCTGCGCGTCCTTCGAGACGACGATTCCGGCGAACGGTGCGCGGATGACGCAGTTCTCGACATTCTGGCGCGCGATCTCGACCGCTCTCCCGGCGGATGCGATACGCTGCTTCGCGAGCGCGACTTGGGCCTCGAGGCTCGCGACGGCGGTCTCGGCCGCGTCGAGCTCCTCCTCGCTCACGAGCTCCTGCGCGCGGAGAGTGCGTGTGCGCTCGAGGGTGCGGCGCGCATTCGCGAGCCGCACGTCGAGATCTACGAGCGAGGCCTCGGCGACCGCCCGATCGGCCTCCACCGCGCGGAGGGCCGCGACCGCGTCGACGTCGTCGAGACGCGCAAGNNTTGATCTTGCCCGTGATTTTGGCCGAAATAGTCGAGCGCCGCTGCGGCGTGACGTATCCGCTCGCGTTGAGGACGGCCGACGACGCCGAACCGGCCGCTCGGACCGCCGCCGTCGTGACCGGCGCCGAACGGGTCGCGAAGCCCCGCACGATGAGGAGGACGGCGACGGCCGCGACGGCGATCGCCGCCGCGGCGACGATCCGCTTGCCGGGCCCGCGCCTCTCGCGCGCCGACGGATCGATGCGCAGCTTCGAAAGATCCCTCTCCATGGACTCGCGTCCTTTCTCCAGGATGGTGCGGCCCGTATCGAATTGGGAGTACTCATAGTATGCCTGCGCGCGGGCGCGCACAACGGCAAAATCCGCGGCTCGTCGCCGTGCTCGTCGACGGCGAGCTCGAGGCCGGACGATACGAGATCACGTGGAACGGCAGGGCGGTTTCGTGCGCCGGCGGGCCGCCCGCTCGCTCAGTACGCGACGGGCTTTTTGAGCCAGACGGTGACGCCGAGCCTGATATCGAAGGAATCGTACTTGTCCTCGAGCGGCACGTTGGCGCTCGTGAGGACGGCGTCGCTCGAGACGTTTTCGAGGAACGGTCCCGAGAACGCCTTCGTCTGAAGGCCGACGTTGTAGAGGCCCTCAAGGGAGAGGCACACGTTCTCGGCGAGCGCCGATTCCACGCGCACCGCGGCGAGCCCCTGCGCGGCGCCCATTTTCCCGCCGCCCGAGATGAGCTCCGTCGAGCCGTAGCCCGCTCCGAGCCCGACGGACGGGCGGAACCATGTGGCCTCGGTGCGCCAGTGCCGCCGCACGATCCCCATGTATTCGAAGTGGCGGAGCTTGCCCGCGAAACCCTCGTAGTCGTTGTCGTAGATGAACTCGGGATAGAACGCGGCCGCGAAGTACAGCTCGACGGACCATGCGTTCTCCGCGAAGCTCCTGCCGAGCGAAACACCGAGCGAGAGACCGGGCTCGAGCCGCTCGCCGCCCTGCGCCCCGAGCTCGTTCTCGAGGCCCTCGAGCGAGGGGAGGCTCACGCCCGTCCCCGCGCGAAGGAAAAAGCGTCCCTCGGCCGCCGCGGATCCGGCGTGCAGAACGATCGCCGCGACCGCCGCGGCGGCGAATACGGAGAGCGAGCGCTTCGTCGTCATCTATCCGGCCTCCTCGGTAGTGCCCTCCCGCGGATGCGATCCCCCGCGGGCCGGCGCCCGCGCCGGCCCGGGCGAACGCCCGCTTGCGCCGGCGCGAAACAAACGTTACAGTGTAGAATATAATAGGTTTTTCACGACGAATGAAGGTGGTTGTATGAAACGCACGCACAACGCTGGGATCGCCGTCCTGCTCGCGATCGCCGTTCTTTCGTGCGCGCCCTGCCGCGGCGGCGCGGAGAGCGCGGGCCCCGCGAGGCTTCTGCCGGCCTCGAACGAGATCGCGGGCTGGAAAACGGACGGCGAGCCGCTCGCCTACACCGAGGAGAACCTCTGGGAGTACATAAACGGCGCGGCCGAGAACTTCATCTCGTTCGAGTTCCGCGAGGTCGCGGCGCAGGACTACCTCGACGGGAGCGGTGCCGGGCTCAAGGTCGAGATCTACGAGCATGGGAGCCCGCTCATGGCCTACGGCATCTACGCGCAGATGCGAAGCCCGGATCTCGCGTTTCTCGACGTCGGGAACGAGGCGTTCGCCGACGAGTATTCCGTTCACTTCTGGAAAGGCGCCTACTACGTGCGCGTCGCCGTGTACGACGCGACCCCGGCGCTCGACGCCGCCATGAAGACCTTCGCCGGCGCGATCGCCGCGAAGATCGAGGATGGCGGCTCGCTGCCGCCCGAGGCCGCCTGCTTCCCGACGGACGGGCTCGTCGCGAAAGACACCCGCTTCCTCACCGAGGGGGTCCTCGGCCGCGCGAAGTATCCGCCCTCCTTCGTCGCGACCTACCGCTGGGAGAGCGAGAGCGCGAAGCTCTACCTCTCGACGATGCCCGACAGCGCCGCGGCGCGCGGCGCGTTCGACTGGTACGTGAATGAGACGGGCGGAACGCCGGCGCTTCTCCGGGCCGCGGGCGGCGATTGCGTCCAATCGAGCTGCAAGGACCCCTATCAGGGCGCCGTCGTGACGTTTCAGTTCGGCCGGTGGTTCGGTTCGCTCGTCGGCCTCGAGCCGGGCTCCGAGCGCGGCGCGAAGCTCATCCGCGAGACGGTCGAAAACCTCGGGAAGATCGGGTACTGAGAGCGGCCTCGTCGGCCTGGCGGGCCGGACGGGCGGGAGCGCCGGATGCGCGACGCCGGCGCCTCGCGGCTTAGAGGATCCGCTTCGCCGCGTCCTTCATCATGTCCGGAATCGGCAGGTGGTACGGGCACTTCACGAGGCATTCGCCGCACGCCGCGCAATCGCAGAACTTCTTCGCAAGCGTGCCGAGACGCGCGAGCGCCCAGTCGCGGAGCTCGTATCGCGTGTAGTACCCGTCGATGAGCATGAGGAACGGGATGTTGAGCCCGTTCGGGCAGGGCTGGCAGTAGCCGCAGCGGCGGCAGAACTTCTCCCCCCAGAGAACCTTCTCCGCGTGAAGATCGACCAGATCGCCCTCGCTCGGCGGCACGAGCTTGGCTCCGACCGAGGCGTTCTCCTCGATCTGATCTATCTCGTCCATTCCGGGGATAACGACGTCCATGCCGCGCGAGAGCTCGTAGCGCAGCGCCGCGCGGTGGTTCCGGATGGCGCCTCCGGCGAGCGGCTTCATGCAGATCGTGCCGACGCTCGCCTTTTTCGCCGCCGGAATCACGGCCTCGGACCATTCGTCCTCGATCGGATTGAACGGAAACTGCGCCGTGTCGAAGAGCCCGCTCTCGATCGCACGGAGGATGACCTCCCGCGAATGGCCGGTGATCCCGAGCCAGCGGATCTT
Organism: bacterium UBP1_UBA4783; assembly: GCA_002403075.1. Lineage (GTDB taxonomy): Bacteria > Krumholzibacteriota > Krumholzibacteriia > Krumholzibacteriales > Krumholzibacteriaceae > SSS58A. Next base: position 7,649 of record DHHB01000053.1, on the reverse strand, counting down.
GCCCGCCGCGCGCGCCGCGAGGAGCGCCTCGTAGGCGCCTCCCGGCTCGAAGATCGCGTCGAGCTCGACGAGCGTGCCGACGGAGTGGAGCTGGTAGAGGTCGATCCGGTCGGTGCGGAGGTTCCTGAGGCTCGTTTCGATCTCGTCGCCGAGTCCGGCGCCGGTGCGCGAGAGGGCCTTGGTCGACAGGTAGATCGAGTCGCGCGAGCGCGCGAGCGCGCGCCCCATCTTCTCCTCGCTGTCGGTGTACGCGCGGGCGCTGTCGAAAAAGTTGATCCCCTCGTCGAGAGCCTTCGCGAAGACGCGGTCAGCCTCCTCGAACGAAATCCCCTGAATCGGGATCCCGCCGAAGCCGACGACCGAGACGTTCATGTCCGTTTTGCCGAGGCGGCGTTTCAGCATGTCAGGCGAGCACCTCGTCGTAGATGTTTTCGATGCCGGCGACCATCTTCTCGGCCGGGAATTTCTCCCGCACCATCGCGCGCCCCGCGATCGCCATCGCCTGCGCCTTGGCGGGATCCTGCAGAAGCTCCACGATCCGTTTCGCGAGGAACTCGGCGGAGCCCTTCGGCACGAGGTATCCGGTCTTTCCGCTCTCGACCACCTCGGGGATGCCGCCGACCTCCGTGGCGACGACCGGCACGCCCGAGGCGAGCGCCTCGAGGAGCGTGAGGGGCATCCCCTCGGAGTCGGAGGAGAGCGCGAAGACGTCGAGCGCGCCGTAAAAGTAGTCGATCTTCTTCGATTCCCGCACGAGCGAGACGTATTCGCTCACGCCGAGATCGGCCGCGTAGTCGGCGAGCTTCGCGCGGAGCTCCCCCTCGCCGATGATCGCGAGGTTCGCGCCGGGCGCCTTTTCGTGGACGCGCGCGAAGGCCTCGATGAGGAGCTTGTGATTCTTCACGGGGGACATGCGGCCGACCGTGCCCACGAGCCGCTCCCCCGGCGCGAGATGGAACTGGGCGCGGCATTCGTGGCGCGGCGGGAGCTTCTCGTAATCCTGTACGCGGATGCCGTTCGGGATCTCGACAAACCGGTCGGCGAGCGCCGGGAAGGCCTCGACGAAGGAGCGTCTGACGACCTCCGAGACGCAGATGACGCGCCGGGCCCGTTTCGTGAACCGCGGATAGAGCGCGCGGAAGAGCCGCGGCATCGATCCGGGCAGATACGGGTTGTGCTCGGTGCGGACGATCGGCACGCGCCGGCCGCAGAGCGACTGCGCGACCGTTCCCCAGAACATGCCGGGCGAATTGTGCAGGTGGAGAACGTCCACCCGCTCGACGTTGATGAGGTTGGCGAGCTTCGTCGCGGCCGTGAAATCCCCGCGGCGGCGCTTGCCGAGGAGGAAGACGCGGGCGCCGGCGTTCGACATGCGGTCGACGAGATCGCCGCCGCCCGTGATCGAGCAGACGAGGATCTCGTACCGGCGGCGGTCTCCGCAGAGGATCTGCGTCTCGATGACGCGTTCGGCGCCGCCCCGATAGAGCGAATAGATGACGTGCAGCACTCTTCGTTTCATGATTGGCTCCCGGCCGGGGCGCGGGATCGGCTATATGTAACACAACGGAGGCTTGAACGCAAGGCGATTGCGGCCTACAATTGCGGCGGACGGCGCCTCTCGGCGCCGCGGAGGTGAGACGTGAAACGATTCGCGAAGATAGTCTGCACGATTGGGCCCGCGTGCCGCGACCGCAAAACCCTCGCCGCGCTCATCGAGGCCGGCATGGACACGGCGCGGCTCAACTTCTCCCACGGGACGCGGGCGGAGCACCGCGCGGTGTACGAGACGCTCCGCCGTCTCTCCCCTGAGCTCACGATCCTGCAGGATCTCGCCGGGCCCAAGATCCGCGTCGGCGAGATGCGGGGCGGTAGGGCGAGGCTTCGCGACGGCGAGATCTTCGTTCTCACGACGCGCGAGATCGAGGGGGACGAGCGAGGCGCGCACGTGGCGTACCCCCGCCTCCCGCGCGAGGTCGACGCCGGAGACGACATCTATCTCTCGGACGGCACGATCCATCTCGTCGTCGAATCGATCTCGCGGACGGACGTCCGCTGCCGCGTCGCGGACGGGGGGATTCTCACCTCGCGCAAGGGGCTCAACATCCCCGGCGCCCGCGTCGGAGGCGCCTCTCTCACGGAGAAGGACCGCGGCGATCTCGCGTTCGGCCTCACCCTCGGCGTCGACGCCGTCGCCCTCTCCTTCGTTCGGAGCGCCGCGGACGTGGCCCGGGCGCGTAAGATCGTGGACGCGCACGGCTCTCCGGCGATGCTGATCGCGAAGATCGAGAAGCGGGAAGCGCTCGACCGGATCGAGGCGATCGTCGACGCCGCCGATGGGATCATGGTGGCGCGGGGGGATCTCGGCGTCGAGATCCCGCCGGAGGACGTGCCGGCGCGCCAGAAGGGTATCGTCGCGCTCGCGCGCGAGCGCGCGAAGCCGGTCATCGTCGCGACGCAGATGCTCGAGTCGATGGTCGCCTCGGAGCGTCCGACGCGCGCAGAGGCGAGCGACGTGGCGAACGCGGTGCTCGACGGCGCGGACGCGCTCATGCTCTCGGCTGAGACGGCGACCGGCCAGTTCCCCGTGAAGAGCGCCTCGATGATGGCGCGGATCGCCGCGCGGGCGGAGGAGTACGCGCGCGCCTCCGGCGTAGAATGCCGCGGCGCCGCGCTCGCTCCGGCGGGCGGCCGCGGGGCCGGTCAGCTCGCCGAGATGGCGAGCGCCGGCGCGGTGGAGATGGCCCGATCGATGCGGGCGCACGCGATCGCCTGCCTCACGCACTCGGGGAGAACGGCCCGATTCGTCGCGAGACACCGTTATCCCGCCCCCGTCGTCGCCCTCACGAACAACCCGGCGGTGATCCGCCAAATGGGCCTCCTCTGGGGCGCGATCGCGATCCCCGTCTCCCGTCTCGAGCGGACGGACGAGATATTCGCGGCCGCGCGGGAGAAGCTCCGAGCGGCCGGGATAGGGGGCAGGGTCGTCCTCACGGCCGGTATCCCCTTGGGGGAGAAGAGCCAAACAAACACCGTCCATCTCGTCTATATATGAGGAAACATTCTTTACGCATCCACCCGTTCTGTAAAGTAATTTAATCGACTCTCGAAATCGCCGAGTTTCGAAGAAGTTGCCTCGAGGCGGGTCGCAATCAGCCGCTCCGGGCCGCCTCGCGATCAGTTAAGATACGATATAACAATAAGTTAACGGGTAGCCGCCCGCCCCCTCGAACGGCCCCCGATCGCCCCGTTTTTCACTCCGAACGCAACCGGCTGAATTGGCATGAATTATGATAATTAGGTTATTCGATAGCGCTACTGTGTGCCTTTCCAGAGCCCGCGGTTACAGTGTTGGAAAAGGGTTCGGGGACCCCCATCGTCAGGAAGGCTTGTGTAGCGCAGAGAGCCGAAGGCGGCAGAAGCAGCAGGATCGCACCCCTGATCTAACCCTTCGGGACTCACGAGAAGGATGGGCTCGCGGTGGAAGCCCATCCTTCGTTTTCTTCGGTGTGGCCCTGAGTTGGGGCAAAGAAAGTACGCCGGAGCGCCATGCTCCGGCGTACTTTTGTTTCGGGGCGGCCGGCCGGCCCAGTGGAGGTCGTGCGGGGCGGCGGGGGCGCCGCGCACGATGGGGGGCCGCCGGCGTTTCGAACTGGCGCTATCTCTTCGGCGGCCCGAACCCCACGATGTCCTCGATCCCTCCGACGCGCTCGGCCTTCGGCTTCAGGATCGCCTGCACGGGCATCCCGATGGCCACCTCGTCGAACGGGATCCCCTGAAGGTAATGGATAATCCCGCCGTCGGTGCCGTCGATCCTCACCATGGCGAGGATGCGGGGCAGCTTCTTGGCGGAGCCGTCCATGTTCCTGAAGGTCACCGTGTAGGTTTCGACGTATCCCGTCGTGCCGACGTCGACGTACTTCTCGAGCTTCTCGAAGCAGCGGTCGCAGTACGCCTTGGGCGGAACGAAGGTCACTTCGCATTCCTCGCATCGCGTCGCGAGGAACGTGCCTTTGTCCTTGATCGCCCGGAAGAACGCCTCGCCCGCGAGGCCGAAGGTGTAGATGTAGTTGACCGGAATCTCGCCCTCCCAGTAGGTCGGCGTCGTCGTCTTCGTTATCTTTTCCGAGATTGACATTTCGATTCACCTCCGCCGGGCTAGCGTTTCGAGCGCGCGCGTGTGGCCGCGGGCTTGCGGCCCGCCTTCGCCTTGCCTGCCGCGCGCGGACTCTTCGCCGCGGCCGCGCGGATCGGCTTGAAATAGAGGATGTCCGTGATGGCGCCCGTGCGCTCCCCGGGCTTTTTCCAAACGGCCTCGACGCGCATGCCGACCGTTATGCCATTCGGGCTGACGCCGCCGAGCATGTGCAGGATGCCCATGCCGGGGGATGCGCCGTCGATCTCGATCACCGCGGGGATGAGCGGCGGCTCCTTGGGACCGCGGCGCGAGGCGTCCCAGTTGACGTGGGCGACGCTGAAGGTGTTCACCGTGCCCGTGTCCTTCACGTATCGCCATTCGTCGGTGGGCTTGAAGCAGAGCTCGCAGAACATCCGCGGCGGGATCATGATCCGATTGCACGAATGGCACACGCGGGCGACGATGCGCCCCTCCTTGAGTTCGGCGAGGTAGCGGCCGATCGCGACGCCGTTGTCCCACGCGTACGCGAGGTTCGGCTGCCAGGCGGTCGTGAGCACCTTTCCCTTCTCGAAATCGGAAGATCGCAGGTGCGTGCCGCCGAGTTCGTAATCTTCGAGCTTCATAGAGCGTGTCTCCTTTGCGTCATATCCTCATCACGACGACGGTGCCCATCTGCATGAGATCGCCCCACGCCTGCGCGAGGCCGCAGCGCGGCCGGCCCGGCACCTGCCGCTTGCCCGCCTCGCCTCGGAGCTGGAGGAAGATCTCGATGATCTTCATGAGGCCCGTCGCCGCGATCGGGTTCCCGACGCCGAGCGCGCCGCCCGACGGGCAGATCGGAAGGTTGCCGTCGCGCGCCGTGTACCCCTCGGCGGTGAGGCGGGCCGCCTCGCCGCGCGGGCAGAGCATGAGGCCCTCCATGTGATGGAGCTCCTTGTAGTCGAACGGGTCGTACGGCTCGGCGACGTGGATCTCCTTGTGCGGCTCCTTGATCCCCGCCATGTCGTACGCCATCCGCGCGGCCGTCTCGACGTAGCGCGGGTAGCTGAGGTCGCGCGTGGCCCAGTAGGCCGTGTCGATCGAGAAGCCGACGCCGTCGATCCACACCGGTTTGTCGGTGAGGCGCCGCGCGACGCGCTCGCTCGCGAGCACGACGGCCGCCGCGCCGTCCGAGGCCGGGCTGATGTCGAGCCGGTTCACCGGCCAGCAGAGGGTTTCGCTGTTGAGGACGTCCTCGACGGTGATCTTCTCGGCGACCTGCGCCGAGGGGTGGTCGAGGGCGTTCCCCTTGTTCTTGACCGATACGCGCGCGATGTCCGCCTTCGTGATGCCGTAAGTGCTCATGTACCGGTTCATCTCGAGGGCGAAGATCCAGATGAGCGTGGGTTTCAGGGGCTGCTCGGTGGTGTGGTCGAAGATCGTGAGAAAGGCGCCCTGCGGATGCGGGTGGCACGAGGACATCTTCTCCTCCGCCACGACGAGCACGATGTCCGCCAACCCGCTCGCCACGTGGAACCAGCCGTGAATGGGGCTGAACACGCCCGTGCCGCCGCCGACGTAGTGGCGCATGTACGGCTTTCGAAACGCGCCCGCGCCGTCGGCGAGGTATTCGCCCTTCATGTGGACGCCGTCGAAGGCGTCCGGCGCCGTGCCGAGGGTGACCGCCTCGACGTCATCGAGCGTAAGGCCGCAGGAGTCGAGCGCCATCTTCGAGGCCTGCCACGAGAGCTCCTTTCCCGTCTCCTGCGCCCGGCGGACGAACTTCGTGATGCCGGCGCCGACGATCGCTACTTTCCTCATTCCCATTGCGGAAGACCTCCTACATGTTCGAAAGGATGGCGACCGCCCCCGTGGCGGTCGGAACGCCGCGCCAGACCTGCGCGAGGCCGATATTCACGTCGGGAATCTGGCGCGCGCCCGCGTGGCCGCGGAGCTGCTCGACGAGCTCGAGGATCTTGTGGGCGCCGGAGGCCTCGAAGAGGTGGCCGACGCCGAGCGCGCCGCCCGAGATGTTGACGGGCAGCTCGCCCTGCAGGGACGTGGCGCCGCTCTCGAGCATATCGGCCGCCTCGCCGCGGTTGCAGAACTTGAGGGCTTCCATGTGCTGGAGCTCCTTGTACGAGTACTCGTCGCAGATCTCGGCGAAGTCGACGAGGCCGCGCGGATTCGCGATCCCCGCCATCCGGTACGCCATCTCGGCCGCGATGCGCGCGTAGGCGGCCTCGCCCCAGTCGCGCATCTCGAGGGTCGGCGTGTCGGTGCACCAGCCGATGCCGTCGATCCAGATCGGCGTGCCGCCGAGCGCCTGCGCCGTCTGGTCGTCGGCGAGAACGGCGACGACGGCGCCGTCGGCGTGCTGCGCGATGTCGAGCCGGTGGAGCGGGAGCGAGACGGGCTCGCTCCCGAGCACGTCCTTCTCCGTGAGCTCGGCGGCGAACGCCGCGTACGGATTCCGCATCGCGTTGCCGCGGTTCTTCACGACCACCTTGGCGCACTGCTCGGAGGAGGTGCACGTCTCGAACATGTACCGCGTCATCTCGAGCCCCGCGATCGCGTGCGGCGTCTCGCGGAGCGGGCGGTTGTAGACCGGATCGAGCGCGAACCCCATCATGTCGTCGATCGTCTTCACGTTCGAGGCCTTGCTGTGCGCCTCGATCGCGACGGTCTTGAAGGCGCCCGTCATGATCATCATGTAGCCCGTGGCGAGTGCGTGCAGGAAATCGCCCGGGATCGTCTGCGTCGGTTTGAGGACCGCGCCGATCTGATCGGGGCAGTACTCGTCGGCGATGCTGTAGCCCTCGAGGAAGTCCTCCGCGGCCGTGACGAAGCCGCCGATCTCGCTCGGCTCGATCCCGGCGTCGGAGTAGGCCTTCCGGGCGGCCTCGAAGATGAGCTCCCGGAAGCTGACATCGGGCGTCACGGGCCGGAAGCCCGTCGTCCCGATGCCGACGATTGCGACTCGTTTCACCATACCCTCACCTCTTCGGTTAAAGCGCGGAAGAGACGTTCGATTGCTCGGTTACAGGGAAAAAGCGCTGGCGAATTGTCTCACAAATTCCGCTATGGCGCAACAGAAAAGGGGGGGAACAAAGGGGAAAGCGCGGGGGCGCGACGTTTGGATGCCCGGTCGCGATCCCTCGCATTGCGCGGCCCCATTCGTTTCGGGGCGATCGGCGAAGGCTCGGCGGACGCCTTTTGACATCCCCCCACAAATGCGGTAGATTCTGCTATACTGTATGGGTTGTGACGACAGGACGATACGGTTGCCGGGATTCATTGCGGCTCCAGACGGCGGACGGCCGATGGGGCCTTTTCCTCCTTTTCCGACGGAAGTGAGCCATGGCTGATGTGAAGGAAACGCGCGTCGGCAGGGCGGAGCAGAAAAGCGACATCACGCTCACCCTGCGCGCGCGAGAGAGCGGCGGGATCGCCGTCGCGCTCAAGAGCTCGGTGCAGGACCTCTTCGGCGAACAGATCGAAGGCTCGATCCGAAGCGCGCTCGAAGCGCTCGGCG
>DHHB01000061.1 GCA_002403075.1 bacterium UBP1_UBA4783 | reverse complement strand
GCTCAACAACGGCCTCGCGGACGACTCTCCCGTCTTCGAGGAGGTTCCCTGCCGCCAGCTCTACGAGGGGACCGATTACCAGCTCATCCGCGTGTACGGGCTCGAGGGGGACCCGAAGTACGTCGCGATCCAGCTCCGGCGTTCCCTCGACGCCAACCGGAACCTCCTCGTGCGCTACCGCGCGCAGAACATAAACGGCGACGTCGTTCACACCGTGGGGGATTACGGCCAGTGGCTGAACGAGCCCTTCAGGGCCGAGATCATCTGCCGCGACGCCAACAACTCGGTCGGGACGGACGAAACGTGGCACCTCATGATGCGGAACGTGTACTCCGTCGGATCGCTCGGCCCGGAAGGCACGATCGAGATGCGGATCGAGGACCTCCAGAACCGCGACAACCGCGACATCCACCCCGTCTCCAGGGTCCCGTACCTTCGGCTCTTCGGGCTCGATCAGTACGATCAGCTCGGCCAGAAGAAGAAGGACGGGCTCGTCGACGCCGGCGTTCCCGGGATCCTCGACCGCTCGGCCGGGCTCCTCATGATCCCCTGGTACCGGCCGTTCGATCCCGATTCGGCGTTCATCGCCTCGTTTCTCGATCCGCAGGACCCCCTCGAGGCGGCGTTCAGCTACGCCACCCTCGCGAGGGACACGAGCCTCTACAAGCGGGTCGTCACGGGGACGGAGCTCGACGCGAATCACAAATACAACATCGTCGTCATGTCCTCGAGCGGCAGGCGCAACATACAGCTCGCCGCCTACGACATCATCGAGGGGAGCGAGGTCGTCACGGTGAACGGCACGCGGCTCGTGCGCGGCGTCGACTACGACATCGACTACCTGAGCGGCGAGGTCACGATCAAGACGGAAACCCCTCCCGATTCCCGCATCAACGTCGACTACCAGTACAAGCCGCTCATCGGCGGCGGCAGGAACTCGCTGCTCGGCGTCGGCGGAAACCTCAACTTATCGCAGAACGCCCGGATGAGCGGCGTCTTCCTCTACAGCTCGATGGGGGCGCCCAAGTACGCGCCGCGCGTCGGCGAGGAGCCCTCGCGGACGATGGCGGCGGACGTGAACGGCGCGTTCCTCTTCACCCCGAGATGGATGACGAGCCTCGCCAACCTGCTCCCCCGCGTCGACACGAACGCCCAGAGCACGCTGAACCTCGGCGGCGAGGTCGCGATGAGCTTCCCCAATCCGAACGTCAAGGGAGAGGCGATCATCGACGACATGGAGGGTGTCGCGGAGAGCAACCAGGTCAGCATGCTCCGGCGCTCGTGGTATCCGGCGAGCCTCCCGTACGACGAGTTCGGCGTCCAGCGCGCGGACTCGAGCAGGGTGCGGAATTTCTACTACTACAACGCGGCGCGCACGCCGCAGCAGGAATATTTCATCACGAGCCGGCGCGATCTCAACCCCGGTCTCGACCCCCGCGAGAACGCGACCGTCTCGACGCTCTTCTTCGACGCGGTCTATCCGGCCGGTCCGAAGCCGGGGCAGTGGTGCGGCGTCATGGCCTCTTTCCCGAACAGCCTCGATCTCTCGACGACGCAGTACCTCGAGATCTGGGTGAACGATTTCCAGACGGACCCGTCGGCGCGGGGCGGGACCGTGCACATCGATTTCGGAAGGATCGACGAGGATTTCTACAAGCCGGGCCCCGACAGCAGATTCCCCGACGACGAAAAGAAAACGGAGTTCCCCTGGTCGATCGTCGAGGACGTCGGGTTCGATCAGGACGACGCGAGCTGCTCGTATCCCTCGGCGTTCGACGAGGGGACCTGGATCGACAGCTTCTTCGTCTACCGGGGGATCAACTGCCGGAAGGGGAACCAGCTCCGGGACACCGAGGACCTGAACGGCAACCTCATCCTCGACCGGGAGAACGCGTATTACACCGTCGCCTTCAACCTCGCCGATTCGGCCCTCATCGACATCCGCAGGGATTTTTCCCCCGACGATCCCACGGGGCGCTGGGACGAATACTGGCGGGAGAAGAACCTCAACGTCCGCAAGGCCTGGCGGAAGTACCGGATCGATCTCTCGAAGGCCGCCGTGGTCAACAACGCGCCGCCGCTCGAGACGATCCAGTACGCCCGCATCTGGATCGAGAACCCCGATTCGCTCGTCGCCTTCTCGAAGGCGCGGCTCATGGAGTTCGCCGAGTTCCAGTTCGTCGGCAGCCGGTGGCAGTACGACGGCGTGCGGGATCTCGCGGGCGCGGCGATCCCCGCCGATTCCGTCGCGCCGGGACAGAAGCTCGTCATCGGAACGATCAACAACAAGGACGATCCGGGCCGGTACGTGCCGCCCTACAACGTGATGCAGGAGGAGGGGATCACGAACCGCGAGCAGTCGCTGACCCTCGCGTACGAGAACGTCGCCGATTCGACGGCCTTCCGGATCGTGAAGCGCTTCTTCGGCGAGGGACAGAATTACCAGCAGTACGAGGATTTCCAGTTCTTCCTGTTTCCGTACGCCTGCGACGACTCGATCGGCTTCTACCTCCAGCTCGCGACCGATGAAAACAACTATTACGAGATCGAGGTGCCCGTCGCTCCGGAGGAGCGGGGCCGGTGGCGCTGGGTGAACATGCGTTTCTCAGATCTCACGAACCTCAAGATCGCGGGGACCGGCGTCCTCATCGAGGACCGCGTCCGGGACAGCGTCGATCCGCTCAAGGTGTACACCGTGCGCGTGAAGGGAAGCCCGAGCCTCTTCCGCGTCCGCTACTTCTACGCGGGGCTCCGCAACCGCTCGGGCCGGGAGATCGGGAGAGGCGAGATCTGGTTCAACGACATCAGGGTCGGCGGCGTGCGCCGCGATATCGACCACGCCGAGCGTTTGAACGCGACCGCCGATTTCGCGGGGATCCTGCAGCTCGTCGGCGGCTGGCAGCGGACGGGGGCCGAGTTCCGCTCCCTGCGCGCGAGCAGGGGCGAGGGATACACGACGAGCAGCTACTTCCTGAACGGCAAAACGGAGGTGAACCACCTCCTGCCGACGGCCCGCTTCACCATGCCGGTCACCTTCAACCTCAACAACGCGAAATCGCTCCCGAAGTACATCCCGAACAGCGACATCGAGATAGCCGATCCCGCGGTGCGCGACAGCCTCAAGAACCGCAACGAATCCTTCGGGTTCACGGTCGGGCTCAGCCGGCGCGGCTCGACGAATTTCATCATGCGGCAGATCTTCGACAACCTTCGCGCGAACTTCGGGTACTCGAAAAAGAAGATCCTCACGCCGGCGCTGCGCGATACGACGACGACGATGAGCGGGAGCGTCGGCTACCAGCTTCAGTTCCGGAAGGCGCGGGAGCTCGCGCTCTTCGGCGGGACCAAATGGCGGTACTGGCTTTCGAGTCTGACGTACGAGGGGAGCGCCGGCACGACGTACGCGAAGAGCTATACCCTGACGAGCGGCGAGCTCGTCAAGCGCCCGACGGGGCGCGCCGGAACCTGGACGAACAACGTTACGACCCTCTACGAGCCGTTCCAATCGGTCAAGATCAACTTCGCGCTGAACGAGAAGCGGGATCTCGCGTCGCAGAACGAGTTTCGCGGGATCCCGATCGGTTACGAAAGCGCCTGGGGCCACAGCCTCAATCTCAACTACCAGCCCGGAAGAAACGTCTTTTTGCTGCGCGAGTTCAATCCGCGATTCGAGTACCGGAGCCGGTACTCCGAGGATCTGAATCCGAGCCTCAGGCAGACGCGCGAAACGAGAAAGGATACGATCGTCACCTATCCGCCCGGCGGCCCGCCCGACACGTCCATCGTCGACGTCGTCGTGAGGGACCCTTCGGGAACCCGCGGCGTCAGCGCGTCCCGGGACATCGCCGTCACGCTCGACGTCGACGTGGGCAAGTACATGAACCGTCTCGGTCAAGCCCTCGGCCTCATCGAAAAGGGCCGCGACGACCGGACGATACCCCGCGCGCAAGCCGGCCCCGGCCGCCCGCGGAGCGCGGAAGATTTTCAGAAACGGCTCGAGGCTCAAACGCAGCAGGCGCGGCAGCGGGACGAGCGCACCGGCACGGTCGCGGAGATCGGCGACGAGGAGGACGCGCCGCAGGGCGTGGCGCCGCCCCCCGCGGCGCCTCCGGCCGCCGCGCCCGCCCGGGCGGACCGCGACAAGGAAGGGGGCGTGAAGGATCTCGGCATATCGAAACCGCGCGCCGGCGGTCTTCCGTCCGAGCCGGCGGCGGTCGATACGACGAAAGCCGGAACGCCGGCCGACACGGCGAAGGCGGGAATCCCGGCCGATACGGCGGCCGCGCGGCCGGATTCGGTTCGCTCGCGCTTCGGCGATCCGCTCCTGCCGATGAGGAAGGTCTTCAAACTGCTCGGCTCGATCGAGCCGGTTCGCACGAACGTCACGATGAACCACTCGAGCAGGTACGACCGGCTCTACCACCGCTCGGCGGTGCTGTATCAGCTCGGCCTCACGGACGACTCGGGAACGCCCGGTCCGAACGGTCCGAGCGAGAGCTCCCCGCTCGAGTCGCGCGACAACCTCACCGTCGATCTGAGCTCGCGCATGGCGCTCACTCAGGACATCGGATTCGACGTGAAGGCGCGGTTCGTCGTGACCGACTCCGATCGCCAGGGCAAACGATCGACGAACAAGCAGTACACGTGGCCGAGCGTCAACCTCAACTGGCGGGGCATGGAGAAGATAGGGCTCATCGGCAGGTACGCGAACCGGAGCGACATCGCCGTCGGGTTCGATCGGCGCACGACGGACGACGCCGTGGGGAGCCAGGTATCCTACTCGCTCGCCCCGAACTGGAACCTCGAGTGGAAGAACCGTCTCACGAGCAACGTCGGCTTCACGTATAAAAAGTCCACGACCGTTCGGAACGAGCGCGAGAGCTGGGAGTCGAGCTACGGCGTCACCCTGAACCTGAAGTACGACATCGAGGGAAACAAGGGCCTCGGTCTTCCGCTTCCGTTCATCAACAAGAAGAAGATCAATTTCAAGAGCACGCTGACGACGAACCTCGGCCTCTCGTACGCGACGAGCGTCGCGTTCAACAGGCCGCGGGGGAGCTCGATCAGCGCCACGCCGAGCATGTCCTACCGTTTCAGCAACACGATCACGGGATCGCTCGGCATCAACTACAACCGCAATTGGGGAGGCCAGTACGGCTATGTGTATCAGCAGCTCGGGGTCCGCGTCGAGGCGGAGTTCAAATTCTAGCGGCCTCCGCCGCCGCGGCGCCCGAGGCGCGCTCGCCGGCGCGCTCGTCGCCGCCGCCGCGGTCGCCGCGTGCTCGGCGGGCGGCGAGCCCGCGTTCGACGGGGAACGCGCGTTCGCGCATCTCGAGGAGCAGTGCGCGATCGGCCCCCGTTACCCTGGCTCGGCCGGGCACCTCCTCGTGCGCGAATACCTCGTTCGACGCCTCGAGGAGTTCGGCGCGTCCGTTTCGCGGCAGCCGTTCGAGGCGGTGCTCTCGACGGGGGACACGCTCTTTCTCGAAAACATCGTCGGATCGTACCGTCCGGGCGAGAAACGGCGGGTGCTCCTCGGCGCGCACTACGACACGCGGCCCCGCGCCGACCGCGACCCCGACGAGGCGAACCGGGCGCTCCCGATACCGGGCGCGAACGACGGGGCGAGCGGCGTCGCCGTGCTCCTCGAGATCGCTCGGCTCCTCGGCGGAGCGAAGCCGCCGGTGGGCGTCGACGTCGTTTTCTTCGACGGCGAGGATTACGGCGAAGAGGGGCGGATCGAGGATTACCTTCTCGGATCGAAGCACTACGCCTCGCGCCTCGGGGGGCGCCGTCCGGCGGCGGTGATCGTCGTCGACATGGTCGGGGAACGCGG
>DHHB01000051.1 GCA_002403075.1 bacterium UBP1_UBA4783 | reverse complement strand
CGGCTTTGGCGGAAGCGGGGCGTTCGAAACCAGATGCGCGCGAAGCTCCGAAAGCGAAATCGTCCGCCAGCCTTCGTCGCGGAGCGCCCGCATCTGGCGCTCGAAAACGTCCGCCGGCGTGAAAAGGTAGTTCCACGGCCAGCCCGGCCGGTCGGGCCCGACGCCGTGGTACATGACGATCGGAACGCCTCGTTCCTTCATGACGCCGCTTCCGCCTCTCTCCTCCGCGCCGATGAGCGCATGGACCGCCGATCTACTCGGCGAGCGCGCGCGGGCCGAACCGCCGCGCCGCCTCCCCGGTGGCATGGACGCCGGAGCCCAACTATACGCGCAAATCGCGAGACTGTAATTGAAAATCGACCGTGCGGCGAGCCCTCACCTGAGCAGAACCATCGTGCGCGAACGCCACTCCTTGCCCGCCCGAAGCCGGCAGAAATAAACACCCGAGGCGACCGTCTCCCCCGACCCGTTTCTGCCGTTCCAGTCGACGCCGTAAATCCCCGCGGGTTGTTCCGCGTCCACGAGCCGCTCGACGAGACGCCCGGAGACATCGTACACGCAGAGCGCCACGCGGCATCGCGAGGGGAGGTTGTAGCGAATCGTCGTCGTCGGATTGAAGGGATTGGGCGCGTTCTGGAACAGGATCACGGAGAGGCGGGGCACCGACACGACATCCGTTTCGAAGAGCCCTCGGCCTTCCTTCTCGTCCGCGATCCTCACGCGGTAGCGGTACGCGCCCCCCGGTTCGACCGCGCCGTCGACGAAGCTGAACGAAAGGCCATCCCGGGCGATGGCGGGATCGATCGCTTCCCAGGATTCGCCTCGCGGGCCCTCGGCTCGCAGAACTGCGAAGCGAGCGCCCTCGTCGAGCGCGGACAGCCGCCAGCTCACCTTGACGGCGGTTCCGAAGAGCTCCGCCGCGAAATCGAGAAGCTCGGTCGCCACGAGGGGTCCGCGCGAAATCGATATCTTTCTCGCGTATATGTCGGGCAGGCAGTTGGCGCCGCGGGTGTCCCGCCAGGCGAGGAGCGCGTTGCCGGCGCCGTCCGCGGCGAGATGGATATCGGTTCGCTCGTCCATGCTCACCGTCGCGTCTGCGCCGTAACGGTACCAGAGCGTGTTTCCCGCCGAGTCGACCCTGCTCATGAACAGATCGTTCGCGATCTGGTACTGCGTAACCCAGCTCGATCCGTCGAAATGGCGGATGGTGTGAGTTTTTCCGCTCGCCCAGATATCGCTTCCGAAGGTGCCCCACACATCGTACAACCTGTTGAGCGAAACCCTCGTCGATCGCGCGTAGATGCCGTCATAGCGGGCGATGTAGCCGTCGTCGTATGCCGCGTACACGTTGGCCGAATGCGATCCCCAAATCCCCTTGCCGGAGCCGACGTTATATCCGACCGAAACCGATCTCCATCCGCTGCCGTCATTGTGGATGAGCACGCCCGATGGGGCGGTGACGAACACGTGATTGTCGGCGGCTACCCACACCCCTCCCAGCGCGCCGACGTTCGAGACGGGCGTCGACGACCAGGCCGAACCGTCGAAATGCAGGACGACCGACCTATAGTAGGCGTGCCCCACCGCGTACACGTTGGCGTCCGACGTGCCGTGCACCGCCTCGAGGTTGCTCTCCGTGCCGAGATCGACGCGCGTCCACGAGACGCCGTCCCCGTGCAGGAGAACGCCATACATGCCGACGGCCCATATGTCGTGCGGGCCCGACCCCCAGATGCCGCGCAGCTCCGCGTTCGGCGCGGGACAGGCTTCGAGGGACCACGATCCGCCGTCGAAATGAAGTATGGCGCAGCCGTCCCCGACGGCGTACACGTTGTCTCCCGCCGTTCCCCAGACCCCGCGCAGATGCATCTGCGTCGGCGAAGACATCCTGGTCCATGTCGAACCGTCGTAGTGAAGGATCAATCCGACTTCGCCGACCGCGTAGATATCGTTCGAGGAGAAGCCCCAGAGGCTCCGGATAACGCTGTTGTACGGCACCGGAAGAACGTGCTCCCACGCAAAGACGACTCCCCCCTCGCCGTCGGCTATCGCCTGCGCGTCGCGGCACGTGTTGAGCGTCGGCGAGAACTGTTTGCCGCCCGCCCCCCACATCTGATCCCCGTTGCCGTCGATTCGCTGCGCAAAGAGGTTATAGAAGCCGTCCGTCTGCGGCATGGTCCAGTACGCTACGGCGCTCCCCGGTCCGCGCGGCATGATGTCGAGCACTCCCTTTTGACCGCTCACCGTGCAGACGGGCGCGCCGTCGCTCGCCCACTGGGGATCGCCCGACGCGTCGAGCCGCTGGGCGTATATCTGCGTTCCAGAGCGGCCGTCGGCCCACACCGCGAAGACGCCGCCCGCTCCGTCAGGCGCGAGGCGGACGCGCGACTGATCCGAGCCGTAGACGATGACAGCCTTCCCCTCCTCTCCCCAGAGGCGGCTTCCGTCAAGACCGATCCTCTGCGCGTATATATCACGCTGGCTGACGCTGCCATTGCGCCAATCGGTCCACGCGACCACCAGCGCTCCGGACCCGTCCAGGGTCGCTTCGGATACCTCCTGGATGTGTTCATACAGGCATACTCTCACGGGATCGAGGCCCCACAGGCGGTTGCCGCCGGCGTCGATCCGCTGCGCGAACAGGCGGAAATTCCGCCATGAGCCGCACGAATAGGGCTCGAAGGTGAAGGGCGCGCCCTCCCACAGAAGCAGCACGCCGCCCGATCCGTCGAGGAACATCTTCGCGTTCTGCTCCGTCGTCCAGCCGGGAGGCGCGGCGCTGACCGGCTTTTTCCAGAGAACCGCCCCGTCGGCGTCGATCCGCTCGATCATGATGCGGGAATTGCGGACCGGGCAGTCGAAGTAATTGCTGAGGGTGCTGTCCGTATGAAACGCCACGAACGCCCCTCCCGCGCCGTCGGGCTCGACGAGCGGATCGCCCGAGCCGAGAGCCATTTGGCTCACGTTGAGCCCGTTCTCGGCCCAAAGAGCGTTGCCCGCGGGATCGAGCCTTTGCGCGAAGATATCGGAGCTCCGGCCGTCCCCCCAGGCCACGAAGGCGCCGCCCGTTCCGTCTCCCGCGATGAAGGGACGCTGCTGAAAGCTCGGATCGGCACAGACGGCGATATCCTCCTGCAGCCAGCCCGCGTTCGGCGAGGGGATCGAGACGAATAGAAGGACGAATGCGGCGGACGCGGCGATCGGAACCGAGCGTGTTCTCCTCCGGCAACCCCGTGCGCGTTTGGATCTCATTGCGACACCCGCTCCCGTTCGAGGTTCATCTCAAGAGCACCATCTTTCTCGCGACGCACTCCTTGCCCGCCCTGAGCCGGCAGAGATAGACGCCCGATGAGACGGCCTTGCCCGAATCCTCGACACCGTTCCATACCGCCGTGTGGCGGCCCTTCTCGACCCGCGCGCGCGCGAGGCACGCCACCCGGCGCCCGGCCACATCGTATATCTCGAGAACGATGTCCGAGGTCCGCGGCAGATAGTATTCGATGGTCGTCGACGGATTGAAGGGGTTCGGCCGGTTCTGGAAGAGCGAGAGCGGCATGGCGGGAGACGCGATCGAGGGGGTCTCGAAGAGAATATGCTCTCCCTGCCGGGCGGAAAACGTCACCCGGTACCGGTAGTTTTCGCCCGGCTCGACCGCGCAGTCGCGGTACACGAACGCGAGCCCGTCGCTCTCGAGAGCATCCGGCGGAAGCGTCTGGAAAACGGACGCCGCGCCCGCGGCGCGAGATACGGCGAATGCGATCCCTTCGTCCATCTGGTGCAGGCTCCACGCGATCTCGACGCACGGCGCCCGGTACGCGGCTGCGAACCCGGCGAGCAGCGTGCCGGGGGTATAGCTGCAGTTGCAGTAGAGGTGCGTGTATATATCGACCGTTTCGAACGCGGCGCCCGGCGCGCAGTTCAGGAAACCGTACGCGTCCGCGGCCGGATGCGCGACGACGCCGATCGCGCTTTTGCCGGCGTCGAGAAGCCAAAACGTCTGCGTGTGCGTCCAGATCCAGTCGTAGCTGCACTCCCGGAGACAGGCGTCGATCCCCGTCGCCGGATCGCCGTACGATGACGAGACGATCCCGTCGTTCGCGGAAAACGTCCCGCGTTCGACGTTCGGCGGATAGAGGATCGCGTATCGGACGCCTTTCTGCCCGTTCCGGCTCGGATAGCAGAAAACGTACAGCGTGAATTCCGTCGGAAGCCCCGGGTTCTGATAGACCGAGCTCGTCCTGCGTTCCACGTCGGCGAAGATTCCCATGCCGCCTCTTGCGGGAAGAGGACTACATACGAACGGCATTTCGCTCCCGGGAGCGATCGTGAGCCCCGAGTTGTCCTCGATGTCGCTCGCGCGAACGGCGTATTCCCGCCAGAGAATGAGGCTCGCGGCGAGCGTGAGACGTACCGTCGTGCCGTCCTCGAGGAGCTCCGCGCGGATCACCTCCGGCCGGTCGGCGGGGAACGCCGGAGCGTACACGCGGTAGTTCGCCATATCCTGCGCGTGAGAACGCACGACGATCTTGGTGAAATGGAGAACGACGGTCGTGTAATCGGCCGTTCTGGCGTCCTTGATCGCGGGAGGAATCGTATCGGGGGGATACACGATCGTCCCGCTGCCGGGGACGATCGCGTTGCCCCATCGATCGGCCACGCCGCTCACGCGAAGAAGATACCGCGTGCCCCAGGCGAGGGAGTCGGCGAGGGAAAGACGCACGATCGACGAGTCCCCCGCCAACGACGCCCCAGAAACCGCGACGGCGCGCGTCGAATCCGCCTCCTCCCGAATCCCGTAGTTCGCGGCGGTCTCGGCGCCCGCCGGGTCGACCCGCTCGTCGAAAAACACGTCGACGAGGAGCGGCGAAGTCGTGCGCGCCCGCTCGATCCGCGGCGGGAACATGTCGACGAAGGTCAGATCCCGGAACGCCGGCCGCTTGATCGTATTGCCCTTCATGTCCGCAACTCCCGTCACGGAGAGACGATAGTTCTCTCCGGCGACGAGTCCGCCGCCGAGATCGAGCCGCACGGAGACGAGATCGCCCGAGAGCATCGCGGCGGCGATCGGGACGGCCGCCGTCGAATCGACGGCGAGAGCGAAGGCGTAGGCGGACGGCGACTCCGCCGACGACCGCACCACCGGCTCGTCGAAGAGGACGACGACGGCGCGCTCGTCGACCGGATAGAGATCCGCGATCGCGGGAGGGAACGTATCGGGATAGACGACCCCGATCGCGGCCTCGCCGGATATCGCGTTGCCCCGCCTGTCGCGGACGCCGCTCACCAGCACCGTATGCGGAACGTCGTACGGCATCGCGGCGTCG
This sequence comes from bacterium UBP1_UBA4783, assembly GCA_002403075.1. Taxonomy (GTDB): domain Bacteria; phylum Krumholzibacteriota; class Krumholzibacteriia; order Krumholzibacteriales; family Krumholzibacteriaceae; genus SSS58A. The sequence goes on along the minus strand of DHHB01000051.1, from coordinate 34,558 downwards.
AGAAGCAGGCGCACGACGCTGCTGTCTCCCGCGAGGACCGCGACGCCGACCGGCAACTCGACGGACGGATCCGCCGTACGACGGATCGTGTAGTTGCGCGCATCCTCGGCGGAGGCCGGATCGAGCCGCTCGTCGAATATCGTTTCGACGATCGTGTCGGCGGGGGCGCGCGCGAAAACCGGCGCCGGCGGATACACGTCGGCGACGGTGAAAACGACGTCGGCCGGATAGCCGACCGGATTCCCGTATACGTCCTTTACGCAGCAGACGCGGGCGACGAGGGGGATTTCGACGGGACAGTCCGATCCGAGGGCGAGCCTCACGGTCGAGCTCCCGCCGAAGAAAAATACGCTGTCGACAGGCACGGTCGCGAGCTCGTCGGCCTGTGCGAGGATCCGGTAGTGGTTGGCGTATAGAGCGGTCACCGGATCGAGATCCTCGCTGAAAAAGATCTCGACGAGCCTTCGATCGATCGCCGAAGCCGACACAAGTCTCGGCGGGTAGAAATCGATCACGAAAAACCGCGCGAAGCTTCCCGGCGCGATGACGTTGCCGGCGAGGTCGCTGACGCCGTCAGCGAAGAGATAGTAGTACGCGTCTCCCGAGAGACCCGCGTCGAGAGAGAGGATCACCGTGGCGGGATCCGTGAGCTCGGCGGCGGCCGGAACGATCGGGCAGGTGTTCGGAAGATTCGGGGAGATGCAGTAATTTCCCGGCTGCTCCGCCGTCGCTGCGATCACGGATTCGCTGAAACGCAGGACGATCACCGAATCGCTCGGAACGGAGATGAACGCCATTTCGGGAGGAACGTCGTCGCGTCCCGAGAACTGCGTCTCGCTCGCGGGGGCGATTTCGTTTCCCGCCGCGTCCTGCACGCCGCTCACCCGCGCCGTGTACGTCGTGCCGTCCGCAAGCGGGGCGCCGAGCGTGAGGATGACCGACGCTCCGTCCGCGAGAAGCTCGGCCCCCGCGACCGGCGAAGCATTCGCCGGATCGAGCGTCTCGAACACCTCGTAGTTCGAAGTTTCGACTGCAGCGGGCTTGAAAAGCGCCTCGCTGAAAAGGAGCTTCACGTCGGCCGGAGACGTCGTCAGCGCCGAGACGAGCGCGGGACCGGTCGTGTCCGGCGCGCAGGAAGAATTGAGACAGATGGGCGAAACGACGTATGCGGGCGCGAGCGGGAAACCTTCGAGACAGCTCGCGAATTGGACCGTGCCCGCGGACGGATGCGCCGCGATCCGGATCTCGGCCGGCGCGGCGTCGAGCAGATAGGCCTTCTGGCTGAACACGCGGATCCATTCGTTCTGGCATCCGAATATCGCGATGCTGATACCCGCTTCGGGGCTTCCCAAGGTCACGGTGACGTTCGGATGAAAAGTTATCGCGCCGGGGGCGACGTTGCCCGGATAGAGGACGGAGAATTCGACCGCCATCATGCCGTTCTCGCCCGGATGGGCGAACAGGTGGATCGTGAATTCGTGAACGCCGCCGGGGCTCGAAACTTCGTTGGAGGAGCGATTCTCGTCAGTGTAGAGCCCGAGACGTCCGATGGATGGATCCGCGGCGAGCGCGTGACCGCACGCCGCGACGGCGATTGCGATTGCGGCAAGCACTGCTTTCATCCGCGCCCTTTCCGCGCGAACATCGCGCGCGAACCGGCCGGCGCTCTGAGGCAGACCATCGCTGTCGTTTTCGATCGATTGCCGGGCTGTTCGATTCGTTAGCAGAGGGCTCTGGACTTCCCCCGTCGGAAGACGCGCAGAAGATTCATCGGTTTGAGCGGTGTAATTCTACCACGCGCGCTTCGCGAATTCAACGATAATAACGGGGGCGCCGTTTTCGAGAGCCGTTGCGCCCGCCATGTCCGTGCGGGATCCGCGGGGTCTCAGACGATCTTTCGACACACGCCGACGACGAAATCGTGCGAGACGGCGCCGCTCGCGAGGAGAGCGTCCTCCCTCTCGAAGCAGCGCTCGAGAAGCCGCTTCGTCTCGGCGTCCCCCGAGAGGAAGTTCCCCGCGATGTCGGCGAAGAGGAGCTGCAGCACGGAGCCGCCGTACCCCTTGAGATCGACGAGATCGAAGCGCCGCCCGAGGGCGGGAACGATCCGCGACGACGAGACGGCCTCCGTCCGGTCGTACAGCGTCATGAGGAGCACGCCGGGGCGGCGCGCGGCGCGCTTTATCGTGCCGCTCTTCCAGCGCCGGCGATAGCGCTCGGGGAGCTCCCGCAGGAGCCCGTTCGCCGCCTCGAGCTGCGCCCCGCTCCATTGCCACCGGTCGGGTCCGACGTACTCGTTGAAAACGAAGACGCCTCCCGGCGCGAGAAGTTCGTCGACGCGGTCGATCATCCTCTCGACTCTCGCGACGTGGTGCAGAAACTGCTCGGCGATCACGAGATCGTACGATCCGCGGGGAAGATCGACCGAGGCGGCGTCCGCCTCGCGATACTCGATCCGATCCGCGAAGCCCGCCTCCGCGGCGCGCGCGCGGGCGTACTCGATCCGCGGCCGGGAGACATCGACCGCGTCGATCCGCGCGAAGAGACCGCTTCGCGCGCAGTCGATCTCGCGATGCCCCGTGCCGCTCCCGAGCGAGAGGGCGCGAAGCCCCGCGCGGCCGGCGAGATATTTTTCGAGAAAGAACCGGAAGTAATCGATCCAGGGATCCCCCGAGGTCATGCGGTTCCACCGCTCCATCACCTCGGGGATGTCCCACCAGTTCTTGAGGGGATACTCGACGTGCCCCCACCGTCCGCCGTCCGCGGGGCCGCGTCTGAGGACGCGCGAGAGCATCTCGCCGAGGCGTCCCTCGCGAGCCTTTTCGACGGCGATGAAGAGATCGGAAATGCCGACGAGGCTCGAGCGCATGCCATGCCGTTCCAGCGCGGTGTCGCCGGGGGCGGGCGACTGGTGGGGGTCAGCGTCCGGGTTTACCGCGCATCTTCGCGGCCGGCCCCGGGCTGCCATCTTGACGGCCCTGTACCCGCCCGTCGGGCGGGCAGGGGAGCCGCCGGTGCCGCCCGCCCCGCGAGCCTCTCTTCGAGAGGTACAGGGGCGGCCAAAAAGCGTTATCCGCGCCCGCGAGCGGCGTTCTACCGGAGACAAATTGCGTCGTTCGGCGATTCGAGCCGGTGTCCCCCGGGCGCGCTTACACACCGGATTTTATCACACGCGGCGCCGTTGTCAAGGCGCCAAATTCCCTCTCAATCCCTACCTCCAAATTCCTCCCGTGCTCCCTCCCGCGAGGACCCGTCTCAGCACCCGATGAGAAGCGAGCTCGCCATGAGCATCGCCGCGAGCGCCACGGCGATGAAGGTCGCGATGAGATCGAATATCCAGACGAGCAGCGCTTTGCCGAATGAGGTCCCGAACACGGCCTTGATGACGAGTATCGAGAGCAGGAGCCCGATGATGAAGCCGAAGAGGTTGCCGATGACGGGAAGGAGGTTGAAGAGAAAAGCCGCGAGCACCGAGATGAAGCTCGAGCCGATCGCCGCGACGAGCGCGCGGCCGAAGCTCGAGTTCTCGACGCGGACGATCTTGGCGGCGATCCACATGAAGAGACCGCCGAGGAGCACCATGAGAATGAAGAGAAAGATGATCCCGATGCCGAAAGCCGCAAAGAGAGTCACGGCCGACTCCTTTCGTGTCAGGTCCGCGAACCGGCACGCCCCCGCCTCCCGCCAGCGCCCGGAAACAGTATAGCGGATATCTCCTTTTATTGAAACGGGATATAGGGGCACGGCGACGAGACTCTCCGCAACGGGCTGGGAAGGTCGCGCTAACCGACGATTTGGCATCGCGTTTGCTCGTTCGCCGCGTATCGGGCGGCCGGGCATGCCGCCCGCGACGAACGCATACCATCCGAAGCGACGGGAGGCTCACATGTCTCAGTTCATGGAAGTGCTCGAGTGGTTCGATCTCGGCGGCGACGAGATCGTCCATCGCATACCGCCGGAGGGCTCCGCGGAGATCAAGATCGGGGCCCAGCTCATCGTGCGCGACAACCAGTCGGCGGTCTTCTTCAAGGACGGCAAGGGGCTCGATCTCTTCGGTCCCGGGCGCCACACCCTCACCTCGAAGAACCTCCCGATCCTCACGAAGATCATCTCGCTCCCGTGGGGATTCAAGAGCCCGTTCCGCGCCGAGGTCTTCTTTATAAACATGAAGCACTTCATCAACCAGAAGTGGGGGACGAAGGATCCGGTGGCCTTCACGGACTCGAAGCTCGGCCTCGTGCGGCTGCGCGCGTGCGGGGTTTACACGTTCAGGATCACGGAGCCCGCGCTCTTCGTCAACACGGTCGTCGGCACGCAGGGGTTCTACACGAGCGCGATGATCGGCGATTACCTCCGCGACGTGATAGTGGCGCGGATCAACGATCTCTTCGGCGAGAAGCTCGACACGATCTTCGACCTGCCGCGCCAGTACGACGAGCTCGCGGTCGAGATCAAGGAGCGCCTCGTCGGGGATTTCTGCGCGTACGGCATGGCGCTCGAGAACTTCTATCTGAGCTCGATCACGCCGCCGCCCGAGGTGCAGAAAATGATCGACGAGCGAAGCGGCATCGCGGCGGTCGGCGATCTCGACGGTTTCTTCAAATTCAAGGCGGCGAAAGCGATGGGCGACGCCGCGGCGAGCGGCGGCGACGGCGGGGCGGGATCGGCCGCCGCCGGCGGAATGGGGATCGGCGTCGGCGCCGGTCTCGGGTTCATGATACCGGGCATGCTCGCGCAGGGGATGAAAGGCGGCTCGGTCGCCGTGAAGGAGGCCTCCCCCTGTCCGAAATGCCGCGCCGAGGTCCCGGCCGGCGCGCGATTCTGCGGCTCGTGCGGCGCCCCGGTCGTCCGCGCGATCCCGTGCCCCGGCTGCAAGGCGGAGGTTCCCGCCGGCGCGAAATTCTGCATGAACTGCGGAAGGAAGATAGAAGAAGAGAAGGCCTAGCGCCCTCGCGGCGCGGCGGTCCGGTCGAGAAGCTGGTGGCCCGTGTTCGTTCAATGCAGTCTCTGCGGCGGAGAGAATCGGTACGAGCCCGGCGAGACGATGCTCGCCTGCTCGTTCTGCGGCGCGTCCCTCGCTCTCGAGCGCCCGAAGGACGTCGAGCGCATCATCCTCTCGCACACGCGCGACGACAAGGCCGCGGAGGCGTCGCTCCGGTCTCATCTCGCGGAGAAGGGGCGCCGCCGGCCGACGCGCGTCGAGATCGATTTCTCCTTCGTCCCCTTCTCGACGATCGAAACGGATGACGGAAGGCTGACCCTCGCCCCCGCCTCTCGCGTCTGGCGCGCCCGCGAATCGGCCCCGTACCCCCCCGCTGGGGAATACCGGTTTTTCGACGAAAACGCCGCGAAGGATCGGGTCGCCCCCCCGGACGGAATCGATCCCCGCGCGTCGCGAGTCGTGCATCTTCCCGTCTATTCGTTCGCGTATGAAGCGGGCGATTGGCGAGGCCGCGCCGCGGTCGTCGGCGAGAGCTGGCAGGTCGTCGCGGAGGAGCTGCCTCCCGAGCGTCCGAAACGCGCGAACGCCGGATCGGTCGCCGCCGGCGCCGCGCTCTTCGCGGGATATTTCGCGATCGCCAAGGTTACGCCGGGATTTTTCGGATCGTTCGCCGCGGTCGCCGCCGCGGCGGCGATCGGCTATTTCGGGTTCGCGCTGTACGAGCGCGCGAAGGAATGACGGCCGTGGAACGGAGCGTCGGAGAGCGGGCGGCGGTCGCGGCTCCGGGAACCTTCCGACGCGGCGCGAAACCGCGCGGGCGCGCCCTCGCGTTCGGCGCCTCCTGCCCCAACTGTGGCGGAGCGCTCCGCGTCCACGAGGGCGAGAAAAGCGTCCGCTGCGGATACTGCGGGTCCGCGCTCCTCGTCGCGGCGCCGCGCGGCACTCGAAGCTTCATCCTGAAGCCCCAGATCACGCCGGGCAAGGCCCGGCTCGCCGCGATCCGCTGGATTTCCGAGGGGTCGAACGGCCGCGTCGGCGCGCGGGAGGCCGGGATCGTCGACCAGCGGCTCATCCACGTGCCGTTCTGGCGGCTGCGCGGCCGGGTCATGGGCTGGCTCTCGGGCGAGCGCACGAAGGTCGTCCGCGCGGAGACGACGTCCGACGATCCGCGCTCGACCGACGTCCGCACGACGATGCGCGAGGAGCGCTCACCGTACTCGCGCCTCCTCTTCAAGCGGATCGACTGGAGCGCGCCCGCGTGCGTGCTCCCCTCCCTCGGGCTGCAGGGGATCTCGTTTCGAACCGATTTCCTCGAATGGGACGTCCTCGACTCGAAGCGGCGGCGCGAGCACACGGTCGCCCTCCCCACGCGGAGCGAGCGCGCGGCCCGGCGCGACGCCATGGGATACGTCGCGCACTTCGCCGCGGCCGCCGCGACGAGGGTGCGCGCGAGCCGCTTCCATCTGTTCGACGACACCTTTTCGCTCTACTACTACCCCGTGTACCTCCTGCGCTACCGCCGGGGGGAGCGCATCTACGCCGTCACGGTCGACGCCTGCAGCGGCCTCGTCGTCCGCGGCGAGGCCCCGGCCCGCCGGCGGGTGAACGCGCGGCGTCTCTTCTTCGCGCCCGCGGCGCTCGCCGCGCTCGCCGCCGCGTGGCTCCCGCTCGTCGCGGCGCCGCTCGTCGCGATCTACGTCATCGACACGATACATGCGAAGTCGTTTCTCCCGCCCCACGAATGGATCGCGTGCCGCGCGGGAATGCTCGTCGGAGGCGAGGATTGACATGCACGAAACGCTCGGCATCATGCCTTTGAAATGCGGCCATTGCGGGCGCGAGCTCCCCGTCATGGGTCAACTCGTGACCTTCCAGTGCCCCTCGTGCTTCCGCTACTGGGTGCTCGACGAGGAGAGGCTCGAGCCGTTGACCGTCTACCGCGCGATCGCTCCGGGGGAAACGCCGCCCGCCGGGGACGAGATCGTCGGGCTCCCGTTCTGGATCGCGGACGTCGACGGCGCCGCGCTGCGGCGCCGGATCGAGGAGGCGGTCGCCGAGCTTCGAAACGCGAGCAAGGCCATCCTCGAGGCGAACGCGCCGCGCGAGCGGCTCGAGCTCGACCCGCTCGCGCTGCTCGATCCACTCTCCGACGCCGCCCGCGCGAGGTCCCGCCTCGTCGCGGAGGCGGCGAGCGTGAAGCGGCCGCCCGCGCAGACGGAAATCCGCCACATCGCGGCGCGGCTCGAGGAGCTCGGGACGTTTCGCGTGTTCATTCCGGCCTTCAAGTCGCCGAACACGTACGCCTATCTCAAGGTCGGGAGGCTGCTGACGCGCGCGCAGCCCGCGTTCTCGATCGAACGCTCGAACGGCGCGGGCGAGCCCGTGCTCTGCGCGCTCACGGCGCGGGAAGCGGCCGCGATCATGGATTTCATCTTTTTCGCGACGCTCGGCGAATCGCTCCAGAGCAACGGGGATTTTCTCGAGCGGATACATCTCGAGCCGGCGCGGCCGCTCCGCCTCGTCGAGCTGCCGTTCCGCCGGCGGAGCGCCTCGCTCGTGAGCGTCATCGGCGGGTTCTGGATCTCGGGCCGGCTCGTGGAGCCGGCCGAGGTTCCGGCGGGCGGAACCGTCTAAAAATTCTCCCTGTTGTCGTCGAATTTCCTGTCGACGAGCACGATTATCGAAACGAATACGACCGCCGCGATCGCGATGACGAGCCAGCGGTGCAGTCCGAACAGCGCGAAGAGATCGCCGTTCATCTCGTTCGAAAGCAGCGCCGCCCTCACCGGTCTGATCGTCAGGGCGTAGATGAATATCCCGAGCGACATGCCGAACGCGGCGAATATCGCTTCCTTTTTCCCCTCGCCGATCCTCGCGGCCATCGTTCCCGGGCAGTAGCCGAGAATGCCCATTCCCGCGCCGAACACGAGACCGCCGACGAGTTTGCCCCAATCGAGATTTTTCGGCACGACTTTCAGCAGGCCGAGATCGCTGAAGAGGTAGAACAGAATCATCGACGCCGTGACCGCGGTCAGCATGAACTTGAGGATCTTGAAATCCCGCAGAAGCAGCATTCCCATGACGCGCGGATATTTCGTGATCCCCGTTCTCGTCAGAATGTAGCCGAAAACGAAGCCGACCGCCGATCCGAACAGGACATATACCGCCGTCATGGCCGTCCTCCCGCGTTCGGATAGAGAATCTTCGCGACGGCTATGCCCGCCGCGAAAAACGACGCCCCGGCGACGATGCTGCCGAGGGAGAGATGCGCCCATCCCTGGAGGATGTTTCCGGTCGTGCATCCTCCGGCGAGCGCGGCGCCGTAGCCGAGCAGAACGCTTCCGACGAGAACGTAGAGATACCGCTTGACCGCGCTCCCGCCGTGATACCGCTCCCATACAGCGGGGATGTTCTCGGGAGAGCGCGTTCCGGAGAGCCGGGACGCGGCGTAGCCGCCTATGACGAGCCCCGCGAGGATGAAGAGCTCGATAAAGGCGTCCGGCTTTTCAGCGAACCTCTTGATGACCGGATTGTCCGCCGCGCCGGGGAACAGCTTTCCGAATCGGCCGGCGACGTATCCGAACCCCGCCGTAATCCCGAACGGATAATTGCGCCCGGCGATCGCGGCGAAGATGAAATACGTGGCGACCGACAACGCGGAAACGGCGAGTCCCCCCGCGAGCCAGTGCCACTCTTTCGAGTTATCGATCTTCATGCTACCCCCCGCCGTCGGTCGACCTCGATTCGACAACAAAGCCCCATACCGTGATGTAGCATTAATTGGCGCATCTGCCAAGCACGAATGTAGTTCCGCCGCGAAGCTCGATCGCTGGAGTCCGGGCAATTATCCTCTGGCATGCATCATGCATTAATTGCATCGAGGGGATCCATGAACGGTTTGAAGACTCATCCTGCATCGCCAACGGCCCGCGGGGGCGCCGAAGTCGACTCCCGCAGCCTCGAGAAGGTGCGCGCGATCTTCGCCGCGCTGTCCAAGTTTATCAACGCGAAAACGATTTACGCCGGCAACAGCCCCGTCGTGGCGAGATTCGCGGAGGCGTTCAACGGCGCGCTTCGGGAGTTTTTCCAGGTCGAGAAAGAACTGTCGCTCGGCGTCGAACAGTATCGGATCAAGTGGCGCGGCGAGACCGTCTACGACAACAGGGACAAGAAGGAAAGTCTCGCGTTCCTGCTGTACAAAGACGGCGTCGGCGAAATCGTATTCCAATCGACCGTGGGCTCCGGCGAACTGGAGCAGTTCGTCGATCTGATCAGAAACGAAATCTGCTTCCCGTCGCCGCATCTCGATATCGTGAGCTCGTTGTGGCAAGCGGAATTCGCGAACATATCATACCGCGTCTTCGACGAGTGCGCCGACGGGTCGACCGGCACGGGGCGCGGATCCGGAGGTGAATCCGGCGAGCAACAGCTTCGCGCGGACGATCACCCCGGCCTGTCGGCCGGCGAAAACCGCGGCGGGGGCAATTCTGCGCTGATCTCCCGTTCGAGCGAGTCGCTCGCGCGGCATCTCCATGCCATCGTCGAGCGCGATCATCCGGGCGAAAGCGCAGAGGGGCGGGAGCGATATTTTCAGCAATTGCTGGAATCGCTGTTCTCGACGCGCCCGGAAGAGCTGGCGGTCTGGAGACAGGGATTCGCCGCCGTCAAGAACCGGAACAAGCTGCTCTGGCTTCTCGGCGCCATGCTCGACTTCACCCGGATGAGCAACCCGGCGCCGGTCGCCCGCGACGTCCTCGACATCATTCACCGCCTCGTCCGCGCCATCGCGGAGGAATCGGACATCCGGTCGCTCATCGCCGCTCTCGAGCTTCAGAAAACGATGGACGAAGGCGGCGACGCGGGGACGGGGTTCGAATCGTTGCCGCAACGGATCAAGTGCGAGCTCACGAACACGTCGTTTCTGCTCGCCCTGGGGAAAAGGGCGGGCCGGACACGCAAGGACACCAAAGAAATCCTGGAGTATTTCCGCTTGGTCGGCAACAACGCCGTCCCGGCGTTGCGAGAGATACTCGCGACATCGAGCGATTCCTCGATCCACGCTGAAGTGTGCGAATCCCTCGCCGCGATAGCGCGCGACTACATCATGCCGATCGTCGAGGACCTCAAGCTGGACAATCCGCTCGAGGCGCAGGACGCGATCCGCCTGCTGCAACTCTGCGCGACTCGCGAGGTGCCCCCCGTCGTGGAGAACATCATCTCTTCCCCGGATCCGCGGGTGCGCGGCAGCGCGGTCGCGTATCTGACGCAGATCGGGGACGATGAAGCCGCGCTGCTGCTGTGCCGGCTGCTCGGAGACGGAAGCAAGGACGTGCGCATGACCGCCCTCACCGCCGTCGAGGAGCTGAAACATCCATCGATCGTCGCCAAGGTGATCTCCATGTGTTTCGAGCAGGATATCGAAGCCATGAGCATGGAAGAGCTGGAACGTTCGTTCCGCACTCTCGGGAAACTGGCCGGCGCGAGCGTCGTGCCCCAGCTTCGACGCATGGCGGAGTCACGGATGGTGTTTGCGTTGAACGGCGGCAGGGCGAGACAGAACAAGCTGCTCGCCATCACGGCGTTGCGGCACGTCCCCGGACAGGAATCCCGCGAGATCCTGACGAGGCTCGCCGGCGACCGGGACAAGCTCGTACGAAGCAAAGCGCTCCGCGCCTCGGATCTTCAGGGCGGGCTCGGGGAAGCGGAAGATCCTCATTCGGCGGCGTGCTTGAACAACGGGAACGCATGATGCTCGATCGTAGAACAGATAACGGCGATTGCGCGTCCGACGCCGCGGGCGGCGCGGCGGAACGGGCATGCTGCGCGACGGAACCGGACGAGCTGATGGACCGCCTGGGGCCGATTCTCGTGCACCATCTTTTCAGCGCGGGCCGAACGGTACAGATCCACGACCTGAACAATCGCGCGGTTCAAACCGCGCTCTCAAAGCTCCTCGAAACGCTGCGCGAGCTCGGGAACACCGAGGGTCGCGTGGCGGTAACGGTCGCGACGGATCTCCTGTCGATCAACGACGTGAGAGTCGTCGTCGACACTCAGAGCATGGGTCCCGTGCTGTACCTCATCAACGAGATGAAAAAGAGAAAGGTGGAGGAGATCGATTTCGCGCCGGAGGTCGCCCTCGAAGAGCTCGGTTCGTTCCTCAAACTGTTCTTCTCGGAGCCGTCCGAGGAAGACGTATTCGGCGAGCTGGACCGAAAGCTCTCCGACGCCGGGGTCGTCAACATCAGGATCACCGAGTGGATAGAGCGCGTGAAGTATCTCCGGGACGCCAAAGTGAACAAGCAAGAGATCCGGGAGGAGAGCAACCGGGTCATGTCGCGGGCGGTCATGTTCATGGGTGAGGTTATGCGGGCGATCGCGCAGCGGCGCCCGGTGCAACTGCCCAAGGCGAGCAGAATCGCGCAGCAGATAGCCGACATCATCCGGACCGACGAAACAATTCTCGTCGGACTCGCGAGCATCAAGGATTACGACGAATACACCTTCTCCCATTCCGTGAACGTCAGCGTGCTGTCGATGCTGATCGCTGATCGGATGGGTCTGCACAAGAGCGACACCGCGCAGGTCGGCGTCGCGGCCCTGTTTCACGACGTCGGCAAGACGCATATCCCGCAGACGGTTTTGAACAAACCTGATTCCTTGACCGCCGACGAGTGGCAATTGATGGAACGCCACCCGATGCTCGGCGTCATCGAATTGTCCCGCGCGCGGTCGTTGCGGGCGATCGCCGATTCGCTCTTCGTCTCGCTCCAGCACCATGTGCTGCACGACGGCAAGGGATACCCGGCGAAATCGTCGCCGTGGGAGTTGCACCCGTTCAACCGCATCGTCACGATCGCCGATGTATACGACGCCATGACCACGCCGCGCGTGTACCGAAAGCAAACGTTGACACCCGACAGCGCGCTGCGCCTCATCGGGCGCAAGAGCGGAGAGATGTTCGATCCGCTCGTCGTCAAGACGTTCATCAGGGCGATAGGCGTCTACCCCGTGGGAACCGTGGTCAGGCTCGATACCGGAGAGCACGCCGTCGTCACGCGCCAAAACGAGAGCTGTCGGCTGATGCACCGGCCGGTCGTCGCTCTCCTGCCCGAAGACGGATCGCCCGGGGAACAATTCGACCTGGCGGAGCGCGCGGCCGGCGGAACGGCGCATCGCCGCACGATCGTCGAATCGGTCCACGACAAGCGCTACGAAGCTCGGAAGGCGACCCGTTTCCTCGTGAAATAATCCGCGGGATTCGTTCTCCTTGCTCTTGAGCGCTTTCCCTCCTTTCGTTAAACTGTACATTCCAGGTAGAGGGATATCGGCGCCTTTGCATTCGGCATGGGAACGGGAGGTATCGTGAGACGCGGCTCTACGGGATCGTATTCGGTATTTCAAGGGCTCTTGTTTCTGGCCGCTTCCTTCGGGCTCGGCATGTGCGGCGACGCGCGCGCTCAGGAGATCGTTCGAAAACCCGTCGCCGACGCGTTCGAGGTTATGAGCGAAGCGGATCGATGCGGGTCGCTTTCCCTGTGGCCTGGCTTCGATCCTCGAGATGTTCCGACCGCCGTTTTCGACGGCGTCGACACGTATCTGTTCCGCCATCCCGCGCCGCCGGAGGGATTCGCGCCCTCGCTCGATCGTTCGGACGTCTATCGCTTCGACGGACGGTTCCCCGCGGTCCGCGGGAATATGAGAGTGCGCCTCAACGACGTCTGGACGGCGACGAGCGTTCTCAGCGCGAGGTCGCGCCGAACGGGCGACGAGTACACCGTGCGGGATCTCGCGGGGATCGTCGTCCACGAGCAATTTCACGTGTTCCAAAGCCTTCGGCATCCCGATTGGCGCCCGAACGACGGATTGCTTCTCGTGTATCCGCCGGAAACCGTCGAATCGCTCTACCTGAGAAGAGCCGAGAAAGAGGCGTTCAGGAGGGCCGTCGCCGCCGAAGACCCGATGATCGCGGCGGGATGGACGAAGGAAGGTCTGAGATTCAGGGAGCGGAGAGCGGCGCTGCTCGATCCGTCGTTCATGACGTACGAGAAGGAGCTTCAGCGGTTCGAGGGTATTTCCGACTATATAGAAACGACGGCCCGGGGGATCGATCCCCTCCACTCCTCCTCCATGACGAACGGCATCGCCCCGGCGGGAGTCAGGGATGTGGGCTATATCGAGGGAAGATGGCTGGCGCTGCTGCTCGACAGGTTCGATCCCGCGTGGAAATCGAAAATGGAATCGGGCGAAGCGAAGTATATGGAGGATTTGATCGCGCCGGCCGTGAACCGCATCCCGTCGGACGCTTCATTCACCGAAGAGAATACGACCGCGCTGCGTTCCGATGCGGAACGGGATTTCCGCGCGTGGCTCGAGGAAAAAGCGCGGCTTCTGGACGAATTCTCGGCGGCGACCGGAACGACGATCGAAATCGCCGCCGAGGCCGCTCCTTTGGCCGTCCGAATGTTCGAACCGCTCGAAATAGAGACCTACGGCGGCGGCACGATCCTTCACAAGGTTTTCTTTTCGGCCGGAAACGACAAGGGGAGCATCAGGGTCGGGAATCACTCGTGCGTGACCGTGATGAACGCCGCGCTCGGAATCACGAGAGTGACGATACGCGGCGTGGCGGATCGGCCGATAATCGACGAGGAGAAGGGAACCTTCCGGTTCGACTCCGACGGGGTATCCATAGACCTCGTGTATTCCGACGTCGAAAGCGGCGAGAACACGTTTATCGTCCGATTGTGAAACACATGACGAGCGCTCCTGAAGGATGGCTTCGATGAGACCGGCAATCGCATTCTGCGCAGCCGTCGCCTGCCTCGCGCTCGGAGCCGCGGCCGCGCAATCCCCGGCCGTCGACGCCGATCCGCGGGACATCGAGGCTTCCGCCTCGCGTGCCGATTCCGCCGCGATCGAGATCCTCTCCCCCGAACCGGACTCCGCGGCGGCGTTCGTCGCTCCGCCGGCTCCCGATCCTCGTTCGCCCGACGTTCGGGCGTTTCGATTTCTCAACGGCCGCATCGCGAACCCCGTCTTCGACGCCGTGATGCCCTTCGCCACGGATCTCGATCGCTGGCGGGTGGCGATCCTCGTCGTCTGGGCGGGGCTCGTGCTCTTCGGCAAAGCGAAAGGACGCTGGACCGCGCTCATGCTCATCCCGATCATCGCCGCGTCGGACCAGCTCGCGAGCAGCGTCGTGAAGCCGCTCGTCGAACGTATGCGCCCGTGCGAGGTGCTCGGCGGCGTCCGGCTCTGGTACGGACCGGAGGGATGGATCACGACGCCGGCGGAGGTCGTGCGGAGCTACAAATCGAGCTTCGCCTTCCCCTCGAGCCACGCGGCGAACATCACGGCCTCGATGCTCTTTCTCGGTCTCGCCTACCGGCGGCTTCTCGCGTCGCTCGCCGCGATCGCCGTGCTCGTCGGGTTCTCGAGGATCTACATCGGCGTGCACTGGCCCTCGGACGTGCTCGCGGGAACGGCGATCGGCGCGGCGATCGCCTGCGTCGCGTACGTCGCTTTCAGGAGAATCTACCCGCGGGAACGCGAAGGGGCGGCGGCTACACCACGAGCACCGGACACACCGCTTTCTGAATGACGCGCGCGGCCGTGCTCCCGAAGAGGAAATCCCCGATCCCGTGCGAGCCCGACGAGGCCATGACGATGAGATCGACCTTCTCCCGCACCGCGAAATCTCTGATGAGCGTCACGGCGCGCCCGTCGGCGACGACGTAACGGGCGTCGATTCCGGCGAAACCGTCCCCGACGAAATCGCGCATCTTCTTCTCCATCCGGTCGTGGAGCCCGGGGTCGAGCTGGAGCACCGACTCGATCCCCGCCGTATAGTAGATCGGCGGGATATCGACGTCGATCGCGTGAAAGAGGACGACCTCCGCCGCGTGCCGCGCGGCGATGAAACGCACGAGATCGAGCGGCTTCAGCGAATCCTTCGAGAAATCGAGCGGGAACAGGATCTTCCGGACGACGACCTCGCCCGTTTTCGGATCGATGAACTCGTGCTCGGGATGTTTGACGGCGAGAACCGGGCACGGCGCGTACCGGATGACGTTCTCCGTGACGCTCCCGAGAAGCACGTGGGAGAGCCCGCTGCGGCCGTGTGTCGACATGACGATCATGACGCCCTCTCCCTGCTCCTTCGCGAAGTCGATGATCCCGGCGTGCGGCGTCACGCTTTGAACGACCGTTGTGCGGACGGACACGCCGGCCTCTCCCGCCCGCTCCATGCAGAACTGCAGATTCAAGTCGGCCGATTTCCGAAGCTCCGCGCAGTAGCGGTCGAGCGAGGGGAAGCGGTGGCCGGGATCGTTCGGATCGTGCTCGTAGAGCGTCACCGCGTGCAGCATGACGAGATCGGTCTCGAAGATCTTCGCCATCTTGATCGCGTAGGGAAGGGCGTGGTTCGCGGTCTCCGAGAAATCCGTCGTGAAGATCACTTTTCGTATAACGGGCATCGCGGCACCCCCGTAGCGATGAGGCACGCGTCGCAAGAGATATGTCGTCCGGGCGCGGAACGACCGTTCAGATACCGCAGAGAGTAGGATCGCGGGGAGCGGATGTCAAGCGGCGAGGCTTCGATATCGTCGCCGCCCGGCTCATTCAATACTTTCCAGAAAGCCTCCTCCTTGAAAGAGTGAAAACCGTTCGTATACCCTCCGCATTGACTTGCCGGGTCCGCGGCCCTAGACTCGCCGGCGTATGAACGGACACCCGAGTTCAGGGCGCGGACCGCGCTGGATGGCCGGCGCCGTCATCGTCGCCGCCGCCGCTCTCGCGCTGCGCATCCTCCATCTTTATTTCACCGAGCGGATGAACCCGCTCGCCTCCTCTCTCCAGCTCGACGCCGCGACCTACGATCGCTGGGCGCGCGCGCTCGCCGCGGGAGGCGACCCGGGCCCGACCACGCTCATGCAGGCGCCTCTCTATCCCTGGCTTCTCGCGGCGCTCTATAGGATCTTCGGTCCCGTCCCGGCGGCCGCGCGGGCGCTGCAGGCGCTGCTCGGAACCGCCACCGTGGCTCTCGTTATGTACGCCGCGCGTCGTTTCTTCTCCCCCGCCGCGGCGATCGTCGCGGGCGCCCTCGCCGCGTTGTACGCGCCCTTCGTATTCTTCGAGGGGCTCATCCTGCCCGCCACGATCATCGTTTTTCTCAACGCCCTCGCGATCGCCCTCTTCGCGGGGGACCGCCGGACGGGAGCCGCGAGGACGCTCGCCGGCGGTATCGCCCTCGGCGCCGCGATCGCCGCGAACCCGCCGAATGTTCTCCTGCTCCCCTTCGTTCTCCTCCATCTCGGCCTCGCGCCCGGAGGCGATGGAAGCGGCGGTCCGGAAAGCGGTTCGGCGAATGCGTACGGACGGACGACGCATGCCGCGCCGCGGCGGATCGGGCTTCTCCCCTGCGCCCTGCTCGCCCTCGCCGGCGTCGCGATCGTCCTCGCCCCGGTCGCGATCCGCAACTACCTCCGCGCGGGAGAGTTCATCCCGCTCACGACGGGCGGAGGCGTCAATTTCTACATCGGCAACAATCCCGGGGCGAACGGCTACTACGCGGCGCCCACCTACGAGGGGCGACCGCTCGGTCTCACGCCCGAGGAGCAGTGGAGGCGAATGACGGACATCGCCCAGGGCGAGACGGGGCACGTGCTCGGTGAATCCGAAGTATCGCGATTCTGGCTCGGCGCGGGCCTTCGCTGGGCCCGCGCCCATCCGCTCCAGTGGGCGGCGCTCTCGTGGCAGAAGTTCATATTCTTCTGGAACCGCTATGAGCGCGCGAACGTGGAGAACTTCTACTTTCATCGCCGCTTTCCCGGCGTGCTCCGGCTTCCGCTTCTCGGCTTCGGCCTCGTGGCGCCGCTCGCCCTTCTCGGCGCGTTCCTCGCGCGCGGCCGCTCGCACCGCCTGTGGCTCCTCTACGGGGGCGCGATCGTCTATCTCGCGACGGCCGTCGTTTTCTACGTGACCGCGCGGTACCGCCTTCCGTCGCTTCCCTTCCTCCTGCCCCTCGCCGCCGCCGCCGTCGTCGAGCTCATCGGCGTCGCCCGTCGCCGCCGCTTCGCGGAGCTCGCGCTCCTCGGCGCGGCGCTCGCCGTCCTCGCGTTCCTCTCGAACGTCACCGTCGCGCGCGACACGCCTCAGGGGATCTCCGCGAACCTCGTGCGGGTCGGCGACGCGCACCGCGCCCGCCGCGATACGGCGCGGGCGGGCGCGGCCTACCTCGAAGCGCTCGCCCTCGATCCCGAGAGCGTTCGTGCGAAGGAAAGGCTCCTTCGCGTCACGCCGCGCGGGACCGAATGAAGCGGGCGGCCTCCCGGACGATTGTCGATCGATGGAACGCCGCGGGTGCGACGCCTAGAAGATCGTGTAGATGAACGGCGCTATGGCGGAGTTGCCGGAGAGGATGATGAGAACGCCGAGCAGCGCGAGCACGAGAATGATCGGCAGGAGCCACCACTTCTTGCGCTCCCTGAGAAACGCCCACAGCTCGCCCGCAAGCTCGAAACGCGACCGAACGCCCATTCGCACACTCCGTTTCCGTTCCGGCCATCACTATAAGCCGTTCGGGAAACGAAGCTCAACCATTACTTTCGGGGCAGCGTGAAGGTCTGGTGTATTCTCACGCCCGACACCGCGCCCGCGGCGTTCCTGTCGAAGGTGACGTACGTCACCGGATCCTCGGTGAACCGCCATCGCCCCTGCTCGTCCGGATCGTCGACGGGGATACCGGCCTCGTCCGGCGTGTCGAGGACGAGCCTCCCCTCCGATTCGCGCAACAGGATCGCGAAACCGGCGATCGGCAGGACGTAGGCGCCGACGTACGGCCGGTGCCGCGCGTCGACGGAATCCGAGAATGCGATCGAGTCTTCCGGCGCGCGCGTGAGGATCGTCGCCTGATGGAGCTTCATCGCGGTCGCAGCCCCCGCGGCGTCCTCGACGAACGAGAACGCGACTCGGTCTGTGAGCACGAGGGTCCGGACGCCCTCCGCGTTCGGCTCGTTGAGCTCGACCGTCATCTGGCCGGGGATGTCGACGGCGAGCCTCCCCCCTCGCTCGAGAACCTTGAATTCGGTGCCCGCGAAGCTCCCGAAATCGGCGGTGTACACGCCTGTGTACGGCGCGAATCGCGCGGAAGCGGCTGCCGGCGCGGCCGGCTCCGCGGCGGCGAATCGCGCGCGCAGCTCCCGCGCCTTTCCGAGAGCCCGCTCGACGCACCTCGCCGAAAAGCCGCCGAGCGTTTCCGCCGCCTTGGCTCGAGCTCCCGCGCGCCGCAGGCGCGCGGCCTCGGCGACGACGCCCGGCAGCTCCGAGGCGAACGCGGCCTCAAGGCTGTCGAAAGCGGCCCGCGCGACCGGCTGGCGCTCGTCCCGCGAGACGTTCACCGCGTCGCAAAGATCGCGGAACACCCACCAGTATGAATCCTCGGAAAAGGTGTCGCGCGCGGCAGTCGCGGGATCGACGACGAGGCTCCCGTGCGCACCGGCGCGGGAGACCGTTTCGGGCAGGCCGCCGGCCTCGACGAAGAACGGAACGTAGCAGCCGCTGCTCGGGACCGCGGGACACCACCAGAAGACGTGAACGGCGTTGCGCCCCTTCCCGATGACGGCCACGCACGAGCTCGCCGTGATGTCGAGATCGATGCTCGGGCTCGTCGACCGGTCCCGCGCGACGCGCATCATATAAGGTGGGTCGATCGCGCCGGCGCGCTCCGCGAGGAGGCCGGCCGAGCAGGCGGCCCGCGTCATCGCCCGCTCCCGCCGGGCCGTTCCGTCGGGCGAGTCGTCCGAGTAGGCCCCGGCGAAGTCGAGCGCGCGCGCCCGCTCTTTCGGCCACCATCCGCTCCGCACCGCGTATTCGACGAGGTCTCTCGAGGCGCGATCCCATTTCGCTCCGATCGTGAGCGCGTTCGATATCGAGGCCGTGCCGCGCGCGATCCGCCGCGCCGCCCATCGCGCGCCGGCCGTTTCGAGGATCCACGCCTCCCGCGCGTCGGCGATGAGGAAGGAGTTGTCGTAGGCTCCCTCGACACCGGCCGTCGGCGTGCCGGAGCCGAACTGCCCGTGCGCCTCGAGGATCCTTGCGATGACGTCGAGCGCCTCGCGCGCGGTTCGTCCCCGCTCGAGAGCGAGACGCACGAGGTCCATGCCGGTCGGTCCGGGCGCGGGGCCCTCGCCGCGGCGCGCAGCCCCGACCGCCGCCGCGAGGGGCTTCGTGAAAACGCCCTCGTTGCCGATCGCAACGCCGTGCTCGTTCATCCCCTCCTCGTATCCCCAACACCAGTACGGGCTCGAACCGATCGTGGCGTACGTCTCGCGCACCTGCGGAATCGTGAGCCGTCCGAGATCGATCGTCGCGCCGGCGGGCCAGGCCCGCCGCGGATGGTGCACGAGCGGCTGGCAGTCGAAGAGCGGACGATCGCTGTTTTTCGCGAGGATCGTGATCCCCGGCGCCGTCGCGTCGCTTATCGCGACCCACGTATCGCAGGCGCGCGCGCCGGGCGCGCCCGCGGCGAGGAGAACGGCGAAAGCAAGCGCGGGAGCGATCGATGGCACCGTCCGAATGTTCATCGAGCAATCTCCTTCGTTCTCGCGGCCGCCCGCGCGAAGGCGAGTGCGCCCCCGGCGGCCTCGAACCGCGCAAAGAAGACGAGTGATAGGAGCGCATAGACGCACGACGCCGCGAGCGGCATCGCGAACTTTCCGCGCACGATCTCGCCCCGTCCGATCGGCAGGGTCGCGAGAAAGACGTAGCCGCCGTTTCGCGACTCGCCGATTTCGTTGTGCAGCACGGGCGTCATGAGCGTGAGAAAGGCGAACGCCCCGACGACGAAAACGACGCCGAAATCGAGCGTGTCGCGGGTGGCGAGGATATAGAGCCACGATCCCGGCACGACCAGCAGCAGCATCAGGGCGTAGACTCCCGCGTCCTTTCGAACGATCCCCATCATCATTCCATCCTCCCGGGGATGAGACGGTAGCTCCTCTCGCGCACGAGCCGGCCGTTGAGCCGCGGGTACCCCTGCACGAACCGCCCGAATACCGCAGCGCCGGTCGCGGCGATCACCGCCCCGAGAAGAACGAAGAACCACGCGGGGCGCATATCGAACCAGTGACCGACGACGAGGGCGATCATCGTAATGACGGCGTATCCGCGCAGGCGCCGGGCCGCCGCTCCCCAGCCGAGGAGCGCGAAGAGGGCGGCGAGGAGCAGGCCGAACACGGCGATCGCGTTCTCCCGGAGCCACGTAGAGACGGAGGCCGGCATCATCAGGGAGGTGAAGAGCGCGAGCGCGCCGAGCGCGACGAGTATTCCCATCGCTATCGAGAGGACCGCGCGGACGCGCCGCACGCGTCCGCGCGCGTCAGGATCAGGAACGAAATCGAGATGATGCATGCGCGGCATGGTGACGATCCGCTTGAGGGCGTTCACGATCGGAAAGAGCATGGCGAGGTACGCTCCGGCGACGACGCCGAGACCGAGCATCGTGAAGAAGCCCAGAATGAGAAGCCCCACGCCTAGTCCGACGTCGAGGAGCCCGTCCTCGAAACACAACGACGCACGCTGCTCGCGCTCTCTCCGGTCGTCGAACTGAATCATCCGTTCCTCCGTTCCCCGTGCCGTTCGTTCGTCTCTACGCGTCATCGCGCAGCTCGAGAAGGTCATTCATGGCGTTCCTCTTTCATCTCCTTGACCATCGCCTCGATCTCCGCGATCGGGACGCCGAACGCCGCCGCGGCTCTCGCGATTCTCCGGAGCTCCTCGCGGATCTCCGCCGTCTTTGCCTCCCGCAGCCTCTCCCTGTTCATTCCGGCCACGAAGGAGCCGAGCCCGGCGCGCGTCACGACGAATCCCTCCGATTCGAGATCGCTGTAGGCCCGTTTGATCGTTATCGGACTTATGCCGAGCTCAGCGGCCATCTCTCGTATCGATGGAAGCTTCGCTTCCGGCGCGAGCGAACCCGTTGCGATCGCGTCTTTTATCTGATCCGTGACCTGTTTGTACATCGGATCGGGGTTCGCTGCCGAAATAACGATGAACAGTTTACGCTCCTCTCTACTGTACATATCGTATATACACAGTATATTTGGTATACACATATTTGTCAAGATTAGTTTCCGGAAATCTATCGCCTCGGCCGCGGAGCGGGGCTTTTGTATCAGCCGGAGCCGGCGATTCTGTGGTACCGTATTGGATCGATGAGATCGAAACGCGGCGCCCGGCTATTCGCTCTGCTCGCTCCGCTCATCTGCGGCCTCGTCCGCGGAGGACCGGCCGCGGCCGGCGAGGAGTGTCCGGACTCCCTGCGCGAGCGAAGCAGCAGCTTCGTCGCGCTCCCGTACGTCTACTACACGCCCGAGACCAAGCTCGCATTCGGAGGCGGAAGCGTCTACTCGTTCCGTTTCGCGGGCGCCCCTTCCGCCGAACGTCCGTCGAACGTCCGGGTAGCGCTCACCTATACCCAGCTGCATCAGGTCATCCTCGCGGCGAAGCCTGAGGTGTACCTTCTTCGCGAGCGCTGGTTCTTCAGCGGCTACTACGGCTTTTACCGATATCCGGACAGATTCTGGGGGATCGGGGGAGATACGCCCGACGAAGCGGAGGAAGAGTACGAATCGAACGATTTCGAATCGTACACGAACGCGCAAAAACGCGTGCTGCCCGGGCTCTATGCCGGCGTGCGCCAGGAGTACCGATACCTGAGCATCGGGGAAACATCGCCCGGCGGCATGCTCTCGTCCGGGACGCTGCCCGGCAGCCGAGGCGGAGCCGTATCGGGGCTCGGCGTCATCGCGAGCTACGACACGCGGGATCACGTGTACCAGCCGTCCACCGGATTCTTCAATCAGTGCTACGCCGTCTTCTTCGGGAGCGATCTCGGAGGGGATTTCACGTTCGAGGTGCTGAGCGTCGACCTGCGCTGGTATCGCCGCGTGTTCGGCTCTCACGTCGTCGCCTTTCAGACCTTCGACACCTTCGTCACGGGAGAGCCTCCCTTTCAGATGTTGAGCCTCATAGGCGGCTCCTACGCGATGCGCGGGTACCATCTCGGGCGCTACCGCGACAGGCACATGCTCACCGCGCAGGCCGAGTACCGTTTTCCCGTCCGGTGGCGCTTCGGCGGGGTAGTGTTCGCCGGCGCCGGCGACGTCGCCCCCACCCTCGACGGATTCCGGCTCGACCGCGTCAAATACGGCTTCGGTTGCGGCGTTCGATTCCTCTTCGACACGCGGGAGCGGATACACGCGAGGCTCGACGCCGGCTTCGGGCGCGACGGAAGCGCCGGCGTCTATGCGATGGTGCTCGAAGCCTTCTGACGAGAACGGGCGCGGGGCGCCTCCGCGCGCGGCCGAGACGGGCCGCTAGAACAGATACCCGAGCATGAAGACGAACCCGTAGTTCTTGAAATCGTCGCCGCTGATCGTTTGCGTCGAGCCGTCGATCTCGAAATCCCCCGTCAATATGACGTTCGTGAACCCGCGCTGAAACCGCGCGTCGAAGGTGAGCGTCCCTCCGCCCATCTCGTAGTCGAACCCCGCTCCCGCCACGGCGGCGAAATCCGTCGTGTGCGTCAGCGAGGAAAAATCGACGCCCGCCGAGAACAGGAGCGCGGATACCTCGAGCTCCGACCCGACGGCGAACGCCACGCACGGGCCAGCGTACACGCAGGGGCGAAAGTCCTTTCCCTGAAGAAAGGAGTACTTCGCGAGCACGGGCAGCTCGACGTAATCGAAGCTCGCCTCGAGCTCGACGAGGACGAGGTCGTCGTAGAGAGTGCTTTTCACGCCCCGCGAAACGTAGAGCAGCTCGGGCTGGAGGCTGAAGGCGGGGGTTACCGCGTAGTTCAGGAACGCGCCTCCGGCGAAGCCCGCTCTGAACGACGTGTCGTCCTCCCACTCCTCCGGCGTCTCCGTGATATTCGACACCGCGAATCCGGCCTTCGCGCCGAACGAGATCTCGCCGCCGAGCGCGCCGCCGCCCGTAGCCGCGAGCATGAACGCCGCGACGAACAGAGAACAGAGCTTCATGACGGTCCTCCCTCGCGCCGCCCGCTTGCGGCGCGCTTTTTCAACGGGCCCCTAGAATCTGTAGCCGGCGCCGCAGGTCGCCGTGACGACGTTCATGCGCCCGAGGCCGAAGATGCCGTTGTCGCAGATGAATCCTTCCATCCCCGGAGGCAGGACGGAGAAATTGATCTCGCCGAAATCGACGTACTTGACGCTGCCGCCGAGATACCAGGCGCCCCTGACGCGGAAATCGGCGCCGGCGTTGAGCCCCAACGCCACGTCCTTGCTCACCTCGATGTCGGTGAAGAATCCCGTTGCGACGACGCCGAGCGCGCAGAGCGCCCCCGCGTAGATGTCCTTCGTCTCGTCCGTGCGGAAATGATAATTCACGCCGAGAGTCGGCATGATGAAGTTGGGGCTTCCCTCGACCGTGAACCCCTCCGTTTCGAACGCGAGATCGACGATGTCGTGCCAGTAGACGAATCCGACCTCGAATCCGTACCGGCGGGCCACGACGTATTCGAAGCTCGCCAGCACGCCCGCGGACGAGTTGACGCCGATCTCGCTGTAGAAATCGAGATAGTCGAACCAGCCCGAGTTGCAGTCGTTCCATCCCTTGACGCTGTTGCCGCCGAGCGGGACGGTCAGCATCCCCTGCAGGCGGGCGACGGCCCAGCGCTCCTTCGGCGCGCCCGGCTCGGCCGCGCGTCCGACGGACGCGAGCGGCCCGAGGCTCATGCCGCCGGCGAGAAGCGCGACGAGGCAGTTCCGCAACGCTGTCTTCACGCTCGTTCTTCCTTTCTTCCGAATCCCGAAATCCCGGCCCGGCGCAGGAATGCAGTTGCGGTCGCCGGCATATCCTGCTAGAAGATGAGAGGATTTATTTTCGAAGAGTCTATGCCACGGAAACGGAGCGCGTCAATGCGCAAGGCGATCGCATCGAATCCCGCGCGAGCGGCGGCGATTGCGATCCTCGCGGCTATCCTCCTCCAGCCCGCGGCCCCGCTCCGCGCCGGAGAGAGCGCCGATCAGGACGCGCGGCGTCCCCGGATCGGTCTCGCCCTGAGCGGCGGAGGCGCGCGTGGAGCGGCCCACATCGGCGTCCTCAAGGTGCTGCGGGAGAAAAGGATACCGATCGACTACATCGCGGGGACCAGCATGGGCGCCATCGTCGGCGGCCTCTACGCCGCGGGCATGTCGCCGGCGGAGCTCGAGGATCTGATCTCGCGGATCGATTGGATGGATGCCTTCTCCGACAACATCCCCCGCCGCGACCGGTCGTTCCGCCGCAAACGCGACGACGATCTCTATCTCGTCAAGAGCAAGCCGGGCCTAACGGGTTCCGGTCTCCAATTTCCCCCGGGGATCATTGACGGCCAGAAGATCGACCTCCTCCTCAAGCGGCATACGCTGCACGCGTTCCGGATCCGGGATTTCGACGACCTCCCGATCCCCTTCCGCGCCGTGGCCGCCGATCTCGCGACGGGCGAGGCGGTCGTCATCGGCGAGGGGGACCTCGCGCTCGCCATTCGGGCGAGCATGTCCATCCCCGTCGTCTTCGCGCCCCGCGAGCTCGAGGGCCGTCTGCTCACGGACGGCGGGATCAGCAGCAACCTGCCGATCGAGGTCGCGAGGGGCATGGGGGCGGACGTCGTGATCGCCGTCGACATCAGCACGCCGCTGGCGGAGCGCGGCGAGCTGCGGTCGGTCCTCGCCATCACGGATCAGCTCGTCACCATCATGACGCGGCGCGACACCGACAGACAGATCGCCTCCCTCGGGACGGCCGACGTATTCATTCGGCCGGAGCTCGGCGACATCACGACGGCTTCGTTCGATCGGGCCGCCGAGGCGATACCCGCGGGCCTCGCCGCCGCGGCGGCCGCGGAGAAAGCGCTCTCGGCGCTCTCGGTTTCGTCGGAGGAATACGCGGCGTACGAGGCGCGGCGCTCGCTCGGACGCGATCGCCCCGTTATCGACGCCGTGCGGGTCGTCAATCGTTCCCGTCTCGCCGACGGCGTCATATCCTCGCGCCTCCGCGTGCCGGCCGGCGAGCCGCTCGACGTCGACAGGCTCGAAAACGACATCGGGCAGATCTTCGGGCTCGAGCTCTTCGAATCGGTCTACTACGACGTCGGCGACGAGCGGGGTCGCGTCGTGCTCACGGTCACCGCCCGCGATCGCTCGTGGGGGCCCAACTACCTGCAGTCCGGCGCCGCCGTCTTCGAGGACTTCGAAGGACCGAACTTCAACCTCGCAGCCGCCTACACGCGCACGGCCGTCGATCGCCTGAACGGCGAATGGCGGACCGGCGTGCAAATCGGCCGGGAGCCCGGCCTGTTCACCGAGTTCCACCAGCCCCTCGATCGAAAGCTGCGCGCCTTCGTGCACGCGAAGGCGTCGATCATGGAACGTTCCGACAACGTTTTCGACGGAGACGGGCGCAAGGTCGCGGAGCTCGGGACGCTGCGGTACGGCATCGAGCTCGCCGCCGGGCGCGAGCTCGGAACGTGGGGGGAGCTCCGCTTCGGCGTCGCGCGCGAAGCGGGCGAAATCAAGACGCAGGTCGGCGATCCCGACGTCCCCGCGGTCCGTTTCGACGCGGGCGAGGCCTTCGCGCAGCTCCACGTCGACGAGCAGGACAACGCCCATTTCCCCCGCTCGGGCGGCGCGGCGCTCATCCGGTACTCCGCGGCCCTCGCGGGCCTCGGCTCGGACGCCGAGTACGAGCAGGGAATCTTCGACGGATCGTACGCCGTATCGGCCGGCCGCTGGACGTGGCTCCTCGGCGGATCGATCGGCGTGACCCGGGAGAGCGACGCCCCGTATCGAAGCCTCTTTCGGCTGGGCGGCTTCACGCGTCTATCGGGGCTCGAGCAAGAGGAGCTCCGCGGCCAACACAAGGCGCTCCTCTCCCTTCTCCTGTACCGGCGCATGGGGAATTTCAGCGTGTTCTCGCTCTACGCCGGCGCCAGCGCCGAATTCGGAAACACGTTCGAGAGCAGAAACGAAATGAAGCTCGAGAACTGCCTCGCCTCGGGCAGCCTGTTCGCGGGGATGGACACCATCCTGGGACCCGTCTTCATCGCGTACGGGCTTTCGGAAGGAGACCGCGGCAACTACTATCTTTTCCTCGGGAAAAAGCCCTGAGCCCGGCTACGGCCTTCCGTCCGCGATCGCGGGATCGATGAGCCGGTGGCTTCTCTCGCGCATCCGGCCGCCGTTCCGCCACGGGTATTCTTTTTGACGGACCCGCCGAGGACGCTTTGTCCAGGCAACTACCGCAAGAGCACCATCTTCTTGACGCTGCTGTACGAGCCTATGCGGGCGCGATAGAAGTAGAAACCGGTGGCGACGGGCGAACCCCGATCGTTCCTCCCGTCCCAAAAGGCCTTGTATAGCCCCGCGGCTCTCGCCTCGTCAACGAGCGTCCTGACCCTTTGCCCGCTGACGTCGTAGACGGCGATCTCGACATGGCACGCAGTCGCGACGGAGTAATCGATCGCCGTCGCCGGATTGAACGGATTCGGGTAGTTCTGGAAGAGCCCGTTCGCGCGGGGCGACTCGAGATCGTCGACCGGCGTCAGTGCCCAGGACCGGCCCCAGAATCCAGCGTAGAGGATTTCGCCGGCCCCGGTGAGGACGCCGATCGGCGTGGGCTGGCCGAGCGTGGCGTTCGCCCGAAAGCTCGAACCGCTCGCCGGGGCGCCCGCCCCTCCCATCACGGACGTTCTCATCAGGTACTGCGGCGCTTGCTGCGCGGCGAGATCCCCGGTCGGCCCGCCGCGCCACGGCGGGGCGAGCGGCGACAGCGCGAGGAGCGCGACCGCGATCGCGAGCGCCAATCCAGCCTTACACATCGGTAAAGCCCCTTTCATTGCTTGCGGACGACGATGCCCTCGCCCTTCAGGGTAAGCGGCTTGTCGATGACGAGTGTCGTCGCCGAAAAGGTGTTGTCGGAACCCGCCTTGAATATCAGGGTCGCGCCGCTGGGCGCCCCCGACACTGCCGTTTCGACGTTCTGGTACGGACTGCTCGGCGTCCCGTCCCCGCCCAGCGCGCCTCCGACGAACTTCACGACGTCCTTCGGAGCGAGACGCGTGGCGTGCTCCATGCCGGCGGCTGGGCAGTAGAAGTCGAGAAGCTGCCAGCCGTCCACGGACGATCCGCCCCACCCCATGTTCACCTTGAAGCTTCGATTAGGATCGGTGCTCTTGTCGTATCCGTAGACGATCCACGCGTGCCCGCACCCGCCGATCGCGAGCGGCCGGAGCCACGCGATCTCGTCGGTCATGGTATAGATGTTCGTCGAGCTGTTCACCGCGTCTCCGTCGTAGCGAAGATGCGCGGGCGCCCCTTCCACGATGAGCGGACACGACGCCGACGATCCCCTGATCCCGAACGTCGTGTTGACTGCGACCGCCGTGTGGTAGTTGATTTTCGCGGCCTCGGTGTCCCCGGCGTCGGGCGGGTCTTCGTGCCGGTCCCGGATGGCGCTCCAGTTGTAGGAAGCCGCGGTATAGTTGACCGAGTAATACGTCGAATCCTTCGGCATCCTGTCGTAGAGAGTCTTCAGGGCCGTCAGGTACGCGGGATGAATGTTTCGAACGCAGTTCGAATCCCCCTCGGCCATCCCGTAGATGCTCCAATCCCAGCACCCGGACATGTACAGGCGGTTATTCGATGAGAGCCACGCGAGACGGCCCGCCCAGCTCCAGTCTCCGATATCCGTGATCTGCGGATCGGTCGCGAGGGGCGTGGAATCCCAGCTGCCGGCCGGCCGGCTTCTCGTGCGATAGTAGACTCCGCTCGTCCCCGTACCCGTATTCGGCCATTTCCAGTAATACATGATCTGGGCGAATGCGGTGGCGGGGCAGCCGACGATCGTGCGCTTGCCGAGGCCGTCGGGATGAACGGGGCACTGATCGTTGTAGGGATGCCCCTGGTGCCAGACGCTCGTGAGGGGGAGATCCATCATCGAGGGTATAACGGTCGTTCCCGCGGGGGCGAGCTCCTCGCGTTTCGGCGCGACGCCGGCCGCGAGGTCGGACCAGATCCTCGGCCGTTCGGCCGCCTCCCGCTCCAGCACGCCAAGCCTCGGATCGCCGTCCCGCTCCCATCCCCGCACCATCCTCGCGCGTTCGGCCATCTGCGAGAGGATGCACTGGAGGCCGGGATTCCCGGGTTCGTACGTTCCCCGGGGCGAGTAGAAATAAACGGGAAGCAGGATCTCGTCGAGGCCGCACAGACAGAAACCGCCCCCGGCGAGGCGCGCGACGTACGCCACGATCTCGCCGTCCGCGGCGTACGGCTCCATGGTCTCGACGACCGCGTCAGGGCGGGGATCGCTCGCCGCGAATCTCACCCACGTCTCCACGGCGGCGCGCACCTCGGATTCGCGCATCGTTCTCGCCTCGAGATCCGGCGCCGCGAACGCGGCGCAGATGACGAGACACGCCGCGAGGAAGACGGCGCGTCGCCGGACCGTTTCCGCGGGGGATTTCATCGTTGTCCGCATGACGTCATCGCCTCCCCTACTGCAGGCTCACGAGAACGAGCACGAGACCCCGGCCGCTCGCGAGCGGCGTCATCGCCTTGCCGAGAACGGCTCCGGGCGTCCGCGACGGATCGACGGCTTTCATCGCATGCCCCGGCGTGCTCGAGGTCGTGAGGAGATCCCCGGGCTCGATGGGGCCGTTCGACGCGTCGGCCAGACAGTAGACGCGCCCGGTAAGCGCCACGGGATACCTCCCGTCGGCGATCGTGCCGGCCTGCGACATGACGAGCGCCGGTTCGACCTCCCCGGCCCCGCTCACGATCCCGGCGACGCAGCGGTCGTACGCCGCGTCGGCGATCTTGAGGCTTCCGGGGGACGCGGGATCGATCGCGAGAACCATTCCCTTCATGACGCCGGCCGCGGCCGTGACGTCGAACGGCTCCGCTATGTCGGATCCGCCGGTGAGCTTGAGAACGGTCGCCCGTACGACTCCCGCGACGTCGAGCTTCTCGGCGGGTTCCGTGGTGCCGACGCCGACGTTCCCGTTCGAGCTGTTGAGAAAGAGCCGCGTGTATCCGCCCGAGAGGAAGCGCATCCCCGGCTGATCCATATACCCGAGGGGGTAGTATTGGATCGATCCCTCGACCGCGTCGCTCGCGTTGATGAAGTCGATGCGGCCGCGCCACGTTCCCGCGTCCGTCGCCGTGCTCTTGAGCTCGAGCACGGATCCGAGATAGCTCGACGACGTGAGCCGCAGGTACGCCCGGGTGTCGTTGATCTCGAGCTTGCGGGCCGGGGAGGCGGTGCCGATGCCGACCCCCGTGCTTCGCATGCTGAGGACCGCGGCGTTGGTCGCGTAGCTCGGGTCGGCGCCGAAGGAGAACGTGAGCCGCGACGACGCCCCGGTCGTTCGATATATGCTCCATTTGTTCGTCAAGGCGCCGTCGACGATCTCTCCCATGGTGATGGCCGAGCCGTAGCTTCCGCCGGCTGTGCTGAAGAGGCCGAGCACGGCGTCGCTGTCGTCGAGGATGATCTGCTCGTTGTAAACCGCGGCGACCGGCAGGCCGACCGCCACGTCGGCGACGTGGAGCTTCCCGAGGGGGGAGGCGGCGCCGACGCCCACGTTCCCCGAGACCGTCGAATATAAGTTGTTGCCCGACACCGTCCATCCGGACGGCGCGCTCCCGGCGCTCAGGGCCGAGTCGGCGACGGCGGCCTTGAACGCCCAGGGAACGGAGGTAATGCGCGTCCATGGCGACATCTCGGAATCTAGATCGACCGCAACGCTCAGCCAGCGGTCCACGCCCGAGGAAAAGAGGTCCACCGGAAGCGTCGTTATCGTTCCGAGAATGACGTTGAACAGACCGTCCGTGATCTGCACGCCGGTGTGCGTTTCGACCCAGAGGGGTCCCGCCACCGGGCTCGGAGCCGACATTGGATATATTCTGAACGTCAGATCGTGCGCGCCATCGATCGTGACGCCGCTCGCGTCCGTGACGACCCCCTGATAGTTGACGACCCGCGGAACCGCGGCGACGCCGATTCCGTGCGCGCAGACGACGAAGAGCGCGGCGCACACGGATGCCATCGATCGACGGATTTTCATGGAGCACCTCCTGCGGAGCAGACGATGTCGAGAAAGGTATTTCGTTAATTATAGCATAAACGCCGGCATTCGCCGGACCGCGATTTTCGGGCGAGGGAAGGGCCGTCGGGACGTCCGGATCGATCGCTTTTGGTCGATCGCATTTCGCGTGGAAATACGCGCTTCGTTCATGCTACAATCAAGTATCCTCGAAAGCCGCCCCTCCATGAAGGAGTCACATCGATGATTCGATCGATCGTTGCCCGCGCTCGCGCGCCGTTTCTCGCGACATCGGCGCTCTTCGTCGCGTTCGCGGCGTTCGCGGGCGACCCGTGGAACGGCTGCGATTTCTCGGCAGGAGTGAGCTGCCCCGGCATGAAGATCTCCATCTGCCCCGGGGGAGATTTCGAAGCAGTCGGCAAGGGATGCGGAGGGAGCGAGGATTACATCTGGATCGAGGTTCGCGACGCGTATCTCAGGCCGATCGCCGGCATTCCCGCAACGGATTACTGGATCGGCTCCTGCAGCGGCTCGACGCCGCTCTTTCTCTGCGCCCCCCCTCTCGTCGCGGACTCGGCGACGGGATCGAACGGACGAACGACGATCTCGGGCAACATCTCGGCCGGAGGTTGCGTTCCCGCCGGCGGCATCTGGATCGCCGTCGCTGGGATAACCGTCATGGATCCCGCCTGCAACGGCCAACCGTTGTGCCTTCCCGTCGTCGTCAAGGGACCCGATCTAACGGGCCCGAGAGGTCATCCAGACGGCGTCGTCAACCTCTCGGATCTCATCCCATTCGGCATGGGCTACAACAAGGACGCCGCCGATCCGGCGTTCAACCCCTGCTGCGATTACAACGACGACGCGAGGTGCAACCTGAGCGATTTCACGCTCTTCAGCGTTCATTACCAGCACGCCTGTCGGTAGGGGAAAGAAACGAAAAATCAGGGCGGCGGGCCGCAACCCGCCGCCCCGGCCGAGCGTATCGGCATTCGCTCGCGTCGAAACCGCTTCTATATCGCGTTCAGCTTCCCGTTCCGGTACATGAAGCGGTCCCCCTTGATCTTGGGCAGTCCCTGGGGAACCGTGCATCCGGCCTTCGCGGCCTCCTCGGAGAACTGCGAGTACCGCGCGCAGTTGCTCCCGCCGTGCATCCAGAAGAGGCTCGCGGGATCGAGCCGGTCGACGCTCCACCACACGCCCTTCTTCATCGTTTCATGATCGCCGAAGCCGCATCCCGAGATGGGCACGAACGCGATGTCGATCTTGTGCCCGCGGCCGGCGAGAAACTCGATCTCGTCGGCGAAGACGCCGTCGACGTTCGCGTCGCGGTTGTGGAGATCGCCCGAATGCAGGATCGTGAGTCCGTCGACCGTCACGAGGAACGCCACGCCCGCGTCGGTGGAGCGGGCCGCGACGATCTCGATGCCGTTCACGTTCTTGGTCGCACGCGGGTCGATGATCTCGACAGCCACCGCCGTATCGGGCCGCTGGCCGCAGACCCACTTCATGTCGCCGAGCGTTTTGCTCCACTCGAAGTTCCTCTTGCTGTAATGATCCGGATGGTTATGCGACACGAACGCGGTGACCTTCTTCCCCTCGAGCTCGGCCGGATTGACGCAGCCGTTCACGATGCTTGGAGCATCGGGCAAGCGGCCGTCCTGCCAGTAATCGAAGATGAGGACGTTGTTCGCCGTCTCGATCATCCATCCCGCATGCCCCGTGTGAACGACGAGCGCCTGCCCCTCGGGGATGCGCTTCTGGAGAAGGTCGGCCGCAACGATCTCCTTGGCGCCGCCCTTGCCGCCCTTCGCCTTGAGCATCTTCGCCGTTTCCGTGTGGCCGTAGCGGGTCGCGTAATAGAGGGGCGTGCGGCCGTCCGCGTCCTTCGCGTTGACCGGGGCGCCCGCCCCGACGAGGAACGCCGCGAGGTCACCGTAGCCCTTGGCCGCGGCCGCGTGCAGGCCGGTTGCCTGGAACGCGCCGCCCGCCGGCTTCACGTCGGCCCCCTTCGAGACGAAGTATTTCACGATGTCGGTCGTTCCGCGCTCGCAGGCGATCATCACGGGCGTCTGGCCGTCGGCGTTCTTCGCGTTCACGTCGGCGCCCGCGTCGACGAGGAGCCGAGCGTACTCGACGGACATATTCGGCGTCTGCGCGAAACGGTGCAGGATGGTCCAGCCGTTATCGCTCGCGATCGTGGCATCGGCGCCGGCGGCGAGGAGCATCTTGGCGATCTCGATATCGGGATGCCAGAAGTTCGCGGCGAGCGCGCTGAAGCCGTTGCGGCTGAACTTCGCGTCGGCTCCTTTGTCGAGGAGGATGCGGACGACGTCGCGCTTGCCCATGCCCGCGGCCAGCGTGAGGGGATTATCGCCGTCGTCCGACGCCTCGTTCGGGTCGGCGCCGTTATCGAGGAGATAGGTTGCGACAGCCGCGTCGCCGCGCTGGGATGCGCCGCCGAGCGGCGTGGCGCCCCACTGGTCGGGGCCGCAGTTGAGGACCGCTCCCCCGGCCACGAGCTGCTTGAGCGCTTCGAGGTTCCCGCGCCGCGCCGCGAAATGAACGAGGTTCGTGCCGCCGTTCGTGCGGGCGTCGAGCTTGGCGCCCTTCGAGGCGAGATACCAGACAATATCCCATCTGTTCCGGCCGGCCGCGAAGAGCGCGGCGTTCATGCCGTTCACGTCGGCCGAGTTCACGTCCATCCCCTTCGCGAGCAGGAGATCGATAACGGCGGTGTTGGCGCCGATGGCGGCGACGTGGAGCGCATTCGAGTTCTCGTTGTCGCCGAGCCCGACGTCGGCCCCGAGGTCGAGGAGGAGCTTCGTTATCTCGAGGTTCCCCGCCTGCGCCGCGATGTTGAGCGGCGGCGAGCCGTCGACGTCCTTCAGCGCGAGGAGCGAGCGGTCGGCGGAGACGAGCCGCTGGACGGCCTGCATGTCGCCCCCGCGAACCGCGTCGTGGATCTCGGCCGCAAAGGCCGAAGCGGCGTAGGAGCCAGCCAGGGCGAGAATTAATATGAATATAACGAACCGCACCGTACGCATGGACACCTCCTGAGTGCACGATAAACGACTTGCATCTGTAAGGCGTTGTCGTTTGGTGGGGTCGGCGCGGCCCCTCTTCGGACTCTGCTCCGCTTCCCTCGGGCCCGGCGCCGGGCAGTGCCACCTTGAAGCCCTACCTGTTGGTTATACAGCGGGAGGGGAGAAAAATGCCCGATGCCCGAGAAGAAATGCGGCGGTTTCGGCGAGGCGGCGAAGCCGGATCTACAGTCTCCCGTCCACGATCTTCTTGTCGAGAAAGGCCTTCACGTCGAAGATGACGCCGTTCTCGCCCTTCAGGGCGGCGACGTCGAGCTCGCGGAACGCATCGTGCGCGACGGCCAGAACGACGGCGTCGTAGGCGCCCGCCGCCAGGGCCTTCCGATCGACGAGCGGAAAGCCGTATTCGTGCGCGACCTCGCCGCTGTCGGCCCACGGATCGTGCACGTCGACCTCGCAGCCGAAGTCCTTGAGCTCCCGCACGACGTCGACGACGCGCGAGTTGCGGATGTCGGGGCAGTTCTCCTTGAAGGTGACGCCGAGCACGAGCACCCGCGCGCCCTGCACCCGGTGCCCCTTGTGGATCATGAGCTTCACGACCCTGCCGGCGATGAAGATCCCCATGTTGTCGTTGATGCGCCTCCCCGCGAGGATCACCTCGGGGTGGTAGCCGATCTCCTGCGCCTTGTNNGGGCGGAACGGCAGGAAGTTCCACTTCGAGCCCGCCGCCTCCAGCACCTCGAGCGTGTCGATGCCGAGACGATCGAAGATGAGCGCGAGCTCGTTCACGAACGCGATGTTGATGTCGCGCTGCGAGTTCTCGATGACCTTCGCCGCCTCCGCCACCTTGATCGACGACGCCTGGTGCGTGCCGGCGGCGATGATGGAGCGGTAGATCTCGTCCACCTTGAGCGCGATCTCGGGGGTGGAGCCGCTCGTGACCTTCTTGATCTTGGTCACCGTGTGCTGCTTGTCGCCGGGATTGATGCGCTCGGGCGAGTAGCCGCAAAAGAAATCCCTGTTGAAGACGAGCCCCGAGAGCCGCTCGAGGATCGGCACGCAGAACTCCTCGGTGCATCCGGGGTACACCGTCGACTCGTAGACGACGACGTCCCCCTTCTTGAGCGCCTTCCCCACGGTCTCCGTCGCCCGCTCGACGGGCGTGAGGTCGGGCCGCTTGTATTCGTCGATCGGCGTCGGCACGGTGACGACGAAGAAATTGCACGGACGGAGATCCTCGACGGCTGTCGTCACGAGGAGGCGTTTGGCCGCCTTGATCTCTTCGGCGCTCGTCTCGAGCGTACGGTCGATTCCGTGTTTCAGATCCTCCACGCGCTTCGCGTTGATATCGAAACCGACCGTGTCGTACAGCTTGCCGAACTCGACCGCGAGCGGCAGGCCGACGTACCCGAGTCCGATAATGCCGATTTTGGTGCTGCTCATCGACGACTCCTTGCGCGACTA
>DHHB01000042.1 GCA_002403075.1 bacterium UBP1_UBA4783 | reverse complement strand
AGAAACCCCTCGCCGAGGCGCTCGAGGCCGCGCGAGCCCTCGTCGAGCCGCGCGGCGTGTACGTGTACGCCGCGGGGAGTGATCTTGCGGGCTCGACCGTGTTCGCGCGCCTCGAACGGATGGCGTTCTGCGTCTGCACCATCGGCCCCCGCCTCGAGGACGAGGTGTCGCGCCTCGCCGCGCGGGACGAGATCCTGCGGGCCGTCATCCTCGACGCCGCGGGATCCGTCGCGGCCGAGGCGGTCGCAGATCGCATCGACCGGCTGATCGGCGCCGAGGCGGCGCGCGAAGGACTCAAGACGAGCTGCCGCGCGAGCCCCGGGTACGGCGACTGGGACGTCCGGGAGCAGCGGATGATCTTCGATCTCGTGCCGGCGGAGAGGATCGGCGTGCGGCTCAGCCCGAGCTTCATGATGATCCCGCGCAAATCGATATCGTTCGCCGTGCACGTAGCGCGCGAGCCCGAGACGCTCCGCAGCGAGAACTCGTGCGAGAACTGCGGCCGGAAGGATTGCGAGTACCGGCCGGATTAGAGGGAGGAGAGTCGTGGAGAAGAAAACGACCCCGCGTGTCGCGTGGTTCAGCGAGAACGCGAGAAGGAAGATCGTCGACGACGCCAAGCGCATCCTCTCCGAGGTCGGCGTCTTCGTCGAGAACGAAGAGGCGTCGGCGATGCTCGACGGCGCGGGATGCCGCGTCGAGAAGTCGACGCGCCGCGTGAAGATCCCGGCCGCGGTCGTCGAGAAAGCGGTCGAGAGCGCCCCGTCGCGCGTCGTTCTCTACGACCGCCGCGGCGAGCCGGCGATGGACCTCGGCGGAGACCGCGTTCATTTCAATCCGGGATCGGCGGCGCTGCGCATCTACGACGCCCGCGAGGCCCGGGCGCGCGACGCGGTCACGGCCGACCTCGTCCGCTTCGTCACGCTCACCGACGCCCTCCCGCATTACGCGGCCCAGAGCACGGGGCTCATATCGAGCGACGTGCCTCAGGATATACAGGACCGCTACCGCGTCTTCGTGGGGCTCCGGCACTCCTCGAAACCGATCGTGACCGGCACCTTCAAGGTCGAGGCGTTCAAGGTGATGCACGAGATGCTCGCCGCCGTCGCGGGCGACGCCGAGACGCTGCGCGAGAAGCCGAACGCGATCTTCGACTGCTGCCCCTCGCCGCCGCTCAAATGGAGCGATCTCACGGCTCAGGCGCTCATCGAATGCGCGCGGACGGGGCTCGTGGCCGAGCTCATCTCGATGCCGCTCACGGGGGCCACCTCCCCGGTGACGCTCGCCGGGGCCGTGGTGCAGCACTGCGCCGAGTGCCTGAGCGGGATCGTCATCCACCAGCTCGCCTCCCCGGGAGCGCCGATCGTGTACGGCGGCTCTCCGGCATGCTTCGACATGCGGAAGGGCACCACCCCGATGGGCGCCGTCGAGACGATGATGATCGACGGCGCGTACGCCGAGATCGGCAAGCATCTCGGGCTCCCCGTGCAGGCGTACATGGCGCTCTCCGACTCGAAGCTCCCGGACTATCAGGCGGGGATGGAGACGGCGATGGGGGCCGTGATCGCGGCCCTCTCGGGCATCAACAATATTTCGGGCCCCGGCATGCTCGATTTCGAGTCGTGCCAGAGCCTCGAGAAGCTCGTCCTCGACAACGAGGTCTGCGGCATGGCGCTGCGCCTCGCCTCGGGGATCGAGTTCCGCGACGATCCGATCGTCTCTCCCGAGCTCATGCGCGAGGGGATCGAGCGCGGGAGCTTCCTCGCGCTCGCCCACACGATGCGCTGGTTTCGCAAGGAGGCCTACTTCCCGGACGAGGTCGTCGACCGGAACGCCCTCGACGAGTGGCGGAAGCAGGGGAGCAAGGACGCCCTCCGGCGCGCCTCCGAGCGCGTCGAGAAGATCCTCGCCTCGCACTCCCCCGAGCCGCTCGACCCGGCGGTGGATGCGCATCTGCGGGATCTCATGACGGGCGAGGCGAAGCGCCACGGCATGAGCGCCCTGCCGAAGGAGTAGCGGCGGCGGGAGATGGTCATGGACGAGCAGTCCGCACTCTTGAAAGATATCGCCGAACGCCTTGACAAGGGCGGCATCCGTTACATGCTCACGGGATCCGTTGCGCTGGCTCTTTACGCCGCGCCCCGGATGACCCGCGATCTCGACATCGTCATTGATATCGGCGGCGGCGACGCCGCTCGCGTCGCGGCGCTGTTCGAGAAGGATTGCTACATCGATCGGGCCGAGGTGGAGGACGCGGCGCGTCGTCGCGGCATGTTCAACGCGATTCACAGGGAATCGCTCATCAAGGTCGATTGTATCGTTCGCAAGGACGAGCCGTATCGAAATATGGAGTTTTCGAGAAGGCTCCGCATCGACCTCGAGGGAGTCCCGCTCTGGGTCGTTGCGCCGGAGGATTTGCTTCTCTCGAAGCTTCTTTGGGCGCGGGACGCCGAATCGCAGCTTCAGATGAAAGACGCATTCGCTATTGCGGCTTCCGTTCGCGGCCTCGACTGGAAGTATGTGTTCGAATGGGCCGACGCGCTCGGCGTTCGCGATCTCGCCGAGAAGGTCAAAGAGGGATGAAGGACACTTCGCCGAAGATGGAAGAGCTGCACCGGCGGCTCATCATGTCCCTCGCGCCGGTTCAGAGGCTCCGGATGGCGTGCGGAATGTTCGAAACCGCGAAGGTCCTCGCGGCTGCCGGCATCCGGGCCGAGGCCGCGCGGCGAGGCGAATCCGTCGACATGAAACGTGAGCTCTTTCTGCGCTTCTACGGAAACGACTTCAGCGAAGATAAGATGCGCGCTATCCTGCGGGCCCTTGCTTCCGAATAACCGAAAAAGCGATGCTACGCTTCGCAGCGGCGCTATTTTATAGCGGCCTTCAGCGCGAACTGCGCACGCCAGCTATCGAACTCCTTCGAATCCTCGAGGAGCGTGCCGTCGTCGTACACCTTGTAAAGGTACGCGGTCGTCATCCGCGAGACCTCGAACATCGCCTGCACGTTGCTCGTGAGGCTATAGAAGACGCTGCCGAAGATATTTTCGTTCCGGTCGATGAAGGTCTTCTGCGCGCCGCCCGCGGCGATGTTTAAATCTTCCTCGTCCGGATCGTCGACGCTGTAGCCGGCGTTGATCCAAAGGCCCCCGACGGGCGTATAGGAGACCTGCGCCCAGCCGCCCTTCGCGCCGATCCCCTCGCCGAGCGGATTCACCGTCTGTCCGACGCCGCCGAGGTACCCGCCGAGGTTCCGGCCGACGAAGTACTCTCCCGACAGCTCGAGCTTCGCGCTCAACATGGCCCGCAGATCGGCGTTCGCCGACCACGACTCGACCTCTTCGGCGTCGGCCGCCCACGATTCCTTGCCGTAGTGCCCCGAGACGCCGACGTCGAACGATCTGCGGCTGCACGGCTTC
Organism: bacterium UBP1_UBA4783; assembly: GCA_002403075.1. GTDB lineage: Bacteria > Krumholzibacteriota > Krumholzibacteriia > Krumholzibacteriales > Krumholzibacteriaceae > SSS58A. The sequence continues at coordinate 29,655 of DHHB01000042.1, read as the reverse complement.
AAAACGGCGCCGAGACGTCCCTCGATCGTCGGCGCGGCGTTGTCGGCGCCGTCGTCCACTCCGTCGGCGTCGAGGTCGCCCCCGATGGTGCGCGCCGCCGCGACGGCGAGAGAAAACTTCGCCCTCTCCGACGGGTTCGCGAAGGTCGAGAGGCGAAGCTGCGGACGGCGGTATCCGATGTTGCCCTGATCCCAGCAGACCGTGTAGTTCACCGTTTTCGGCACGAGCGGCGACATGACGTCGCTCGTCTGCCCCGCGAGCAGCGACCAGCGGCCGCGGGCGACCTGCACGTAGGCGTGGCGCAGCATGGGGGCCGCCTTGTTTTCCTGAGCGGTGAGGCTCGCCGACGTGACGCCGAGCCCGTAGAAATCGATCTCGACCTTCGCGTCCGTCCGGTAATCCCCTTCGAGCCAGCTGAAATCGAAGCCGAGGCGCGTCTCGCGCGCCGTGGCGCTCAGTACGTCGTTCTTCGCGGCGCCCGCGGGCTTGGGCTCGAGCACATAGAGGGCGTAGTTCCCGGTGCTCACGCGGGTTTCGTCGTACGCGAAGTCCGCCTTGATATAGCCGCTCCACTTGAAGGTGTAGGCCGGAGCCGTCTCCGCGGCGGGCGCGGCGAGCGGGACGAGAATCGTCGCGGCGACGAGAACGAGCGCGAGTCGTAAACGCATGTTCGATACCTCCTAAAGAGCTTACAGATAATTCACGGCGGGCCGGCAGTCAATGAATTTCAGGGGATAACCGGCCGGGCGGCCGGCGCGGGGTTTCCGCGCTTCGCGAAGAGCGACCATTTCCCCGAATCGCGGATGTGATCGAAACCCTCGAGCGCCATTGCGTCCGCGACGACGCCGCGCGTGAGGAGGAGCTCCATGCCGGCGTACCGGCCGTCGTAAGAGCCGGTCTTGCCGATCCACTCGAGGTAATGAGGAATGTCGTCGCCGCCGGCCCGGCGCCTCACCGTTCCGAATCGAAAGTCGGCGAACTTCGCCGTCGCCGCGCCCCGCTCCCACACCGTGTAGTAGCTCGGAAAATGGATGTACGTCGGGCGGCCGCGGAAACGGTAGTCGTACACGAGCCCCGCGAGCCTCCCGCCCCCGGAGGGGCTCCCGAGGAACGCGGCGTCGAACCGCTCGTTCTCCCGGTTGAACGAGACGAAGTGCTCGGCCCAGAGCGCGCCGTGAAGGATCGCGAGCGCGACGAACGCCGCGATCGCAGGCCGCGGGATCCGCCGCCCCGCGAACGCGCCTCCCGCGGCGGCGAGCCCGAGAAAGAGGAAGACGGAGAAGCGCTCGTAGAGCACCGACTGCCGCGGTATTCCGTTCGGGAGAACGAGGCAGCAGAGGAGCGCGGCGACGAGGAGCGGCGCGGCCCCGGCGAGCCTCCGCCGGCGCTCCGCCGCTTCCGCGACCGGCTCGGCGTCGCCCGTGCGGGCGCGCGCGCGCCGCCGAGCGGCGACGAGAGGCGCCGTGGCGGCGAGGAAGACGCCGAGCGTGAAGACGAGCGCGAGCGCGTACCCGGGCCAGCCGTCGCGCAGGTGGTAGTTGTCGAAGACGAAGAGGTGCCGCCGCTCCGCGAGCCCCGCGAGATATTCGCCGCGGTAATACGACGAGAGGAAGCTCCCGAGCCCCGGGCCCTCGGCGCCGCGGTTCTCCGCGCGCCACCAACCGAGGGTCATGATGAGGAGCGGATGGGCGACGAGGAAGCATCGCGAGAGCGTTCGCCACGTCCGCTTCGCGACGAAGGGTATGCCCGCGAGAAAGACGAGGAGCGCGAAGAGAGCCGCGAGGATATGGACGAAGTACATCCCCGTGAGCCACAGGGCCGCGAGGGCCGCGCGCCGCGAGGAGCCGAGGGCGGCGCCGTCGATCACGAAGAGCCGGTGAAAGAGCAGCACGAGGGGCGAGGCCAGAACGAAGCCCATGAAGCCCCAGCTCGCGTTGTAGTTGTAGAGGAGGAGGAACGAGAGGAGCGAGTACCACGGGTTGCCGCCGAGCTTCCTTATTACCAGGAAGACCGAGAGCGGGAGGAGCACGACGTAGAGGGCGAGAAGCGCCCTGTTCGCCGACTCGACCGAGGGAAACACCCGCAGCGCGCAGAAGAGCGTGTGCGCCGTGTTCGGCCGAAGCCCCGGCTCCACGCGGTAGAGCTCCGCGAAAGGATTCCCCGGATCGTCGATGTGGCGGACCACGGTCGCCGCCGCGAGGTGGTCGGGGAGATCGGTGAACGGGAAGAGACGGCTCGTGAAAACGATCAGGAGATGGAACGCGACGAGCGCCGCGAACGAGGCGGCGAAGAGCTTCTTCTCGTCGAGGATCAGCTTCATTGCGTGATGAACGTCCGCGTCGGCGCGTCGGCGCGCCGGGCGCCCCGGCGTCAGCCTATCTCGACCATCCGCTGAATGGCGGCGCGCGCCCGCCCGGCGACGTCCGGCGCCACCGTAATCGCGGGCTCGAGACGCTCGAGCGCGGAAACGACCTTCTCGAGCGTGATCTTCTTCATATTCGGACAGAGCGCGTGCTTCGACGCGGCGACGAATTGTCTGTCGGGAAACTTCTTCTTGAGGCGGTACACCATGCCGATCTCGGTGCCGACGATGAAGGTCGTCGCCGCGCTCTCCTTCACGTAGCGGAGCATGCCGCCCGTGCCGAGGACGACGTCGGCGATCTCGGCCACCGCCGGATTCACCTCGGGATGCACCATGACGACCGCGTCGAGGTGGATCTTCCGAAGCTGTTCGATCTGCTCGGGGAAGATCTTCTGGTGCGTCGGGCACCAGCCGTTCCAGACGATCATCCGGCGGTCCGTCTGTTTCTTGACCCACCCGCCGAGATACTTGTCGGGGCCGAAAATGACCGGGCGGCCGGCGGGAACCGACCGCACCACGGCGACGGCGTTCGCCGAGGTGCAGCAGACGTCCGTCTCGGCCTTGACCTCCGCCGTCGAGTTCACGTAGGTGACGACGACGGCGTCCGGATGCTTCTGCTTGAGAGCTCCGAGCGCCTCGGCGCTCATCATGTCCGCCATCGGGCAGCCCGCAGAGGGGTCCGGCAGGAGGACGGTCTTTTCCGGCGCGAGGATCGCGGCCGTCTCCGCCATGAAGTGCACGCCGCAGAAGACGATGACGCGCTCGCTCGCGGACGCCGAGAAGCGGCTCAGGTCGAGCGAGTCACCGAGCCGGTCGGCGACGTCCTGGATCTCGGGGGGCTGGTAGTTGTGGGCGAGAATGACGGCGCCGCGCTCCGCCTTGAGCGCGAGAATTTTCTGGACGAGCTCACGTCGCGGCATGGCGTTTCGCGGCCCCGGGGGCCTATTCCTTCTTTCCCATCGCCGCGCCGCAGTGCGGGCACGCCGCGTCCTTGTTCGAGGCGAGCTTGCCGCACGCCGGGCATTCGAGAAACTCCACGCCGCAGCGGCGGCAGATCGGATCTTCCTTGTCGATCTCGGCGTCGCAGAACGGACACGTGCACTCGTCGTGATCGTGCCCGTGCGCGGCGGTCGCCGCGGCCGCCGGCTCGCCCCGCTTGCGCGAGCGGTAGTTCTCGATCGCCGCGTGCAGCGCGTCGGCGCCGAGGTTCGAGCAGTGCATCTTGTTCTTCGGGAGTCCGCCGAGCTCCTCGGCGACCGATTCGTTCGTGATCTTCATCGCCTCGTCGAGCGTCTTCCCCGTCGCCATCTCGCTCACCATGCTCGAGACGGCGATCGCGGCGCCGCAGCCGAACGTCTTGAACTTCACGTCCGCGAGCCGGTCGTCCTTCACCTTGATGTAGAAGGTCATCATGTCCCCGCAGACCGGATTGCCGACCTCGCCGACGCCGTCCGCGCCGGGGATGTCGCCGACGTTGCGGGGGTTCATGAAATGATCCATCACCTTGTCGCTGTAGAGAGCCATGGCCTTACTTCCTTCTGTATAACGGTGACATCTCGCGCAGCCGCGCGACGACGGGCTTCATCGCCGATACGATCGCGTCGACGTCCTCGATCGAGTTTTCCGGTCCGATCGTGAAAACGATCGATCCCTGCGCGACGGCCGTTTCGACGCCGATCGCCTCGAGCACGTAGCTCCCCTTGAGGGCCTTGGACGTGCACGCCGAGCCGCTCGCCGCCATGATACCCGTCCGGTCGAGAAAGAGGAGCATCCCTTCGCCCTCGATGTACTTCACGCAGAAGCTCGCGTTGTTGGGGAGGCGGCGCTCCGGATGCCCCGTCGCGACGACGTCGGGGATCTCCCGCGGGAGCCGCTCGACGAGCGCGTCGCGGACGGCGAGGGTGCGCGCGGCGTTGTTCTCCATATCCCGCATCGCGAGCTCCGCCGCGATCCCCATGCCGGCGATCGCGGGGATGTTCTCCTGCCCGGCCCGCAGTCCGCGCTCCTGCACCCCCCCCTCGATGAACGGGCGGGCGGGGGTGCCCTTCGGAAGGACGAGCGCCGCGGCGCCGGGCGGCCCGCCGAAGTTCTGGGCGGCGATCGTATAGGCGCCGATGCCGAGCCTCTTCACGTCGACCGGGACGACGCCTGCCGCGCCCCATCCGTCGGAATGGAACGGCACGTCGCGCTCGCGGCAAACCGCCGCGAGCTCCTCGACCGGCTCGATCGTTCCGATCTCGGTGTTCGCGTGCATGACGGAGACGAGCGCCGCGCCGGCGGCGAGCTCCTCGCGGAGGCGCTCCGGGGAGACGAGGCCGTGCCCGTCGACCGGCAGGATCGCGAGCTCGTAGCCGTCCTTGGCGAGCGTGCGCGCGGGGTTCAGGACCGAGAGATGCTCGATCGCGGAGACGACGATGCGGTTCGACTTCTTCCTGCGCCCCGGGGCGATCCCCTTCAGGGCGAGGTTGTTGGCCTCGGAGCCCGTGGCGGTGAATATCACGTCCCACGGATCCGCGCCGACGAGCGAGGCCACCTGCTCGCGCGCCCGGGCGAGCGCCTCGGCCGCGGCCTGCCCGCGCGAGTGCACGCTCTGCGGATTGCCGAAGCCGTCCTCGAGGAGCGCGGCCATCGCCCGGACCGCCTCCGGGCGGACCGGCCCGGCGGCGATGTGATCCATGTATATCTCTTTGTTTTTCTCTTGATTGGCCATGTTCGGCGGCGGGCGCGCGCCCGATCCTTCCACCGTATGCATACAACCGCTGTCGCGATTATTATCAACGTCGGCCCGCCGGCGGGAGTAAATCTACGCGATGCGGGGGCAAAGGAAAAGGGAAAATATGGTATGATGGCGCCCGCCGCCCGCTCGCGCGAGGCGACGCGGGTATCGCGGGCGCTCGAGAAGGCGGGCGCGGTCCGCCGCCCGAGCGCGCGAAGCAGCGCGCGTCGACCGAGCGGCGGTTCCACGGGGGATGTATGACGGAATGCCTCTTCGTATCCGACCTGCACGGGCGGCGCGACCGCTGCCGGAAGCTCTTCGACGCGATCGCCCGCGAGCGGCCGCGCGCCGTTTTCGTCGGCGGGGACATCCTCCCGCATTTCGCCGGCCGCGGCGGCGAGGGGGATTTTCTCTCGGGGTATTTCCTCGCGGAGCTGGCGCGTCTTCGCGAGGAGCTCGGCGCGGACTACCCCCGCGTCTTCGTCATCCTCGGCAACGACGACGGGCGGCTCGCCGAGAAGACGCTCGAGGACGCCGGGCGTGCGGGGCTCATCTCCTACGTGCACGGACGAAAGGAAGAGCTCGACCGCTGGACCGTGTATGGCTACTCCTACGTCCCTCCGACGCCGTTCCGCCTCAAGGACTGGGAGCGGTACGACGTCTCGCGGCACGTCGATCCGGGATGCGTGCCGCCCGACGAGGGCGCGCGCACGGTCAAGGTGCCGCGCGACGAGATCGAGTTCGCGACGATCAAGGATGACCTCGCCGCCCTCGCCGGCTCCGACGACCTTTCGAACGCGGTCTTCCTCTTCCACGCGCCGCCGCACGAGTCGGGGCTCGACCGCGCTGCCCTCGACGGGATGAAGATCGACCACGTTCCGCTCGACGTTCACGTCGGGAGCATCGCGATACGCCGCTTCATCGAGGAGCGTTCCCCGCTCGTGACCCTCCACGGCCACGTTCACGAGTCGGCGCGCCTGACGGGGACGTGGCGCGCGCGGATCGGGCGCACCGTCGCCCTCTCGGCGGCCCACGACGGGCCCGAGCTCGCGCTCGTGAGGTTCGATCTGGAGGATCCGGACGGCGCCTCGCGGGAGCTCCTCTGACGGCTATTCCCCCGTCTTCTTCATCGGCAGCTGACGGGCGGCGTCGGTGACGGCGCCGATCTTGATCGCGTAGCTCGTCTTTTTCTCGATATCCTCGTCGGTCACGACGTGCACGTCGAGGAGCCCGCCGGTGCGGTAGCCCGTGCGCTGGTAGTTCATCTCGTCGAGGGCGAGGCTCCAGCCTCCGAGCCACGAGAGGAGATCGGCGCGCTGCGCAGCGGTGCCGCGGAAGTGCACGAGGAGGTCGATGTCGCTCTTGAGGCCCGCGGTCGCGTTCTTCGTGCTACCGAAGACGTACATCGCCGCCACGCCGAACCGCTCGGCGTCCGTCTCGAGGGCGATGCGCTCGGCCATGCGGAGCCGCCATACCCAGAACTGCTCGGCGGGCCGCGAGGCGTCGTCCTGCGTCGCCGCGGGGAGCTCCGCTCCGGCGTGAGGCTCGGCGAGGATGCCGATCGCCTCGTTCAGCTCGGCGTTCATGAGCACGCGCAGCACCTTGCCGCCCGTCGAGGCCGGCACGTCGATGAGCCTCAGCGCGCCGGCGAGGTGCGCGTACTCGGGCAGCAGATCGGCCACGATGTTGGGCGCGCCGAGAAGGAACCGCTCGTTGAAGACGATCCCTTCGTCGTCGGGGTAGAGCGGCAGGTAGCGGATCTCCCCCTCGACGAGGTCCTGAAAGAAGTGGGTGCCGAAGGAGAGATCGGGCGTGTAGCCCCCGGTCCGGCGCGCGATCTCGACGAGGACCGCCGTCTTGTTGATGTCCGAGTAGGTGATGTTCACGCCGAGCTTGATGTCGCCCCTGCTGCCCCACCGCCCGGGCCCCATGAGGATGAACTGCCGCTTCGGGAGGAGCTTGTTGAGACGGCCGACGGCGCGCCCGACGGCGAGGAGGTCGCTCCGCTCCGGGAGGGCGCCGTACGCCTCGGGATCGACGTACACGATATGCGTGATATCGGGCACGCGGCCGTTCGAGACGTGGCGCCGGGCGGAGAAGACGATCGAATCGCGCGGCACGTCCTTCGGGATCGGCGCGGGGGCCGCGTCCTCGCCGAAGCTCTGCGGACGGCACTGAAGGAGGTAGAAGTCGCGCCCGTCGTGCGCGAACTCGATGTCGACGGGCGTGCCGAGCTTCGCCTCGAGCAGCTTGAGGAGCCCGTTCATCCGCGGGACGAAGGCGTTGTCCGAGATGAGCCCCTCGAAGGTGAAATAGAGGGCGTCCGCGCCGGCGTCGACGCCCATCGCGAGCGGCCGCCGGAGGTTCTGCCCGTCGTACACGGAGACGAGCTTCTCGAGCATCGGGATCGAGTCGCCGTGCCGGCGAAGAAGCTCGGAGGCGTCCATCGTCTCGAAGCTGTTCGTTTTGAGGTTGATGACGTCGAGCTTTCTCGGCGAGTAGTAGACGATCTCCTCGATCGCCACGTTCACGCGGAGCCCCGGCTGCCCCGGCGCGAGGAGAACCGGATAATCGTCGCTCGTGCGGTCCACGGCGCGCGTGCCGAGCCCGGGCACCATGCGGATGAGGCCGTCCTCGCGCTTGATGCGCGGCGACCACCGGAACTCGTTCCGGCTGAAGGCGACGCCCGCGAGCGCCGGCAGGAAATAGTCGCCGATCCGCGTGCCGATGACCTCCTGTATCATGATCCCCATCTCTTCGCTGATGTCGAGGAGCCCGCGCTCGGCGCGGTATTCGATGGGGTCCGGCCCGAAGACCGAGGCGTACACCTCGGCGATGGCGTCCATGAGGGCCTCGAGGCGCTCCTGCTTCGAGCCCTGATTGGCGAGGAACAGGCTCCGGTATTTTCCCGAGAAGGAGTAGCCGAGACTGTCCTCGAGGAGGCTCGAGCTGCGGATGATGAGCGGACGGTCGCCGAACTCGTCGAGCACCACGGAGAGCGCCTGCACGATCTCGGACGGGAACCGCGCGTTCTTGAACGTCTGTATCACGTGCGGGTACTCGAGACGGACCTGGTTGACGTCCTTGTACTTCTGCTCCGCGACTTCGTCCATGTTGTTGTAGCTGAGGAACCGGAGCAGGATATCGGAGGTGATGTACCAGCTCCGCGGCGTCTTGATCCCGCGCAGCAGCTCGTTCGACTCGGGAGACTTCTCGATGATCTGGCGCGCGAGAAAAAGCCCCGCGCATTTTCCGCCGAGCTTTCCGCTGCTCTCCGTGGAGTAGATCGTGCGGTCGAGGAACTCGAAGAAATCCTTCACGTCCACGTAGCTCTTCGCGATCCGGATGTAGTTGAGCTGGCTCGAAAGGAAGCGGCGTATGAGCGAGACGAGCACGCCTTTCTTCGAGGCGGCGGAGAGCTCGACCCCTTCGGTATGGATGTCCCGGTACTGCCGGAGCGCGTCGATCACCTCCGCGAGGGGGAGGTTCCGGCTCGCGACGCGGACGAGGAACTTGAGCTTGTCGTCGAGTATCCAGTTCCGGATGTACGCGAGAAGCTGGTCGTCCGTGTAATGCTCGGCGGCGATCCCGAATATCTCGCGGCTCTTCTCGTCCGTGATCTCGAGGACCGCCCGGCGCCCGGGCCGGTTCACGAGCCCGGACGACTCGTCCGGAGCGGCGGTCTCGGGCTCGCCGGATCTCTCGCGCAGCCGCTCCGCCTCCTCGACGCCCCGCCAGCAGAGGAGGTTGAGCATGCGCTCGGTCACGGCGACGAAGAGGTTCCGATCGGTCTGCCGCAGGAGCTCGAGAACGACCTGCCAGTCGCCGCCGCCTTCGTCCGGCTTGAAACCGGGCAGGTCCTTCACCGCCTGCTCGATCCTGCGGTGGAAGATGAAGCTGCCGAGCCGGTCGGCGATCGCCCGCAGCAGCCTCGCCTCGTGCGTGAGGAAGGGACCGTCGTCGGCGGGCGGCAGTTCCTTCGTGTAGTAGACGCCGATCTCGCCCGCCTTCTTGCCCTGCACGAAGATATCGGCTTTCTGCGCCCACGGCGTCTCCTCGAAACCGGACGGCGCGTACGTTTCGGTGCCGACGTCGATCCTCACCCGGCAGACCTCTGGGTACTGCCAGCCGGACGGGACGGCGTCGACGATCGCTTCGATCGCCCGGTCGATCTCGAGCCCCGGTTTCTTGAGGATCTCCTCGATCCGGTAGAGGCACTCGAGCTCCTTCTCGCGCTCGCGCGAGAACCGGATGATGTCGTCGAGTTTTCTCGGATTGTCAGTCATGGAGGATCACTCCCCGGCCGCTCCGGCCGTCCACCTTCACGAGGAGCGGGGCGGCGAGCTCGACGCGGCTCGCGAACGCGCCGTCCCACCGGCGCTCCTGCCGCCGCAGCCAGCCCCAGTCGATGCCGTGCTCGTCGTGATGGCGGATCGAAAAGTAGAGGATCTTGAAGCTCGTGACGTTATGGAAGAAATGCGATCCCTGGCTCAGCGTGAACGCCAGGTTCGGCAGCGACGCCTCGACGATCACCGCGGCCCCGGATATCTGGCCGAAATCCACCGGGATCCCGCCGAGCGGGTCGGTCGTCCCCCACCGGCCGAGGCCGATGAGGAGGTAGGGCCGCCGCGCTTCGACGAGCGGGCCGTTCAGCCGCTCGATCTCGGCGGCGATCTCGCGGGATTTCATGACGTCGAAGCGATCGGGGTCCACGTACACGATGTCGCGGATCGTGTCGAGCGCGCCGTTGCCGAGCACCGTCTCCGAGGAGAGGAGGACGCGTTCCCCGGCGAGCTCATTCTCGTCGAGATCGACGGCCGCCGTCGAGACGACCATCGGGCGCACCTGCAGAAAGCCGAACGACGCCGGGGCGCAGCGCTCCCGGTCGAGGGTCACGGCGAACTCCACCTCGACCATGGCGCCGAGCATCTCTTCGCACGTCTCCTTGAGGGAACGGAGCAGCTCGGGGAGCGGCAGGAGGCCCGCCTTGAGGATCGGCGAGAAATCGACGATCCGCGGTCCGCGCGCCTCGATCCCCATTTCGACGGCGTCGTCCGCGGGGATGTACGTCGAGGCGAGGTGCCGGATCGTTCCGTCGTACTCCGCCTCCTCGATTCCGACCTGGACGAGGTATTCGGTTTCGTTGATCGGGTCGTATTCGGGCGGCTTGCCCATATTGACGGCCCAGAGCCGGGTCTGCGTGTGCTTGAGCATGTCGCGGGTCGACTTGAACGGCGGGTCGATCCGCGGGTAGCTCGGCGAAAACGACCACGCGACGCCGTCGTCGACGATCGTGCGGCCCAGTCCGAGCGCGAGCTCCGCCACGCCCTCCTCCGGCTTCGCGTAGCCGACGGGGTAGAAGTTGTACGAGCGGAGCACCCCCGATATGTGCGGGTAGAACCGGTCTCCGAAGCGCGCGCCGACGACCTCCTGCACGATCACCGCCATCTTCTCGTCGATCGTCGCGTGGTGGGTCGCCTTCATGTAGTTGCGCGCCGAGCGGAAGAAGGTCGAGGCGTAGACGAACTTGATCGCCTCGGCGAGCTTGCGGAAGCGCGTGTCGGCGTCCGGCTGGTTATTCGGCACCATCTTCGTCGCGTACACGCTCGCGAACGGCTCGAACATGGCGTCCTCGAGGAGGCTCGACGAGCGGACCGCGAGCGGCGTATGGACCTGCTCGACGAGCGCGCGCAGGTCGCCGACGAGCTGCACGGGGAGAGAGGCGCGCTGGAACGCGTGCGCGACGAGGTCGTCCCGCTCTCCCGAGTACGCGATCTCGAAGAGATCGTTCTCCTTCATGAAAAGGTCGAAGAGATCGGTCGTGACGACCGTGAGGGACGGGATCGCCACCTCGACGGCGGGGGCGAAGGCGTTCCGGAACTTCGCGTCGAGGATCCCCTTGACCCGGGCGAGGCCGTGCGCCTTGCCGCCGAGCTCCCCCGAACCGATGTAGGTGAACCGAGACGCCGAAGAAAGGAACTGCCGGTCGAAACGCGCGAGGGATCCGCGGTGCGGGCTGTATATCCTCTTTCGCATGCCGAGGATCCTCGCTCTTCCGCCGGCGGGTCGGCGCGGAAGGCTCCCCCCCCCGGGGGAGCCTTCCGGCGTTATCGTTCGGTCGCCGTCCGGAGAGGGGCTCTTACACCCACCCTCGGTCCTTGCAGGCCCGCGCGACGCGTCCGACGGCGATGACGTACGCGGCGTCGCGCATGTAGATCCCGCGCTTCTTCGCGAGCTCGCTCACGGCGGCGAAGGCCGAGGTCATCTTGACGTCGAGCTTGCCGAGCACCTCGTCCTTCTCCCAGAAGTAGTTCATGTTGCACTGGACCTGCTCGAAGTAGCTGCAGGTCACGCCGCCCGCGTTGGCGAGGAGATCGGGGATCATGAAGATCTTCCGCTTCGCGATCGCGGCGTCGGCCTCCGGGCTCGTGGGGCCGTTCGCGCCCTCGGCGATGATCTTCACGCGGTCGCCGATCTTCTTCACGTTCGCAGCGGTGATCTGATTCTCGAGGGCCGCGGGAATGAGGATGTCGACGTCCTGCTCGAGCCACGCCTCCCCCGGAAGGATCTCGTAGCCGAGCTCTTTCGCCTTGGCCTTGTCGATGCCGCCGAAACGGTCGGTGATGCCGCGCAGCTCGGCGAGATCGATGCCGTTCTTCTTGCGGAACGAGTAGGAAGTTTGGTCGGTCTGATCCCAGCACGAGACGCAGACGACCTTCCCCCAGATCTGCTGATAGAGATCGATGGCGTACTGCGCGACGTTGCCGAACCCCTGAACGCTCGCCGTCGTTTCGCTCGGCGGGATGTTGAGCTCCTTGAGGGCCTCGCGGATCGTGAAGACCACGCCGAAGCCCGTCGCCTCGGTCCGGCCGAGGGAGCCGCCCATGCCGACCGGCTTGCCGGTGATGAAGCCGGGGAGCTTCTCGCCGCGGATCGTTTCGAACTCGTCGAGCATCCAGAGCATGTGCTGCGCGCTCGTCATGACGTCGGGCGCCGGCACGTCGGTGAGGGGCCCCATGTTCTTCGAGAGCTGCCTCACCCAGCCGCGGCAGACCTGCTCCTGCTCGCGCATGCTCAGGTGGTGCGGATCGCAGATGACGCCGCCCTTGCCGCCCCCGAGCGGGATGTCGACGACCGCGCACTTCCACGTCATCCACATGGCGAGCGCGCGCACCGTGTCGATCGTCTCCATCGGGTGGAAGCGGATGCCGCCCTTCGCGGGGCCGCGCGCGTCGTTGTGCTGCACGCGGAATCCCCGGAACACCTTGTGGCTCCCGTCGTCCATGCGGACGGGGATGCTCACGTGATATTCGCGCAGGTTATATCTGAGGAGTTGTCGCGTCGCCTCGTCGAGGTCGAGAAGACCCGCGACGCGGTCGAACTGCGCCTGCGCCATCTCGAACGCGTTGAAAGATTTGTCGGCCATGAGGTCCTTCCTTTCCGAGCGCGGCCAGCGCCATTTGAGCGAACATAACGCCTTGCACCCCCCCTGTCAAGGCGGCCGCCTCCCGCCCGCGTTCCGCAACCGGCGGGCGCCCGCGGGGAAATATTTCAGTGGAACGACCCCCCTCGATCGCGTATAATCTATTGATTGGTCGCCCCTTCAGGAATTGCAACCGTATGGAGGGCAGTTCGGCTATGCGCAGAAAAATCATCGTGTTGTCCCTCGCGCTCGTCCTCGCCGGGGTTTTCACGGCGGCGTGTTTCGCCCAGACGAACCCTCGGGGCGTCCCGGCGGAGAAGAAACCGGTCGCCGTCGTCTCGGAGAAGACCGTGAACCTTGGAGAGGTGCTCGAGGGGCAGGATTACTCGCATTCGTTCGTCATAAAGAACACCGGCGCCGGAGAGCTCCAGATCCTCAGCGTCAAACCCGGTTGAGGCTGCTCCGTGGCCGACTACGACAAGGCCATCCCTCCCGGGAAGGAGGGCCGGGTAAACGTAACGATCGACGGACGGAAGCTCTACCCCGGCTTCTCGGAGAAGCAATTCGCCGTGAGGACGAACGACCCCGAGAACGCGAGCTTCAGCCTGTCCATTCAGATGAACATCAAGAAGGTCTTCGAGTTCTCCAAGGAGCTCCGGTGGGCCGGATTCGTCGAGGAGGACTTCAAGATCGAGAGCGTCGTCACGAACCTGCTCACGAGCCCCGTGAACATCACCGGCGTGCGGTGGGACGACGAGGCCAAGCGGAAGGGGTTCGAGGAAAAGATCGGACTCAAGCTCGAAACGATCGAGAAGGGCAAGAAGTACCGCCTCAAGGTATGGCGCAAGAAGGAGATGGCGCCGGAGAGCTTCGTCGCGGGCGTCGTGCTCACGACCGATTATCCGAAGCTCAAGGAAAAGAAGCTGCAGCTCTCCATAACGATCGCCCCCGAGGTCGAGCTCCATCCCGACCGCATCTACTTCAGCGAAATGGTGATTCCGCCCGGCGCGACGAAGAGCTTCGAGCGCCAGTTCAACATCGTTTCGGCGCGGGGCGATTCGCTCAAGATCCTCAAGGTCGAGCCGACGAGCGACGAGATCACCGTGAAGATCCAGGAGCTCGTTCCGGGCAAATCGTTCCGGGGCACCGTCTGGGTGCGCCCCTCGAGCAGGATTGGACAGTACATGGGCTCGGTCAAGATCCACACGAGCCATCCGAGGTACAAGGTTCTCAACCTCGACCTTATCGGCACCGTGCGCGTCTCGGACGCGTCGGAAAAGGCCCCTAAGACCGGCAAGTAGCCGGCTCGGAATACGTCGACCTCGAGAGTGCGCCCGCAGGGGCGCACTCTCTCGTTATGACCGGAGATATCGAGAGGTGCAGGGCATGAGATCGAGAGCGGTGTTCGCCGCCTTCGCGGCCGGGATCGTCGCGCTCGCGGCGGCGGCCGTCTTCGCCGAGACCGACGCGGCGCGCGAGTTCAAACGTCTTACGGACGAGCTCCGCGCGAAGCAGCCCGTCATGGGTTCCCACGAGTATTTCGGGCTCCTCGAGCGATCGCTCGGGGATTTCATCAAGCGGCATCCGAAGTCTCCCGAAGCGGGAGAGGCCCACTTCGCGCTCGGCAGGATCTACTCGAGCGCGGGCTCGCCCGCGAAGGCGATCGAACATATCGACGCCTACCTGAAGGCGCCGGGAGAGAAGAGCCCCGACCAGAGGGCGCAGGCCACGTTCGTCCTCGCGTCGAGCCAGATCGCGCTCGAGCGGTACGACGAGGCCGAAAAGCTGCTCCGCGAAGTGACCGGCGCCGGGCTCGCCGTGGACCCGCGCATCGTCGAGGCGGCCTCGGGCGAGCTCTCGCGCGTCGAAGCGCTGCGGCGCGTCAAGATCGGCGCTCCGGCGGCGGGCCTCTCCGGCACCTCGCATCAGGGCAAGCACGTCGATCTCGCGAAGTACCGCGGCAAGGTCGTTCTCATCGATTTTTGGGCCGCTTGGTGCGCTCCCTGCCGAATGGAGATGCCGAACGTCATAAAGACCTACAACGAGTTCCACAAGAAGGGGTTCGAGATCATCGGCGTCTCCCTCGACGAGAACAGGACCCAATTCGACAACTTCATACGGGAAAACAAGATGGAATGGCCGCAGCTCTTCGACGGGAAGGGCTGGCAGAATGGGATAGCGAGGACGTACGGCGTGAGCGCGATCCCGGCGACCTTCCTCGTCGACCGCGCGGGGAACATCCGCTACAAGAACGTGCGCGGGCCGAAGCTCCGGGAGGCGGTCGAAAAGCTCCTCGCGGAAAAGTAATAAAAATACCTTGACAGTCGTCCGCGATCATAGATAATTAGCGCTGTTTTGTCGGGCCACTGGGGCCGTCGTCGACTCGATGCAAGGGCCGCGCTTCAGTGGTCGATTTTGTCCCTCAATCGCGAGCGCATGTATTTTATTGACGCAACGAACTTCGAGCGCTTCCTGAAGAAGCTCTCAGCGCAGGGGGAACTTTTCGTCCCCGTGCGCAACGCCGAGTCGGGCAAGCTCCGTCTCGAGCGCGTCGAGAACTTTCCCCTCCCCGAAAACCTCGCTCTCGACGGCTACCGCACGGTCGAGCCGCTCAAGACCTTCGCGCAGCTCCTGCGGTGCCCCGTCGCCGGGTACCCCTCGACGGAGGGAGACGAGATGCCGGACGAGAAGACCTTCCCGGCGACCGTGATCGTCGGCGCGCGCGGATGCGATCTCGCGGCGCTCGCCCTCGTGGACAAGGTCGAGACGGAAGGGGAGTTCACCGATCCCTTCTACAAAATCCGCCGCGAACGGATGATTCTCATCGGCGCCGACTGCGGAGAATGCGGCGCGAGCTGCTTCTGCAACCTGCTCGGCGGCAAGCCGTGGCCCGAGAAGGGCTGCGACATATCGATCGCGAAGATTCAGGGCGGCTACCTCGCCGAAGCGGCGAGCGAGCGCGGCGAGAAGCTCGTCAAGGAGAGCAGGGACCTCTTCGCCGAGACGCGCGACGCGCAGGTGAAGATGCGCGACGACGCGCGCGGGGCGGTCGTCCGGAAGCTCGAGGAGCAGAACCGCTCCTTCCCGAAGGTGGACGCGAAGCTCACGGAGATCGTTCGCGCGGCGCTGCAGGACGAGGCGTGGGACGACATCTCGGCGCGGTGCGTCGAGTGCGGCGCCTGCACGAACATCTGTCCGACGTGCTACTGTTTCCTCCTCTACGACCAGCGCGCGGACGGGTCGCATTTCCAGAGGATATTCACGTGGGATTCCTGCCAGGTCACGGGCTACGCCCGGATGGCGGGGATGCTCAATCCGCGGCCGCGTCTCACCGACCGGGTGAAGCACCGCTATTACCACAAGTACGATTACCTCGTGCAGAGCCACGGCGCGGTGTTCTGCACGGGCTGCGGGCGCTGCATCGACACGTGCTCTGCGGGCATCGACATGCGGGAAGCGCTCAGAACGATACAGAAAACGGCGAAAGCCGCGAAGGTCTAGAGCGAGATGAAGAATCCGTACTACCCGATAGAAACCGTCGTCGAGGACGTCATCGTCGAGACTCCGACGATCAAGACGTTCGTCCTCGCGCCGTCGCGCCCGATCAAGTTCAAGGCCGGCCAGTTCATGCAGCTCACCGTGCCGGGATACGGCGAGGCGCCGTTCACCCCGAGCTCGTCCCCGAGCGTCGCCGAGAAGATGGAGATCACGATCCTGCGCACGGGCAAGATCACCGACGCGCTCCACGCCCTCAAGCCCGGCGCCGAGGTCGGGCTGCGCGGCCCGTTCGGCAAGGGCTATCCGATGGAGAAGCTCGAGGGCAAGGAAGCCCTCGTCGTGGGCGGCGGCGTGGGGCTCGCGCCGCTCCGTTCGCTCATCTACGCCCTCCTCGAGAACCCGAAGAAATACAAGAGGGTATCGATAAAATACGGCGCCCGAAGCCCCGAGGAGCTCTGCTTCAAGCGCCAGTACGACGGTTGGTCCAAGGCCGCGCCGAACGTCGACTTCACGAACACGATCGACGTCCCGGCGGCGGGCTGGACGGGGCGCGTGGGGCTCGTCACGACGCTGCTTGACGGGCTCGACATCGATCTCGACAACTCGATCGCCGTCTCGTGCGGCCCCGAGATCATGCTCAAGTTCGTCACGCTGAAGCTCCTCGAGGTCGGGTACAAGCCGCCGCAGATCTACCTCTCGATGAACCGGAAGATGTCGTGCGGCATGGGAAAATGCGGCCGCTGCAACGTGGGGCACTACTACCTCTGCGTCGACGGCCCCGACATGTGCTACGACAAGATCAAGCACGTTCCGAACGTGTTCGGCTGATAAACGTTCCCGGCGCGGGCCCGCGAGGCGGCCGGCGCCGCGAAAGGCGTATGAAGGAACTGAAAGGCAACTGTCCGCTCTGCTCGCTCGCCTGCCCGCTCGTCGTCGCCGGCGGGGAGCGCGGACCTATCTTCGGCAAGGACGCGCTGCTCTCGGTCGATTGGGACCGGAGCGCGGACTCGAAGTTCGGGGGCAGCCTCTGCGCCCGCGGGAACGCGGTCGCCGAGCTCCTCTCCCACCCGAAGCGCATCAACTACCCGTTCATGCTCGGCGAGCGGACGACGATCGACGCCGCCGTGAGCGAGACGGCCAAAAGCCTCGCCGACGTCAAGGCCGCCCACGGCGCGGGCTCGATCGGCGTGCTCCTCGGCGAGAACCTCACGAACGAGGAGGCCGCGCTCGCGGCGCGGTTCGCGCGCGAGGTCGTCGGCACCGAGAATATCGCGCTCTTCGCCCCGGACGACGCGCCGCTCTTCCGCGCGCACCTCGCCCGGGACTTTTCGGGAGTGAAGCCCGCCGGGCCGAAGCCCGCGGGCGAGCGGGCCGTTTCGCTCGTCTTCGGCGATCCGTTCTCCGAGCATCCCTGCACCGCCAAGAACATCCTGCCCGGCCGGTACGGCGCGCGCGGGAGCGAAACGATCGTCGTGAGCCCGGATACGAACCACACGGCGTGGTTCTCGAACCGGCACCTGCGCTGCAAACCCGGCGGCGAGGCCGCTGTCGCGGCCGGCCTCCTCAAGGCGGCCGCCGAAAAGACGAAGGCCGAGCTCCCCGCGGGCCTCAAGCAGCTTCTCGACAAGGCCGACTGGTCCGAGATCGAGCGGCTCGGCGGCGTCTCGAAGGACGCGATCACGGGGGCCGCGCAGTCGATGCTCGGCGCCGCGAAGACCGCCGTCTACGTCTCCAACATATTCGGGCGCTTCGGCGCGCCGGCGCTCGTCTATTCGTTCGCCGAAGCGCTTTCGCGCCTCATGCCGGGAGAGCGGGAGTTCGTGCCACAGTTCGTTCAGCAGAACACGTGGGGCGTCTACTCGACGCTCGCGGCGTCCGGCGCGAGCGACTGCATCCGCAAGCTCGCCGACGCCGAGCTACGGGCGCTCGTCATCCTCGGGCTCGACCTCTTCTCCGCCTATCCGGCGGGGCCGATCGAAAAGGCGATGCGCGAGAAGCGCTTCACCGTGACGACGCAGATCTTCTGGAATCAGACCGCCGAGCGCGCCAACATCGTCATCCCGGCGGCCACCCTCATGGAAAAGCCGGGCACCGTGTCGCCGGCCTTCGGCGAGGATCTCGTCCGCGCCGACGTCATGAAGCCGATCGCGGGGTGCGTTTCGGACGGCGATTTTCTCGTGATGCTCGCCCGGGAGATGGGGAGCGAGCTCGCTCCCGCGGGCGCCCCGAAGCGCCTCGCCAATCGCGCGGCCTCGACGGACGGCCTCTCGGTCGAGTGGTCCGAGTACGTCTCGGCCCAAAAGGACATCGCCGGCGCGGAGATCGCTCTCATTCCGTGGAGCGAAGCGGTACACGCGGCCGACGGCTCGGCGAGCAGGAATTTCCACTGGTCCGAGATCACCTGCCCCGACGCCGTGCTCATGGTCTCCGAGGAGATCGCGGCGGGGCTTCGGCTCTCGAAGGGCGACCGCGTCGACGTCTCGACCGCCGGCGGAGAGATCGTGCTGCCGGTCGAGATAACGAAGCGCCTCGCGGGCAAGGTCGTCGCGGCGACGATCCATTTCCCCGCCGTGCGCAAGCTCTTCCCGTGGCGGCTCTCGGGGACGGGCGAGATCGTGCTCGGCCCGGTCGCCGCGAAGCTCAGCCGCCAGAGCGCGGGATACTGATATGGAAAAGAGAATCTACATAAACATGAACCTCTGCACGTCGTGCCGCTCGTGCGCCGCGGCGTGCGCGGCGGGACACCACGGGCAGGGGCACCTCAAGCACGGGCACGTTCAGGAAAAGGCGACCCTTCCGCTCCATTGCCGGCACTGCGCGGAGCCGCTCTGCCTCAACGTGTGCCCGCAGGAGGCGATCAAGAAGGACGAGAACGGCACGATCGTCCGGATGCGGAACCTCTGCATCGGCTGCAAATCGTGCATCATGGCTTGTCCGTTCGGCGTCATGCTCCCGTACTCGACGTGGCACACCTCGCCGAAGTGCGACCTCTGCGCCGACCGGCTCGCGGAGGGCAAGGACCCCCGCTGCGTGGCGACCTGCACGTCGGGCGCGCTCGTGTTCGAGGAGCTTCAGGAGATCGAGAAAAAGGTGAAGCGCGCCGTCGAGGGCGGACGGTACCTCGTGCGCTTCACGCTGCCGAGGTAGCAAGGAAAACGATGACGGCATTCGGCTACATAGTGAAATACCTCCTCTTCCCGGGGTTCGTTTTCTCGGCGGTGGTCGGGCTGCTGACGACGTGGGTCGACCGCAAGGTCACCGCTCGCGTGCAGTACCGCGTCGGCCCGCCGTGGTACCAGCCGTTCGCCGACACGATAAAGCTCCTCGGCAAGGAGGTCGTCGTGCCCGCCGGCGCCCGCACGACGGGGTTCCTCGTCATGCCGGTCGTCGGCCTCGCCGCGGCGACGCTCGCATCGACGATCCTCTGGCTCGTGAACCTCGATCCGACGGTCTCCTTCGTCGGCGACACGATCGTCGTCCTCTACATCATGACGATTCCGGCGCTCGCCCTCATCATCGGCGGGAGCGCCTCGGGCAACCCGCTCGGCATCCTCGGGGCGAGCCGCGAGATGAAGCTCATGTTCGGCTACGAGCTGCCGCTCGTGATGGCGGTGCTCACGACGGTCGTCAAGGTCGGGAGCTTCTCCTTCGAGAAGATCCTCATCCATCAGGAGTACAACGGCGTGATGCTCGGCAGCGTCTCGGGCGTCCTCGCCTTCATCGTCGCGATCTTCTGCGCGCAGGCGAAGCTCGGCTTCATCCCGTTCGACATCCCCGAGGCCGAGACGGAGATCGCGGGCGGCACGCACATCGAGTACTCGGGGGCGCCGCTCGCCGTCGTTCGTCTCAACACGGCGATCATGTACCTCGTGATGCCGCTCTTCATCATCACGATGTTCTGGGGCGGCGTGAACTTCGTCGGTTGGAGGATCCTCACGTCGATCCTCAAGTACGTCGCGATCGTCGTCATCATCGTCGTCGTCAAGAATACGAATCCGCGCGTGCGGATCGATCATGCGCTGCGTTTCTTCTGGGGCCCTATGTTCGTTCTCTCGGCCGTCGCGCTGATCCTCGCGACGCTCGGATACTGATGCGGAGGCACTGATGTCGCTCGCGCTCAAGGCGTTGAAAAAGTCACCGTGGGTCTTCCACGTGAACACGGGTGCGTGCAACAACTGCGATATCGAGATCCTCGACTGCCTGACGCCGCGCTTCGACGTGGAGCGTTTCGGCGTCGTGCTCGTCGGGAGCATCCGGCACGCCGACGTGCTGCTCGTGAGCGGCCCCGTCACGGCCAACGTGCTCCCGCGCCTGCGGCGCCTCTACGAGGCGGCGCCGAGGCCGATCAAGGTCGTCGCCTTCGGCGCGTGCGGCTGCAAGTGCGGCATCTTCCGCGACGGGTACAACGTCGTCGGGCCGATGGACAAGTACATACCGGTGGACGCCTACATTCCGGGATGCCCGCCGAAGCCGGAGACGATCATCTCCGGGATCGTGAAGGTTCTGAGCCAGCTATAGGTCCCGCGGGCGGAGCGCCGTCGCGCCGGCCCCGGGCGAAGAGAGAGACATGGAACGCGAAGAAGTGAAACGGCGGATAGCGGAGCGGTTCGGCGCAAAGGTCAAGATCGCCGAGCGCTCGCCGAAGCGCGTCTATGTGTACGCGGAGAACGAAATCTGGGTCGACCTCGCCCGGTTCCTCTTCGAGGAGCTCGACGCCCGTTTCGACACGGGGGCCGCGGTGGACGACCGAGAGGGCGTCGAGGTCATGTTCTTCATGCCGTTCGACCGCGAGCACTACTACGTGACGATCAAGACGTTCGCCGCCAAGCCGCATCCGACGCTCGATTCGATCACGCCCGTGATACCCGGCGCCAACTGGATCGAGCGGGAGATGTTCGAGATGTACGAAGTGACGTTCCGGAACCACCCGGATCTGCGGCCAGTGCTGCGGTCCGATACGCGGCCGGCCGATTTCTATCCGGCCAAGCGCGAGATGAAGGACAACCATCCGCTCGTCCGCAACCGCGACGACGGCGACTGGCGCTCGGACGAGGTCGCGGGACGTCCTCCGAAAGGAAAGAATCCGTAATGGTGAAGAAGATCCCGATCGGCCCGTTCCATCCGATCCTCGAGGAGCCCGAATTCTTCGAGCTCCACGTGGAGGGCGAGCGCGTGGTGAAGATCGATCAGACGATCGGCTGGAGCCACCGCGGGATCGAGCTCCTCTCCGAGCACAAGACGTGGGACCAGGTTCCCTTCCTCGTCGAGCGCATCTGCGGCATCTGCTCGTGCTCTCATCCGTTCGCCTACGTCAAGGCGGTCGAGGATCTGTGCCAGATCGAGGTGCCGCTGCGGGCCCAGTTCATCCGCGTGATCGCCGCCGAGCTCGAGCGGCTCCACAGCCACCTTCTCTGGACCGGCCTCGCGGGCCATTTTCTCGGATACAACACCGTCTTCATGTGGACGTGGAAGTTCCGCGAGCCGCTTCTCGACGTGCTCGAGGCGGTCACGGGGAACCGCAACCACTACGCGGTCATGCGGCCGGGCGGCGTCCGGCGCGACCTGCCCGCGGAGGAGATTCCGAACATCCTGAAGCTCCTCGACCGCCTCGAGAAGGAGAACGACCTCCTCACGAAGGCGATCGTGGACGACCCCGTGATCCACGCCCGCACGAAGGGCGTTGGCGTGTTCAACAAGACGATGTGCCGCCTCTACGGCGCGCTCGGCCCCACGGCTCGCTCGGCCGGCTACGATATCGACGCGCGCCGAGACCATCCGATCGACGCGTACGACAAGGTGAGCTTCAAGGTGATCCTCTGCGAGCACGGCGACGTCTTCGACAAGGCCGTCGTCCGGCAGCTCGAGAATTTCGAATCGATAAAGATCATCCGCCAGTGCCTCTCGCTCATCGCCGACACCAAGGCGGGGGACATCTGCGCGGAGATCCGCGAGGTGCCGCCCGGCGAGGGATTCGGCATGTACGAGGCGCCGCGCGGCGAGGTGTTTCATTACGTGCGATCGAACGGCGGCAACATGCCGATCCGCCACAAGGTGCGGGCGCCGAGCTTCAACAACATCCTCACCAACAACGTGAGCGTACCGGGCAACACCGTGGCGGATGCGGGGCTCATCACGGCGGCGGTCGATCCGTGCTACTCGTGCACGGAGCGCGTCGGCGTCGTGGATCGTCGAAACGGCGAACGGCGCGTGCTCACCGAGGCGGATATCGTGAGGCTGAGCCATGAGCGGACCGATGAGATCAGGCGGCGGCTCGCGGCGGAGGCGGGACGCGAATAGACTTCGGAAAGCGGAGCGCGAGACGACATGCATGAATTGCTCTCGATAATTATCGTACCGGCGGTGGCGGGGATCGTCCCGATCTTCGTCCCCCGCCGCTGGAAGGTCGTCGCCGGCGTCTACTCCCTCGCCGTCGCGGCATGGGTTCTCCTGCGCTCCGTCGCCCTCTACGGCGGAGGGGACGCCGCGTGGGCGAAATTCCTCTTCAATCTCGGCGGGCAGCTCCCGTTCGTGTTCGGACTGCGGCTCTATCACTTCAGCGCCTTCGTGCTGCTCTTCGTGGCGATCTTCGCGGTGCTCTCGATCCTCTACTCGATCGGGTACCTCTGGAGCAAGGACAAGCCGAGCCTCTACTACAGCTTCATGCTCTGGACGATTTCGGCCGCGGCGGGCGTCGTCCTCGCGGACAACCTGCTCATCCTCCTTATTTTCTGGGAGATCCTCACCGCGCTCCTCTTCTTCCTCACCAACATGGGGGAGAAGGGGCACGAGAAGTCGGCCGCAAAGGCGTTCACCGTGCTCGGCCTCAGCGACGCGGCGATGCTGCTCGGGATCGTCCTCCTCTGGGTAACGAAGGGGACGCTCACGATGTCCGGCCTCTCCGTGTCGGCCGGCGATCCTTTCAGTGTCGCCGCTTTCATCCTCCTCTTCGTCGGGGCCATCGCCAAGGCCGGGGCGATGCCCTTCCACTCGTGGGTTCCCGAGATGGCGGTCTCGACGCCGGCCTCGATCATGGCGTTCCTACCCGCCTCCCTCGACAAGCTCCTCGGCATATACTTCCTCGCCCGCATCTCGCTCGACATCTTCGCGATCCGCGCGGGCTCGGGGCTCTCGCTCATGATGATGATCGTGGGGGCGGCGACGATCATCTTCGCCGTGCTCATGGCGCTCGTGCAGCACAACCTCAAGAAGCTCCTCTCTTTCCACGCCGTGAGCCAGGTCGGATACATGGTGATGGGCGTCGGGAGCGGCATTCCGATCGCGATCGTCGGCGGACTCTTCCACATGCTCAACAACGCGATTTACAAGAGCGGGCTCTTCCTCGGCGCCGGCGCGGTCGAAAAGCGCGCCGGAACGACGGAGCTCGACCAACTCGGCGGCTTCGCGCGCCTCATGCCCGTGACGTTCATCACGATGGCGATCGCGGCGCTTTCGATCTCGGGCATCCCGCCGATGAACGGCTTCGCATCGAAGTGGCTCATCTATCAGGGCATGCTCGAAGGCCGCCATATCGTATTCCTCGTCGTCGCGATCTTCGGGAGCGCGCTCACGCTCGCCTCGTTCGTGAAGGTGATCCACTCGGTCTTCCTCGGAAGGCGGCCGGAGCGGTTCGCGGCCGTCAAGGAAGTCGATTTCTCGATGCAGCTCCCCATGATATTCCTCGCGATCCTCTGCGTGCTCTTCGGCATCTTCGCCCAGTACCCGCTCGAGCGGTTCATCATACCGTCGGTCTCGGGCGGGGAGCTCGTGAATATCTCCATGGGCAACATCGCGACGGTGCCCACCGACGGTTTCTGGAGCCCCGGGGCCGCGACGGCGCTCATCGTCGTCGGCATCATCCTCGGGCTGCTCGTCTACGCTTTCACCGGCAGGGGCGCGTACCGCACGGACGAGAACGTCTGGATCGGCGGCAACGTCATGGACAACGAGGAGATCCGGGTGCCGGGAACCCATTTCTATAAAACGGTGACGGACGATCTCGGGCCCGCGGTCAAAACCCTCTTCGCCGACGGCGACAAGGGCGCGGCCGACGGGTACAATATAATCGGCCGGATGGGGAACGGCGTGGTCCAGTTGCTCCGCGCGATCCACAACGGGAACCTTTCGACCTATCTCGCGTGGATCGTGATCGGGCTCGGTATATTGGCGTTCATGCTCATTTTCAAGCTGTAGGGAGCGGCGAGGGAGTCGCATGGAATCGTTTCTCTTGATCCTGCTCATCTTCATGATCGTCGGCTCGATCATCGCGATCGAGACGAAGAACCTCCTCTCGTCCGTGATCTCGTGCGGGGTCGTGGGATTCAGCGTGTCGATCGCGTTCCTCATGCTCGGGGCGCCCGATATCGCGATCACGCAGGTGGTGGTCGAGATACTCATCCTCGTCGTCCTCATCCGCGCCACCATCACGATCGACAACACCTCGATCGAGGAGCACTGGGACACCTTCGCGGTCGTGTCGAGCCTCATATTCTTCGGGCTCTTCCTCGTGTTCGCTTTCCTCGCCGTGAAGGACCTCCCGCCGTTCGGGGAGCCGAGCATGCGGGTGTCTCAGCAGTATCTCGAGACGGCGCTCCAAAAGACGGGCGCCGCGAACGTCGTGACGAGCATCATCCTCGACTTCCGGGGTTACGACACGCTCGGGGAAGCGACGGTGCTTTTCACCTCGATCGTCGGCGCGTTCGTCATCCTCCGTCGGCGCGGGCGCAAGCAGCGCTCCGCGGCCGACACGGAGAAGGTCGGCATCCTGACCGAAGAGGAAATCAAGGAAGAGTACGAGGAGTTCAGGGAGTAACGCATGGCGACGAAGCCCGATATCATGATCTCCGATGGCCCGAAAGGGATGACCCCGATCGTCAAGACGGTCGTCCGGTTCGCCATGGGGATCATCTTCATGTTCGGCTGGTACATCATCCTCTATGGCCATCTCACGCCGGGGGGCGGATTCGCCGGCGGCGTGATACTCGCCTGCGGCTACGTGATCCTCACGCTCGCCTTCGGCAAGGAGCTCGGGCTGAGGAAGCTGAGCGACATGGGAGCCTCGATCATCGACAACACGGCGGCGCTGCTCTTCGCCGTCGTTCCCATGTTCGGTTTTCTCTTCGGGTGGTATTTCCTCAATTTTCTCGACAAGGGGCGGCCGTTCCAGCTGTTCAGCGCGGGGAACATCCCCCTCTACAACATCTTCATCGGATTCAAGGTGACGGCTTCGCTCTTCGCCATCTTCATGGCGCTCTCGATCTTCGGCCGGTTCGTCTCGAAGCTGGTGGACGAAGAGGAGGAGGGGTAAGGGCATGATCCTGTACTTTCTCACGCTCGTGCTTTTCGTGATGGGGGTCTACTGCCTCATCGCGAAGAAAAACATCGTGAAGAAGATCATCGGGCTCGTCATCATCGACTACGCGATCAATTTGTTCATCATCCTTATCGGATACCGGCGCGACGGCGTCGCCCCGATCCTCTTCAAGGACATGCCGATGGAAGAGTTCGCCCGGCACAGCGTCGATCCGCTTCCGCAGGCGCTCGTGCTCACGTCCATCGTGATCGGGCTCGGCGTGCTCGCGCTGCAGGTGGCGATCTGCCTGCGCCTGTACGAGAAGTACAAAACGTTCAATATGAGCGAGATCAACAGGCTCAAAGGATAGCGAGACGGAGAACCATGCAGGGACTGTATCCGTTATTCACGGCGATTCCACTGGCGGCGGCCTTCCTCAATCTGCTCGTGACGAAGGTCAACAAAAAGGCCGCGGACTACATCGCGTTCGTCGTCGCGGCGGTCCTCGCCGTCATGGCGGTACGGATGCTCTTCGAGGCTCCCTTCTCCTACCGCGTCGGCGGCTGGTCCGCGCCGTGGGGCATCCTGCTCGTATCCGACGGCATGAGCGCCCTCATGCTCACCCTGATCAACGTCGTGAGCCTCCTCGCGATCGTGTACTCCTTGTCGTACATGACGGCGTACACGGCGAAGCCCAAGTATTACTCGCTCTTCCTTCTCATGATCGCCGGCATGAACGGCGTCGTGATGACCGGCGATCTCTTCAATCTGTTCGTGTTCCTCGAGATCGCCTCTATCGCCTCATACGCCCTCGTCGGCTTCGGCACGGAGCACGAGGAGCTCGAGGCCTCGTTCAAGTACCTCATCCTCGGCACGGTGGCGAGCACGGCGATCCTCTTCGGGATAGCGTTCCTCTACTCGATGACGGGCACGCTCAACCTTCCCGACATGGCGCGCCAGCTCGAGATCGTCGGGATCAATCGTGCGGTGGCCTTCGTGATCGCCCTCTTCATCATGGGGTTCGGGCTCAAGGCTTCGACGGTTCCCTTCCACGCGTGGCTCCCCGACGCCCACCCGAGCGCCCCCGCTCCGATTTCGGCGATGCTGTCGGGCGTTCTCATCAAGGCGCTGGGCGTCTACACGATCGCCCGGATCATGTTCAACGTCATCGGTCCGAACGGCATGGTGTCGAGCCTCCTCATGTTCCTCGGAGCGCTCTCGATGGTCGTCGGCGTGCTTCTCGCGCTCGGCCAGAGCGATTTCAAGCGGATGCTCGCCTACTCCTCGATAAGCCAGATCGGATACATCACGATGGGATTCGGTCTCGGGCTCAATCCCGCCGTCCCCCCGGCGGTCGCGGCGCTCGGCCTCTTCGGGGCCCTCTATCATCTCATCAATCACGCGGCTTTCAAGTCGTGCCTCTTCCTCTGCTCGGGCGCGTTCGAATACCGGACGGGCACCAGAAACCGCTTCGAAATGGGCGGACTGATGCGGCGGATGCCGGTGACGGGCGCCGCGTGCTCCATCGCGTCGCTCTCCATCGCCGGCGTGCCGCCGTTCAACGGCTTTTGGAGCAAGCTCGTCATCATCATGGCGTTCATGCAGGCGGGCTACTACGTGTACGGCTCCGTGGCGGTGCTCGTGGCTCTTATGACGCTCATGACCTTCATCAAGCTGCAGTCGTCCGTTCTCTTCGGACAATTGCCCGCGAGATTCGCGGCGGTCAAGGAAGCGCCGGTCGCCATGGTCGTGCCGCTCGTCATTCTCGCGATGCTGTGCATCGGGCTCGGCATCGCCTATCCGCTCTTCGGCGAGAGCGTGCTTCAGGCGGCCCGCGATTCGTTGCTCGATAAGTTGGCGTACATGGGATATATCATCGGCGGGTGAATCGGATGAAACGCTTCATACATTTCTTCATCATCATGACCGTGTGGCTCCTGCTCACCTGGTCGCTCAACTGGCAGGAGCTTCTGGTCGGCGTGCTCGTCGCGCTCTTCGCGGAGCTGCTGCTCGGGGATATCTTCCCGATAGAGGGCGTCCGGATCTTTCACCCCCGCCGTTTCTTCTGGCTGATCGTCTACTTCTGGGTGTTCCTCTGGGCGATGATCCGGTCCAACTTCGACGTCGCCTATCGCGTGCTCAACATCTACCTGCCGATCAATCCCGGCATCGTCAAGGTCCGCACGAAGCTCACGAGCGACATGGGGCGCACGTTCCTCGCGAACTCAATTACGCTGACCCCCGGCACCATGACCGTCGACATGATCGGGGATCATCTCTACATCCATTGGATCAACGTTCAATCCCCCGATATCCAGAAGGACACGGAGATCATCGTCCGCCATTTCGAGCGGATTCTCGAAAGGATATTCGAGTGAACGTCTATATCGGATTGCTGATCCTTTGCATCTTCATGTGCCTCTACCGGGTGGGCAGGGGACCGACGGCGCCCGACCGCACGGTCGCGATCGACATCCTCGGGACGCTCGTCGTCGGATTCTGCGCGATATGGTCGATCATCACGAAACGGGACCTCTACATGAACATCGCGATCTCGTGGTCGCTGCTGAACTTCATCGGCTCGCTCGCGCTCGCCAAGTATCTCGAGGGGAGGGGTTTCGATGAGTGAGACGATCGGATACATCCTCCTCACGGTCGGGATCGTCTTCGACGTGCTCGGATGCATCGGGCTCGTCCGGCTGCCGGACGTGTACAACCGCCTCCAGGCGGGCACGAAATGCGTCACGCTCGGCACGGCGGCGATCCTCTTGAGCGTGCTCTTCTTCACCGGATTCAACGCGATCAGCGTCAAGGCGCTGCTCTGCATATGGTTCATTCTCATCACCTCGCCGACGGCGGCCCACGCCATTTCGCGCGCCGCCCATCGCTCCGGGATCCGCCTCTGGAAAGGCAGCGTGCTCGACCGGTACGCCGAGGATCGCGAGGGCGCCGAGGACAAGCCGTGAGCGCCGCATCGGGGGTTGTGAACTGACATGCGCAAGCCGAAACTGAGAGAATTGAAAGAGGCGGCAATCGCCCTCATCAAGGGCCCCTATACGTCGAAGTTTCCGAAGACTCCGGCGGTGGTGCCGGAGCATTTCCGCGGCGTCCCGACCTACGTGCCCGAGGACTGCGTCGGCTGCGGCGCCTGCGGGCAGGTCTGCCCCGCGGGGGCGATCACGGTCGTCGACGAGTACCGCGAGGACAAGAAGCGGATGGTGCGCCGCATCGAGCGCAACTGGGGCAACTGCATCATGTGCAGCCAGTGCTTCGTCTACTGCATCACGAAGAAGGGGATCGTCCTCGACAAGGATTTCGACAAATCGACGACGGATCCGGCGGATTTCGTCGACACGCACGACAAGGAGCTCCTCTTCTGCGAGCACTGCGGGGCCCCGATCACGGCGCTCGATCACGTGCGCTGGATGTGCGACAAGCTCGGCGAGCTCGCCTACGCGAACCAGACCCTGACGGTCGCGAGCCACCGCGCGCTCGGCGCCGTGGGCGAGATCGTGCCGCGCGACGGGCGGCCCCTCGAGCGAAGCGACTTCATACGGGCGCTCTGCCCGAACTGCCGCGCTTCCTACATACTGAGCGACGAATGGGGCGAGAGCTGAGAGCCCGCCCTTTGGGGAGAGAGACGAAGGCCCCCGTCGAGGGGCCTTTTTCACGTATGAACGCGAAGACGGCGAAAGAGATCTCGGCGCGCCTCCTGGGCAAGCGCTTCGGCGTCGTCGGCGTCGGAAACGAGCTCAAGGGGGACGACGGCGCGGGGCCGGCCGTGGCCGCGCTGCTCGAGGCGGCGAACGCCCCGTTCCCGGTCGTGAACGCCGCCGAGGTGCCCGAGAACTACGGCGGCTGGCCGGGGAAGCAGGGGCTCGAGGCGGTCGTCTTCGTCGACGCGGTGGTTTTCGACGGCGAGCCCGGCGAGTGGCGCATCATCCCCATCGAAGACCTCATGCGATCGGCGAGCAACACCCATAGGCTGTCCCTCCATTTCTCCATCCAGTACCTCCGCGAGGTGTGGCGGGGAGAGGCGATCCTCGTGGGCATACGGCCCAAGGAGATGGGGCTCGGAGAGCCGCTCTCGCCCGAGGTGGACGCGGCGGCGCGCGAGGTCCGCGACGCCCTGCTCGCCGCCTCCGCCTAGGACATCCGCCCGGCGGGCCTCAGGGCGCGTTTTATTTGCCTCCTCTCACGATCTCCCGGCGCATCGCCCCGCAGCCTCCGTTTCCACCGAGTCGACGCCGTTGCCGCCGGCGCCCGGAACGATGGGTTCCCCGCCTTCCGCGGTTTGCGGCTGGGCCTTCGCGGCGCGGGGGCCTCGTCCGGGCGGCTTCGCGCCGGCCACGCCGTTTACGCGGCCG
>DHHB01000009.1 GCA_002403075.1 bacterium UBP1_UBA4783 | reverse complement strand
TTCGAGTCTCGTCGGCCCCGCCAGATAATCCATGGCCTCGCGGCCGTCGCCGCGGGGCCTTTTTTGCCGTCATGCCGCCCGGGCGATAAAAAGGGGCGCCGGGAAGGATCCCGGCGCCCCTGTGGTTTCAGGAGCAGGACCGCGCCGACCTAGAAGCGGTCGCGTCCGCCGCCTCTCCGGCCTCCTCCTCCGCCGCCGCCGAAGCCGCCCCCGCCGAATCCGCCGCCGCCGCCGCCCCCGCCGAAGCGGTTGCCGCCGCTTCTCGGACGGTCCTCGCGCGGACGAGCCTCGCTGACCTTCAGCGCCCGGCCGTCGATCTCCTTGCCGTTGAGCTCGGCGATCGCCTTGTCGGCCTCTTCCGGCTTTTCCATCTCGACGAAGCCGAAGCCCTTCGAGCGGCTCGTGAAGTTGTCCATAACGACCCGGGCGGAAATGACCTGGCCGTACGGCGTAAAGAGCTGGTTCAGCTGATCGTCGTTCGTGTTGAACGAGAGGTTACCCACGTAAATCTTCTTTGCCATTGCTGTCGAATCCTTTCAATAGTTCCGTCTGGAACGTTTGCGGCCGTCTTCGGACGGTCCGCGCCGCCGCTAGAAGCGGTCGCGTCCGCCGCCTCTGCGGCCGCCGCCGCCGCCGAAACCGCCCCCGCCGAATCCGCCGCCGCCGCCGCCTCTCGGCTTGTCCTCGCGCGGCTGGGCCTCGCTGACCTTCAGGGCCCGGCCGTCGACGCTCTTGCCGTTGAGCTCGGCGATCGCCTTGTCGGCTTCCTCGTTGTTGTCCATCTCGACGAAGCCGAAGCCGCGCGAGCGGCTCGTGAACTTGTCGCTGATGACACGGGCGGAGCCGACCGCGCCGAA
This sequence comes from bacterium UBP1_UBA4783, assembly GCA_002403075.1. Lineage (GTDB taxonomy): Bacteria > Krumholzibacteriota > Krumholzibacteriia > Krumholzibacteriales > Krumholzibacteriaceae > SSS58A. The sequence continues at coordinate 32,300 of DHHB01000009.1, read as the reverse complement.
CGGCTGGAAAAGCTTCGAGAGATCATCGTCCGTCGTGTTGAACGACAGGTTGCCGACATAAATCTTCTTGGCCATGGTCACGGAATCCTTTCGCTGTCCTGCAACAATAGCCGCGACACCCGGGAACGGATCCCGCGGCACTTCTCAGTATCTATAGGAAACGCCGGCTCGACCTAGAAGCGGTCGCGTCCGCCGCCTCTGCGGCCGCCTCCGCCGCCGCCGAAGCCGCCGCCACCGCCACCGAAGCCGCCGCCGCCTCCTCTCGGCTTGTCCTCGCGCGGCTGGGCCTCGTTGACCTTCAGGGCCCGGCCGTCGACGCTCTTGCCGTTGAGCTCGGCGATCGCCTTGTCGGCCTCTTCGTTGTTGTCCATCTCGACGAAGCCGAAACCGCGCGAGCGGTTCGTGAACTTGTCGGTGATGACGCGGGCCGAGCTGACGGCGCCGAACGGCTGGAAAAGCTTCGAAAGATCATCGTCCGTCGTATTGAAGGACAGGTTGCCGACATAAATCTTCTTAGCCATACGTAACAGAGTCCTTTCGCGAACAACAGGCACCAATTGAACTACCGGAAACTGGGAGTCTCAAGAACGGATACGGGCATCACCCCTTTCGGCGGCTTCCACCGGCGCCGTACGAGGATGCCCCATGCGGGCGCCGGATGCAGGGATATCACAAGAGGTGTATCGAAGAGGCATGTCCCGGTGAATTAGTAAGGCAGGAGCGAACCGTTTCGATAGGTCTTGTGCATCACGCAATCTTGAAAACCGCAACTGTCTTTCTTTTACAAAGTCCTCCACATGCGATAAGTGGTATGTCATGAGTATACGCGCAAAGACTTTTCGACGCCAGCATTATTTTTCAGGGGCCTGGGTTTTTTTCCTCAGTATCTCGAGGAGGTCGGATTCGATCGAAACGGCGGGGGCCTCGACGATCCTCCCGATCTCCGCTCCGCCGCGGTACACGATGATGCTCTCGACGGCCGTGACGCCGTACCACGCCCGGACGCTCCGGGACCATTCGAGGAGCTTCTCGGTGAGGGCGGCGTCCGGCTTCGCCCTCGCGCTCTCGACGGCGAAGGTTGTGATGCGGGCCGGGTCGAAGCCGACCGCGTCGGCGACCTTCCAGAAGCGGGGCACCTCGCGGCGCGAGTCGCTGCACCAGGTGCCGAGAACGACGACGATCTCGATCCCGTCGAGGAGGCCAGCGATCCCGCCGAGGATCGTCTCGTCCGGCCGGTACTCGAAATACTCCTCGTCCCATCCGGCGAGGTTGCCCGCGATGTCCTCCCGGACGATCTCGCCGAGGACGACCTTACCTCCGTCCGTCTTCTCGACGACCGTCGGGCCGAGGGGGGACGGGGGGGCCGGCTTCGCCGCGGCGCCGGTCGCGTCCGCGCCGGCGGCTTCGGCGGGCTTGCTCTCCGGGTAGAGGTCGTACCACCAGCCGGGCTCGCTCTTGAGGAAGCGGTCGAACCACGCGATGATCGATCTCGACCAGAGCTCGCGTTTCGGACGCTCGAGCACGAAGTGGTTCTGTCCGTCGAACCGGAGATACTCGACCGTTTTCCCGAGGAGCTTGAGGGCCGTGAACATCTGCTCGCTCTCTCCCGGCGGGACGTTCGTGTCCGCGGCGCCGTGGGTGAGAAGGAGCGGGGTCGAGATCCGGTCGGCGGAGAAGAGGGGGCTCCGGTCGACATAGATGTCGCGGCGGTTCCACGGGAAGCTCCCGGCGGCCGAGACGGCGTTGTACGAATACCCCCAGTACCCCTCTCCCCAGTAGCTTCCGATGAAGCTGATCCCCGCGTGGGATACGGCCGCCGCGAACATGCCGGTCTTCGTGACGACGAGCTGCGTCATGAAGCCGCCGAACGAGGCGCCGATGCAGCCGAGCCGGGAGCCGTCGACGAAGGGATGGGCCTCGACGAACTTCTTCGCGCCCTCGATGACCTCCTCCGCCGCGATCGCGCCCCAGTCGTTGACGTGGCGCGCCGAGAACTCCTGCCCGTAGCCGGTCGCGCCGCTCGGCTGGAGGACGTACACGACGTAGCCGTGCGCGGCCCAGAGGTTCTTCGGGTAGCGTCCGCCGTAGCTGCGGTCGACGGGGGAGGTGCCGCCGTAGTAGTACACGATGCAGGGGTATTTCGTGGACGGGTCGAAATCCGGCGGCAGATAGTAATGGCCGTCGATCGTCGCGCCCGAGGACGACTCGAACGTCCACGCTCTGACCTCGCCCTGCCGTACGTCGGCGAACCTGCCGGCGTTCGGATCGTGGATCATGCGGGAGGCGCCCTTCGCGAGATCGATCGCATGGAGCCGCGGCGGCTGCGTCGCCCCGTTGCCGACGAAGACGGCAAGCGGGCGGTCGAGGGCGAAATCGTAGGTCGCTGAAACCTCGAAGCCGGTCTCGAGGCGGCGGAAGCGCTTCGCCTTCGGGTCGAAGCGGTAGAGCGCCGTGTACGCGCGGTCCTCGGCGACGATATAGATGTTCCCGTCGGCCCGGGACCAGTGCGCGTGCTGCACCGCCGGATCGAAATCCTTCGTGATCGGCTCGGCGCTCTTCGTCGCGGGATCGAAGAGATAGAGCTGGCCGTCGTACTCGTTGGGGATCGTCCCCTCGGGAACGTTCACGCCCGCCGCTCCGAAGGCGGAAGGTCCGGCCGCGACGAGTATCGTTTTCCCGTCGGGAGAATACGAGGCGCCGTTGATCCATCCCCCCCTGAAGAGGAGCTCCGAGATCCCGCTCTCGAGATCGACGGCGTACAGCTCCGTCGCGCCGTACGGGCGCTCGGAGAGATCCTCGTAACGCCGCGTGACGAGGGCGCGTCCGCCGTCCGGATGAATGTCCTCGACGCCCGCGCCGTGGGGGCCGGCGGTGAGGCGGCGCGTGTGCCCGCCCGGCACCGTGGAGAGGTAGAGGAACGAGCGGTCCCCTCCCGTGTCCCAACGATCCTCGATGGTCGTGAGGTGCTTCACGCCGCGCTTGTCCGGCTCGCGCTTCTCCTCCGCCGAATATACGAGGAACGAGCCGTCGGGCGCCCATCGGCATCGCTCGAGGTTCTTCACGCGATCGACGACGGTCGCGGTCTCCCCCGTCGCGAGGTCGAGGACGCGGATCGAGCCGAGCGAGCCCTCGCCGCGAACCGTGTACGAGATCCTGCTGCCGGCCGGAACCCACTGAACGTCGCCGACGCCTTTCAGGTCGGACATCGTGCGGACGAGCGCCCCGTCCTTCGTGCGGCGGATCTCGATCCGGCGCTCCGGCGCCTCGCTCCCCGGGGGCCGCGAGCTCACCGTGAGGGCCGCGAGGGCTCCGTCCGGCGAGATCGCGACGTCCGCGATCGCCGTGATGTCGAGGATGTCGCCGAGCGCGAGAGGCCTCGCCGGCGAGAGGGTGACGGCCGGAGCGGGATCGTCCTTCGCCGCGGCGGCGACGGCTGCGTCGATCCGCCAGTCTCCCGCGGTGTCGGACGGCATGCGGACCGTCTTGACGACGAGCAGATGAGAGCCGCGCTCGAGCTTCGCCTCTCCCGATTTCATCGCGGCGGGAGAGCCGGATTCGCTCTTCAGGATCTCCGCGCCGTCGATCGTCGCGCGGAACGGGCTCGTTCCGCGGACGCTCACCTTCACCTTCATCCAGCGCGGCGCCTCCACGTACGCCGCGAAGTACGCGGCGGAGGGCGCGTCGCCCTCGGCGCCCGCCGAGGCGCCGTTCGTATCGGCCGCGACGGCCCGCCATACGGCCGTCTTTCCGAAGAGGAGCGCGCGCGAGCGGCCCTCGGCGGGTTCGAGGGAGACGAGCGGTATCTCCTCGGCCGCGAGAAGCGAGGCCGCGCCGGGCTTCTTCGCGTCCTCCCCGCCGAAGACCGGCGCGGGGGCGCCGATCGGCCCGAGAACGAGCCAGCGGGCGACGCGCACCGCCGCGGTGTCGGCCGCGCCGGCACGCGCCTCCTGCGCGTACGCCGCCGGCGTCGTCGAAACGAACGTCGCTGCGAGAAGGAAGATCGAGACGAAGAGCGTCGCGAACATGCGTTTCATGGGGGTCCTCTCTTGCCCGGCGCGGGCCGCGGCGCGAAAGCCGTACGGATTCAGCTCATGGCGGGAGCGATGATACCGGAACGTCTCTCGATTATCAAGATGCCGCTTCCCGTGCCCGCCGCCGGCGCCGCGGCGCGGCTCCGCTGAAAGGCTCGCCCCGGCGAGACGGCGTCCCGGGCCGGCTCCCCGGCCGGTCTTGTTGCCTGACAGGCGAACGGATTGCCGTAAATGAAGTTGCGCGCGGGCCTTCTCTTTCATATCATTCCGGCATTCGGGCTCGCGCCCGTATCGAAAGGAGAGCGGTGCGATGAAGATCCGACATGCGATCGTCGCCGTCGCGATACCGGCGATCCTTCTCGCCGGCTGCGGGGAGAAAGGGACGCCGGGCGGGGAGAGCGAGGGCGCCGCGGCGAAGGCGTGGCTTCCGTTCAACGAAGGGATAGCGCTCGCCGCGAAAGAGGGCAAGCCCGTCGTCATCGACTTCTACACGTCGTGGTGCCACTGGTGCTCAGTGATGGACCGCGAGACGTTCTCGGATCCCGAGGTGAAAAAGTACCTCGCGGAGCATTTCGTGGCGATCCGCATCGACGCCGAGAACCGGAGCGATTCGATCACGTACAAGGGCGACTCCTTCAGCCCGTTCACCATCGCGAGGCGGTTCGGCGTGCGGGCGTTTCCCTCGCTCGCCTATCTCGACGCTGAGCAGGAGCTCGTGACGGTCGTTCCCGGCTTCGTGCCGGCGAAGACCTTTCTGCCCATCCTCCAGTACATGAAAAAGGAATGCTACAAGCAGCGGATGACCTTCGATGAATACATGAAGCGCAGCGGCGACTGCGATTCGGCGAAAACGGGGGCCTGAGCCTCCGCGGAACGGGAAGGAGTGCGTGCGATGAGAATCGGAGTGTTGACGGGCGGCGGGGACGCGCCGGGGCTCAACCCCGCGATCGCGGGCGTGGTGGAGCGGGCCTCGATCGACGGCATCGAGGTCGTCGGCCTCAAGCGCGGCTGGCAGGCGCTCTCCATACGCGAGAACGACCATCACATCGTGAAGCTCGGTCCGGAGATCATCCGCGAATGGAGTCGTCTCGGCGGGAGCAAGCTCCAGTGCAGCCGGACGAACCCCGTCAAGGAGGACAACGACCGGACGGATCTCGTCAAGGAGAACATGAAGAAGTGGGGCCTCGACGCGCTCATCGCGATCGGCGGCGAGGACACGCTCGGCGCGGCCGAGGTGCTCAACGCGCGAGGCGTTCCGGTCATCGGCATCCCGAAGACGATCGACCGCGACCTCGCCGGCACCGAGTATACGCTCGGCTACGACACGGCGCTCAACGTGATTTGCGAGAGCGCCGAGCGCGTGGCGCACACCGCGGAGTCGCACGAGACGATCTTCTTTCTCGAGGTGATGGGGAGGCACGCCGGATGGCTCGCGCTCCGGGGCGGAGAATCCGCCTTCGCCGACGTCATCCTGATCCCCGAGTACCCCTTCTCCGTTCACAAGCTCATATCGGTCCTGAAGGAGCGTCAGAGGGAGAACGAGCACCTCGGCTTCGAGCATCGCTACAAGATCATCGTCGTAGCGGAGGGCTCCCACATCGAGGGCGAGGAGGCGGTCCGGCGCGACAGCAAGCTCGACGAGTTCGGGCACTACAGCCTCGGCGGCGTCGGCGACTACCTCAAGGGGCTTCTCGAGCACGAGTTCAAGCACACGCGGTACACCGCGCTCGCCTATCTGCAGCGCGGCGCGCCGCCCACTCAGCGCGACCGGCAGATCGGCCGCCGGTTCGGCCACGCCGCGGTCGAGCTCGTCAAGAACGGGAAGTTCGGCCACATGGTCGGCGTGCAAAAATCGAAGCTCACCGTCGTGCCCCTCCGCGAGGTGCGCAAGTCGCCGCGTCTCGTCGACGTCGACAAGCTCTACGACCGCGAGCGGCTCAACGTGAAGATCGAAAATCCGCTCCTCGAAGGATAGCGCCCGAGCGGCGAACGGTTCGCGAGGGCGCCCTCCGCAGGGAGGGCGCCTTTTTCATGCGCGCCGCTCGCCCGTGGGAGGCGGCTTCAGCCGCGGCGGAAGATCGCGACGATCTCGGCGTGATAAGTCGCGGGGAAGAGATCGACGAGATTGAGGCCCGAGAGCAGGTAGCCCGCCTCGATGAGCGAGGCTGCGTCGCGCGCGAAGGTCGGCGGATCGCACGAGACGAAGACGATCTCGGCGGGCCTGAGCCGCACGAGCCCGGCGAGCAGCGGCTTCGGAAGGCCGAGGCGGGGCGGATCGACGAGCACGAGATCGAAATCGCGGAGCCCGCCGATCTCCCTCGCGGCGTCCCCGCGCCGGAACTTCACGTTCGACAAGCGGTTGAGACGGGCGGCCGCGACTGCGTTGCGCACGGCGCCCCGGTCCCGCTCGATGCCGAGCGCCTCGCCGGCCGTCCCGGCGAGCGCGATCGTGAAAAAGCCCGCGCCGCAATAGAGGTCGAGGAGCTTTCTGGGGACCCCCCGCGGCAGCGAGCGCACGAGGGCCTGAAGCTCCGCGCCGAGAAGCGTATTCACCTGAAAGAACGAATCGGGGCCCACCGGATAGAGGAGCGAGCCCGCCTCCATGAGGATCTCGGGCGGTCCGACGCGGTCGAGGAGCCCCCAGAAGTTCACGTTCCCGAACTTATCCATGCGGACGCGCACCTCGGTGAGCGGCTCGAGCGCCTCGGGAGGGATCGCCGCGATCGCCGCGCGCATCGCCTCCGGGAGGAGGAGACACCCGGCGGGGGGAAAGGGCACGAGCGATTCGGATTCGCGCATGAGAAAGCCGGGACGCCGCTCCTCGTCCACCTTGAAGACGGCGTGGTTGCGGTATCCGTACCGCGACGGCGACGGGATGACGCGGTCGAAGACGGTCGCGATCCTGCCGATCCGCGAGAGATCCTCGAGGACCGCCTGGGTCTTGACGGCGATCTCGTCCTCGTAGCCGAGATGCTGCAGGTGGCATCCGCCGCAGACGCCGAACACGGGGCATTCGGGCTCGCGCCGCATCGGCGACGGCGAGACGATCCGCTCGATGCGGGCGAACACGACCTTCTTGCGCTCGCGCACCGGCGCGCATTCGACGGTGTCGCCCGGGGCCGCGTACGGCACGAAGACGGTCGCGTCCTCGAAGAAGCCGAGTCCGTAGCCGCCGTGCACGATCTTCTTGATCTCGAGCTGCATGACGTACAGGTATAGCAGCGCGGCGCGGGATGTGGAACATAAATCGGCGGCTCCCTGCGGCGCGCCGGGGGCCGCGGATCTCCCGTGGGCGACGGCCGCGAGGGAAGAGTCGGGGGAAGTTGTCCTTTACCGGGACCCTTCCGGAATCTATACTTCCCGGCATGCGCATCGGCATGATGATGAAATGGAAGGTTCCGCCGATGAACGTCCGCGTGTCGAACGAGGCGGGAACGCTCGCGGCCGACGGGCACGAGGTCCATTTTCTCGTCGAGCGCCGGCGCGGCGAGCCGGCCGAGGAGACGGTCGGTTCGGCGCGCGTCGCCCGCGGCGTCGAGATGTCGCGGCTTCGCGAGATCGCGCACCGGTACACGTTCAACTTCACCTTCCGCGACCCGCTCTGGGCGCGCGCCGTGGATCGCTTCGTCGGCGAGCGCGGGATCGAGGCGCTCCACGTCGACGATCTCCCGCTCATGAAGGAGGCGGTCCGCGCGGGGCGGCGCCACGGCCTGCCCGTCGTGGCCGATCTCCACGAGAACTATCCGGCGGGGCTTCAGGTCTGGTACACGAACCCCCTCAAGAAACGGACGATCTATTCGTACGGGCGATGGTCCCGCTACGAGCGCGACATCCTGCGGGATGTGGACGCCGTGATCGTCGTGATCGAGGAGGCGCGGGAGCGGATCGCCTCGCTCGGCGTTCCGAGGGAGAAGATCCTCGTCGTGCCGAACACCGTCCCCGCCGAAACGGGGGCCGTTTCGATCGACGATCGGGTCGTCGGGAGGTACCGGGGCCGGTTCGTCGTTTCCTACATCGGGGGGTTCGCGCCGCATCGCGGGCTCGACGCGGCGATCCGCGCGCTGCCGCTCCTGCGGGACGCGGTGCCGGAGATCCTCCTCGTGCTCGTCGGGGGCGGGGACGACGCCTGCCGGCGCCGCCTCGAGGCGCTCGCCCGCGAGGTCGGCTGCGCCGACCTCGTCGAGTGGACGGGATGGAAGAGGCAGGACGAGATCTGGAGCTACATTGAGGCGAGCGACGTCTGCCTCGTCCCGCACGCGCGCAACCCCCACACGGACACGACGATCCCGAACAAGATATTCCAGTACCTGATGCGCGAGCGGCCGGTGATCGTGAGCGATTGCCCGCCGCTTCGGCGCGTCGCCGAGGACACGGGGGGCGGGCTCGTCTTCGACTGGCGCCGTCCCGACGAGCTCGCCGCGCGCGTCGTCGAGCTGTACCGCGACCCTGCCCGCCGACGGGCGATGGCGGAGGCGGGCCGCCGCGCGGTGCTCGAACGCTACACGTGGGAGCGGACCGCCGCGCCGCTCGTCGATCTCTACCGGACACTTTCTGCAAGGAAGGCCAGATGAAGGAACAGAGCGGACGCATGACGGTGAAGCTCCTCGATCTCGCGGCGCAGTACGGCGCGATACGGGACGAGATCCGCGGGGCGATCGACGAGGTGCTCGAGAGCCAGCAGTTCATTCTCGGGCCCAAGGTCGAGGAGCTCGAGCGCCGGGTCGCCTCCTATTGCGGCGCCGCGCACGCCGTCGGCGTCGCGTCGGGAAGCGACGCCATCCTCCTCGCGCTCATGGCGCTCGGCGTTGGGGCGGGGGACGAGGTCGTGACGACGCCCTACACCTTCTTCTCGACGGCGAGCTCGATCACGCGGCTCGGAGCGAAGCCGGTGTTCGCCGACATCGATCCCCGCACGTACAACGTCGATCCCGCGCGCGCGGCGGCGCTCGTCGGGCCGCGCACGAAGGCGGTCGTCGTCGTGCATCTCTTCGGCCAGACGGCCGATATGGATCCGATCCTCGCGGCCGCGCTCGCGCGCGGCGTCCCGGTGATCGAAGACGCCTGCCAGTCGATCGGCGCCCGCTACAAGGGCCGGCCCGCGGGCTCGCTCGGAACGGCCGGCTGCCTGTCGTTCTTCCCGTCGAAGAACCTCGGCGGCCTCGGCGACGGGGGCATGGTCGTCACCTCCGACGCCGCCCTCGCCGACTTCATCCGGACGCTCCGCGTGCACGGCGGCCGCGAACGCTACTATCACGACGTCATCGGGATCAACAGCCGTCTCGACGCGCTGCAGGCCGCCGCCCTCCTCGTCAAGATGCGGCATCTCGAGGAATGGCACGAGGGGCGAAGGCGAAACGCCGCCTGGTACGGCGAGCGCCTCGCCGGGATCGCGGGCGTCGAGACGCCGCACGTCGAGGCGCACAATGTGAGCGTCTTCAACCAGTACGTCATCCGCTCCCGAGACCGTGACGCTCTCATGTCGTTCCTTCGGGAGAGCGGCGTCGGGTGCGAGGTGTACTATCCCGTCCCGCTCCACCTCCAGCGGTGCTTCGCCTATCTCGGCGGCCGCGCGGGGGACTGCCCCGAAGCCGAGCGGGCGGCGCGGGAAAGCCTCGCGCTCCCGGTCTATCCCGAGCTCCCGCCGGCGCAGCGGGAGCACGTCGCCGCGAGGATCCGCGAGTTCGCCGAGCGGCGGGCGGAAGGCCGGGCGCGATGAAGGTCGTCTGCTTCTCCGAGATCCAGTGGCGCTACGTGCGCACCCGCAAGCAGCAGGTGCTCTCTCGTTTTCCCGCCGACTGGGAGATCCTCTTCCTCTCGAGCGTCGTCAAGGGGAAGCCGAACAACTTCCGGCCGATGCGCGACGGAAGGGTTACGCACGTCTGCGTGCCGGTTTTCAAGAACGTGCCGCAGCCGTGGGCGCGCGCCCTCCTCGCCGTGCCGCCCGCGCGGTTTCTCTGGAACGCCGTTCTCTGGTGCTGGCTCCAGACGATCTTCCTCGCGACGGGGTTTCGCCGCGGGGATCGCGTCTTCTACGTGTCGAACATCTATTACGCGGCGGTTCTGCCCTTCCTGCGCCGCGCGATGACGCTCTACGACTGCAACGACGACCATCTCGCCTTCCCCGATACGCCTTCGTGGGCGGCCGGGTACTTCCGGCGGCTCGTCCGCGCGTCCGATCTCGTCGTCGCCGTGAGCACGAGGCTCGCCGAGCTCCTCGGCGAGGCGGGCGCCGAGCGCGTCCATATCGTCGGGAACGGCGTCGACTACGATCTCTTCCGGGCGGCGGCGGAGACCGGGACGCCCGAAGAGATGCGGGATATTCCGCGTCCCGTCATCGGATACTCCGGCGCGGTGGCGCAGTGGTTCGATTTCGAGCTGCTCGATCTCGTCGCCTCCGCGTTCCCGCACGCCTCGATCGTCATGGTCGGTCCGGTCTTCGGCGGCCGGGAGGCCGAGCTCCACGCGCTCGCCGCGCGCCGCGGCAACGTCCGCCATCTCGGCGCCAAGCCGTACGAGCGCCTCGGCGCGTACATCGCGGCGATGGACGTCTGCATCATCCCCCTCAAGACGAACGAGCTCATGCGCTCGGCCGATCCGAACAAGCTCTACGAGTACGCGGCCTGCGGGTGTCCGGTCGTCACGATGAGGCACTCGGACGACGTCGCGGCGCTCAGCGGGCTCATCCACGTCGCCGGGTCGAACGAGGAGTTCGTCGAGGCGATCGGGCTCGCCCTCGCCTCGGGGGCGAACGATTCGATGCTCCGCGATTTCGCCCGCTCCCGGAGCTGGCAGGCCCGCGCGGACGAGATCGCCTCTCTCATCCGTGAGACGATCGCGCGAAAGGACGGGCGTCCCGCGGAAGGGACGCCCGCCTAGCGCGCCGCTCGTCGACGCGAAAGGAGACGGTATGAAGGTTCGATACGCGGCGGGGATTGCCGCCGCGCTGCTCGCTGCGTCCCTCGCCGAAGTCTCGTGCGGGAAGCGGGAGGGAACCTCGCCGCTCTTCGTGCTCGAAGAGCTCGAGGCTGCCTCCGCCGTGAAGGATTCGCTCGACCGGGTCGAACGCCTCGAGATCTTCATCCGCAACAACCGCAGCCATATCTATCGAAGCGTCGCCGACGAGCGCGTCTTCGAGACGATGACCGAGCGGCTCGGCGACGCGCCCGGCGCGATGCGGTTCCTCCGCGGGCGTCTCTCGCTCGAGAATGATCCGGCCGCGCGCGGCGCCCTGCAGCTCCTCAAGTTCAGGTATCTCTTCGGCGCGGACCGCGCCGCGGCGCTCGCCTTCGCCGATTCCTTGACGGAGACCGAGCGCTCGCCGCGCCTCTTCATGATGATGGGCTACTACTGCATGGATCCCGAGGCCGATCCCGCGCGCGCGACGGCGCTCTTCCTCCGCGCGGCCGCTCTCGCGCGGGGCGTCCACGAGCGATCGCAGGCGTACGCGATGGCGGGCGCGACGCTCGAGGAGCGGGGGGATATCGAGCAGGCGAAGCGCTATCTCGCCATGGCCGCCGGCAATCCAGAGGCGGACCGCGCTCTCGGGGCGATCCTCTGGGACGAGGGAAAGCGGGAGGAGGCTCTCGATCTCTTCGTCTCGTGCGTCGCCCGGATGCCGGGAACCCGCGCCGGCGTCAAGCTCGACAGCCTCTACGCGCTCGTCCGGCCGGATGCGCGGGATCTCGAGGAGAGGATCATGGCGGTCCGCGTCGGGGACGAGGGACCGATGCCCGAGGCGGCCTTCGTCGATCTCGAGGGGAAGCGGCACGATCTTTCGAGGTTTCGGGGGACGAAGCTCGTCATCTACGCCCTGAGCCCGACTTGAATGCCCTGCGTTGCGGAGTTTCCGCAACTCGAGGCGCTCGCGGGCCGCGAAAAGGAGCTCGGCTTCCGCTTGTACGGGCTCGAGGTCAGGGGCTATCTCGAGCTGATGCGGGGCGTCGTGCGGGACAAGAGGACGACGTTCACGATTCTGCTCGACGATCGTCGGCTCGCCCGCGAGACCCTGCAGATACCCGGCACGCCGACAACCTTCGTCGTGGACGCCGAAGGGCGGATACGCTCGCGGCTCGTCGGCGCTGCTCCGGAGATCGACAAGGTTATCGAGGAAGTTCTATCGAGGATCTGAGGTCTTCCGGAAAAACTTTCGGGGTTCCCGCCAGATTTGTAAAGCCAAGGTGCTGTGCTGCAAGTCCCCGGCGGGAACCCCTACTCGTTTCTCTCCCGGTCTCTCTCTCACTGCTGAGACCAAGTGAAATATAATAAGAAATAGTTGTCAGTCAATAACTATTAGTTAAAAATATAAATTGTCGAAGCGCTTGAAAGGCTTTGAGAGTAATAATATTATATTCATCAATATATTACACGACCGCGGCGTTAATCGTTTTTGAGTAATTCAACCTATAGCATCCCCAGCCGTTTCCGGAACGCGGGGCCCGCGTCAGCCGCGCTTCGACGAGGCGAGCAGGTGGGCCGCCCGGAGAGGCTCCGGAATGCGGAAGCGGGGCGCGCAGGAGAGGACGATCTCGACGGCGCGCTCGAGGCTCATGAGATGGCCGACGGATACGAAGAGGGGTCGAGTGCCGTCCCGGGTCCGCAGTACCGCTCCGATCGTTTTCCCCGCGGCGTCGCGGATCGGGGATCTCGCGCCCCGGAGCCTGCCGGGCTCCTCGAACGAGCCGAAAAGAGGCGATTTCGCGCACCCGATCGACGGAACGCCGAGGACAAGGCCTGCATGGCTCGCGAGGCCGAGCCCGCGCGGATGGGCGACGCCCTGCCCGTCGAAGAGGACGACGTCGGGCGTTCCCACGAGCCTCCGCCACGCCTCGAGGATCGCCGGGATCTCCCGGAACGAGAGAAGGCCGGGGATGTAGGGGAACGCGCAGGGCCCCTCGAAAACGGCCTGCTCCACGAGCTCGAGCCGCGGGTAGGAGAGCAGCGTGACGGCGGCGCGCGAGACGCCGCGCGCGGGAAAATGCACGTCGGCCCCCGCGACGAGCCGTATCCGGCGGCCGTCCCATCGCCGCCGGACGAGCCGGGCGAGCCGCCGCTGGAGAGCGATCCCCTCGGACGGCGTGACGTCCCATGCGTCAGGCGAGCTCAACCGTCTCCTCCGGCGCCGGGAGATGAGCGGGGAACCCCCGCTCCTTGAGCGCCGCGACGAACTTCTCCGACTGGTCCTCGTCGCCGTGAACGACGAACACGCCCTTGACCTTTCCGCGAAGCGGCTCGAGGTGCGCGAGGAGCTCGTTCCGGTCGGCGTGGGCGCTGAAGGCGTTGATGACGACGACCTCGGCCTTGAGCTCGTGGTCCTGTCCGAAGATCCTGACGATCTTCTCCCGCTCGACGATCCTGCGGCCCAGCGTATTTTTCGCGGAGTAGCCGACCATGAGGATCGTGTTGCGGCGGTTCTCTATGTTGTTGCGCAGGTGGTGGAGGATCCGTCCCGCCTCGCACATCCCCGACGCCGAGATGATGACCATCGGGCGCTTCTCGTCGTTGAGCTTTATCGAATCGGCGACGTCCGTGATATACGAGATGCGCTCGGTGCCGAACGGATCGTCGTTGCGGCGGATGCGCGCGATCGTCTCGGCGTCGAAGCACTCCTCGTGGCGCTTGAAGATCTCCGTCACGTTGACGGCGAGCGGGCTGTCGACGTAGATCGGGATCTCCGGGATGCGCCGCTCGCGGATCAGCTCGCTGAGAAAGTACACGACCTCCTGCGTCCGCTCGAGGGCGAAGGAGGGGATGATGATCTTGCCCCGCCGCTCGGCCGTCCGGCGGACCGTTTCGGCGAGCTTCTCCTTCGCTTCGTCGATCGGGGCGTGAACACGTCCCCCGTACGTGCTCTCGACGACGACGTAATCGATCTCGGGCGCGCGTTCGGGATCGCGGAGGAAGGGGAGCCGCTTTCTTCCGAGGTCGACCATGTAGGCGAGGCGGACGGTTTTGGAGCCGTTGCGGATCTCGACGAGCGGGTTCGCCGAGCCGAGCACGTGCCCCGCGTCGTAAAAGACGACCGACACGTTTTCGTCTATCTCGACCCGCTCCCGGTACGGCGAGCCGCGGAACGACGCGAGGGAGTCCTCGGCGTCCTTCCGGGTGTAGAGGGGCGAGCGCGGCGGGAGACCGCGCTTCGCCTGGATCTTGTTCACGAACTTCACGTCCTCTTCCTGTATGTGGCCGCTGTCGGGGAGCATCGCTCCGCAGAGATCCCGCGTCGCCTCGGTCGTCACGATCCGGCCGGCGAATCCGCGCTTCACGAGCGTCGGAATGTTGCCGCTGTGGTCGATATGGGCGTGGGAGAGAACGCAGCAGTCGAGCCCGGCCGGATCGAAGGGAAACCGGGAGTTTCGCTCGAACGATTCGTCGCGGTGACCCTGAAAGAGGCCGCAATCGAGGATGAGCCTCGCGTTCCCGTTCGAGAGAAGATGCATCGAGCCCGTCACCGTTCTCACGGCGCCGAAGAACTGCACGCGTGCGCCCACGGGGGTCTCCTTTCGTCTCAGATGTAACGCTCGAGCGTCAGCGTGAGCGTATGCTTCCCGCGGCTTCGCTCGATCTCGATCCGGTACGTCGTTCCCTCCGCGCCCTCGAAGAGCGCGATCGCCTCGCGCAGCGAGCCGAAGCGCGCCGCCTTCGTCCGGCCGATCGCGGTGACGACGTCCCCCGCCCGGAAGCCGGCCCGCGCCGCGGGGGACTCCGGCACCACGTTCACGATCATGATGCGCCCGTCCCGCTTGCGGGCGAGCTGAAGCCCCGAGCGGTCGCGGAAAAAGGGCTCGGAGAAGAGGCCGTTCCTCTCGAGGAGCACCCGTTGCGCCCGGTAGTCGAGCGTGACGGTGAAGCGCTCGAGGACGTCGTTGCCGACGAGCCCGTCAACGTTCTCAATCGCCGCGAGTCCGCGCGGCCCCGTGGCGACGGCGAGCACCGGCTCCGGTATCGCGACGCCTCCGATCGAGAGCGTGTCGAACCGGAAAAGCTCGGCGCGTTCCTCGCCCCCCGCGCCGCGAAGCGCGATCGCGAGTCCGCGCCTCCCCGCCGAGACGCCGGTCTCGCGGGCGAAAGCGCCCTGCACGATCGAGCTGGAGGCGCCCGTGTCGAGGAGGAAGGATCCCGTCCTCGCGCCATCGAGCGATACCGGCACCGAAAAGAGGCTGCGCATGAGCGGCGCGTCGACGGCGGTCTCCCCGCCGGCGGGGGCGAAGGAATCCGGCTCGAAGAACGTGAGGAGACGCCGGTCGTAGTCTATTCGAACCGTGAAACGGCTCAGGAAATCGTATCCGAGGATGCCGCCGATCTCCGTTTCCTCGAACTGCCGGAGAAGCCCCGCAACGGGGAAGGCCACGGCCGTCTGCTCCGATATCTCGATGTCGCCGAGCCGCAGGCCCGGCACGCGGATCATGCGGAAGTTCGCGGTGCCGCCGGCCCCGGCGCCCGGCAGAACGCCTCCGGAGACGAGGCCGAGATCAGCGGCGACCGTCGAATCGATCACGGTCATGCTCGCTCCCGAGTCGACGAGGAAGAGGAAATCCTCGTCGCGCCCCTCTATCCGCACGGGAACGAAGATGTGCCGGTAGCGGTACTCGAAGGACACGGCGGCGACGCCCCGCCCGCTCGCGAAGCGGTGATTGCGCTCAGCGGAGGCGGGCGGCACGAAGGATGCCGGATCGATCCGCGCGTTCGGAACGATCTCCGTGTACCGGATCTCGACGCGCTGGCCGAGCGAGGGGAGCTCCGTCCGCTGGACGAACGGGTACATGACGCCTTCTACGCGGCGGTAATCGCGGTACGTGTGCACGGTGAACCCCTCGGGAGCCCTGATCTCCATGCGGCGAAGAAGGTGGGTCGAGTCGTCGAAGAGGAGGCGGCAGGGCGCGCCGCCCGCGACCGCGAGAGCGACGGCGTCGCACGAATCGCCGTCCGCCGTGTCGCGCCCCGCCGGCTCGATCGCGAGGCCTTCGCCGCCGAAGATGTATCGCCGGCTTTCGAGAGCGCAGATGGTCCGCTGGTACGCGAGCGAGCCCTCGTCGCGGCGTATCTGGAGGCCGCCGTTCGGATCGACGAGCCAGATGCGCTCGCCGTCGAACCCCTCGCGGATCGAGATGAAGCCGAGCGAAATGTCGGAGCTCGAGAGACAGGGGCGGGCGCTGCGGGACTCGATCGAGCCGCGAAGCCCCGTCCCCGCTATCTCGATCTCCCCCCGCGCGAGGACCGTCGAGACGGCCTTCACGGCCGCCTCCCCGCCGAGCGCGTGGAGGTGCCGTCGCATGAGATCGTTCTCCGCGCCGCCTCGCGCGGAGGCGGCGACGAGCGGCGCGAGCGCGACGAAAAGGGCCGTTCGCAGGGCGTTTTTTTCGTGGGTGGAAATCACTATTCCCGCCTCCCGCGCTCCGCCCCGGCGCCCGACCGCCGGGATCCGTTTTCGGGAGCGCTCATCCGGCGGCATAGTACAATAATCTGCAACGGCTTACAAGCACACAAAAACGGAATAAAATGCTTGATTGTCTCGGCTTGCACGTGGTACAATACCCCCAGTTGGTAGATCGTGCGGTTCATATCTAATGCGGAGGGGAAAAGTCGCTTCAGGTCTATTCTATCCGGACAAAGGAGATGTCTTGATGAAGCCATTGCGCTTGCTCTGTTCCGTTGCCGCGATGACGCTCGTCATCTCGGCGTTCGGCGGTCTCGCTCACGCCGATCCGTGCCTCGTCGTCTATCCGAGCGGCCCGTGCACGTATCATTACGATCCGGCGGAGTATTACACCGTCGGCCCGGGCGATCCGCTGTACGATCCGCTCTGGGACAGGGGTGGAAAGGTCCTGCTCGAGCTCGGCAGCAACGAGATCGACTACAGCATCTATCAGGCCCCCGATCTCATCGGTTTCCAGATGAGCACCGGCGGCAACGACGGGTACTTCTTCATCGGCACCGAGTTCGACCTCATTCTCGACGGTTTCTCGAACGTTCCGACGACGTACGTGAACATCATCGTGATCTTCGATAGGGTCGATCCCGCGGGATGCGTTCCGCGCATCTGGATCGACGGCGTGCAGCTCACGGAGATGAGGTTCAACGCGGGCAGCCTCGTGATTTCGACGCCGACGTACGGCAACAATTACTCCGACACGAAAACGTTCCATGTCAAGTGGGAAGGCTGCTACGGGGTGCACATCTGGGCCTTCAACGACGAGAACTTCAACGGCGTGCACGACGGCGGCGAGTGCTTCACCGCCTACTCGCATGACCTCACGATTCCCGTCGAAGACTCTTCGTGGGGCGCGATAAAGTCGCTGTACCGGTAGCGAAACGAAACGGGGACCTCTTCGCGGCAAGATCGCTGCGAGTTCCGCACGACGAACGAGAGGATGACGCCTAAGCGCCGCTTAGGGTCATCCTCTCGATTTTTATGGTGGGAGACGCCACGGCGTCGCGCCAGTCGAGGTCGTCTCCGACCATGACGACGCCCGCGAGCATGGCGGGGAAGGAGCTCGCGATCGTGAACTCGTCGACCGGGTAGGAGAGCTCCCCCTTGTCTATCCAGAGCCCCTGTCCTCCCTGCGAGAAATCCCCGGTCATGTGGTTCGCGCCGGGACCCGAGATGGACGTGAGGTAGAGCCCCTGATCGACGCTCGCTATGATCTCGGCGGGGCTCGTCCTCCCGGGCGCGAGATGGAAGTTCGTGATCCCGCCCGCGTTCGCGGTCGTCGCGCGGCCGATCTTTCGCGCGGCGTACGTGCCGCAGAGGTAGTTTCCGAGCACCCCGCCCTCGAACACGACGGTGCGCCTCGACCGGACCCCCTCCGCGTCGAAGGGCCTCGTGCCGAGCCGCGCCGGCAGGACGCCGTCGTCGACGATCGTGACGAGCGGCGAGCCGACGCGCTCGCCGAGCCGGTCGACGAGGAACGAGGATTTCCGGTAAATGTTCCCGCCGCTCGCCGCCTCGGCGAGCGATTCGAGCAGGTCGCGCGCGGTGAAGGGGTCGAAGACGACCGCCACCTCGCACGTGCGCGGCTTGCGCGCGCCGATCTTGCGGAGCGTGCGCTCGACGGCGCGCCGCGCTATTTCGTCGGCGCCCTCGAGGTCGGCCGCGCGGACGGCGGCCGAGTACCACCACGAGGACTGTCGCTTCCCCGTGTTCTCGCTCCGCGCCGGGCGGTCCTCGACGGCGCAGGAGAGGGCGAGCATGTTCGACGTGCGGCGCCAGCCGTCGCAGAACCCGAGAGAGTTGGCGAAGACCGTCGTCCGGACGCGGCTCGAGAAGGAGCTCCCGTCCGGGATGATGCGATCGTCCATCGCGAGGGCGGCGCGCTCGAGCTCGAGGGCGAGCGCGATCTTCCGCTCGGCGGGCACGGCGAGGGAATCCGGATCGAAGATCGCGAGATCTCCCGCGGCCGCGCCGAGCTCGCGCTCTTCGGGAAGCCCGAAGTACTCGTCGCGGTCCATGACGCGGGCGAGCTCGATCCCCTCGGCGACGAGCGCCGAGAGGGTGTCGCTCGAGAGATCGCTCGAGGAGACGACGGCCTTGCGCTTGTCGATCGAGAGCTCGACGTCGATCGCGGTCGAGACCGATTCGATGAGCTTTTCGATCGAGCCGCGGCGCACCTCGACGGTGAACTCCATCCGCTCGAGGAGCGAGACCTCGACCGTCTCGGCGCCGGCGCGTCGGGCGTCGGCGACGACGCGGGAAGCGAAGCGTTTCATCTCGTCGATCGTCACGGAACCGCCCCTTTCGCGCCGCCGATCGAGCTGCCGCCGACGGTGATCTCGGATATCTTGATCGTCGGGAGTCCGACCCCGACGGGAACGTGCTGCCCCTTGCCGCAGGTCCATCGCCCGTCGCTCAGCGCGAAATCGCTGCCGACCATCGTCACCTTCGTCAGGACGTCGGGGCCGTTGCCGATGAGCGTGAGGTTCTTGACGGGCGCCGCGATCCGCCCGTTCTCGACGAGGTAGGCCTCGATCGGAACGAACACGAAATCGCCGTTCGAGATGTCGACCTCGCCGCCGCGGAACGACTTGCAGAAAATGCCGCGCCGCGTCGAGCGGAGTATCTCCTCGGGATCGCTCGCGCCGTTCGCGAGGTAGGTGATCGTCATGCGGGGCGCGGGCGGGTGGCGATACGACTCGCGGCGCCCGTTCCCCGTCGGCCGCACGGCGAACCTCGCGGCGCTGATCCGATCGTGCATGTAGCCGCGCAGGATCCCTCGCTCGATGAGGAGGGTGGCCTCCGGGAGCGTCCCCTCGTCGTCGAAGTTGATGGCGCCTCTGTCGTTCGGCATCGTGCCGTCGTCGATCACCGTCACGAGCTCGCTCGCCACGCGGTCCCCGACGCGGTCCGTATAGGCCGAGGTGCCTTTTCGTATGAAGTCCGCCTCGAGGGAATGCCCGACCGATTCGTGGAGGAGGACGCCGGACTCCGCCTGCGCGAGGATGAGCTCCATCGGCCCCGCCGGGGCGTCCACGGCGCCGAGAAGCAGCACGGCCTGTCGGGCCGCCTCCTGTCCGTGGTCCGAGGGGGACATCCGCTTGGTGAGGTACTCGTTCCCCATCCTCCCGCCGCCGCTCGAGAGTCCGACCTGCCGGTTGCCGTTCTCCTCCGCCACGACCTGCACGTTGAACCGCATCATCGGCCGCACGTCCCGGAGCAGCGCGCCCTCCGAGGTCGCGATCTGGATCGTGCTGAGGCTGTCGGCTATCGTGACGCTCGCCTTCACGACGCGGCGATCGTAGGCGCGGGCGGCCGCCTCGGCCTCCTCGACCCAGCGGATCTTGCGAGTGAGCGCGGTGCCGGTCGTGGGCTCCTCGACGGGGTAGCGGTTCGTGAACGGAACGGGAGAGATGGAGACGGGGCCGGCCTTCGCCTTCGAACCGGCGATGGCCGCGGCGATGAGAGCGGCCTCCTTCATCTTGTCGAAGCTGATCTCCTCGGTGTAGGCGTACCCCGCGCCCTCCCCCTTCACGACCCGGATGCCGACGCCGTGCGAGATGCTCTTTTCGCCCTCCTTGACGATCCCTTCCTCCATCACGATCTGGTTCACGATCGTGTGCTCGAAGAAGAGCTCGCAGAAGTCGCCGCCGCGCGAGAGCGCGAGCGAGATGACGCGCCGCATCGCCGGCTCGTCGACGCCGAAATGATCCCGGAAAGAAAGCAAAAAAGCCGCTCCCCCGCGAATACGCTCAACCCCTGTATTGCCTGTCGTTTCGTGAAACGCTATAATAGAGCGTATCCAGCAGTTTGAAAAGGGGAAATGTGTGCATCGGCCGACCCTGCGCCCCGTTCAGTTCGCCGTTCTCTCCGCGCTCGCCGGTTTCGCCGTCCTTGCCGTCGTGCCCGGCGGGGACGGATCGGCGGGCCGCAGACATTCCGCCTCGCTCGACCCTCCCCCCGTATCGCGCGTCGCGCGCTCCAATCTCGAGCGGATCGTCGCGAAGCTCTCCGGCGCCGACACGGTGGCCTTCGCCGACGACACGATCAAGATAAACACGCGTTACGCGAGCTCCCCTCTCATGGGGCGCGTCCGGGAGTATCTCGCCAGGGAGATCCGCGACGCGGGGTACGAGCCCGAGCTGCGGAGCTTCGTGCTGCAGGTCGACGTGCCCGACCTCACCGGCTCGACGATCTCGAGCGGCGGCGACACGCTCTGGGTGGCGGATATCGATGGGGCGGTCTACCGCCGCTCCGAGGGAGGCGGATCGCCGGACTTCGAGCGGATAGCGGTCGTCCCGCAGTTCGTGTTCGCTCTCGAGCGCGACGCGAGGGGGAGGCTTCTCTCGGGAGGCCGCGTGCCGGGCTCGGCGGGAGGAAGCATCTACCGGTCCGCCAACGGCGGTCTCGACTGGAATCTCGTCGCGTCGGGGTTCCAGATCTACACGATCGGCACGATCACCGTCGAAAACGAGCTCTTCGGCATGGCCGGTGGATCGGGTGGCACGGTCCTCTACACGGCCGACGGCGGCGACACGTGGTTCTCGCGGGATCCCGCCGCGGTCGGATTCGAATCGCTGAACGGATCGGCGACGAACGGGCCGCTTCGCTTTTGGTTCGTGAGCGACTCGGGAAGCCTCTATGAGACGCGCGACCTCGGCGCCACGTTCGCGAAGCGAAGCCTCGCGCTCGGGCGCCTCGCCGCGATCGATTTTTGCGGCGAGAGCGCGGGCGTCGTCGTGGGAAGCCAGCGGGCGTTCTATACGAGGGACGCGGGGGCGAGCTGGACGTCCGTCTCCGTTCCGGCCGAGCTCGCCGCCGTCGCGATGGCGGACTCGCTTCGCGTCGTCGCCGCCGGAGGCGCCGGAGAGGTGTGGATCAGCGAAGACGGGGGCGCTTCGTGGGAGCGTTTCGGCGCCGAGTGCGGCGTCGCGGCCGACGTGTGGAGCGTCGCCGCCGCAGGGCGCGACACCCTCTGGCTCGCGGGCCGGGACGTCGTGCGGCGCGTCGTCGACGACGGCGGCTCGAGAAGCTGCGAGGCGTACGCCTTCGCCGACACCGTCTGGTCGAAGAACATCGTCTTTCGGAAGGAAGGCGAGAGCGATCCCGCGCGGCGCGTCGTTCTCTGCGCCCATTACGACAGCTACTCCGGCTCGACGCCTCTCGTCTGCGCCCCCGGCGCCGACGACAACGCGACCGGCACGGCCGCCGTGATCGAGTGCGCGCGCGTTCTCCGCTCGGAGCGGCTCGAGCGGACGGTCGAGTTCGTCCTCTTCGACGCCGAGGAGCTCGGTCTCAAGGGGAGCCGCGTCTTCGCCGCGGCGCTCGATCCGGGCGCCGTCTACGAGTGCGCCCTCAACCTCGACATGCTCGGCTGGGAGCCGAACGCCGAGATGACCGCCGTCATATCGGGACGCGCGGGCGAGCCGGGGGACTCGGCCGTCGCCTGCGCGCTCGCCGCGGCGATCGATTCGTTCGAGCTTCCCCTCGCGGCCGAGTACATAGAGGGCGAGCGTCTCTCGAGCGACCACTTGGCCTTCTGGGAAAACGGCGTCCCCGCCGTGCTCCTCATCGAGGGGCGCAGGGGCGAGCTCACGCCGTATTATCACAGCTGCTCGGACGGGGCGACGACGATCAACTACGCCTTTCACGAGGTCTGCACGAAGGCCGCGCTCGGCGCGATCTCGTCGCTCGCGGGACTCCTGCCGCCGGAGGTCCCGCCCCCCGCGGCGCTCGCCCTGCGCCAGAACTATCCCAACCCCTTCAACATGGGCACCATCATCCGCTACGAGCTTCCGAAGGCCTCCGACGTCGAGATCGCGGTCTTCGACGCCGCGGGGCGGCGTCTCGCCGTCGTCGACCGGGGGCGGAAGGAAGCCGGGGAGAACGCCTGCCGATGGGACGGCCGCGACGCTTCGGGGCGCCTCGTCCAGAGCGGCGTGTACTTCCTGAGGCTCCGGGCGTCCTCGGGGGAGGCCGTGCGGAAGATGGTCGTCGTTCGTTGATCCCCTACGCGCGCGGAATGAGATCGAGAACGCGTCCGGCCTCGTCCTCGGTGTTGTAGAAGTGCGGCGAGAACCGGATCGCGCCCTGGCGCAGGCTGAGGACGATCCGCTTCGACAGGAGCCTCTCGAACAGTTTCGCGCTCTCGACGCGCGGGTGGACGAAGCAGAGGATGCCCGATCGCTCGCCGCGTTCGCGGGGGCTCATGATCCGGCAGCCGCGTTCGCGCAGGCCGCGTTCGATGCAGTCCGTGAGACCGAGGATTCTCCGCTCGACGTTCGCCGTGCCGGTCTCGAGAAAGCGCTCGATAGAGGCGCCGAGCCCCGAGATGCCGTAGAGGTTCCGCGTGCCCTCCTCGAACCGCGCCGCGTCCGGCCGCGGGCTCTGCCGGTAGTTCATGAAATCCCACGGATCCTCGATCCCGAGCCAGCCGGGGTTCCACACGTCGAGATCCTCGATGAGCTCGCGGCGGCAGTAGAAGAACCCGGCGCCCGCGGGTCCGAGAAGCCACTTGTGTCCCCCCGTCGAGAGGAAGTCGATCTTCGCGGCGCGGACGTCGCAGCGGAGCGCGCCGAGCGACTGGATCGCGTCCGCGTGGAAGTAGATGCCGCGTTCTCGGCAGAAGCTCCCGAGCGCCGCGGCGTCGATCCGGTAGCCGTTCGAGAACTGGACGAGGCTCGCGGTCACGGCGCGCGTGCGCCGCGTGCATGCGCTCGCGAGCATCTCGGCCGAGACGCGCCCCTCCCGCGGCTCGACGAGCCTCACGCGCACGCCGCGCTTTTCGAGGGCGATCCACGGATAGGCGTTCGCGGGGAACTCTATGGAGGGCATGACGACCTCGTCCCCGCGGCGCCAGCGGATGCCGTTCGCCGCGAGCAGCACGCCGTTCGTCGTGTTGCGGGTGAAGGCGATCTCCCCGGGCCGCGCGCCGATGAGACGCGCAGCGGCGCGGCGCACCTCCTCGACGCGGGGGAAGACCCAGCCCTCGCAGAGAACGCCCTTTTCGAGGAATCCGCGCTCGATCCGGCTCATCGCTTCTATGACGCGCGGCGAGAGAGGGCTCACGGCGGCGTGGTTCATGTAGACGTAGCGCCGCGCGATCGGAAACTCCGCGCGCAGGCGGGCCCAATCGGCGGGCGTGAGGGCGCGGCGCGTGGGCATGAACGGTCTCCTGTCTTCGAAGGGCCTGCGCGCGTGAGTGGTTCGACCCGTCACCGCGCGAGGATCAGCTTGCGCGTACGGACCGCTCCGTCCGCCTCGAGCCGGGCGAAATATATCCCCGAGGCGAGCGGCTCGCCGCGGGCGTTCGTTCCGTTCCAGACGAGGTCGTGCGTTCCCGCTCCGTAGCGGCGCTCCGCGAGCGTGGCGACGAGAGCGCCGCGGAGGTCGTACACGCGCAGCGACACGTTCGAGGCCTCGGGGAGGCCGAAGCGGATCCGCGTCGCCGGATTGAACGGATTCGGGACGTTCTGGTCGAGGAAGACCGCCGCCGCCGGGGGCGGCGCGTCCGTCGCGATCAGGTTCCTGTCGCAGAGCACCCAGTGGCCGGGATCGAAGAACACGTCGGTGACGGCGTCCCCGGCCGCGAGCTCGAGGCGGAACTCCTCGCGCCGGTCGTCGATCCAGAACACGGTGTCGATCGAGCCGCTCGAGGCGACGATCCGGAAATCGACCGGCATCGCGTAGAGCGAATCCTGCGTTTGATCGACGGCGATCGTGAGGCGGAGCGCTCCATCGATCTCGTACGCCTTGTACGACCACCGGTAGGCGAGCCGGTCGGCGCGCGTGAGCCACTGGTTGAAGAACCAACCGAGGGACGAGCCGTGCCGCGCCTCGCAGACCGCCCGGAAATCCGCCGTCTCGGCGACCGAGTAGCGATAGCGCGGGTCGTCGCAGTAGTCCCGGAGGGCTCCGAAGAACGCCGCGTCCCCCATGACGCGGCGCAGCATGTGGAGCACCCACGCGGCCTTGTCGTAGACGACGTTGTTGAAATAGTACCCGGGATTGGAGACGTCCGGGTCCCGCAGTATCGGCCCGCTCCAACTCGCGGGGCGGTCCTGCGATTCCATGTAGCTCTTGAGCTTCGCCGCCCCCTGAAGGTGCTCGAACCAAAGCGCCTCGGAGTAGCTCGCGAAACCTTCGTTGAGCCAGATGTGCGTCCAGTCCTTGCACGTGACGAGGTCGCCGAACCACATGTGCGCGAGCTCGTGGACGTAGAGCCAATCGTAGTAGTGGTCCCCCCGGATGAGCATGGAGCCGTAGCTCGTGAGCGTCTGGTGCTCCATGCCGCCGCCGATGGGGCAGATCGCTACGCCGTATTTTTCCTCGATGAACGGGTAGAGGCCGAAGGTCTCGGAGAAAAACGCGAGGGAGGGGGCCGCGATGTCGAGATCGACGAGAGCCGCCGCTTGAAGATACGGATAGACGTAGTGGGTGATCGGCATCGTCTCGCCCGTCGAGGCGTTGAACGTATCGTCGAGCCGCACGTACACCGCGGCGGTGACGGAGGCGAGGTAGGTGGTCATGGGATAGCTCTCCCGCCAGTGCCAGCGCTTGTAGGGGACGCTCCAGCGCGTCTCGTCCGTCGTCTCGACGAGGACGCCGTTCGAGGTGGCGGTGAGGTTCGCCGGGACCGAAAAGGCGAGATCGAAGGTCGCCTTGTCGTCGGGGTAGTCCTTGCATGGCCACCACGAGCGCGCCGACCACGGCTCGCTGAGAGAATAGATGACCGGGGCGCCTCCCGCGGACCCGAAAGAGAGCCCCGGATCCCACGTGGCGGAGGGGTTGCCTGCGTAGATCACCTCTATCGTGAAGGTGTCGCCTTCCGAGATGATCGCCGAAGGCGTCACCTTCAGCAGGTGCGACGGATGCGTCCACGCGAGCGAGCCGCCGGCGCCGTCCGTCACGGACGCGACGGCGAGGGAGTAGTCGAGGTCCACGTCGACTTCGAGCAGGTCGCTTTCCGCGGCCGCGGTCATTCTCACGCGGCCCTCGATGCGCGGCAGGGAGGGGTTTATGGCGACGTCGATCTCGTAGTGGAGGACGTCGTAGAGGAGCTGGCTCGGCGTCGGCTGCGGGGCGAGGAGCGGAGCCCGGGCGGCCGATCGCTTGGCCTTCATGATCTCGCTCTTGCGAAGGAGGTCGCGGTCCGGGCCGAGATCCGGCTGCTGCGCGAGGATTCCCACCGGAAGGATGACGACCGCGAACGCGGCGGCGATTCTTCGAAGCATCGTATCTCCTTGAAGCAGCGCACCTTGCACGATTAATTATAACACACGAGCCGCGGATGCGCTACGGTCTATTGAGGTAATGTGCGCCGCGACGCATGCGGCCGATGTTTCCGATGTAGCGAGGAATGAACGCAGCGAGTCGGGCAACGTTTTCAGGGTACCGCAGATAATTGCCGATATCGAAGTATATCGGGTGAAATACGGGAACGAACACCCCCCCCGTCGCGTTCGGCGTGTGCGAGCCGTTCTGCCAGCGCTGAACATAGCTCTTCGACGAAACGCGGCGTCGGCTTGATGCTGAGATCGGCTCCGTGGTGTCTGCAGGCTCAGGAGCAAGCTGGGAATCCATCAAGAAACAGTGCCTCGAGATGCGCGATGTCTATGGCTGTATTCTATGCCGCTGAGGTATTCGAACAGGTTCTCAATTCCCGAACCGGGGATTGACAACGTTGCTATAGATGGAGCCAAACGAATATTGCAGTCCGAATGAGAAGTAGTAGTTGTACTGCGTGTCAATCCGCTTTCGTCTGAGCAGGATATCCTCGTAACTCGCTTGACCCTTGGCAGGGGATAGGAGATCGTGAAGCATGAACGCTTGCCCCGATAGCGTAACTGAAAATCCCTTCGCAAGCTTCAGTGACAGATCGCAAGTCAATGCAAGTCGGTTCTTTTTGAAATCGTGAAAGAAATGCGAACCGGAAAGACTCGTGGTAACAGACCCCCATCGTTCCCTTGCTACCCATGTGACTGAAAGCGCTTGCTTCCCAAGATCTTCTTGAACCTTGCCATAGATGGTTTCTTCTATGTAATAGGCGCGTTCGTAATAAACCTTATAGAGAACGCGGAGCTGACGTCTCGTGCTCGCGGAATATGGAAACACGTTGAACTCGACGGCGGGTGCCACGGCTGCCAACAGATTAATATTATTGTATGAAGATGCATTCAGGTCCGTTGATAGACCATATGACCAGTGATCATCAATGCTCTTCACGATAAGGCCACTGAAATATTGAGATCTCGTGATGCTCGTGATGGTCGAACCGGAGACATCGAAGTTGTTTTCGCCGTAGTTTGTTCCAACGGAAATATCCATCTTTAGCTCGGGTGTCACTCGATTGGCAGTCAGGTAACTCCAGAGCCACATGTTGTTCCAGGTTTTTTCGCCTTGCACATATCCTTGGGAGCTTATGCTGAATACCCAATAGTCCCATTTGTCCCTTGCAGCTGTCGTAGTCGCCTGCTTCTTGAAAGAGATTGTAATGAAATCGGCGAAGGGCGTCTTCGCCACATAGCGCATGAGACCGCGCTTGAGGAGGTTGGCAATGGTACTTCGTACTATTTCTTCGGACTGCAAGGGATCAGCGCAGAAACTGAGCGTGTCGTTGATCCCCGCAAAGTCCTGGTTGCCCATGAACGTCAGAGTATATCTTGTGCCGCCACCACCTGTCACTTCCTCCGTAAGGAGAATATGCACTTGAGCAAGGGCGCGGTCACGTACATAGTTTACGTAGGCAATCTCTGTCCTAATGTAGTCATGGTATGTCGTTGGCATATCCAAGAATACCCTTGTCCCGCGGGTTTGCAGAAGCGAGTCTGATGCTTCAGTTGTCCGGGCATATGCAGAATCGGGGATAGACAACAGGACAAGGGTTGCGATTATGGCAATTCGCAGCAAGCGAGCACGGTCAGACAACATTGCACCGCTCCTCAATCCAGCGTAATAGAACAGTGCGAATTGCAGAACAATATGGATGGCGTATAGTCTCTTGCCGTCAGTTCATGAATCTATTCTGCTATGTACAATATGACGGATCCAGAAAAAACCGTCAATAACGGCTTTGCGGCTTCTAGAGAGCCCGATTCTGCCTGGGTTTAATGTGAAGGCCCATCAGCAAGGAACCAGTTAATACTCGTCGTTGCGCGTTCCGGCTCGGGTCTGCTAGAATCGATCCCGTTCTGCGAACAAAGGGAGGGCCGATGCCGGACAAGACCATCGCGCAGAAGCTGCAGATCAAGCCGAACCGGACGGTGCTCTTCGTGAACGCGCCGAAAGGGTACGAGGCGAGGATCGCGCCTCTGCCCGAAGGCGTGTTCGTCATGAAGAAGCCGACAGGCCACGTCGACTGCATCCAGCTCTTCGTCGACTCGCGGAATGATCTCGAGCGATGGGTGCCCGAGCTCAAGAAGCACGTCGGCTCCGCCGGGCTGCTCTGGGTAACTTATCGCAAGGGCGCGCCCGGCGCGGAAACCGGCGTCAGCCGCGACTCGATACACGAGTACGCCCACTCGGTCGGCATGCAGGCGGTCGCGCAGATCGCGATCGACGACGACTGGTCCGCCTTGCGGCTCATGATCGTCTGATGCGGAGGCTCCGTGGAAACAACGCGACCGCCCGCCGCGGGTTCGGGCCGCCGCCGATCCCGGCGGCGCGCACCGGTGCGTGAGGGGAGCGGTTCCCGATGAGCGGCGTTTTCGGGATCCGGTCGGCCCTCGCTCGCGTCGCGGCGAACGCGGGATGGCTCTTCCTGCTGCGCTTCATCCGGCTCGCCTTCGCGTTCTTCGTCGGCGTCTGGATGGCGCGCTATCTCGGCCCCGAGCTCTGGGGCACCCTCAACTACGCGATCGCCCTCGTCATCCTCTTCGGGCCGCTCACGAGGCTCGGGCTCGAGGGCGTCGTCGTCCACGAGCTCGTAAAACGTCCGCAGGACCGCGACGCGATACTCGGGACGAGCTTCGCCCTGCGGGTCGCCGGGGGCGCCCTGAGCATGGCCGCGACGATCGCGCTCGTCGCGATTCTCCGGCCCGGCGACTCGCTCTCGATGCTGCTCGTCGCGATTATCTCGTTCGGATGGATCTTCCAGGCGTACGACGCGATCGACGTATTCTTCCAGGCCGAGGAGCGGCTCAAGTATCCCGTCTACGCCAAAAGCGTCGGACTCGTCGTCTCGAATCTGCTCAAGATATATTTCATCCTCACGAACGCCCCGCTCCCGGCCTTCGCGGCGGCGGCGTCGCTCGAGATCCTCGTCGCGTCCGCGGGGCTCGCCGTCGCGTACCGCGCGAAGGGGTTCCGCATGCGCTCGTGGACGGTGCGCCGCGGGGAAATAAAGCGTCTCTTCAATCTCGGCTGGCCGATGATGCTCTCGAGCGCCTTCGCCGTCGTGTACCTCAAGATCGATCTCGTCATGCTCGGCCAGATGATCGATCAGGCCGAGGTCGGCATCTATTCGACCGCCGCCCGCATCTCGGAGATGTGGTACTTCGTGCCGGTCGCGATTTCGACCGCGATCTTCCCGTCGCTCATCCAGAGCAGGATCCGACTCGGGCGCGACGTCTACGTCGCGCGGACGCAGCGGCTCTACGATTTCTTCGTCTGGGTGTCGCTCGCGATCGCCGTCGGCGTCGCCTTCGCCGCGGAGTTCATCGTCGTGCTTCTCTTCGGCGAGGAGTACGCGCGCGCGGGAGGCATCCTCGCGATCCACGTGTGGGCCGGCGTCTTCATCTTCCTGCGCGAGGCGCTCGGCCGATGGTTCATCACGGAGGATCTCCTCTCGTTCGCGTTCATCAGCAACGGACTCGGCGCGCTGGTGAACGTGCTGCTCAACCTCGTCCTCATTCCGCGCTACGCGGCGACCGGCGCCGCAGTGGCCACGGTCATCTCCTACGCGTCGGCCGGCTACTTCGCGTGTTTTGTGCATCCGAAAACGCGCGAGGCGGCGTGGATGATGTCGCGCGCGCTCGCCGTTCCGGTCCGCGCGCTCGCCGCGCTCCTGCGGCGCCTCGGGACCGGAAACGGAAAGTGAAATCATGGCGGGAGACTCCCCGAGAACGCTCCTCATGCTCTGCTATCATTATCCTCCCGAAGTGAGCGGGGGGATCGAGCGGAGCGTCCGCTTCGTCCGGCATCTGCCCTCGTTCGGCTGGAGCGCCGTCGTGCTGACGACCGCGCGGCACGGGGAAGGGGCCGCGATCGGCGGCGAGCGGATCGAGCGCGCGGGGGAGCTCTTTTTCCGAGCGCGGGGGCGCGGGGAGACGGATACGGAGGCGGAGGCCGGAAACGGCGTTCCTATCACCGGACCGGCCGCTCGATGGATCGAAAAATGGCTTCTCGTGCCGGATAAGCACATCCGCTGGACGCACGTCGCGGTGTGGCGGGCGCTGCGGCTGCTTCGCGAGAGGAGGATCGACGCCGTCTACTCGACCTCGCCCCCCGAGTCGTCGCACTGCCTCGCGCTCGCGCTCAAGCGGCTCACGGGAGCGCCGTGGATCATGGATCTACGCGATCCGTGGACGCTCGAGCCTCTTCGCTGGTACCTGCGGACGGGCGGGCCGCGGCTCGCGCTCGAGCGGCGCATCGAGCGGGCCGCCTTCTCGAACGCCGACGCGATCATCGTGAACACGGAGGAGGCAGCCGCAGAATACCGCGCGCGATATCCCCGCGCGGCCGACCGCATCAGCGCGATCCCGAACGGATGGGACGCTGCGGGGTTCGCCGCGGCGCGCGCCGGGCTCGCGGATACGGAGCGGTCGCGCCGTCTTTTCTCCGGTGACGCCGGCGGCACACCGCAGGGCGGCGCGTTCGTCGTCGCTCACGTCGGAACGTTCAGCCGCCACGCCGACGTGCCGGCCTATCCGCGCGCGTTCTTCGAAGCGGTCAAACGGCTTGTCGTAGAAGGCGCGGTCTCGGAGCGGAACTTCCGCGTCGTTCTCGCCGGCGCGATCAATCACGCGGCCGCGCGGGAGATCGATGGGCTCGGTCTCGGAGGCATTCTCGACCGAAGGGGATCCGTGTCTCACGCTGAGGCGCTTCGCATTATGCTCGAAAGCGATCTTCTCCTTCTGTACGATCCCGCCCACGAGGGACGATATTACGTGCGCGGCAAGCTGTACGAGTATCTCGCCGCGGGCGCGTGGATCCTCGGGATCCTGCCGGAAGGCGCGACGAGGGGGCTCCTCGAGCGTTCCGGCCGCGGCGTCGTCTCGGCGCCCGATGACGGGGAAGGGATACGGCGGGCGCTGCTCCGCTTTCTCGCCGAGCGGTCGCGTCCCCGGTTTTCGAACGGATTCGATCTCGATCGGTACGAGGGGGCGGCCCTCGCCGCCTCTCTCGCGCGGGTGCTCGACGAAGCAACCGCGCGCGGCGGGTGATGCGTCATGCCGGGCCTCGACATCGTCATCGTCAACTGGAACACGGGCGGGCAGCTTCGCGCCTGCCTCGATTCGATCGCCGCGGCGGGGAGAAGGGGATTCGATCTCCTGCGCGTCGTCGTCGTCGACAACGCCTCAACGGACGGGTCGGCCGACGGCCTCGAGCGCGCGGGGCTTCCGCTCGCGCTCCTGCGCAACGATCGAAACCGCGGGTTCGCGGCGGCGTGCAACGCGGGGGCCTCGGGAAGCGCGGCCGATTACGTTCTCTTTCTCAATCCGGATACGCGGCTCTTCGCCGATTCCCTCTCGCACGCCGTTTCGTTCATGGAGCTTCCGGAAAACCGCGGAGCCGGTCTCGCGGGCATCCGGCTCGTTGACGGGACGGGGAACGAGGCGCCGTCGTGCTCGCGTTTTCCGACGCTCGGCTCGCTTCTCTCGAAGAGCCTCGGTCTCCACCGCCTCTCGAGGCGGCTGTTTCCGACCTACGCGCTGTCTCCCGGCGGGACGGGAGAGGGCGGGGAGATCGATTACGTGACGGGGGCGTTCTTCCTCGTGCGGCGAGAGGTGTTCGAGGCGCTCGGCGGTTTCGACGAGCGCTTCTTCGTCTATTTCGAGGAGACCGATTTCGCGCGGAGGATGCGCTCTCGGGGATGGACGTGCCGGCACCTCGGCGGCGCGAGCGCGTACCACCGGGGAGGCGGCGCGTCCGAGCAGGCCGGCGCGGAGCGTCTCTTCTACGCCGCGGCGAGCCGCATTCTCTACGCGCGGAAGCAGTTCGGGCCGGCCGCGGCGGGCGTGTACGTCGCGGCCGCGTTGACGCTCGAGCCGGTCTTCCGGATCGCCGGCTCGCTCGTTCCGCGGACCGGGGCGTCGCCGCGCGATACGGCGCGCGCGTACGGCATGCTGTACCGGGCGCTCCCGCGCGTCCTGAGGGGGTCGAGCGTCGATGGCCGCTCGTCGTGAATCGCGGCGGCGCGTCGGCCGAGCGGGCGCGTTCGCGGCGATCCTCGCCGCGGCCGTGATCGTGCGCGTCGTTTTCCTCGTCCAGATCCATACGTCGGAGACCGGCACCGTCCCTTCCGTGGACGCGCGATTCTACGACGAGCTCGCGCGCTCCCTCGCCTCGGGAGCGAGCCTCCCGCCGGGCGCCCTTACGTTCAATCCGCTGTATCCCTTTTTCCTCTCGGCGGTGTACCGCGTGTTCGGCGCGGGGGATCTCGCGCCGCGGGCGGCCCAGGCGGTCATCGGCGTGCTCACCATCGTGCTCGTGTACCTCGGCGCCCTGCGCCTCGCGGCCGGTCCGCGGGCGGGAAAGCCCCCGGCTGCGGCGACGGCGGCGATCGCCGCGACGATAGCGTTCCTCTACGCCCCTCTCCTCGTCTACGAGGGGATGCTCCTCGGAACGTCGCTCGAGGTTTTTCTCTTCGCCGCGGCCGTCCTGCTCGCGCTCGTCGTCGATCA
>DHHB01000028.1:31037-39897 GCA_002403075.1 bacterium UBP1_UBA4783 | reverse complement strand
GTCGCGGCCGGCTCGACGCTCGATTTCGCCTCGCCCGGCTGGAAGCTCGGATTCACGAGGGGCACGCCGCTTCTTCCCGCCTGGACGGCGATCGACCGCGCGGAACGCGAGCTGCCGCTCTTCATCTGGCACACGGAGACCTTCGCCTGCGACGAGGCGATCGCGATACCGCCCGGCATGAAGGCGCGCGACCTCTCGAAGACGTCCTCCGGCGGGAACGGCTACGCGTCCTACGAGATGTCCCGCTCGAGCGACGGCAAACGAGTCGTGAACACGGGGAAGATCCTCATCAAACGAAGAACCGTTCCCGCGGACGCCTATCCGGCGTTTCGGGCGGTCGTGAGTGAAGCCGGCGAGTACGCGACGCGCCGGATCGTGTTCGAACGATAGGAGGCGACGATGAAACGGTTCATTCTCTTCGGAATGCTCGCGGCTCTCGCCGCCTCTCTCGCGGCGGCGGAGCCCGCGGCCCCGCGGACGGCCTTTCCCGGCTACGTGGCGACGGCGGCGAAGTATCCGAACGCCGACGCCGTGGTGCTCTACGATTCGCTCGTCGTATCGGTCGACGGAGGCGGCCGGGTCTCCCGCAGATACCACCGCGCCGTGATGCTCTTCACCGACAACGCGATCAACCGTTACGGCGATCCCCGCATCCTCTTCGACGCGGGCAGGGAGACGCTCGATATTCTCGCCGCCCGCGCGCACATGCGGGACGGCTCCGCGGTCGACGCCAAACGTAACAGCCTCAACCGGACGACCCCGTTCTCCCTCGATCTTGCGCCCGACTACACGGACTGGCAGGAAATGGTCGTGACGCACGTCGGAATCGAGAAGGGATGCGTCGCGGAGCTCGAGTACTCGATCTCGGGCGATGCAGCCTCGCCGCGTCTCGGCGGCGTCGTCGTGTTCTCGTCCGAGGATCCCGTCGAGCTTCGCGTGCTCGTCGTGAGGCCCCCCGCGGGAGCGGAGCTCAAAATCCTCTCGATGAACGGCGCGCCGGAGCCGCAGCGCTCGGCGGGCTCGTGGATCTGGACCGTCCGCGACATCCCGGGACGCACGCCCTTCGACGGCGGCGTCTGGGAAGGGGATTACTTCCCCGCGGTCTGCTACGGCACGGCGAGGAGCTGGGAGGAAGCGCTCTCCGAAATCGCCGCCGATCTCGCAGCGGCGTCCGATGCCCTCCCGGCGGCGGAAGGGCCGATTCGAGGGGCGCTCGAGGGCCTCTCGACGGACGAGGAGAAGATCCTCGCCGTTCACCGGCTAGCGCTCGAGTCGGCGCGGGGAATAAGCGCCCCGTTCGCGCTGCTCGCTTCTTCTCCGCGCCCGGCCGCGCGCGTGTACGACACGGGATACGCGAGCCCGCTCGATCGCGCCGTCCTTCTCGCGTCGATGCTCCGGACGGCGGGGTTCGAGCCGGCGTTCGTTCTCGCCTCGGCCGGCAGGGCCGTGAGCAACGACGTTCCCGTGCCGGGGCTTTTCGCGAAGGCGCTGGTCGCGGTCGTCGCGAAGGACGCGGGCGAGCTGCTGCTCGATCCCGCGGCTCCTTTCGAGCGCGATCCGTCCTTCGCCCTCGCGGGAAAAACGATCGCGCGTCTCGGGGGGAAAGCGTCGGCGGATTTCGCCAAACGGCCGCATCTCGTCATGTTGCCCGCGCGCGGTCCCGCCGAGAGCCGAAGCGCCCTCGAGCTCGATCTCGCGCCCGTCGAGGCGGGAACCCTCGCCGGAACGGGCAGAGCGGTTCTCACCGGCGTCTTTTCCCCGTATCACCTCGCGCGGTCCGGAGGCGGCCTCGAGGAGTACGTCGCGACGCGCGTAAAGCTCCTTTTCGGCGGCGCCGAGCTCGCGGGATGGAACCCCCGCTCGCTCGACCGGCGGGGGGCCGAGATCGATTTCACGTTCACGGTGAAGCTTCCCGACACGAAGCCCGGAGAGCGGATCCATCTCCGCCTGCCCGGCGCGTTCGACGCGGCCGCGGCGGGCATCGGGCGCGTGCGGCTCGAGCGGTCCTCGTCGCCGGACCCGATCGCTCTCGTGCCGTGCGTTCTCGAGGTGTCGTGCTCGATCGAGCTCCCCGCCGGATGGAAGGCGGTCGCGCTGCCGCCCGCGGTCTCCGTTCGGACCGACGCCGGCGAGGCGGCCGCTTCGACGGAGAGCGCCGGATCGAAACGCTCCGTGCGCACGAAGCTCTTGCTCGAGCGCGACGTCGTGACGCCCGCTCTCTTCGGGAGCGCCCGTTCCCTGCTCGCCGCCCTCTCCGACGATCGAATCGTGCTCGAGAGGGAATAACGAAAAAGAGCAGCGGGCCCGTGGGGGCCCGCCGCTCCGCCTCGAGGGCCTGACACCGGGGGGAGCGGTGCCGGGGTTCGCGATCAGCTCGGGTCGAGTTCGATGGTGTCTCCGACGTCCGTGTCGCTTTCGCTCAAGGCATCAGGGGGAAGCTCGACGGCGCTCACGGCGCCGCTCGCGGAGTCCGCGATGCAATCGGGAGGGAAGTTCCGGTACAACGACACGACGCGCCCGTGCCGGTTGAGGAACGCGATATCGACGGTCTTCGTGAGCCCCACCGTGTATATGGCGCGGCAGGGCGCGATCCAGAGGGCGCAGTTCTTCGGGATTCCCGCGCGGTTGAGGGAGCGAAGGGTCGAATACGTGTTGGAGTTGAGCGTCAGGAGATGTTTCGCGAGCATCGTTCCGCGCGTTTTGTTATGAACGGACATGACCGCCCACCTTCCTAGAACGAGATTCCGACCATGAGCACCGCGAGCGTGGCGACGGCGAGCTTCGCCGTCCACGGGAAGAGAACCGCCGGCGCGCCGAACGCGCCCGGGTCGCTCGCCGCGAGGCCCTCGCGCCGCGCGAGCTCATCGAATTCCTTCCGATCCTTGCGGAGGATCTTCATCGCCTCGATCTCGACGAGCGCCGATTGCTCGTCGGACGAGATGAGGCCGTCGCGCGGTCCCTCTCCGCCGGCGCGGGCCGAGGACGGCGAATCGATCTTGAGGATCCGCTGCACCATGAGGAACGCCGTCGCGACGGCGAACACCATTCCATACTGAAGCGCGCCGAGCGTCCCGCCGAGCGCTATCGAAACGAGCACGTCGGTGCGCGAGATATGTCCGAAGAGCGCAAGCGGCATCGTGAGCACGAGGGCGAGCGCCCCGCCGGCGAGAGAGAATACCAGCCCCTGAAGCCCGCCCGCGATTCCGAACGCCGCCGGCGCC
Organism: bacterium UBP1_UBA4783; assembly: GCA_002403075.1. Classification (GTDB taxonomy): domain Bacteria; phylum Krumholzibacteriota; class Krumholzibacteriia; order Krumholzibacteriales; family Krumholzibacteriaceae; genus SSS58A. The sequence continues at coordinate 36,676 of DHHB01000028.1, read as the reverse complement.
ACGAGGGCCGCGGCGATCGCGACGACGAACTGAAGCCTCGGTCTGCCGATCGAGTAGGTCGCCGTCATGATGAAGATCGCCGCGAGCAGATTGAGGACGGTCATATCGTTCCTTTCACGTTCGTATGCCGTTTCCTGTGAAGCGGAAGAACAAGATACATTCCACGCGGCTCGCGCCGGAGAGGATCCCGGGCCTGCGGGGCGCCCGCCGCCGCCTTCGAGCCGTTAACGGTTTATCGGTTGCTGAATTAGCGAGGGAGCGTTTTCGGAAAATAATCGCTTCGAATAGAGGCGCAACGCCTTTTGTTTTTTCGGGATAACTCGAAATTCGGCAATATTCCCCACCCCCCCGGCTCCCGCCTGCGTCCGCTGCGCGCTTTTTCCTCGGAAGAATCTCCGGCGCGCCCCGGAATCCGCGACGATTTCCGGGAAGCTCCGAGGGCTCCGCGACGTTTCCGGATGTTCCTTCGAGACGGGAGAAACGCGGAGCTTCGCCCCTGCGGCCGTACAACGGATCAAGACCCGGCGAGCTGCGCGAACGCTTTCTCGACGCGTTCCATGTTGTCGCGCCACAGGCCCCGTTCCGCGATAATGACGGCGTTGCGTTCGCGGGCGGCCGCGCGCAGGGCGTCGTTTCCGAGGGCCGCGAGGACCGCCTCCGCGAGAACGCGGGGATCGCGCCGCGCGAGAACGGTCCCGTTTGCGCCGTCCGCGATCCATTCGCGGTTCGCGGGGAGATCGGTTACGACGGGGAACGCGCCGCAGGCCATCGCCTCGAGCAGCGAGACGGAGGTCGAATCGGACCGGGACGTCGATACGTACACCGCCGCCTCGCGGAGAACGCCGGCGAGCGATTCGGGATCGAGGCGCCCGGCGAACGCGAACCGATCGGCGAGGCCGAGGGCGGCGGCCCTTCTCTCGAGACGCTCCCGTTCGGGGCCGTCGCCGCAGACGACGAACGACGCGTCCCGCCTTTCCAGGATCATCGGCGCCGCTTCGACGAGGAGCCCGACGTCGTATACCGGATGCAGGTTTCTCGTGCTCACGATCCGCGGCCTTTCGGATTCGCGACGGGCCGCGGCGGGATGAAAGATCCGCTCGTCGATCCCCATGTACGCTTTGAGGACGTTCCGCGCCCCGGCGCGCGCCGCGAGCCGGGAGAGCACGTCGGCGTCGGTGATGACGAGGTCGGCGCGGCGGAGCACGCGCCGGATCTGCAGCCGGTGCAGGACCGAGGACGGGTAGTCGACGAGCAGATCGGAGCCGAGGCTCGTCGCCGCGAGGGGGCGCGCCCCGCAGAGCGAGGCCACGAGCCCGTAGCCGCCGAGGTAGAGGGCGCTCACGAGGTCCGGGCCGAAACGGCGCGTCTCGGCGCGGATCACGGGGAGGGCGGACAGGAATCCGAGGAGTTTGGTCGGCATGCGCGCCGCGAGCCGTCGCGCCGGAACCGGCGATCCTTCGACGCTCTCGAAGGAGAGGAGCAGCACGTCGTGTCCGCGCTCGAGGAAATAGCCGGTCCACCGCTTCGTATGGCCGAGGGAGCCGTCTCCGAAAACGAGGATCCGCATGCGGCCACTGTAGCACAAGCCGTCTCGACGCCGAAACGCATTTCGCTCGAACGGGCGAGACGCGCGCCGCGCGGGCGCGCGCTCCACGGCGCGCCGGCACGTATTCTCTTGCGGTTTCCGCGCGCCTCGTTCACAATCGACGGCGAGTCGGCATACATTCAAAACGGCGATTTCCGAAGGTCTTCAGCGCACCGGTGTCCGATACTCCGGGAGGGTGCCCACATGTTTTTCACATGCTCTCGATCGGCGATCGCGCTCGCGTCCGCGCTCGCGCTCGCCGCGTCCGCCGCGGCGCCGGCCGAACCGTTCGCCGCGAGCGTCGCGGCCCATCGGCCCGTTCACACGTATTCGATCGTCGCCCGCGACTCGATCACCGGGGAGATGGGGGTGGCCGTGCAGTCGCACTGGTTCTCCGTCGGCCCCGTCGTGCCGTGGGCGCGGGCCGGGGTCGGCGCCGTGGCGACCCAGAGCCTCGTGCTCGTCTCCTACGGCCCGCTCGGCCTCGATCTCATGGAGCAGGGGATGAGCGCGAGGGAGGCGCTCGAGAAGCTCATCGACGAGGACGAGCACGCCTCCGTGCGGCAGGTGGCGATGGTCGACCGCGACGGGAACGTCGCGGCGCATACCGGCGATTCATGCATCGCCCACGCGTCGCACCGCACGGGCCGGGGGTACAGCGTTCAGGCCAACATGATGCTCACCGGCCGCGTGCCTTCCGCGATGGCGGGGGCGTACGAGTCGGCCGAGGGGGATCTCGCCGACCGGATGATCGCCGCGCTCGAGGCGGCGGAGCGCGAAGGGGGCGACATCCGCGGCCGCCAATCGGCGGCGATCCTCGTCGTGAGGGCCGTTTCGAGCGACGAGCCGTGGACGGACGTCGTCATGGATCTCCGCGTCGAGGACCATCCCCAGCCCGTCGAGGAGCTCCGGCGCCTCGTGCGGCTCGAGCGCGCCTACGAGTTCGAGAACCTCGGCGACGAGGCGATGGCCGAGGGGGATCTCGCCGCGGCGATGGAGGCGTACGGGGAGGCGGCGAAGCTCGCCCCGGACAACCTCGAGCTCGCGTTCTGGCAGGGGGTTTCGCTCATAAACGTCGGACGGGACGACGAGGGGATTTCGATCCTCCGGCCCGTCGTCGAGCGCGATCCCAACTGGAAGGAGCTCCTCACGCGCCTGCCGCGAAGCGGGCTCCTGCGGGTGGACGAGGCGCGGCTCCGGAGGATCGTTTCCGCGCTGCCGTGACCGGCGGCGCCGCGCTCCGAGTTTAAACGAATCGGCGACTCGGCTGTATGAACACTACGGAAGACATATCGAGACTCGACGAGCCCGAGCTCGTGCGAAGGGGTCACGCGGGAGACCGGAAAGCGCTCGAGGAGCTTTTCAAGCGATACGAGCGCGGTCTCTTTTCCTTCGTGAACCGGTTCGTCGGGGGAGCCGCCGATCCCGCGGACGTCTATCAGGACATCGTGTTGAGAGCCATCGAGAATATCCATCGCTACAACCCGGGGCTCAGCTTCCGAACGTGGCTCTTCACGCTCGCGGCCAACTACTGCAAGAACGTTCTGCGTTCCCGCGAGCAGCGCGGCAAGTTCCGGATGCCCTCGATGAAGCGGTCGCGGAACGACGCGGAGATAGACGTGCTCGAGACCGCTCCCGATCCGGCGCCCGGCCCCGACCGGGCGGCGGAGGGTTCCGAGTTCCTGCGGGCGCTCGAGCGCGAGCTCGGGAACCTGCCTCCGGCGCAGCGCGAGGTCTTCGTTTTGAGGCAGTACAACGACGTCCCGTTCAAGGAGATCTCGTCGATTCTCAAGATACCCGAAGCGACGGCGCGCTCGCGGATGTACCTCGCCGTCGAGTATCTTCGCGTGCGTCTGCGCGCGTTCGCGGGAACGGGCGCCGGCCGCGGAACGGAGGCAACCGGATGACGGACGAGAGCGGCGGCGGTCCGAAGATCCCTGCCGGCGGACACTCGGACGGACGGGGCCTCCACCCGCCCGCCCGGCCCGAGTGCACGGCGGTGCGCCACGAGATCATGATGGCGGTCTTCCACGAAACGGAGGCCGTCGTCGAATCGGTCGCCCTCCACATTTCGGCATGTCCGTCGTGCCGCGAGTGGGAAGCCGATCTGAGCCGCATGCGTTCCCTCTGCGGGTGCGCGGGCGGGAGCGCCGGTCCGGCAGGCCTCACGGAGGCCGCCCTCGCGGCGGTCGATCCGGCGCGCGGCGAAGGTGAGCTCGGCGGCGCCGCCGTTCCCGGCTCGCCCGGTCGCGGCGCGCTCGCGGTGAGCCTCGCCGCGATCGTTCTCGCCAACGCCGCGTTCGCGTCGCTTCTCGAGGGCCCCGCGCGAGCTCTCTATCCCGCCGTATCGCTCCTCGCCATGCTCGTCGCGACCCTCTGGGTGCATTTCGATTCGCGCAGACGCGGCGTCCGAAGCGCTTTCTGGACGGCGCTCCAGCCGCTCACCGTGCCGGTCGGCGTCGTCGCCTATCTGCTCTGCCGCGAGCGGGAGAATGTGCGGTGCCCCGCATGCGGGGCGGTTTCGCCCGCGCGGAACCGGTTCTGCGCCGCATGCGGAAGGCGGCTTCAGGACGCGTGCTGCCGCTGCGGAAAAGCGGTGCGCCGGGAGTACCGGATCTGTCCGTGGTGCGGCGCGCCGCTCTCGGACTGCTTCCCGAGCGAGACGGCCGCCGGCTCATCGTGCGGTTGGTCCGGAGCGCAGATCGCGTTCGTCCTCGCGGCGAACGCGGCGCTCGTCACGGCGCTGCTCGTCGCGATCCTCGGCGCCGGCGGGCCGGCGCGGACGGCGGCCGCGGCGATCTACGTTCTCGGGCTCGTTCCGATCTTCAATTGGACCGTTCTCGATTCCCGCCGCCGCGCCATGCACACCGTCGGGTGGGGCGTTCTCGCTCTGCTCGCGGGATACGTCGGGTTCGTCGTCTATCTCGCCTGCCGCGGGGAGCTCGTCTCCGAGTGCCCGGTGTGCGGAGGATTCCCGCCCTCGAGTTTCAACTACTGCCCCTGCTGCGGATCGCTCATGAACCCCGCCTGTCCGCGGTGCGGGGCGGCGTGCTCGGGGAGCTACTGCGCCTCCTGCGGCGCCGCTCTCCGCGCCGGCGGCTGACGAGACCAGTCGGCCCCGGAGATTCCCGGCGATTTCAACGGAGCTTTTTCCCCGCGGTCGCGGGTATGAGGCGGCCGTATTTCACGCCTTTCATCGACATGAGCTCGTCCGCGATCGCGCGCACGGCCGCGGGCTTCCCCCGGATCACCTTCGTCTCGAGACAGTTGTCGCGGTCGAGGTGCAGATGCAGCGTCGTGAGGATGCCGCCGGGATGGCGGTGCTCCCTCGTGAGGAGCTGCGACGAGAGCTCGCGGCGGCGATGATCGTAGACGATGACGAGAACGCCGATCACGTCGCCGCGCGCGGCGTCCCATTCCCGCTCGACGAGCGCGCCGCGGACGAGATCGCGGATCGCCTCGCTGCGGTTGGGGTACCGTTTGCGGCGGACGAGGGCGTCGAGCCCCGCGAGCAGCGAACCGTCCATCGAGACTCCGAACCGGGTCGTTTTCATCTCTTGTCCTCCTCCCGGTAGTGGGAATGCCGGAAATCCGCCGCGGCGCGCCGGTGCGGCAGGCGGTGCGCGTGGGCGAGCCCCGCCCGCTCGAGGAGCGCCGCGTCGCCGAGAGCGGTCTCGACGGGCCCCGCGAAGAGCGGGCGCCGGCCGGGGCCGAGAACGACGGCGAACTCGCCGATATGCCGCGCGAGCAGGAGATCCTGCGTCGCGGCGACGATCGTCTTGCCGTGCGCGGCGAGCCCGGCGAGTATGTCGATGAGGATCCCCTCGGTCGCCGGATCGAGGCTCGCTGTCGGCTCGTCGAGGAGAAACGCCTCGAGGTCCATCGTGAGGATCGAGGCGAGCGCGACGCGCTTCTTCTCGCCTCCGCTCAGGCGGTACGGATAGCGGTCGGCGATCCCTTCGATACGGAGCGCGGCGAGCGCCGCGTCGACCCGGCGGGCCGTCTCCGCGTCGTCGAACCCCATCTGGCGCGGGCCGAACGCGAGCTCCTCGCG
>DHHB01000028.1:713-31003 GCA_002403075.1 bacterium UBP1_UBA4783 | reverse complement strand
GCTCGGTGACGGGCGCGCCGAACGCCGTCACCGCTCCTTTTTGGGGAAAGACGAGGCCGTCGAGGATCTTGAGGAGCGTCGATTTGCCCGAGCCGTTCGGACCGAGCAGCACGGTGCAGCGCCCGCGCGGAACGGCGAGACGGTCTATCTCGAGCGCGGTCTCGCCGCCGGGGTAGGCGTACGACACGTCCGAGAGCTCGAACGCCGCGTCGCCGCCGCCGGCCGCGGGGCCGCCCGCGAAGAGGGGGAGCTCGATCGGTTCGGGCTCATCCGTTCTCCGGTCGCGCGTTCCGCCCGCGGGGGCGTTCCCCTCGGGGTCCCATCCGCGCGAGAGCATCGCGAGATGTACGCCGTCGGCGAGAGCGAGCGAACGGACGAAGAGGAGCCCCGCGCTCCTCGACATGAACGCCGCCTCCCGGCGGATCGGCAGAGGAGCGAGCGTCCTGCTCCGGCGGGCCATGAAGAGATCGGGCACGGCGCGCACGAGCAGCAGCAGGTACCGGTAGCAGAGCGAGAGGAGCGAGACGGCGATCCCCGGCAGCCGCAGCGAACGCAGGGCCGCGAGGAGCGCGTGCCAGGGCGTCGTGAGAACGAGGAGCACGGCGAAGGAGACCGACGCCGAGACGCGGAGAACGAGCGTGAGCGCCGTCCGCGCCCCCTCGGCGGTCACCGCGAACGGCCCGAGACCGGCGACGCGCTCGCCGGGGGTGAGAAAGAGCGCCGGAACCGCGACGACGACGGTGAAGAGCGGAACGAACACCCAGATACGGCGCGTGAACGCCGCGACGCCGATGCGCGAGGAGACGGCGAGGGCCGTCGCGACGGCGTAGAGGACGGCGAGCGCCGCGGGGCCGCGCGCGAGCGAGCAGGCGAGGATCATCGCCGCGAACGAGACGATCTTGAACCGCGGATCGATCCGCTGGAGGAGGCCGTCCTCGCGCGTCCACCGTTCGTTCGCGACGGCCCGCTCGAAGGCGCCCGCGAGCGCGGATATATTCTTCTCAAGAAATCCGGCCATGCTTCGCGATCCGGGCGACGCCCCAGGCGATGAGCGCGGTCGCTCCCGCGCCGAGGAACGCGGTGATCACCGCGGCGAGGCTCTCCCGTCCGAACCCACCCTCGAGACCCGGGACCGTGTAATCATTGAACGGCGACTCCGGCGCGGCCCCGGTCTCCGCCATGCCGCGCGGCGCGAAGCCGGCCCGCTCCCGCACGCCGTCGATGTCCCATTCGCCCCACGCGCCGCCGGCGGCGATGATGCCGAGCGGCGTGAGGACGGCGAGCGCGGCGAGAACGATCCAACCGCGGCGGTATCTCATGACGCGGCCTCCTTCGCCGGGGCGGCGGGTTCCGGCGAAGCCGCGGACCCGGCGGCCTCGAAGATCTCGGGATGGTGGCGGCCGAGAAACGCGACGACGCCCCCCGTGATCGCCGCCTCGGCGGCCCCCGCGACGGTGAGATGCGGAATCATCATCGCCGGCAGCGTCACGCCGAGGTGAAACGGGCAGTAGAGCGGCGTGCCGTCCGGGAGATGATGGAGGAGCGGCTGCACGCCGAGCAGCAGCGCCGTCCCGAGGGCCGCGGCGTTGATGCCGGCGTAGCCTCCCGCGGCGGCCGCGAGGGCGAACCGCCGGTCGCCCGGCCGCGCGCCGCCCCGGAGCGCCCGGAACACGAGGTATCCCAGAAGCGGCATGACGACGCCGAGATTCGCGGCGTTCGCCCCGAGCGCGAGGATCCCTCCGTCGCCGAAGAAAAGGGCCTGCACGGCGAGCGCGATCGTGACCGCCGTGATCGCCGCCCACGGGCCGACGATGACGGCGACGAGCACGCCCCCCGCCGCGTGCCCCGTCGTCCCCCCGGGGAGCGGGATGTTGAACATCATGACGAGGAACACGAACGCCGCCAGCATCGCGACGAGCGGCGCGTGCCGCGACCTCATGCGCCTCCGGATGTGCCGCAGGGAGGCCGCCCAGAACGGCGCCGCGACGACGTAGAGCGCGCCCGCCGTGTGCGGGGAGAGATAGCCGTCGGGTATGTGCACCGCGCCTCCTTTCGCGATCGTGGCATCATTGTGAATGATCGTAGCACAAATATGGGACCGCCCGCTGCGCGCCGTCAAACGAATTCTCCCGCGCTTCCGCCCGTGGTATACTGCCGCTCCGGCGCCCGCCGCCCGCGCGCGGCGGGCGGACGGGGAAAGACCGGCATGATCGACACGCGGTACATGAGGATCTACGAGCGTCTCCTCGGGGCCTACGGGCCGCGGGGCTGGTGGCCGGTGACCCCGCCCGGGGAAACGGTCCCCCGCTACACCGGCGGCCCCCGCACGCCCCGCCAGCGCTTCGAGGTGGCCGCCGGCGCCGTTCTCACGCAGAACACCGCGTGGGCGAACGCGTCGCGCGCGATCGAACGGCTGAACACGCTCGGCGCGATGAGCCCCGCGGCGATCCGCGACATGGACGAGAGGGCCCTCGCCGAGGCGATCCGGCCCGCCGGCTATTACAACCAGAAGGCGAAACGGCTCAAGATCCTCGCCGCCTTCTTCCTCGAGGGGGGCAAGCGCTCCCGCGCGGCGCTCCTCGCCCTTCACGGCGTCGGCCCCGAAACGGCGGATTCGATCCTGCTCTACGCGTGGAATATCCCCGTATTCGTCATTGACGCCTATACGCGCAGGATGTTCGGGAGGCTCGGCCTCGTGCCGGAGAGCGCGGATTACGACGAAGCGCAGGCCGCCTTCGCGGGGAATCTGCCCCGCAGCGCCGGATTGTACCGCGAGTATCACGCCCTCATCGTTGAGCACGGGAAGCGCGCGTGCAAAAAGGTTCCCGTCTGCAAAAAATGTCTTTTAAAAACGGCCTGCGCTTTGTATCTTTCTTCCGGCAAGAGAACGTCAATCGCGAGAAGCGGTTAGGTGCTCTGCTGCGGGCTCGAAGGAAATTGCTCCCCCGATTCCTCGGATCGTGCTATACTTCAACGAGGAATCATTCTTGATTTATGAGGCAATTCCTTGTATTTTACGGGAGTTGCAAATAAAGGAAAGGATCGCGGAATGTTCTCGTTCGAGGATACGATCCAAAAGCTCCGCAGCGAGGGGTTCAAGCTCACGCCGCAGCGGCTCGCCGTCATCAGGTACATGCTGGGGAACAAAGAGCATCCGTCGGCGCTCAAGATCCACAAGGAGCTCCGGCGCAAGTATCCGACCCTTTCCTTCTCGACGGTCTACAACACGCTCGGGACGCTCGAGAAGATCGGAGAGGTCCAGTCGCTTCACATCAACGACGATTTCCTGAATTACGAGCCCAACACGTCTCCGCATCTCCACTTCCTGTGCCGGAAGTGCGGCATGATCCACGACATCTTCACCGAGGGGCGGACCGATTTCGCCGTGCCGCTCGGCGACATCGACGGACACGAGGTCACGAACTTCAGCGTGGTTCTCGGCGGCACATGCAAATTCTGCAGATAGATCGATAGAGAGGAGAGCGTGTGATCGCGCAGAGCTGGAAGTGCTCGTCGTGCGGCTACGTCGCGATCGGCCTTTTTCCCCCCGAATCCTGCCCGAAATGCCACGCCGCCCGCGACGCGTTCATCACGGAGCACGAGTTCCTCTTTCCGAAGGAGGAGACGGACGCCGTCATCAAGGCGTGTTGGAAGGTGAGCTACGGTCTCTACGTCGTCACCTCGATACGGGACGGGCGCGCGAACGGGCAGGTCTGCAACACGCTCTTTCAGATCACGAGCGATCCCCCGCGCTTCGCGATCGGCATCAACCACCGCAACCTGACGCACGAGTTCATCGCCTCGAGCGAGGTGTTCGCCGCCTCCATCCTCGGCGTCGGGGACCATCGTCTCGTGCGCCGTTTCGGCTACCGCTCGGGCCGCGACTTCGACAAGCTCGGCGGGATCGCCGTGCGGATCGGGAGAACCGAATGTCCCGTTCTCGAGGAGTCGCTCGGCTACGTCGAATGCAAGATTCTCCCCGACAAAACGGTCGACGCGGGAACGCACAGCATCTTCGTCGGCGAGGTCGTCGGCGGCGGCATCCTGAGGGACGGCGAGCCGATGACGTACGCGCAGTACCACGCCACGAAGGATTCGGCGCAACAATCGTAACGGGCGTCTTCGCCTGAGCGAAAGGAGCTCGAATGACGAGGGAGCAGGAAGCCGGCTATACGGAGGTGCTCGCGGGCGCGATATGCCGGGAGATCGGCGCGCGCGATTTCTACCGCCGCATCGCGGGCGAGATACGGAATCCGGAGGGAAAGGACCGCTTCAAGAGGCTCTCCGGAGACGAGGAAGGCCACCGCAAAAAGCTCGAGTCGTGGTACGAAAAACTCTTCGGCAAGCGGTTCGCCGCCGATCCGAAGATGCTCAAGGAAACGGAGATACAGGACGTCAAGCTGAGCAAGCAGACCGGCGCCATGGCGGCGCTCGATCTCGCCATCAAAGCGGAGGCCGCCGCGGAGGAGTTCTACGCGAAGCAGGCCGAGACCGTTTCGATGCCCGAGCTCCGGGACCTCTTCGTGAAGCTCTCGGGCGAGGAGCACGGCCATTACGAGCTTCTCACCGCCGAGCGAAACACGCTCGCCGGCGGGTTCTACTGGTTCGACATGGATTCGACGCAGTTCCTCGAGGATTGACGCAGGGCTCGGGCGGCCGGGCCGGCGCCTGCCGGGCGGCGCGCCCCCGTACCGGGAGGGCCGCATGAAAAAGAAATGGAAATGCACGCTCTGCGGGTATATTCACACGGGGGAGACGCCCCCCGACACGTGCCCCGTCTGCGGGGCCGGTCCCGACAAGTTCATTCCGTACGATCCGCGCCGCTGACGCGGCGGGAAAACGCAACCGAAAGGAGCCGACGATGGCGAAGTGGCAGTGCACGATCTGCAACTATATCTACGACCCGGCCAAGGGCGACCGCGAGAACGGCATCAAGCCGGGAACGCCGTGGGAAGAGCTTCCGGACGACTGGGTATGCCCGGACTGCGGCGCGCCGAAGAGCGAGTTCGAGAAGCTCGATTGAGAGGTGACGAGAGGATGCCGATCAATTTCAGCGCCGACGAAGTGTTCGAAATGGGGATGGACATCGAGCGCAACGGAGAGGCGTACTACCGCGCAGCGGCCGAGCTCTCGAAGGACGCGAAGATCAAGTCCGTCTTCGCCGATCTCATGCGGCAGGAAGGGATTCACTACGGGATCTTCAAGAGCCTGCGCGACAAGCTCCCGCCGCGCGCGACCCTGCCCACGGTGGCGGATCCGGATAGCGAGGAGTATCTCTACCTCGACGCCCTCGTGAAGTCCCGCCTCTTCACGAACGTGCGCGAGGCGGAGTCGGTCGCGGCGAAGGTGGGCAGCGCCGAGGAGGCCCTCAGGGCGGCGCTCGTTTTCGAGAAGGACACGGTGCTCTTCTTCCAAACGATGAAATCGATGACGGACGAGCGGCTCGGCAAGAGCGAGATCGACCGGCTCATCGAGGAGGAGTACCGGCACATCGTCCGGATCTCGAACCTCATCAAGGAGCTCGGGGGCTGAACGCTCGCGGCGCGATGAACGACGCCGGCCCGGACCGTTCCGGCCCCGGCCGCGCGGAGATCGTGGCGACGGCCGTCGTCGTCGGGTGCGCCCTCCTGTTCCGTCTCCTGTTCCTCGGATCTCGTCTCGTGCTCCAGGGAGACGAGATCCACTACGCCGAATCGCTGTATCGGTTCGTCCACGGCCGGTTTCTCGACGGCGTTTCGGATTACTGGTCGTTTTTCTATCCCTTCGCGGGGATTCCGTTCGGACTCGCCGCGGGGGACGCCGAGAAGGGGCTCAGGCTGCTCTCGATCGTCTGCGGCGCGGCCGCGGTCGTGCCCGCGACGATGCTCGCGCGCCGTTTCGCCGGCTCGCGCGCGGCGCTGCTCGCCGGAATCCTCGTCGCCGTGCATCCGAACCTCATCGCCTTTTCGACGACCGCCGCGACGGAGCCGCTCTTCTCTCTCCTCCTGCTGTTCGCTCTCGTCGTTTTCGTCAAGGGGCTGGACGGCGGCGGGACCGCACCGTTCGCGGGCGCGGGAGCGCTGTTCGGCCTCTCGTATCTCACGCGGCCCGAAGCGCAGTTTTTCCTGCCGCTCTTCCTCTTCGCCGCCCTCGCCGTCCGCGGCGGGAGCGCCTCGGGCGCGACGCGCGCGCGGCGCGCGGTTCGGGCCGCCGCCGTGGCGGCGGCGTTCGCGGCCGTTTCGATCCCCTATTTCGCGGTTCTCCGCGAGGCGACCGGCTCCTGGACCGCCGGATCCAAGGCCGCCGTGAACCTGAGCTCCCCCGCGATCTGGGAGGACACCCTCGAGCGCGAACGCTTCGTCTACAGCCTGAACGAAACGGGCGACGAGCGGCTCATCGAGGAGCTCGGCCGCGAGAGCGCCCTTTCGGTCGCCTGGCGCGAAAAGGAGCGCATCGCCGCGGCGTACGTTCCGAAGATGATCGCGGGCTTCGCCCTCGTGCCCCTTCTTCTCACGAGCCCGGCGCTCCTCCTCCTCGTGCCGCTCGGTCTCTTCGCGCGCAGACGGCCGCCGGGACGAGGCGCGGCGGAATGGCTCCTCTACGCGGCCGGCGCGTTCCCGTTCCTCTTCTACTCGATCTTCCGCGTCGAGCTCCGGTATCTCGCGCCCTATCTTCCCGTCTACCTCGTCTGGGGAGGCGCCGGCTGCGGCATCCTCGTCGATTGGATCGGAGAGCTCTCGCCCGGACGGCGCTGGATCGGCAGGGCAGCGGCCGTGCTCGTCTTCGCGAGCCTCGTGCCGTTCTCCTTCAGCAAATACGAGCTGACCAAACGGTCGATGCAGCCGGAGTGGCGAGAGATCGGGACGTGGATGCGCGAACACGGCGGCGGGCGGCGCATCCTCGCTCATTCCGGCTGTCCCGTGAGCTACTACGCGGGCGCTCCGGAAGCGACCTTCGTTCCGTGGACCGACTCGGCGGGGCTTCTACGGTTCGCGAGGATCCGCGGTTTCGGGTACGTGCTGATCGACGAGCGCTACGTCCGCGCCTTCCGTCCGGCCCTCGAGGATCTCGTCGACGCGCCGCCGCCGGGGCTCGAGGCGGCGCTGACGTTCGACGCCGGCGGGGGACGGGTGATCGTCTACCGTCTCGGCGCTGAACCGTAGAGGCCGCCTCTCCGGCCGCCTTCGCCCCCCCCGCCGCACTCCTCTTTTCGACCGCACCCCCTTCTTGTGAACGCTTCTTGCTCGTTACTCCACGGGCGGTACGCCGGCGCGACGCCGGTTCTCCGCAACGTATTGTGAAATAATTCATTGAGCACATGGTTGGAGCGCCCGAGGGGGGCAAGACATGAGGCATGGGCTGATAACAAACCGGTCGAACGAGCCCCTCCCGCGCCCTCTCCGGACGAGAGGAAAACGGCATGGCCAAGGATAATACCGGCACGAAAAAAGGCCCCGGCGAGCTGAAGCGGGCCGAAGAACGGATCAGAGAGCAGTCGCGGGCGTTCGACGCCGTCCTATCCCTCCTCGAGCGTCTCGGCCCCGGCGTCTCGCACACGGAGGCCGCGGGCGCCGTTCTCGCCCTTCTCGGCAGCCGGTTCGGCGTGCGGCGCGCGGCCCTGTACGCCGTCTCGCGCCCCGGCGGCGATCTCGTCCCTCTCGGTTCGGCCGGGACGGAGGAGAGCGGCGTGCCGCCGGCGCTTCCGAGAGATTGCGGTTTCGTCAGATGGCTGGCTGAGGCCGACGGAGCCGTTCACGTCGACGCGTATTGCTCATCGGCCGGAGGATCGGACGCTCCGGACGAAGAAACCGTCCGCGCGCTCGAAAACGCGGGGCTTTCCCGCGCGATCCCCGTTCGAATCGACGAAACGCTCGCCGGAGCGATCCTTCACGGCGCGCCCGTCGAGCGGAAGGGCGTCCTTCCCTTCGACGACGATATCGCGGATCGGTTCGGCCGCGCGGCCGCGATCGCCATGCGCGGCGCCCACCGCGGCCCCGCCGCGGCGGAGAGCGGCGGGACGCGGCCCGTGCCGGATCGGACGGAGCTCTCGGAGCTCTCGCGCGAGACCTTCGCCGAGGTGCGCGCCGCGCTCTCGGTCGCGCGGGCCACGGTGTCGTCCCTCGAGCCGTCCGCGCTCGACGAGCAGCTCCTCGCCGGCCTCGCGAAGGGAGCGCTGGCGGATCTCGCCGGCGCCGTCGAGAGGTGGACCGCGGTGCACGATCTCGAGGAGGAGGGCTCGATCGCCCTCGCCGAGGCGCGAGGGCTCGTCGACGACGTGCTTCGCGGGATGCTCGCGGAGCTCGAGTCGCGCGAGCTGCGCGTCTCCGTCGAGGACGGCTCGGGCCTTCGCGAGGTGCCGCTCGACCGCGCGAGGTTTTCGATCGCCGTGCGCGGCATCCTCGACGAAGTCGTCGCCCGCTCGCGGCGCGGGGGAGAGATATCGATCGCGATCCGGATTGCGCAGGGCGGGCCGCCGGCGCGACCCGCGAACGGATCGACGCGGGGCGCCCGGGAATATCTCGTCGTCGAGGTGACGGGCGGAAGCGCGGAGAGAGCCGGATCCCGGATCTCCTTCGCGGCGGACGAGGCGCCGGACCGCTTGGTTCCTCTCGCGCCGGGATCGAACGGGCGGGGCACGGGGCTCGCCGTCGCGAGCCGTCTCGTCGCCTATCAGCGCGGCGCGCTCGTCGAGACGGAGGAGAACGGCCGCGGACGAGGGTTCGCCGCGTGGTTTCCGATCGATTCGTGATACCTGGGGAAAAAGGGTCGGGGTGCGGCCGGGCGGCCCGCGACGCGGGCCGCCCGGTTCGTTTGCGCGTTACTTCGCTTTCATTTCATCGGCCGCCGCGCCGACGCGGGTGACCGATTCGATGATGACCGGCTTCACGGGAACGTCTTTCATCCCGGCCTTCTCGCCGGTTTTCATCGCGGCGATCTTCGCGACGACGTCCATCCCCTCGACGACCTTGCCGAACACGGCGTAGCCGTATTCCGCCGAGGTCGCGCTGCGGTGATCGAGCGCCGCGTTGTCCTTGAGGTTGACGAAGAACTGGCTCGTGGCGCTGTTGATGTCGGACGTGCGGGCCATCGAGAGCGTGCCCTTGAGGTTCTTGAGCCCGTTCGTCGCCTCGTTCTTGATCCCGGGGAGCGTGGTCTTCTTCATCATGTCCTTGTCGAAGCCGCCTCCCTGTATGACGAAGTTGGGGACGATGCGGTGGAAGGTCGTGCCCTCGTAGAACTTCTTGTCGACGTAGTTGAGGAAATTCTTGACCGTGACGGGCGCTTCCTTCGCGTAGAGCTCGATCGTGATGTCGCCCACGTTCGTTTTCATGAGGACCATCGGGTTGCCTGCCTTTTCCGGCGCCGCCGCCGGCGCCTTTTCCTGAGCGGCGAGCGGGCCGGCGAGGGAGAACGCGAAGGCGGCCGCCGCGAGAACGACGATCGATTTCGAGAGCTTCATGGTGCACCTCCATTGAGCTGAACTGCCGTGCGTCGCCGAGATACGGAATAATACAGCGAAAGAGGACCCCGCGAAAAGTGGAAAAATCTCCCGGCCTTCCGGCTGACGGTACGAGGCTGAATCGTAACGTGCATTTATTAAATAAGATAGCCCGCAGCCGGCCCCGGCCGGCCGCGGGCGCAAAAGACGGTTCCGGGATGCATATTTTTCTTCTTTGAAATTTGATCCCTCTGGTACTATGCGCGCATGGGGGTCCGCTAATCACTTGTAGCTGAAAAGGAAGCGTTATGCCCAGAGAGCTCAAGTACGATCACGTGGACGTGTTCACCGACAAGCCCCTCGGCGGAAATCAGCTCGCCGTGTTCCATTCTCCCGGAACGATCAGCGCCTCGCTGATGCAGGCGATCGCCCGCGAGATCAACTTCTCCGAAACGACCTTCGTCTTTCCCACGAGAGCGGCCGGGGCCGACGCGAAGGTGCGCATCTTCACGCCCGCGGAGGAGATGCCGTTCGCCGGACATCCGACGCTCGGCACGGCCTACGTCTTGGCTTCGCGGTCGCGGAAGAAGCCGAAGGGCCTCGTTCTCGAGCTCGGCGTGGGGAAGATCGCGGTCGACATCGATTGGCGCGGCGCGAAGATGAACTCGATCACGATGCACCAGCCGCTGCCCGTGTTCGGCTCGGCGCTCCAGAACCGCGAGCAGGCGGCGCGCGCGCTCGGCGTGTCGGTCGACGAGATCCTCGGTGGCGGCGTCGTCTCGAACGGCGGCGATTTCCTCATCGTCGAGGCGACCTCGCTCGCGACGGTCGCGAACGCGCGCTGCAACATCGAGGACGCCGTTCGCGTCATCAAGCGCCACAACGTTCACGGGCTCTACGTCTTCGCCCGGCTCGAGGGCAAAGGGCCGAACGTCCACGCGCGCTTCTTCGCCCCGACGCTCAGCATCGTCGAGGATCCGGCCACGGGCTCGGCGGCGGGCGCGCTCGGCGGGTACCTCGCGCGCATTCTCAAGTTTCCGATGAGGCTCCACCTCGTCATCGAGCAGGGGAGCGAGATGGCGCGCCCGAGCCTCATCACGGTGGACGTCAACTCGGAGCGCGGAACGATCGAAGAGGTGACGGTCGCGGGAAAGGTCGTTCCCGTCGGCGAGGGCGTCATCAGGCTGCGCTGACGGCTTCGCCGGGGCGCCGAGAGACGTTTTCGGAGACAGCGCGGCGTCTGCGCGCCGTCTCTCGTTTTCTGTCTCTCGTTTTCCCGCTTCCTTCCGGCGCTCGCGTTGTGCTATAATGAGCGCTGCTCATCCGGCGATATTGAACCGGAAAAAGTTCTGAGGAAGGCGGACCGCGTGACCCCTTCGTCGGATCCTTTTTCCGGTTCTTTTTTATCCGGTCCCCGCGGAGCCGCCGCCTACTTCAGATACTCCGCGATCCACTCGTGAACGGTCTTCCACCAGAGCTCGGCGTTCTGCGGCTTCGCGACGAAGTGCGTCTCGTCCGGGAAGTAGAGGAATTTCGACGGCACGCCGCGGCGCTGGAGCGCCGTGAACAGCTGCATGCTTTCCGTGACGGGGACGCGGAAGTCGTTCGCGCCGTGGATGACGAGCGTCGGCGTCTTGAAACTCCCCGCGTATCTGTGCGGCGACCATTTCTCGTACAGCGCGGGATTGTCCCACGGCGTTCCCTTGAACTCCCATTCGGGGAACCAGAGCTCCTCGGTCGCGCCGTACATGCTCTCGAGGTTGTAGGTGCCCGAGTGCGAAACGAGGCAGCGGAACACGCCGTCGGTGTGTCCGAGGATCCAGTCGATCATGTAGCCGCCGTAGGATGCGCCCGCCGCGGCCATACGCGTCGCGTCGACGTAGGGGAGCGTCTTCAGGTAGTCGAGCCCTTTCATGACGTCCTCGAAGGGGGCGCCGCCCCAGTCGCCGCTGATCTCGTCGGTGAAGGCCTGTCCGAACCCCGTGCTGCCGTGGAAGTTCACCGTCGCGGCGACGTAGCCGGGAGAGGCGAACATCTGCCAGTTCCAGCGGTAGTGAAAGTCGTCGCCGAAGGCGCCCTGCGGTCCGCCGTGGACGAGAAGGACGAGCGGATACTTCTTCGACGGATCGAAGCCGGGCGGTTTGAGGACGAAGCCCTGCACCTCGTCGCCGAGGGCCCCCACGAAGACGAACTCCTCGATCTGATTCATCTCGATGCCGGCGAGCGCGGACGCGTTCACGCCGGTGAGCCGCTTCTCGGAGCCGCCCTTCGCGGCGGCGCTCCAGAGATCGACGGGGTGGGCTGCGCTCTGGCGCTTGAAGACGAGCGTCTTTCCGTCGGGTGCCGCCTGCACGGCTTGATCGTATCCTCCTCGGACGATGAGCCTCGCGTCCCCGCCGTTCGTCGAAACGACGCCGATCGACGAGCGGCCGCGGTCCTCGACCGTGAAGTAGAGCCGCTTGGAATCGGGGCTCCACGAGACGGCGTCGACGCTGTAGTCGAAGTTCTCCGTGAGATTGGCCGCGGCGCCGGTTTTCCTGTCGTAGAGCATGAGGCGCACGCGGTCGGCCTCGAAGCCGGGGCGCATCATCGCGCGATAGGCGATGTACCGCCCGTCGGGCGAGTAGCGCGGATTGTTGTCGTTCGCCCGGCTCGACGCGGTGATGTTGCGCGGAGCGCCGCCCGGGAGGCTCATGACCCAGAGGTCGTTATTCGTCGACGTCGCGACGAACTCGTCCGGATTCATCACGAAGCACAGCTCCCCGCCGTCCGGCGAGAAATCGATGTCTCGGTCGCCGCCGAGCGCGATCGGGGGAACGTCGGTGCGGCCCTTCGTGACCTCGGCGAGGTACGAACCGTCGGCGTCGGTGAGGAAGAGGTGCTCCCATTTTCCGTCCCGCCAGGCGTTCCAGTGGCGGTAGAGGAGGTGGTCGAAGAGCTGCGCCTTGACCTTGCTCGATCCCTTTTCCTCGATCCGCTTCGCGTTGCAGTCCATGTCGGGGCAGTCGGGATAGACGCCGGAGGTGAAGGCGATCGTCCGTCCGTCGGGGGACCAGCGGAAGGTCGAGATCTCAGACGGGACGTTCGTGATCCTCGCCGCCTCGCCGCCGTCGAGGGGGATGGCCCAGATCTGCGAGGAGCCTTCGCGGTCGGAGATGAAGGCGAGGCGTTTTCCGTCGGGGGACCACTGGGGCGAGGCGTCCCGGCCTGCGCCCTGCACGAACGGGGCCGCGTCGCCGCCGCGAACCGGCACGAGCCAGATGTCCATGTTCGACGAGTTCTCCGCTTTGTCGAAGCTCGTGAGCTCGAAGGCGATCCATTTCCCATCGGGGGAGATCTCGAAGCCGCCGATCCTCTTCATGGCGAACAGGTCGTCGAAGACGATGGGGCGGCCGGCGGCGGGTCCGGCGGTCGGCGCCGCGAAAGCGGCGGACACCGCGCACGCGACGAGCACTGCGGCGGCGATCGGACGTTTCATGACGATCCTCCTTGCGGAACACGGCGGAGACGCCCGGCCCGTCCGGGCGCGGGCCCACCATTGTAGGGAAAAGCCGAGAGCGGACGCAACCCCATAAAACATCCGGCGGATGCGCTCGCGGCGTTCGAGACCGGTCAGACGCTCCAGATCTTGAGCTCCTCGATCCGCCGCGGGACGGCGACCGCGTGCGCGCAGACGGCCTCGCACTCGCCGCAGGACCGGCACGCTTCGAGGCCGCGCCCCGGCTCGATCGCGTCGAGCGCCGCGCGCGCCGCGAAGAGGTTGCCGTATTGAGCGGCGTACATGTGGGTGCGGACGAGCGACGGCACGTCGGCGCCGCGCGGGCAGCTCGCGAGGCACACGCCGCACTGGCGGCAAAAGCCCATGCCGAGCTTGACCTTGTTGTCCGCGAGGAAGCGCTTTTCGTCCCGCGTGAGGGCGAGGTCGCGGGCGACGGAGAAATCGAGCTCGAGCTGCTCGCGCGTCGTGAATCCGGGGATGACCGTCGCGACGCGCTCGTCGCGGAGCGCCCACTTGAGGCACGCCCTCGTGATCGTCTCGCGGCTCCATCCCGCGCGCGTGTCGTCGTTCGGCCAGCGGTCGCCGCCGGCGAGCGCCTTCATGCCGATGACGCCGACGCCCTTCGCCGCGGCGTTCCGCAGCGCCGCGTCGAGCTTCGCGTCGTCCGCCATGGTGAAGTTGTACGAGGCGAGCACGACGTCGTAGAATCCGCCGCGCGCGGCCTCCTCGAGCACGTCCGCCATGTTCGTGTGGGTCGAGACGCCGACGAGCCGGGCCCTGCCCGATCTACGGAACTCCTCGAGCGCCTCGCGCGCTCCCGGCTCGTTCATGTCGTCCGCGGACGAAACGTCGTGAATGTAGAGGATGTCGACGTAATCCGTGGCGAGCCGCCGGAGGCTCCCTTCGAACGCGGCGAGGAGCTTCTTCTTGGAGTCCGCGGCGGAAAGCCCCCGCCGCTGCTGGCGCGTGTGCCCCTTTGTCGCGATCGTGACCGCGTCCCGCGCGCCGAGCTCGCGGATGACGGATCCGACCATCGCTTCGTTGCGGCCGAACTGATAATTGGCGGCCGTGTCGAAATGCCGCACGCCCATCTCGTACGCGGCCCTTACGAGCCCCGGCATGTCGGCGTTCATGACGCCCATGCTGACGACGGGAAGCTCGATCCCCGTTTTGCCGAGCGTCCGCCGGACGGCGTCGCCCCCGGCCGGCTTCGGCTCCTCCGAGCCGGGTTTCGATTTCGGCGCCGCCGCCAGCAGGCGCGCGGGCGCGCCCGCGAGAGCGGCCGCGGAGGCGAGCCCCGCGAGCGCCCCCGAAAGGAACCCCCGGCGAGTGATCTCCGTGCGATCTCGTTCCATGACTCCTCCTTCAGCCGCCGAGCCTCTTGAGCATCGCCTCGGCCTGGGACTTGAGCGCCTCCCGCATCGCCTCGTCGAGCGCCGTGTCGATGGAGAGAAGATCGAGCGTTTTCGCGAAACAGCTCCGCGCCTCGTCCGAACGTCCCGCGTAGGCGCACGCCTCGCCGAGGCTCGCCCAGGCGTTGGCGGAGCCGGGGTAGAGATCGGTTTCGAGCTTGAATATCTCCGCGGCCTCCTCGAGCCGCTGCGCCGCGAGAAACTGATAGCCGAGCGTGTTGAGCGCCTCGGCCGTCATGGGATCCGCGGCCCCATCGGCGCGCAGGCGCCGCAGGAGCGCGACGCCGGCCGCCGTTCCCTCTTCCCAGAAGACCGCCGCGGCCTCTTCCTCGCGGAGCGGCGCCGGGACGGCGGGAAGGGCGCGAATCGACTCGAATCCGGGAGGCGGCGCGGCGGACGCGGCGCCCGCGAGCACGGCGAGACCCTCGACGCTTCCCTTCAAATGGCCGTCGAGGAACAGGCGCGCGAGACGGCAGATCGAGCCGTATTCGGCTACGGCCCCCTCCGCCGCCCTTCCGGGAACCGCCGTCGCGAGCGCCGCGTAGCTCGAGAAGCCGCGAGGCCAAGCGGTGCTCGTCCTCGCGAGAAGACGCGCCGAATGCTCGAACGCGCCGGCCGCGGCCGAAGCGGCGGTCGTCCGTTCGCCGTCGGCGATCGAAAGGAGGGGGACGGCGAGGCGTTCGGGGCGGTAGCCGGCGCAGGCGCCGGCGAGATCCGCGAGGCCGGGGCCGGCCGTCCATTCTCCGAACGCGACGACGGCGTCGACGTCGGAGTTGCGCATCGCGAGGACGAGAGCGGCGAGAGCGCCGAATCCGTTGCCCGCGAGGGCGAGCTTTTCCCCGTCGAACTGCGGCCAATCGCGGAGAGCGGCGGCGACGAACTCCTTGTCGCGCACGAGGGAGGCGAGATCGTCGACGTTCGACGAGGGATCGCGACCCATGGTGCCGATCGAATGCGCCGTCGCGACGACGTAGCCGTGGCTCGCGAGATGCTCGCAGAGCAGGGCGTTCTCCCCGGGCGCGCCCCGCATCTCCGTGTGATACACGACGAGGGGAAACGTTCCCTCGAGAGGCTTCGCGTCGCGGACCGCCGCGAGCGCGACGTTCATGAGATCGACGACGCTTCCCCGCTGTCCCTGGAAGAACGGATAGAGCGTCGAGTAGATCTCCCGTTCCTGAAGACGGGATACGAGCGGGAAGAACGCCGGATCGGCCGGGCTCGCGAAGGAGCATTCGCCGTAGACCATCGGCGTCTCCCCGGGCGCGTCCTCGGCCGGATACCACACGTACATGAGGACGGGCCGGGCACGCTCGCCCGGCCGGGCGATCCCGTCCGGCCCGTGCTTGTCCCGGAAGGTCCGTGAATAGTCGTAGCGCTCCATCGTGCGGAACCCCACCGCGTGGGGTCCCAGCTCGAGGCCGCCCGACGAGCCGGGCGTTTGCCCCCGGCCGGGGCACGCCGCGCACAGCACGGCGATTCCGGCGGCGACCGCCGCAGCGAGACGCCGCATTTCGCGAATCGAGCGCATACTCTCCTCCGTCGAAAACGTTCGCGCGCGGCGCGGGAAACGCCGCGTTTCCATACTGTACATGATACACCCGAGCGAAGGCAACGTCCCCGTGCCTCGCGGCGACGCCGCTACCGCGCGAGGGCCGCCTCGGGAGCCGGAGCCGCGTCGGTCAGCGGTTCGGCGTCGGAGAGCCGCTTCGAAATCTCGGAGAAGAGCGCGTCCGCTTGCCGGTAGCAGTCGACGACGGCGGGGTCGAATTGTCTGCCGCGCTGATCGAGGATGTAACGCCGGGCTTCCTCGTGCGAGAAGGCTTTCTTGTAGGGCCGTTTCGAGGTGAGAGCGTCGTACACGTCCGCGAGCGCCACGATCCGCGCGCTGACGGGGATGTCGTCCCCCGCGAGGCCGTGCGGGTATCCGCTTCCGTCGTACCGTTCGTGGTGCCAGAACGCGATGTCCCGGGCGGTCTTGAGAAACTGCGCCCCCGGATACTGCGCGAGCGCCTGCCCGAGCGTCGTGCCGCCGATGATCGTGTGCGTTTTCATGATCTCGAATTCGTCGGGGGCAAGCGATCCCGGCTTGAGGAGGATGGCGTCGGGAATCCCGACCTTTCCGATGTCGTGAAGGGGGCTCGTGAGGTAGATCGATTCGATGTCGGCGCGCGAGAGGCTGCCGGAGAATTCGCTCGTGAGGGCGAGCGCGTTTCCGAGGAGGCGCGAATATTCGCGGATTCGGTCGAGATGGCGCCCCGTCTCGGGATCGCGCGATTCGGCGAGCTTCGCGAGCGCGAAGATGACCATGTAGTGGTGCTCCGCGGCCAGGATGCGCTCGGCCACCCGTATGCGCGTTTCGAGCTCGACGGGATCGAACGGCTTCATGAGAAACTCGTCCGCTCCCGACTTCAGCCCTTCGATAACGTCCGATTTTCCGTTTCTCGACGTGAGCATGATGATGTAGGTGTATCCGGGGAACATCTGCGCGCGGATCCATCTGCACAGCGCCGGTCCGTCCATCTCGGGCATGACCCAGTCGGTGATGACCATACGCACGGAGTTCGAAAAGAGCTGTTTCGTCGCTTCGACGCCGTTCTCCGCCGTCACGATTTCGTGCCCCTTCTCGATCAGGGCATCAGTGAGGATCCGGCGGTAGAACTTGTCGTCGTCGACCACGAGTATTTTCATGCCGCGTTCTCCTGTGAACGGCGGCCGTGCGTCCCGCGACGTTTCGCGGCGCCCGCCGTCCGTACGGTGGCGTCCGGATCGCCGGCTCGCGCGAGCCGGTTCTTCGACATGCGCAACAATTGCGCAAGAATCGTACCCAAGGGACGTCGCCTATCCATCTTTGAGTATAACTACTTACGCGCGGAGAGGGCGGGGTTCGGAGCGCAGCCGCCCGCCAGGGCCGGTTGCGGGGCTTCGGCCTCGTTTTTCGGCGCGTCAGCGGCGGTAGTACAGGCTGTCTCCGCGTCGCTCGGCCTTTATTTTGCTTTCGGTTACGAGCTTTTTCAGCACTTCGTCGACGACGGGCGGGGGAGCGCCGAACGCAGCGCACATATCGGCGGCGGTGCAGGGCCGCCGGGAGAGGAGGGCGAGGATCGTCTCCTCGAGAACCGTGCCTTCGCGGCTCCTGCGCCTCGTCGCGGCGGGGGCGATCACATCGCACCGCGGCCCGAAAGTGCGGCGGATACGCTCGAGCGTCTCTCCGTCGAGCGGCTCGACGCCGGGCTCGGTTCCCGGCCGGACGGCCGTGTTGAGCTGGATGCGGTCGGCGCGGAGGCGGCCGATCGTCCCGCGGAGCGCCTCGAGGTTCGCTTCGCCCGCGTTGTATCCTCCGACGAGGAGCACTTCGAGAAGCGCCGTTCCGCGGTAGGAGGCGAGGAACGTCTCGAGCCCTCCGACGAGGCGCTCGAGCGTGCATTCAGCATGCGGGCGGTTGACGCGCAGATAGTCCTCCCGGACGGCGGCGTCGAGGGACGGAACGACGATATCGGCGCGGGAGAGCTCCTCGCGGACCTCGTTCATCCAGAGGAGCGAGCTGTTCGTGATGACGGCGAAGGGAAGCCCCGTGAGACGTTTCGCCCCGTCGATGAGCTCCCCCATGCGGGCGTAGAGCGTTGGTTCGCCTGAGCCCGAGAGGGTGACGACGTCGGGTTTCACGGCGGCGCTCGAGAGCCAACGGTCGAGCTCGCCGAGAATTTCATCAGGGGCGAAGAACGTCTCCCGCGCGCACGTCTTTTTCGTCGTCGCGCCGCATTCGCAGTAGACGCAGTCGAAGGTGCAGGTCTTGTGCGGAACGACGTCCACGCCGAGCGAAAGACCGAGCCTCCGCGAGGGAACGGGGCCGAAGATGCGCTTCATTCCGGAGCGCGCGTCTTCTCCCGACGCCGGCCGCGTCATCGCCGCGTCTCGATTCCATGCGTTCCGCCGTCCGCCGGCCGGCGCGCGGCGGGGCGTCTTCGAAGGAGAAACGCTCCGAAGAGGGCGCCCGCGGCGAGAGCGAAGGCGGA
This sequence comes from bacterium UBP1_UBA4783, assembly GCA_002403075.1. Taxonomy (GTDB): domain Bacteria; phylum Krumholzibacteriota; class Krumholzibacteriia; order Krumholzibacteriales; family Krumholzibacteriaceae; genus SSS58A. The sequence continues at coordinate 12,661 of DHHB01000028.1, read as the reverse complement.
ACCGGCGAGAAAGGTCGCCTCGGGCGAGAAACGGCGCCAGAGCCAGCCGCCCAGCAGTCCGGCGGGGAGAAGCGCGAGACCGATCACGGTATGGTAGAGCGCGAACCCCGTCGCGCGGCGTTCCTGCGGGACGATCGTCGCGAGGTATGCGGTGCCGACACCCTCGGTGAAGCCGAGATAGACGCCCTGCAGCGGGAAGAGCAGCCACAGCGCCGCCGCGCTTCCGGCGAGCGCGAACGCCGCGTACGCCGCGGCGAAGAGGAAATAGCCGAGAAACGCGATCCGGTCTTTGCCCGCGCGGTCGGCGAGCTTTCCGGCGGGATAGGAGAGGAGCGCGCTCGAGAGGTTCATCGTGAGATAGAGGATCGGAATGAGGCTCACGGTGAACCACGGGCTGCGCGCCTCCGTGATGATCTCCTTCGCCCGCAGGATGAGAAAGAAGCTCGACGAGTTGCCGAGGTAGAAGATCGCGGTGACGGCGAGATAGAGCTTCATCTCGCGGGAGAGGGGCGTCCGCGCCGCGCCGCCTTCGAGCGCGCCGTCCGCGGAGCGGCCGGCCGGGACCGCGCCCTCGGGCGGGAGAGCCGGGCCCGCCGCGGCCGCCCGGCGCCCCGCGTGCTCGCGGACGAAGACGTGTATCGTGGCGACGGCCGCGGCGGCGGGGATCATCGCGATCCAGAAGAGAGAGCGGTATCCGAGCCCTCCCGCGAGGATCGCCGTCGCGAGCAGGGGGCCGATTACCGCGCCCGCCGTATCCATCGCGCGCTGGATGCCGAAGGAGCGGCCGTAGCGGTCGGGGGGGCTCGCCTCCGCGATGAGCGCGTCGCGCGGCGGCGTCCTGATCCCCTTGCCGGCGCGATCGACGAGCCGGAAGGCGAGCACGTGTCCCCAGGCGGCCGAGAGGGCGAGTATGGGGCGGGCGAGGACGGACAGGCCGTAGCCGAGCAGGATCGCGGACTTCCGCTTCCTGAATCGGTCCGAGATCACTCCCGAGATCACGCGGAAGAGCGAGGCCGTCCCTTCCGAGAGCCCGGCGACGAATCCGATCGCGACGGTCCCGGCGCCGAGGGAGGAGAGGAAAACGGGAAGGAGCGGATAGATCATCTCGCTCGAGACGTCCATGAAAAAGCTCACCCATCCGAGGGCGAATATGGTCCGCCTGCCGAGCCGCTCTCCGGCCGTCCCCGAGCCGTCGCCGTTCGTCGTCCGTTCGCTCATGGGCCCTCTTTCCGATGGTTTCCGCGCGGCGCGCGCCGCATGCGCGCGCAGCACGGAAAATATACCGGAGCTGATTCCTTTTACAATAATTTTTAATGGCGCCGGGGCCGCCGGGGGCACTACCATAGGGAAAACACAGGAGGTCGCGGAAACGTGCATCCGAAACAACCGTCGGGACTCGGCGGCTCCGTGCTTGAGCTCTACGAGTCGAAGAAGCGAAGCGTCGACGACATCGTGCGGATCGTGAGGCCGGGGAGCCGCATCTTCATCGGCTCCGGCGCCGCGGAACCGCAGACGCTCGTCAACATGCTCATCGAGCGGGGCAAGTCGATCGCCGACCACGAGACGATCAACCTGATCGAGCTCGGTACGACGCCCTACACCGAGGCGGTTCTCAGCAAGCCGTTCCACCAGAACGCCTTCTTCATCGGGGCGAACGTGCGCGGCGCGGTGAACGAGGGGCGCGCCGAATATACGCCGATCTTCATGTCCGAGCTGCCGTGGTACCTCCGCTCGGGGAGGCTCCGGATCGACACCGCCTTCATACAGGTCGCGCCGCCGGACAACTACGGCTTCTGCTCGCTCGGCGTCTCGGTCGACATCGTGAAGGCGGCGGCCGAGAACGCCAAGCTCGTCGTTGCGGAAGTCAACCGCCGGATGCCGCGCACCCTCGGAGACTGCTTCATTCACCTCAAGGACATCGATCACATCGTCGAGAGCGACGTGCCGCTCCCCGCCTGGCTGCCCCCGGAGCCGGACGAGGTCGCCGACCGGATCGGACAGAACGTCGCGCACCTCGTCCGCGACGGCGCGACGATTCAGGCCGGCATCGGCATGATCCCGAACGCCATCCTCGCGCATCTCCGGGACAAGCGGGACCTCGGCGTCCACACCGAGATGTTCTCGGACGGCATCATCGATCTCGTCGAGACGGGGGTCGTCACGAACGCCCGTAAGACCCTCCATCAGGGCAAGATCATCGCGACGTTCTGCATGGGGACGCAGCGCCTCTACGACTTCGTCGACGACAATCCGCTCATCGAGTTTCATCCGTGCGATTACACGAACGATCCGTTCCTCATCGCGAGGAACGACAACATGGTCTCCATCAACGCGGCGATCCAGATCGATCTCACCGGCCAGGTGTGCGCCGACTCGATCGGGGAGTATTTCTACGCGGGGATCGGGGGGCAGGTCGATTTCGTCCGGGGCGCGGCCCGGTCGAAGGGGGGCAAGCCCGTCATCGTGCTCCCCTCGACGGCGAAGAAGGGGACCGTCTCCCGCATCGTGCCGTTCCTCGACCAGGGCGCGGGCGTCGTGACCTCGCGCGGCGACGTGGCCTACGTCGCGACGGAGTACGGGATCTGCAACCTTCACGGCCGCAACCTCCGCGAGCGGGCGCTCGCGCTCATCGGCGTCGCCCATCCCGATTTCAGGGACGAGCTCCTCAACTACGCGAAGCAGCGCCGCCTCGTCCACCTCGACCAGATGCCGCTCACGATCGCGGGACGGTTCTACCCGGAGCAGTACGAGCACGCGGCGACGTTCGGCGGCACGCGCGTCTTCTTCCGGCCGATCAAGCCCACCGACGAGGCGATGGAGCGCTCGTTCTTCTACTCGCTGAGCGACGAGACGGTCTACTACCGGTTCTTCAACATCGTCAAGACGATGCCGCACGAGAAGCTCCAGCCGCTCGTCAACATCGACTACCGCGAGGAGATGGCGATCGTGGCGCTCACCGGCGAACCGGGGGACGAGGAGATGATCGCGATCGGCCGCTTCAAGCTCGACCACACCGACGACTTCGCCGAGATCGCCTTCGTCGTCGGCGACAACTGGCAGAACCGCGGGATCGGCACCTACCTCATGAACACGCTCATCGAGATCGCGCAGGAGATGGGGGCCGACGGATTCAAGGCCGACGTGCTCGCCGATAACAAGAAGATGCTCCACGTGTTCCACAAGTGCGGCTACCCCGTTCAGAGCCGCCTCGAGGAGGGCGTCTACTCGATCCGCGTCGATTTCATGGAGAGGAGCAAGCCCGGTGAGCGGCCGCAGCAGTGACGCGCGCGCGTACTTCGTCGCCTCGCGGCGCCTCGGCGCATTCCGCCTGAGCCCCGACCACCCGTTCAATCCGGAGCGCGTGACGCGGGTCTACCGGATGTGCGAAGAGCGCGGTCTTCTCGCCGGCTCCCGGGTCGCCGTCGTGGAGATCGAGGAGGCGGAGAGCGGTGTTCTCGAGCGGTTTCACACGCCCGAGTACCTCGCGTCGCTCCGGCGGGCGGACGGAGGCGCGGAGGTCGACGTCGAGATGCTCCATCACGGTCTCGGCACCGCCGAGAACCCCGTCTTCAAGGGCGTGTACGACTTCGCCGCCCTCTCGGCGACGGCGAGCCTCGCCGCGGCGCGGCTCATGGCAGGCGGCGCCGCGGCCGCGTTCAACCCCTGCGGCGGGTTCCATCACGCGCACCGGGACCGCGCGTCCGGATTCTGCTACGCGAACGACATCGCGATCACGATCGACGAGCTCAAACGATCGGGGCTGCGCGTCGCGTACGTCGACGTCGACGCGCACCACGGCGACGCCGTGCAGGAGGCGTACTACGCGGATCCCTCCGTGCTCACGATCTCGGTGCACGAGACGGGAAAGACGCTCTTTCCGTGGGGCGGGTTCGAGCGGGAAACGGGAAGGGACGCCGGGATGGGCTACAACATCAACGTCCCGCTCGAGCCGGGCTGCGACGACGACGTCTTTCTCCTCCTCTTCCGGGAGATCGTCATGGACGCGCTCGGCCGGTTCCGGCCGGACGTCGTCGTCGGGCAGTTCGGCACCGACACCTTCGCGACCGATCCGCTGACGCACCTGCGTCTTTCGAACAACGGCTACATCGAGGCGATCGAGACGCTTCACGCGGCGCATCCGCGCATCCTGGCCCTCGGCGGCGGCGGATACAACATGCACGACGTCGAGCGCGGCTGGACGCTGCTCTGGGCGGAGCTCGCGGGAGTGCCGCTCGACGACGGATACGGGGGCTCTCTCGGCGGCGTTTTTCTCGGCGACTCGTCGCTTCCCGGCTCGAACCTGCGCGACATGCACGTCTACACGACCGGCCCGGAAAAGGATCGCCTTTCGGCCGGAGCCGACGAGCTCATCCGCCGCTACCGCAAGGAGATACGGCCGCTCCTGCACTGACTTGCCGGTGCGTATCCCCGGCCGCGGAGGGACCGCGGGAAGGTTCGGCGCTCCGATCCGCGGAATTGCGCCGCGTCCGGGAGAATGTGTTTGAATTGTCGCCCGGAATTGATTAGGTTACGGGACGTTGCGGCGTTCGAATCCGCCCGTGCCCGCTCTCCTTCTTGGCGCAAACGAGAGATCTCATGAACGGTTTGGAAATACTCGAATCGGAACTGAACGCCCTGCTCGCGGCCGTGCGGGCTTCGGGAGCGGCGGACGCGACCGAGGCGAAGCTCGTCGAGGCCGCCGAAGCGGTCCACTACCGCCGAGCCGCGGACGAGAACGCGGTCATCGCCCTGCTCGCGGAAACCGTCCGTGCGGCGAAGCCCCCGATCCTCGAAACGGCGTGGGAGGAGGCGTGGGGAAACCTCTTTTCCCACCTCGTTGAAATCGTTCTCGGCTCGGCGAACCGTTCGCGCATCGTCATTCCGCGCCTCTTCGGCGGGGAGATTCCCCAGGCGGCCGCGGACGAGCGCGTCCTCTGCGTCAACCCGGGCTCGACGTCGACGAAGCTCGCCCTGTACCGCGGGCTCGAGCTCGCCGCCGCGGACGAGGTGCACCTGCCGCCCGATTATCCCGACTCGATCGAGAACCGCGCGGCCTCGATCGTCGAGTGGACCCGCGCGCGGGGCGTGGGCGACGGCGAGCTCACCGGCATCGCCTGCCGCGGCGGCTTCGTCGCGCCGGTGCCGACCGGGACGTACGAGGTCTGTCCCGAGATGACGGAGGATCTCGAGCGTCCGCGCATCGCGCACGCCTCGAACATGGCGATCCCGATCGGGCTGCGGCTGCGGGAGATCTTCAAGGGGGGCGAACGGCTGCTCATCACGACGACCGACCCCGTCGCCTCCGACGAGATGGAGACGCTCGCGCGCATGACGGGCGTGCGGCGGCTGCTCCGCGACGGCTCCGGAGCCCACTACCTGAACCACCGCGCCGTTCACCGGCTCGTGAGCTCGCTCCTCGGCGCGTCCGACGCGGAGCTCACGACGATCGGCGCGCATATGGGGGGCGGCATATCGATCCTCCGGCACGTCGAGGGGCGCGTCACGGATCTCGTGAACGCCTTCTCGGGCGTCGCGAGCGCGAACCGGAGCGGCAACATACCGCTCGACGTGCTGCTCCGCGCCATCGACGAGGGCGAGATGAGCCTCCACGAGCTCAAGCGATACCTCTTCAAAATGGGCGGGCTCATCGATCTCGCCGGCACGAACGACTTCCGGGCGCTGCTCCATTTCCGCGACGCCGGCGCCGTCACCCGGCAGCGCGAGAAGATCGAGCTCGTCGTCGATTTCCTCGCCCGGAACGTCGCCGGGGCCGTCATGCAGCTCGCGGCCATCGAGACGCCGATCGACGTCGTGATCCTCACGGGCGGCCTCTCGCGGAGCGCCGAGTTCGTCGGGCGGATCAAACGCAAGCTCTATCCGTATTTCCCCGTCGTTGTCGTACCGGGCGCGATCGAGCACGAGGCGCTCGTCGCGGGACACTTCCGGGCGCGCCTCCGCCCGGCGGAGACGAAAGGGTACGTCCGCGAGCGCGACGCGCTGCGCCGCACGCGCTCGGACGAGCGCGTGCTCGTCGAGACGGAAATCTTCACGCACCCGCAGCTCCGCAAGAAGGAGAACGCCCCCGTCACGAGCCTCGACGAGATCGTGTACCTCGCGCGCTCGATGGTCGCGAAGGGCGCCGCCCCGCGCATCGCGATCGTCGGCGCCGAGAACGAGGACGCCGTCGTCGCCGCGAAGCAGGCGAACGAGGAAGGGCGCTACCCGATCGCGAAGTTCCTCCTCGTCGGCGATTTCTACGAGGTGTCGAAGCTCGCGTGGGAGTACGACATCAAGGTCGACGGCGACAACTACCGGATCGTCGACACGGATTCTCCCGTCGAGCGGGCGATCGCCCTCGTCGCCGCGGGGGAGGCGGACCTCCTCATGAAGGGCGGCGTCAAGACGGAGGAGGTCATGCGGGGGGCGCTCCGCTACCTCAAGGAGAGCGGCAGGCTCGAGAAGGGGCGCATCTACAGCCACGTCGGCATCTTTCAGGTGCCGACCTACCCGAAGCTCCTCACCGTCACGGACGCGGCGGTGAACCCCGCTCCCGACCGCGAGATGAAGCGCAAGATCATCGAGAACGCGCTGCGCATCCTCCGCTATCTCAACATCACGAAGCCGAAGATCGCGATCATCTCGGCGGTCGAAACGCGCAACCCGAGCGTCGAGTCCTCGATGCTCGCGGGCGATCTCGCCGAGGAGTACCGGGGCCGGGACGACTGCGTCGTCGAGGGCCCGCTCTCGCTCGACGTCGCGATCGATCCCCGCTCGGCCGCGGAAAAGGGGTACAAGGGCGAGATCCGGGGGAACGCCGACATGCTGCTCATGCCCGACATCGAGTCTGGCAACGTCGTGTACAAGACGCTCACCGTCTCGTCGGGAGCGTATCTCGCCGGCGTCGTCGTCGGCGGGGGGATACCCATCATCCTCACCTCGCGGGGCGATTCCTCGCGCTCGAAGCTTGTCTCGATCTCGCTCGCCTGCATCGTGGCGATGAAGCAGGGCGGCTTCGGCGGCGGCACGCCGTAAGAGCGCGTCGCGGCGGCCCCGGCACGGAGGTCGCGAACCATGACCGTTCGATCGAAGCGGCTCCTCCTCGCGCTCTCGCTCGTCGCCGTTCTCTTCGTCATCCCCGGCGTGGCGCTCATGAGCCTGCGCCCGGCGGCGCCGCAGATCGCCCGCTCGACCGCGATCGTGCTCGAGGTGAGCGGCGAGATGCTCGAGTACCATCCCGCGTTCGCGCCCGGAGCGTTGTTCGGGCGCCGCGAGCTCACCCTGACCGACGCGCTCGCCTGTCTCGACGCGGCGGCGAAGGACGCGCGCGTCACCGGGATCGTCCTCAGGATCTATCCGTCTGGCGCCGGCGCGGCGAAGTGCCAGGAGCTCGCGCGAGCGGTCGGGCGTTTTCGCGCGAGCGGCAGGAGGGCGGTCGCGTTCTCGCCGATCCTCTACGGGCACCATTACCTCGTCGCGAGCGCGGCCGATTCGCTCTTCATGCCTCCTTCGGGGTACCTCGTCGTTCCGGGACCCGCCTCGAGCGCGACGTACCTGCGCGGCGCGTTCGACAAGCTCGGCATCAAACCGAACATCCACCGCATCGAGCGGTACAAGTCGGCGGCCGAGACCTACACCGAGACCGGCCGCTCGCCGGAGTCGCGGGAGATGGCCGGATGGCTCCTCGCCGATCTCTACGAGGGGTTCGTCGAAGACGCCGCGGCCGCGCGCGGCGTCGGGGCCGATACGGTCCGCCGCTGGATCGACCGCGGGCTCTACTCCCCGGCGAGCGCGCTCGAGAGCGGCCTCATCGACGGCATCCGGCACTGGGACGAGATCGAGGCGATCTTCGAGGAGCGTGGCGACGTCCTCCTCGACGCCGCCGATTACCTCCGCGCGAAACGCGCGGCGGCGCCGTTCGCCGGGCCGCGCGTCGCCGTCATCCACGCGCAGGGCGTCATCGAGGCGGGGGAGAACGGGTTCAGCCCCGTCTCGGGGGAGGTCATGGGCGCGCGGACGATCGCCGCGGAGCTGCGGCGCGCGCGCGAGGACGGCGCCGTCAAGGCGGTTGTCCTGCGCATCGATTCGCCCGGCGGGGACGGGATCGCGGGGGATCTCGTCTCGCGCGAGGTCGAGCTCACCTCTCTCGAAAAACCCGTCGTCGTTTCCATGTCGGACGTCGCGGCCTCGGGAGGGTATGAGATCGCCTACCGCGCCGACCGCATCGTCGCCCTCCCCGCGACCTTCACCGGCTCGATCGGCTCGATCACGGGAAAACTCAACCTGCGCGGTCTCTACGACAAGCTCGGAATCGCGAAGGACGAGATCGGCACGGCGCCCAATTCGCTCATCTATTCGGATTACCGGGATTTCTCCGAAGAGGAGCGGCGGCTCGTCGAGGAGGAGCACTGGCGGTTCTACCGGGGCTGGATCGAGGAGATCGCGCGGTTCCGCGAGATGCCGGTCGACTCGATCGACGGCCTCGCGCGCGGGCGCGTCTGGACGGGTTCGCAGGCGGTTTCGAACGGTCTCGTCGACGAGATCGGGGACCTCTCCCGCGCCGTGGAGGTCGCCTGCGGCCTCGCGGGGATCGATTCCTCGCGCGTCGCGCTCGTGCACTACCCGCGCCGCACGACGCTCTTCCAGCAGATGCTGTCGCGGAACCTTCTCGAGGAGGCGGCCGCCCGCGTCCTCCGCCGCGCGATCTTCGACGACGCGCGCACGCGCGGCGGGCTCTTCATCCGGCACGAGGCGCCGGCCGAACTCCTCCGCTAGGCCGAAGCGGCACGGGCCGTCCCTGCTGACGCATCCGCACGTCGCACCGCGCTAAAAGCCGTACCGCACGTTCGCGAGGACGCTGTTCCAAGAGTCCGGGATGACGTTGGATTCGGTGTAGAAATCGACCGAGAACCGCTCCTTGTAGCGCAGCGAGAATCCGCAGGCGAAGGTGTGGCTCGTGTCGAAGTTCTCATCGCGGCTGTCGACCGTCGCGAACGGCTCGTCCAAGAGCCCCGGCGCGAGGGTCGACGCCGCGCGGCCGTCGGCGAGCCGGGACGCCGCCGGAGGGTGGAAAACGAAGGGGCTCGCGAGCGGCTCCTCGCCCGTCACTCTGCTCCACCGCGCGTACGGGACGAATGACGCGAAATACGAGAACCAGCTCGAAGGGTGGAAATCGATCGAGAGCGGAACGGAGAGAGAGGCGCGCGTTTCGACCGACGAATGTACGACGGACGTATTCACGGCGAACGCCGTCTCGCCGCTTTCCCGGTAGACGTACCGCATGAGCGGATCCTCGTCGCACGAGCTCCGAACGAATAGGCAGCCGGCCGTCACGTAGAGATCGAGCATCCGGTGGATCGAGAACCCCTTGCCGGCCCTCGCGGCGAAGGCGCCGCGGACGACGGAGCCGTCTCCGGCGAGCGAGGCGGAGAGGCGATCGTCCATCGGTGGGCTGTAGTTCCAGATGTACCGCGCCGAGCTCGAACCGGACGAGAGATCGTACGAGAGGAACGAGAGAGATCCTTCTGCGCACAGACGGGCGCCTCCCGAAAAGGATCGACGATAGGCCGCCTCGGCGCTCCAGAGGTCGCCTTCCCGCGAATCGCTTTCGCCGGAGAAGTAGCGGTTGAAGCTGGACGTCTCGCCGTATTGGTTGAATCGGTGGTTCAATTCGTAATCGGTCGATTGCGAAAGCCTCGCGAGACGGTGAACCGAGAGGGTCGCGGAGATTTCGTCGAGCATGCTTCCGTCCCGCGTCCGGCCGAGCGCGCACTGCAGGTCGAACCCGACGCGGCGAGAGACGTAATTGCGAGCCTGTTCGAATTTATAATAGGCCGCGAGATCGGTGAACGGCGAGTCGTCGTAAAAGTACGTGCGGCTCCTGAACGCGTCGTCGCCATGGTTGTACATGCCTCGTCCGCGAACGCGCGCCCCGAGGATCAAGCCGCCGCCGGCGGGCCGCGCGGCCGCGAGATCGAGGAGCCAGGCGTCCGCGTCCGCGTCGCGATAGCGCGCCGTCGTGCGGACCTCGTTTCCGTACCTCGCCGCGATGAGGGCTTCCGGGTCGCTCGTATTCAGCTTGTTGAACGACCACTGCGACGTGAGCGCGATCCGCCATGCGCCGAGCTTCAGGCCGTGCACGGAGCCTTCGTTCGAAGGGTTGTATGCGTATCCAGTGCTGCCGCCGAGAATGGTCGCGTCGGCGTACGGCAATCCGGAAACGAACTGGAGGCTCGGAGAGCTTCTTCTCGTGTACCAGAACGCCGGTCGCGCGTCGAGCGCGTGGACCGGGCTCAGAGAGAGATCGGTATAGACGTCGGGGATGATACCCGCAACGGCAGCGCCGCCGAGGGCCAGGATCCGCGCCGATTCCTGAGAGGCGCCGGGGGCGGCGCACAGGAGAGACGCCGCGATAACGGGGGCCGCGATTCGGATCGATTTCATCGTGCCTTCCTCGGGAAGCCGCAGCAAGGCTGCGATTATAGCGCGGGAGGGCTCGCCGGGCAACGACAATGTGCGGCGCGAATGCGCGGCGCGAACGGGGCGTACCGGCGGCGCGCTGCGTTCCCGGCCGAGGTCGGCCGGCGCGCCCGCGCCCGCGAGGTCGGTGCCGTCGAGACGCCCTCCCGAGGATATATCCGTTGGAGAGCCGGGGAACGTTGTGATATAATAAGCGGCAAAATGAAAGGAGCGCCGTCTATGACTCATCGGAGATCGATTTGCGCAGCTCTCGCCGTGTTCATGGGGATGTCGCTCGTCGCGGGGGATCTCTGGGCGCAGAGACCCGCCAAGGCTCCGAAGCCGGTGTACGCGGCTTCGGACGAGGATTTCGGGTACGTTCCGCCTCCCGTCGACCTCAAGGGGCTCCTCCCGATGCGGGAACCCGCCGGCATGCTCGCGCCGCCTCCCTCGTGGGATTGGCGCTCGCTCGGCGGAGTCACCTCCGTCAAGAACCAGAATCCGTACGGCACCTGCTGGGCCTTCGCCGGGCTCGGCGATCTCGAGTCGAAGATCCTGATCCAGGAATCGATCACGAACGACTTTTCCGAGGTCAACGTCGTCGCCTGCAACCCGTACGGCACCTCCTGCAACAGCGGCGGCAACGCGTGGATGACGACGAACTACCTCTCGCTTCTCGGCACGGTGGCCGAGAGCTGCAATCCATACCCCGGCGGATGCCCGACTCCCGCCTGCGTCAACCCGGCCTGCGCCTACGGCCGGCGCATCACCGAATGGCGCATCATCCCGAACGACGTCACCGCCATCAAGGAAGCGGTGATGGCCTACGGCCCGGTCTACACCGCGATGTACGCGAGCTTCCCGGGCTTCAGCACGTACAACGGCAGCACCTGCCTCACCTACACGGGCACCGAGGGGCCGAACCACGCCGTGCTCATCGTCGGCTGGGACGACGCGATGTGCGGCGGCGCCGGCGCCTGGATCGTGAAGAACTCGTGGGGCACGAGCTGGGGCGCGTCCGGTTACTTCTATATCCGGTACGGCAGCGCGCAGATCGGCACCGACGCTTCCGTGTACACCGGCAACAAGCCCTACGCCGCGAGCGAGAAGATCTATCATTACGACGAATGGGGATGGTGGTCGTCGGTGGGCTGGGGCGACGGAGACGACTACGGCATGGTCGCCTTCACGCCGTCCGGCGAAGCCGCCGAGGGGGCGTGGCTCCGCGCGGTCGATTTCTGGGCGACATGGGCGCCGACGAACTACACCATAGAGATATACGATACGTGGAACGGCTCCACCCTTTCGAACCTTCTCGCCGGGCCGTTCACGGGGACGAAGACGGAGGCGGGATACTACACCTACACTCTTCCGGCCCCGCTCACCGTCCAGAACGGCGATCCCATATACATTAAGATGCGGTTCAACACGCCGGGATACGGGTATTCCATACCGTGCGACGATTCCGGGCCGATGGAGACGAGCAAGAACTA
>DHHB01000028.1:0-566 GCA_002403075.1 bacterium UBP1_UBA4783 | reverse complement strand
CCGGCGAACCTCGCGGGCTGGTCGGGCTTCTGCGTAGCCCCGGACACCTTCTGCTGCATGGTGTGGAGCCTCAAGGGCTGGGCCGTGTCGGGCGATCCCGAGCTCGGCGCGACGCACATCGTTCTCAACGCGAACACCCTCTGGTGGCAGGGCGTGTACATCACGGCTCCGTGCGACGTTTCGATCGGCGACAAGGACACGGTCGTCTGCGCGACGTTCTACACGAACGTGGCGGGCATCTGCGATCCGACCTGCGTCGACTGCGTCGATCCGAGCTACCGCGCCGCGACGGGGATCAACTACTGGCAGCACGACACCCTGATCGTGACGGTCGTCGACGCGCCGCCGGCGCTCGGCGTGTTCCAGGACACCCTGACGCTCGTCGAGCGCGGCCAGACGCAGGCGTACGTGCCGTTCTCGATCTGCAACCAGGACAACTGCGCGCCGCTCACGACGGTGAACTACACGATCACGAGCACGGGCCATGTTCCCTACTCGATTCCGGGTTCGTCGATCGGCGTGCTCGGCGGGACGTGCGAGGACGTGTACGCGATTCTGAACGCCGG
>DHHB01000019.1 GCA_002403075.1 bacterium UBP1_UBA4783 | reverse complement strand
GATCGGCGGGCGTGCCGGTGGATCTAGAAACGTTCGCTCCAGGCGGCATCGATTTTGGCGTCGGATTTTCAGCCACGATCCGGCCGACGATCTCGGCAGGCGTGGATATTTCATATCAGAGCATGAGCGTCGAGAACCGTTACGCCGATTCGAACCTCGATCTATCCGATAAAATGGACGCGAACGTAATCGATTTTCAAGGGCATGCGGAATACCGCCTTCCCCGATTATCCGGAGTCAACGTCGGCGTAACCCTCAGCGGCCTTCTGGGAAGGTACCATGAGGTGTCGTCCTTGACCCAGCAGGATCCGCCGGTCTTTTCATACAGCGACGCTTCCTTCTGGGGCTCGGGATTGGGTTTCGGGACTTTCGTCGGATACGAGGTGCCGGTGGGATCGCGAGCTCTCGTTTTCGTTCGCGCCGGATATCGAATGCGCGTATTGCATGAATTCGGCGCGGGAGTGCTGGATGCGCGGGGAAGAGAGCTCGAGACCGATTTCAGCGGCTTCTATATCATCGCCGGAGTGGGACGCAAACTGAGCGAGAAGACGCCGCAGTGACCGCGGGGGGCGCCGATTCGTTGAATCCCGCCGTCAACCCGCCGGCCTGAACCATGCCCTCGTCCTCAGGCAGATCTTCACGAGGAGCAGCATCACCGGCACCTCGATGAGCACGCCCACGACCGTCGCGAGCGCCGCGCCCGAGGAGAGCCCGAAGAGCATCGTCGCCGTCGCGATCGCGACCTCGAAGTGGTTCGAGGCGCCGATCATCGCCGACGGCGCCGCGTCCTCGTAGGAGAGCTTGAGCGCCTTCGCGAGGCCGTACCCGAGCCAGAAGATGAGGTTCGTCTGGATGAAGAGCGGAATGGCGATCCAGAGGATCGTGAACGGATTCTCGAGGATGACGGCGCCCTTGAACGAGAAGAGCAGCACGAGGGTGACGAGGAGCGCGACGATCGTGACCGGCGTCAGCACGTGGAGGAACTTCTCGTTGAACCACGCTTCGCCCTTCGCCGCGACGACCCACTTTCGCGAGAAGTAGCCCGCCACGAGCGGCAGCGCCACGTAGATCCCGATCGAGAGGAGGAGCGCCTGCCACGGCACGGGGAGCCTCCCGACGCCGAGGAGGAACCCGCCGAGCACGCCGTAGAGCACGAGCATCGTGAGCGAGTTGATGGCGACCATGACGAGGGTGTGGCCGTCGTTCCCCTTCGCGAGGTAACCCCACACGAGCACCATCGCTGTGCACGGCGCCACCCCGAGGAGGATGCAGCCGGCGAGATAGCTCCGCCACAGCGGCACCTCGAGCATCTTCACGCCGCCCATGACGACGACCTTGCCCGCGCCGTAGACCGCGCCGGGCGCGAGATCGAGCCCGAACGGCATTTTGACGTGGTCGACCGCCTCGGCGCCGATGAATCCGCGAAAGACGACGCCGAGAAAGAGGAGCGCTATCGCGTACATCGTGAAGGGCTTCACGGCCCAGTTCACGAAGAGCGTGAGTCCGACGGGCTTCGCCGCCCTGCCGGCCTTGAGCACGTCCTGGAAATCGATCTTCACCATGATCGGGTACATCATGAAGAAGAGGCACACGGCGATGGGAATGGAGACGACGGGCGCGCCGTCGACGCTGATGGCGAGGCCGTCGAGATAGACGGCGACGCGCGGCGCGATCCGCCCGAGCACGATCCCGATAACGATGCAGAGCCCGACCCAGACCGTGAGGTACCGCTCGAAGAACCCGAGCCCCCGCGGTTTCTTGGTAACGCACGCCTCCGTCGCCATGAGGGGCATGATACGTACGAGCGGTCTCCGCGTCCACTCGTTTCAGGGGGGCGGCCGCCGGCCGAATAATGCGTGGAACCCGCGAAAACGGAAGTGCTATAGTGATCCCGGCGCGATATGCGCTCCTTTTCCCGGAGGTTCTCATGAAACGAGACAAGGCGTCCGCCCTGCTGGTCCTTCTCTCGATCGCCGCATTCGCCCTTCCGGCGAGCGCCGCGCCGCCGCCCCGCGCGAAGATCCGCGCCGGCGTCTTCGACGGCAACGGCGCCTCCCCCGCCTGCGTCGTCGAGACGTACGAGGCGCTCCGCATCGATCCGGATATCGAGCCGTCCCTCCTCGGCGCGCGCGACATATCGCTCGGCGCCCTGAAGAATCTCGACGTGATCGTTTTCCCCGGCGGGAGCGGCAGCAAGCAGTACAACAACCTCGGTCTCGGCCAGCGCGGGACGATCCGCGATTTCGTCCTGAAGGAGGGCAACGGCGTCGTCGGCATATGCGCCGGCGCCTATCTCATCTCGGACTCCGAGGGCTATCCCTGCCTCAATCTCCTCGGCGCCGGCACCGTCGACCGCGAGCATGACGAGCGGGGCTCGGCGCTCGTCGAGATCGCGTTCACGGAAAAAGGCCTCGAGATCTTTCCCGAAATGAAGGGGCTCGCCGCCGCATTCGTTCAATACCACGACGGCCCGCTCTTCGTTCCCGCGCCCGAGGGCGCGGAGCCCTCGTACGAGGCGCTCGCGATCATGCGAAGCGACGTTCACCTCGGGGGAGGCTCATCGCCCGGGATGACTCCCGGAAAGCCGATGTTCATCTTGCAGGAAGCGGGCCGCGGCAGGCTCTTCGCGAGCGCCGGCCATCCCGAGGGGACGGCGGGGATGAGATGGATCGTGCCACGCATGGTCCGGTGGGCGGCGCGGCGCGAGCTCGTCCCCTACGCGCCCGAGGTCGTCCGTCCCGCCCGCGACACGGCTGAGGTCTTTCACGACGACGCTCTCG
>DHHB01000059.1 GCA_002403075.1 bacterium UBP1_UBA4783 | reverse complement strand
TCCGCTTCGACGTCGGCGACGTCGTCCTGCTCGACGGCGGAGCGCCGTGCCCCTGCGGGGTTCGTGAGGGGCTCACGCTGCGCTCGATCGAGGGCAGAACGGTAAACCTCACCCTCGCGCCGGACGGCCGCGCCGTGACTCAGGGCGCGGTGGACCGCGCCGTGAGCGAGGCGCCGGGGCTCGCCGAGTATCAGATCGAGCAAACGGGACCCGCGGCGTACCTCGCGCGCGTCGCCGTGGAGGACGGCGATCCGCGGATCGCGGGCGAGTTCGTGCGGGAGGCGCTGCGGTCGCTCTACGGAGCCTCCGCCGCCGTCGCGGTCGCGCGCGTCGCCGCGATCGTGCCCGACCCGCCGGGAAAGTACCGCCTCGCGAAGGCGGTCGAGCCCGTCGACTCGGATTCCCTGCTCGAGGCGGCATACGCGCCCGCATCGATCCGGGAGGCCGGCTATGAATGAGATCGCGCGTCCCCCCGTGTATCTTCTCGCCGGCGGTCCGGGCAGGCGGTCCGGCCGCGACCCCGTTCTCGAGCTGGCGATCGGGAGCGCGGGGATCGAGCGCCCGTCGATCGCGTACGTCGGCGCGGCGAGCGGGGACGATAGGGGGTTTTTCGAAGCGATCGCCGGATACCTCCGCCTCTCCGGCGCCGGACGCGTAGAGATCGCTCCCATGTCGAGCCGCCGCGCGAAGCTCGAGCGGACGGCCGCGATCCTCGAGGCGTCCGATATCATTCTCGTCAGCGGGGGAGACGTCGAGGAAGGCATGGCGGTCGTCGAGGAGCGCGGCATGGCGCCGCTCCTCCGGGATCTCCACGCCCGCGGCAAGCCGTTTCTCGGCATCTCCGCCGGGAGCATCATGCTCGCGCGGCAGTGGGTGCGCTGGGAGGACGAGGGCGACGACGCGACGTCGAGCCTCTTCCCGTGTCTCGGATTGGCTCCCGTCAACTGCGACACGCACGGGGAGGGGGAAGGGTGGGGTGAGCTTCGAACGCTTCTCCGGCTCTGTCCCGACGGCGCCCTCGGGTACGGAATTCCCACCGGCGCGGCGCTGTGCGTTCATCCCGGAGGCTCCGCCGAAGCCCTCGGAACCCCGGTGAGCCGTTACGCGCGCGCGGGCGGCGCCGTGATCCGGGAGAGCGACCTCGAGCCGGCGGCCCGCTAGCGGAGACCGGATACGGCGGCCGCGCGACGGGCGCCCGAATACGTCCCCCGAATGCCCTTGCGGACATCCCCCGCCGGCGTGGTACGATTCGGCGGGAACACGTCCGGTTCGATCGTCCAGCGGAGAGGAGGCATGCCGATGCAATTCACCTTCCACGATCTCAAGGGCAAGACGCTCGCGGAGCTGCGGGAGATCGCCAAAGGCATCGAGAGCGACGCGGTCAAGGGATACAGCCAGATGAACAAGGAGCACGTCATCCGGGCGATCTGCGCCGCGCTCAAGATCGACATGCACGAGCATCACCACGTCGTCGGCGTCGACAAGATACGCATCAAGACCGAGATCAAGATGCTCAAGAAAGAGCGCGACGCCCTCATGGGCTCGGGAGATTCGAAGAGCATCAAGGCCGTCCGCACGAAGATCGCGAAGCTCAAGCACCGTCTTCGGCGGGCTATGGTCTGAGGAACCCGCGAAACCCTATTCGCGGAACGGGCGCCGCGCCGCGCGGCGCGCGCGCGGCGCCGAAGAGGGAGGTCGTCGATGGGCATACTCTGGGAAATCGTTCAGACCGGCCTCATGTACGGCCAGAAGCGGAAATCCGACCGGGTCGAGGATCGCGTCGCCTTTCTCGAGGATCAGCTCGCGGCGACGCAGAACACGATCCGCAATCTCGTGAAAAAGCTCGAGGAGCAGCATGCCCGGGATTTCGACGGCGACGGCAAGGTCGGCTGAGCGTCCCGTCGGGCGGTCGTCTCCGTGCGCGCAGCCCGCGCGGGGAGTTCGTGCCGCGAGCCGCCGAAAAGGCACGATAGCGGTTGACGGCGAGCCGGCCTGCGGGATATGGTGCACCTGATCCTCGAGGGGAAGTTTCAAGGGAGGTTCTCATGTTCAAGCGACTCCTCGCTGCCGGTCTTCTCTTCGCCGTCTGCGCGGCGGCGTGTCTCGCGCCGTCGAGCGCGAGCGCGCAGCAGCTCTTCCGCGAACGCCTGAGAAGCGACGTCGGCATCGAGCTCCTCGGCAAGGCGGCCGTCTACAGCTTCTACTACCAGTACATGGCGACCAAGATGCTCGGTCTCGAGGCCGGATTCGGCGCTCTCGGCGGCGGTTCCGGCGACGACAACGCGACGATCGCGTTCTTTCCGATCGGGGCGAAGCTCTATCTCATTCCGAAGGACGGCTCGCTCTACTTGAACGGAGGAATCACGATCGTGACCGCGGGAACCGATTCGGGGCCGTTCGACGACAGCACGACCTAGGGCTTCGCGGGGCTCGGATTCGAGTTCCGATCCGAAGGCGGATTCCTCTTCCGCGGCGCCGCGTACGGGCTCTTCGCCGGCGACGGATTCTTCATCTGGCCGGGGCTGACGCTCGGGTACGCATTCTAGCGGCGAAGCGTTCGATGAGATTCGTTCGATCGAGCGGGCGGGGCGCGTCCCCGCCCGCTTCACGATTCTGGCGGGGCGAAGAGCCGCCGCGACGGCCCATGGGGCATGGTCCGGAAGCAGTTTCTCTTCGCGAACGATGACTGACGCAGACGCGAAACCTTCGAATCCCTGGCTCTCGATCCCTCTCGAGGAATACGAGGGCCACATGTCGAGCCCGCACGTGCGGCAGCTCCAGTATCTGAGCCGCGTCTTCGGCGAGCTCCTCGGCGAGTTCGAGCCCGAGTCGGTAGCCGTTCTCGGCGTCGCCGGCGGCAACGGTCTCGAGCGCGTCGACCCCCACCGCGTCAAACGCGTCGTCGGCGTCGACATCAATCCGGCCTATCT
The DNA here is from genome assembly GCA_002403075.1 of bacterium UBP1_UBA4783. Lineage (GTDB taxonomy): Bacteria > Krumholzibacteriota > Krumholzibacteriia > Krumholzibacteriales > Krumholzibacteriaceae > SSS58A. The sequence goes on along the minus strand of DHHB01000059.1, from coordinate 17,144 downwards.
CGATCTCGCGCGCTCGCGGCACGGCGAACGCCTCCCGGGTCTCGAGCTCGTGTGCGGCGATATCGTCTCCTGCGGGCTTTCCCCCTCGTCCCTCGACCTCGTGTACGCCGCCCTCGTTTTCGAGTACCTCGATCCCGCGGCCGCCGTCGGGCGGATAGCCGAATGGCTCGCGCCGGGAGGCGTCGCAGCCGCGCTGCTGCAGCTTCCCTCGGCGTCGTGCGGCAAGGTGTCGGAGACGCCGTTTCGAAGCGTCAGGGTCCTCGAACCGCATATCCGGCTCGTGGATCCGGCGGTTCTCCGGGCGCTCTTCGCGGGGCATGGATTCGGCGAGGTCCGGTCCGGCACGGAGACGCTCGAAAGCGGCAAGCGCTTTTTTCTCGGGATCTACCGGCGATGACCGTGCGGGCGCCCTCGAGCGGTTGCCGGGCGCCCCGCTCGTTGACATGCCGCGCGTTCATGCTAGAATAAAAAAACAGTCCGCGTCGCGCCGGGTCGCCGTCTTTCATCGAAGGAGGTCGAATTGTGAGTCAGCCCCCATGTCGTCCCTCGCTCCTCTTCGCGCTCGCGCTTGTCGCCCTCGCGTTCTGCGCATGCGAGACGAGCGAGGATGACGCTTGCAAGGAATCGGAGAAGACCCTTATCGAACCCCTCTTCAGGATCACGTGGCACATCACGACGTCGACCGGCTCCCCGTACGTGGGCGCCGTCGAGGTCACGAGCCAGAAGCATTACTGCGACAAAACGGTCAAGGGGACGTTCGTGTTTCAGGGATCGACCTCGGCCGAAGGGTATTACACGGGCCCCACGACGCAGTACAAGCTCGAGAACGAGAAGGACTACGTGTTCTACCAGATCACGACCGGAGCGAGCGTATTCTCCCATAGCTACTATTATAAGGAAGCATTCACGAAGATGGAGCTCATCGACCTCGAGCTCGTCGTAGAGGACACGATCGAGTGCGTGCTTCCAGCGCCGGGGGAGGCTCGCTGACGAGCGCGGCTCCGCGGCGCGAAACGGAACGATGACCCGCCCGCCGGACGATAACGAGCACGCCGCGTTCGACGCTCTCGACCGGATCTATCGGGACGTGGACGAGGCGGCGCTGGGCCTCGCCGCCGTTCACGGCGCGAGGCTCGCGTGCCGCCCCGGATGCGCGCAGTGCTGCGTCGACGGGACGACGGTCTTCGCGATCGAGGCGGCGCACATAGCGAGCCGCCGCGGCGCGCTCCTTTCCGGCGCCGAGCCCCATCCCCCCGGGCTCTGCGCCTTCCTCGACGGCGCGGGCCGGTGCCGGATCTACGAGGATCGCCCGTACGTGTGCCGGACGCAGGGGCTTCCCCTGCGCTGGACCGAGGAGCGCGGGGACGGCGGCCTCGTCGAGCTTCGCGACATCTGTCCGCTGAACGACGGGGGCACGCCCGTCGAGGAGCTGCCGGCCGGAGAATGCTGGACGATCGGCCCGTTCGAGGAGAGGCTCGCGCTCGCTGATATCGCCTTCGACGGCGGCGGCCGCGTGCCGCTCCGGTCGCTCTTTCGAAACCGCGAAACCGCGGAGGAATGAGACCGTGAGACGCTCCGAAAAGGAAATCCGCGACCGCCGCGAGATCGAGGCCGTGATCCGGGAGGCGCGCGTATGCCGGCTCGGCCTTTCGGACGGCGGCGAGCCGTACGTCGTGCCTCTCTGTTTCGGCTGGGACGGTGAGGCGCTCTATTTCCACGGAGACTCCGCCGGAAGAAAGATGGAAATTCTCGCCCGCAACGACCGTGTCTGCGTCGAGTTCGATATCACGGACGGCATGCGCGAGGCGGAGCGGGCCTGCGCGTGGAGCATATCCTACCGGAGCGTCATCGCGTTCGGCCGGGCCCGGGTCGTCGAGGATCACGCGGAAAAGCGGCGCGCGCTCGAGCGCATCATGGCCCAGTACTCGAGCGGCGCGCACGTCTTTTCCGAGGAATCGATCCGGCGGACGGCGATCGTCAGGGTGGACGTCGAGCGCCTGAGCGGCAAGCGATCGCGTCCGGAGCGGGAAGGGACGGCCGAAGAATGAGGGCGATGGTCCTCGAAGCGACGACGGATCTCGCGCGCGACGGGACCCCCCTCGTTCTCACGGAGAAACCGATGCCCGAGCCGGGAGAGGGCGAGATCCTCGTCAGGGTCTCGACCTGCGGCGTCTGCCACACGGAGCTCGACGAGATCGAGGGGCGCACGCCCCCGCCGCGCTTCCCCGTCGTTCCCGGACATCAGATCGTCGGCCGCGTCGAGAAGCTCGGCCCCGGCGCGGGCGCGTGGCGCGCCGGAGACCGCGTCGGCGTGGCGTGGATCCATTCGGCGTGCGGAACGTGCCGCCATTGCCTCGCGGGGAACGAGAACCTCTGCGCCGATTTTCGGGCCACCGGCCGCGACGCGGACGGCGGGTACGCCGAATACATGACGGTCGGCGAGCGTTTCGCGCACGCGATCCCCGAGGTCTTTTCGGACGCCGAGGCCGCGCCGCTTCTCTGCGCGGGGGCGATCGGATACCGCTCGCTGCGTCTCGCGGAGCTTCGCGACGGAGAGGCGCTCGGGCTCACCGGCTTCGGCGCGTCGGCGCACATCGTCCTCATGATGGCGAGGCGCCGCTATCCAGCCTCGAAGGTGTTCGTCTTCGCCCGGAGCGCGCGGGAGCGGGAGTTCGCTCTGGCGCTCGGCGCCGCATGGGCCGGCGACACGGCGGACGAGCCGCCGGCGCCGTGCGCGGCCGTCATCGATACGACCCCCGCGTGGAGGCCGGTCGTCGAGGCGCTCCGGCGCCTCGAGCCGGGAGGGAGGCTCGTCGTGAACGCGATCCGCAAGGAGAGCACCGACGCGGGCGAGCTGCTCCGCCTCGATTACGCGACGCACCTCTGGATGGAGAAGGAGATCAAGAGCGTCGCGAACGTCGCGCGGGCCGACGTGAGGGAGTTTCTCGCTCTCGCGGCGGCGATTCCGATCAGACCCGAGGTCGAGGAGTACCCGCTCGAGGACGCGAACCGGGCGCTCGTCGAGCTCAAGACGGGCGTCGTGCGCGGCGCCAAGGTGCTGCGCGTCTCATGATCGTTCTCTTCAACAAGCCGTACCGTGTTCTCTGCCAGTTCAGTCCGAGCGGCGGCAAGATCACGCTCGCCGATTACATCTCGGTTCCGGGGGTCTATCCGGCCGGCCGGCTCGATTACGACAGCGAGGGGCTCGTGATCCTCACCGACCGGGGCTGGGCGCAGCACCTCATCACCGATCCGCGCCGCAAGCTCGCGAAACGATACCTCGTCCAGGTCGAGGGGACTCCCGACGACGCGGCGCTCGACCGGCTCCGGCGGGGGGTGCGCCTCGCGGACGGCATGACCCTTCCCGCCGCCGTCGAATCGATCGATCCGCCGGACGTGTGGGAGCGGACGCCGCCGATCCGCCGCCGGGCGAAGATACCGGCGTCGTGGATCGCGCTCACGATCATCGAGGGGCGGAACCGTCAGGTGCGCCGCATGACGGCGGCCGTCGGCCACCCGACGCTCCGGCTCATCAGGGCCGCCGTCGGCCCATGGACGCTGGGCGATCTCGCCCCCGGCGGATTCCGCGAAGCCGAGGTATCCGATCTGCTCGGGCATGTTCCCGGTGCGTGATCGAAGCGACGACCCGGGCGGCGGCGAGGAGGCGGATGCGACGCGCGGCGGCCGCGGCATCTTTCGGCGATGCCGATTCCTTGCGCGTCTCAGCTCGAATATGATACGTTTCGGCGCCGATCGTGTCTCGAAAGGAGATCTCGATGACCGTGCTCTATCTCAACTCCGACCGGATGGGCGACGGAGAGCCGGAGCTCGGACGGAAGCTCCTCGCGCTGTTTCTCGAGAAGCTCGCGCGGTCGGACGTGAATATCGATCTCGTCGGCTGCGTGAACTCCGGCGTTCTCCTGACGACGGAGGGCAGCCCCGTCGTCGAGAGCCTGCGACTCCTCGAACGGAAAGGAGCGCGCGTCGCCACGTGCGGCACCTGCCTCGACCATCTCGGATTGCGTGGAAAGCTCCTCCTCGGAGAAGTGGGCACCATGGATCAGACGGTTCAGGTCATGGCGACCGCGGACCGGATCATCCGCCCGTAGAAAGCTCGCGTCCCCCCGGTTTCGATGAGGCCGCGGCTTCCGTGCTTGCAATCCCGCGGCGATCGGCGCATCATCGCCGCGGTGCGGCGCCGCGCAACGAGAGAGGAAGGTTCTCGGAATGGAGATCAAGGGGCTCATTCTGCAGTCTCGCAAGGAGTTCGTCGTCGACAACTTCGGGGAAGAGGAGTGGAATCGCGTGCTCGCGAAGCTGCCCGATGACGACAGAGCGAAGCTCGGCGATCTCATCCTCACGGCCAGATGGTATCCCTTCGAGATCGGGGAGCGGCTGGACAAGGCGATCGTCGACCTTCTCGGCGGAGGGGATCAGAAGCTCTTCGAGGATATCGGCGCGAAGTCGGCGAGGCGGAGCCTCGGGAAGGTGCACAAATCCTTTCTCACGCCCGGCGACCCGCAGGCGTTTCTCGAAAAGGCGGACGTGATCTACAAGTTCTATTACGACACCGGACGGCGGGAGTACGAGCGGACCGGCCCCGCGTCCGGCGTGCTGACGACGCACGAGGCGAAGACCTTCTCGGTGCCGGATTGTCTCACCGTGATCGGGTGGTACAAGGAGGCGCTCCGGATGTGCGGCGCCCGCGGCGTCGAGATCGTCGAGGAGGAATGCCGCGCGCGAGGCGGCTCCTGTTGCCGGTACCGCGTCACGTGGACCGAATGACGCCCCGCGCCGCTCGGGCGGCGGGGGCGATAGACGGAGATCAATGAAGATACTCGCGATCGAGAAAGAGCTGCCGGGGGCCTCTCCGGACGCCTTCACGCAGCGCATCCTCGAAGAGGAAGCCGCGCGCGCCTGGACGCTGTATCAGGACGGCGTCATCCGCGAGCTGTATTTCCGCCCCGACCGGCGGGAGGCCGTGCTCGTTCTCGAGGCCGACGGCGTCGAGCAGGCCCGCGCCGCCCTCGCCACGCTCCCGCTCGCGCGGGAGCGCCTGATCGAGTTCGAGATCATTCCGCTCGCGGCCTATCCCGGCTTCGAGAGGCTGTTTTCGCGCAAAAAATAACAAACGGGAAGAGCGGATCGCTTGGGGTGCCCGAACTGATGGGCAATCCGCCCTTCCCGATTCGTGCGTCGCGGGACGCGGCGCGCCTCGCGACGGAGAGCTATCGAGTGAATTCGACGCGGTCGAATTCATCCCACTCGATCTTCGTTTCCTTTCCGTCCGGCGATTCGACGTAGATGCCGCGGTTGCCGCTGTCGACGTCGTTCGATCCGTCGAGCCGCAGGGTCCGGCCGCTCCACGTCATGACGACGGCGCTGCGAAAGCCCTGCCGCTTGATCTCCTTGATCGCGCCGAACACGACGTCGAAATCGGCGCCTCGGCTTTCGCCGTCGAGGATCTCCCACGTATGCGTCTCGTCGTCGTCCCACCGGATCGTGCCGGGGTGACGTTCCCCGTTCTTCGTGAACACCGCGCCCTGGAGCGGGCGGCCGCCGTCGAAATCCGCGTACGCGGGCGGCGCCGGCGGCGTCTGGAAATCGAGCCTGTCGAATTCGCTCCAGTCGACCTCCACCTGGCCGAAGGAGGGATCGAAGACCGCGATGCCGCGGTTTCCCTTGTCGACGTCGTTCGTGCCGTCGAGCACCATCTCGCCGCCGCTCGCGAGAGCGAGGACCGCGCTCGAGGAGCTGCGGCGTTCGATCGAAGCGAGCTTGCTGAAACGCATCTTTCGCTCCCGCCGGCCCTCCTCTCCGTTCAGGATATCCTCCGAGAAGAGCTCGTCGGCGTCCCAGCTCACCCAGCCCGTGAACTCGTCGCCGCGCCGCGTTTTCAGGGTGCCGTACAGACGCTCCCCGAACTGCGACGCGAGCGTCGCCGCGCCCTGGGAGAACTCGATGCGCTCTATGTCCTCCCAGTCGAGCGAGATTTCACCTTCCTTGACGTCCTCGATGACGATTTCGCGGATACCGGCGCCGATATCGGAGGAGCCGCCTTCGAGAACGATCTTCTGTCCCGATTTGAGGACGAGACGGGCCTCGTCGCGGCCCGCGGGTTCAAGGCTTTTGATGTGTCCGAAACAGAGCCCCGATTGCGCCGAGCCGATGTCCCCCGAGCTCGTGCGCTCCCCGATCGTGATGCCGAACACCCTGATCCTCTCGTGCCTGCGGATCCGGTGACCGTCCCGGATCTCCTTGTTGCCGTTCAGGATATCGAACCATGAGGCTTCGTTCTTGTCCCAGCGGATAAGCCCCTCGTACGTGTCGCCGTCCACGGTCGTGATCGTGCCGTGGATGCGCCCGGTCGAGCCGGCACGAGCAACCGCGGGAAGAAGGAAGGCGAGCAACGAGAGGAAGATACACGCCGTGAGCGATTTCATATTCGGGCACCTCCGTACGCTAAGGGGAATGAGATCCTTCATACTATACGCCGTCCCGGCCCCCGCGGTTTCGCCCGAGGCGGGGGTTTTTTCGGCGAGGTCGAGCGTCGGGTCCGGGCCCGAATGAAAGCCGGGGGGCCGCTGTAGATGAAACAAAGAGGCGATGCTTCCGTCATTATGGAAAGGAAAGGAAGGTGCAAGGCCATGCACAAGCATATCACGGCCGTCGGCGTCCTTCGCATCGGGTACGGCATATTCGGGATTTTCATCGCCGCTCTCGTGCTCTTGTTCACGGTCGGCGTCGGTGTCCTCGCGTACGAGCTCGACGGGGACGAGGAGGCGCTCGCCGTGCTCTCGACCATCGGCGTGCCGATCGCAATCGTCGTGTTCGCGTTGTCGGCGCTCTGCGTCGTCGGAGGCGTCGGCGTGCTGAAGCGCAAGAACTGGGCGCGGTATCTCACCATGGTGCTCTCGGTGCTCGACCTCTTCAACGTCCCCATCGGCACGGCGCTCGGCATCTATTGCATATGGGCGCTCGTGCACGACGATACCGAGCGGCTCTTCGCTCCGCCGCGACCCGTTCAGACCGCGTGAGCGGGCCGGGCGACCGGGAGCGGCGAGGAGCGGCCCATCGGGCGCGCCGAACGATCGCTGCAACCCCTTCGTAAACGCGCCGGCGGACAAACGGCGCGACAGGGCGCGCGCATCCGTTGTATACTGGAGACCGCGGGGCGACGGATCTGATGGAAACGTCCGTTCGCCGCGCGGTCGTTATGATCCAGCCGAATCCCCACAATGCCGGCGGCGGGTGCGGCGCGCGGATGCGTCCGGCGACGGTCGCGGCGGCCGTCTGGGGCGCCCTCACGGCGGCCATGGCCGTCGTCGCGGCGCTCGCCTATCGGCTCGGCGGCGCGCCGGCCCTCGGAGCGATCGCCCAGGAAGGGCCGATCTCCGACATCGCGCTCACCTTCTACGCGGCCGCCGCGGCGTGGCTCGTCCTCGGCGGCTTCGTCGTTCTGCTCGCGCTCGGGCGCATCGACTCAGGAAACGCCCTCACGGCGGCGTGCTTTCTCGCCGTGAGCCTCCTCTACGTCGGCTTCATCCGCGAGCGGGTGCGCTACGGCGACGTGGGCGATTACGTGAACGCGGCGCGGAGCCTCGTCAAAGGCGAGCATCTTCCGGCGAGGTATCTCTACCCTCCCCTCTGGGCCACGCTGCTGCGCGGGCTCGTTCGACACGGAACCCGGGCCGTCTTCGACGTCCTGTGGATACTGAACCTTCTCTCGCTCTTCGCGCTCTTCTTCCTGCTCCGCGCGACGATGCGGCGCTACGGATTCTCGGACCGCCTCGCGTCCCTCGCGACGGCGGGATTTCTCCTCGTGAACGTTCCCGTCGCGCGCACGCTCGGCTACGTGCAGGTCAATTTTCACACCCTCAACCTCATGCTCGCCGCCCTCCTCCTGTACCGCCGGTCGGCGGCCCTCTCGGCGCTCGCCCTCGCGCTCGCGGCGCACCTCAAGGTCTCGCCGCTCGCGCTCGTCGCGGCCTTCGTCATGGCCCGCGACTACCGGTGGCTCGCGTGGTTCGCGATCTCGGCGGCGGCGATCGCGGGTTGGACCGTCGCCGAAAACGGCGTATACCCGTACCGCGATTTCATCGCGAACGCGGCGGGCGTCTGGAGCCGCGACTATCCGAGCTACCGGCAGTTTTCCGTCGATTCGCTCGTTCAGGCGGTCGTCGCCCTGTTCGATCGCGGGCACGCGCTCATGCCGTTCGTCGTCTTTCCGCTCAAGGCCGTCGTCGCCGCCGCGGGGATCGCCGCCGCGCTCGCGCACCGCGCCCGGCGCGCGTTCGCGGACGCGGCCGGAGCGGAGGGGACGGTGCTGAACGCCGCGCCGGCGCTGTTCGTCCTCATGGTGCTGCTGCAGCCGATCGCTTGGCCGCATCACTGCGTGTTTCTCGCCGTGCCGTTCCTCGCGCTCGCGAAGCGCCTCGAGACGGAGGGGGAGTGGATCCTCTTCGGCGCGGCGTATTTCCTCGTCTTTCTCATGCCGGTACACGATTTCTTCCCCTGGTCGTACGGCCGGCTCGCGGCGCTGCTCCTCTGGCTGCCGTTTTCGACGTCGCTGTCCCGGCGGCGGGCGGAGGGGAGACTGTTCGCCCGCGCGAACGCGTGGACGGCCCGCGGCGCGTTCAAGCCCGGACCGGCGGGTGAGCCGTGATCGCGCCCGCGGCGTCCATGTGAGCGGCGTCCATTTGATCCTTGAACGGGACGGGCTTCTGTTCCACAATGGGATTCGGGCTCTTCGTTCGATGGGGACGCCGGACCGCCGAAGGAGGTTCGTCGTGGTCAAGAATATGGGATCCGCGGATCGAATCGTTCGTCTCGTCGTCTTCCTCGTCATCGCCGTCCTGATCGCCGCGAAGGTTCTCACCGGCGCCGCCGCTGTCGTGCTCGGCATCATCGCCGTCATCATGCTCCTCACCTCGCTCGCCGGCTTCTGCCCGCTGTACGTGCCCTTGAAGATGTCGACGGCGAAAAAGAAGGAGTAGCGGCGCTCCGCGGCGTTCGCCGCTTCGGGCGCCGAAGCGGCGCGGAAAGGGTTCCTCGATGCGACGTCCCGGATTCCGCCTCGCGAGGCGGCGCGCGGGGCGGGCGGTCCGCGCCCTGCATCCCCTCAAGATCGCGGACGCCGTCCGGCGCGGCTTCGCTTTTCGCCGCGCGATGGACGAGTTCGAGCGCCTCCCGGACGCCGCCGAGGCGCCGGAGGAGCTGCTCGCCCGCCTCGTGCACGGGTGGGGAAACGAGCTCATGTCGGCGATGCCCGGGTATCTCGACGCGAGCCTCAAGGAGCTGCGCGCCGCGCGCGGCGACGTTCTCGAATGCGGCTCCGGGCTCTCGACGATCCTGCTCGGCGTTCTCGCCGGACGCACGGGGAAACGGATCTGGTCGCTCGAGCACGACGGCCGGTGGGCGCGGCGCATGCGCGCCGAGATCCGCCGGCGCGACATCCGCGGCGTCGAGATCGTTCACGCGCCGCTTCGCGACTACGGGGCGTTTTCGTGGTACGATCCGCCGCTCGAGCGTCTGCCGGCGCGATTCTCCCTCGTCCTGTGCGACGGTCCGCCGGGAGATACGCCGGGAGGCCGCTACGGCATGCTCCCTGCGATGCGTGGCCGCCTCGGCGGGGGCTGCGTGATCCTGCTCGACGACCTGCACCGGCCGGCGGAGCGGGAGATAGCCGCCCGGTGGGCGCGCGAGCTCGGCGGGACCTGCGAGGTGCGCGGGACGGGGAAGCCCCACGCCGTCATCGTCGCGCCCTGATCGGGCGGAACAATGAAGATCGTCACGGCCGCAATCATCGTCTCCGGCGGCAAAGTGCTCATCGCCCGCCGCCGCCGCGGCGACTCGATGGAAGGGCTCTGGGAGTTTCCCGGCGGCTCTCTCGAGCCCGGGGAAACCCTTCAGGCCTGTCTCGAGCGCGAGCTGTTCGAAGAGCTCGGCGTCGACGCCGTCGCGGGGGACGTCGTCGCCGAGAGCAGCCACTGCGACGAGCACGGAGCGCTTCGGCTCGTCGCGCTCCGCGCCGAGATCGTCTCGGGCGAGCCGTCGCCCGCCGCTCACGACGAGATCGCGTGGGTGGATCCGCGGGATCTCGCGGGCTACCGGCTCTCGCCCGCGGACGTTCCCATCGCGCGCCTCCTGTTCGGGAAAAAGGACGTTTCGGGCGAATGAAAGCCGTCGTCATCAAGCGCGGCCGCGAGAAATCGCTGCTGCGCAGGCATCCGTGGATCTTCACGGGCGCCGTCGCGTCCGTGGAAGGGCGTCCGCAATCCGGGGAAACGGTCGAGGTCATGCTCGCCGACGGCTCGCGCGTCGCGCGCGCGGCGTATTCGCCCGCCTCCCAGATCGTCGCCCGCGTATGGACGTTCGATCCCGGGGAAGACGTCTCGCTCGATTTTTTCCGCGCGCGCCTCTCGCGGGCGATCGAGCTCCGCGGCGCCCGCGCCCGAACCGGCGACCCCGGCGCCGCGCGGCTCGTGAACGCCGAATCCGACGGCCTTCCGGGGGTCGTCGTGGACCGCTACGGCCGCTGGCTCGTCGCGCAGCTCCTCACGGCGGGGGCCGAGCGTTGGCGCGAGGTCATCGCCGGCGAGCTCGAGCGTCTCGCCTCGCCCGCCGGGATCTACGAGCGCTCCGACGTCGACGTCCGCGCGAAGGAGGGGCTCGACAAGCGGAGCGGCCTTCTGCGCGGCGCGGAGCCGCCCGAGCTCGTCGAGATCGCCGAGGGCGGCTGCCGTTTCCTCGTCGACCTCCGGAGGGGCCACAAGACCGGCTTCTACCTCGATCAGCGCGAAAACAGGGCGGCGGTCGCGGAGTACGCCCGCGGCGCCGAGGTGCTCAACTGTTTTTCGTACACGGGCGGGTTCGGCGTCTCGGCGCTCGCGGGGGGCGCCGCCCGGACGACGAACGTCGATTCGTCCGCGCCCTCTCTCGAGCTTTCGCGGCGCAACATGGAGCTCAACGGATTCGACGAATCCGCCTCTGAGCACGTCGAGGGAGACGCGTTCGCGGTCCTCCGCCGGTATCGCGACGAGGGCCGCTCGTTCGATCTCGCCGTTCTCGACCCGCCGAAGTTCGCCGAGTCTCGGGTCCAGCTCGCCCGCGCGAGCCGCGGCTACAAGGACATCAATCTGCTGGCGCTGAAGCTCCTGCGGCCGGGCGGCGTTCTCTTCACGTTCTCCTGCTCGGGGCTCATGACGAGCGAGCTGTTCCAGAAGATCGTCGCCGACGCGGCGCTCGACGCGGGACGCGACGCCCGGATCGTGCGGCGCCTCTCGCAGGCGGAGGATCACCCGGTCGCGCTTCCGTTCCCCGAAGGGGCCTATCTCAAGGGGCTCGTCTGCAGGGTCGCGCGGTGAAGGGAGGCTCGAAGCGATGCATGCGTCCGGGCCGGCGAAGATGATCCGGATCGCGCGGTTTTCCGCCGTTCTCGCGCTCTGCGCGCTCGTTCCGTCGTGCGCGGAGCCGGGCCGCGTCGAGCGGCTCGATCCCGCGCGCCGATGGTTCTTCCTCTCGCGCGATCTCTCGCGGGCGGGAAGTCTCGCGGAAGCGGAAACGATCATGCGGCGCGCGCGCGAAGCGGGGTACAACGGTCTTCTCTTCTCGGACGTAAAGGCGCTCGTCTGGTGGACGCTCGAAGACCCGGAGGGCTACCGCGGGAACGCGGCGGCGTTGCGGGCGCTCGCGAGCGAGCTCGGCCTCGAGCTCGCCGTCGCCGTCTTTCCCTTTCAATGGTCGCAGTCGTTCGGCGCGCTCGATCCCAATCTCGCGGCCGGCGTGCCGGTTCGACGCGCCCCCCTCGTCCGTCGCGGCGGCGAGCTCGTCCCCGAGGAGACCGCGAAGGCGGCGAACGGCTCGTTCGAAACCTACCGCGGCGACAGGGCGACGGGATGGAGCCTGCAGGACCGGCCGGGGAGGGTTTCGTTCATCGACACGACGACGGCGGGAAGCGGCGGGGCGTCGCTCCGGTTCGATTGCGGAAGCGCCATGAACCGGCACGGCCACGGCCGCATCTTCCAGAAGATCGAGGTGAAGCCGTGGCAGCAGTACCGGATCCGCGTGCGGTTCAAGGCCGAGCGCCTCGACGCGGATCTCGTGCAGGTCGTGGCGCTCGCCGGCCGCCGGCCGCTCCAGTATGAGAGCCTCTCGGTCCCTGGCGGCGCCGGGGCCGGGTACTTCTCGCGGGCGGACGGGCTGACGACGGATTGGATCGAGCAGACGGTCGCCTTCAACAGCCTGCGCCACACGGCCGTCACCGTCGGGGCGGGGATCTGGGGGGGACGGAGCGGCTCGATCTGGTGGGACGACCTGCGCGTCGAGTCCGTCCCGGCGCTCAACGCGCTCCGTCGCGGGACGGCTCCTCTCTCCGTCGTGGACGGCGGGGGAACAGAGCTTCGCGAGGGGATCGATTTCGAGCGCGTCACGGATCCCCTCCTCGGCCGCTCCCGCCGGCCGGGCACGTACGACGTGCGCCACGATCCGCCGCGCGTCGCGGTTCCGCCGGGCTCCCGCGTCGCCGAGGGAGAACGCGTCTTTCTCTCCTGCTACCATCCCGCGATCTTCTACGCGGGGCAGGTCCCCTGCACCCTCGACGACCCGGGGATCTTCGAGCGCTGCGCGGAGGAGATCCGCCGCGTGGACGAGATCCTCTCGCCCGATTGCTGGTTCATGTCGCACGACGAGATCCGCTGCGCGGGTTGGGAGCCCTCGCCGGGAGGGTCGTATCGAAGCCCCGGCGAGATCCTCGCGCGCAACGCGGCGAGATGCGTCGAAATCATCGCGGCCGAGGGAGGGGCCAGGCCCGTATTCGTATGGTCCGACATGTTCGATCCGTATCACAACGCCCGCTCGAGCTACTATCTCGCGAACGGATCGTTCACCGGTTCCTGGAAGGGGCTCCATCCGAAGGTCGTCGCGATGGTATGGGGAATGCCGGAGAACGCCGGGAAACGGTTCCGATTCTTCGACGGGCTCGGAAACCGGACGATGATCGCCGCGTACTACGACTCGGATGTCGCCGAGAATCGACGCGCCTGGTCCGCCGCGGCGTCGGGCTCGCGCGGCGTGGAGGGCGTCATGTACACGACGTGGCTGGACGATTACTCGATGCTCGAGGAGTTCGCGGACGCGTGGTGGGGCGGGGCGGCCGGCCGGAGGCGCGCCGCGGATTAAATAATTTAACGAAGCCGGAACCTCGAACGGCACGCGCGCGTATAACAGTTCGGGCGCCGTTGGTGGGGGTCACGATGATGAAGCGTGGTGGGCGCTTCTTACGACGGCGCCCACTTTTTTCTTTCCTTTCAACTCCCGAAATCCCCGCGCTTTGGAAGAATCCTCGAAAGCGTTCCGAATCCGTAACGAAGCCGGGCACCTTTCCGCCTCCGCGGTGTAACACCCCATAGAGAGCAAGATCGCTTCGCTTCGGAGGTGGGACATGTCGTTCAAAATGATTATCGCGCGTATCGACCGATTCCTCGACAGGCTGCTCGTCGTCCGCGCGGCGCTCGCGCGCGTGAGGGTTCGCTCCCGGTGAAAAGCTTTCTCGTGTGCTTTATGGGTCTCGTCCTGCTCCTGCTCGCGATCGCCGTCGTGTGCCGGAGCGCCGAGGGGGCCGTCGTTCAATCCTCCTTCGTGGTCATTCCGTAGATCGTTTCCCCGAGAAGCTCGTTGAATCGCGCGGGGTCCTCGAGGTGAAGGAAATGCCCGCAGCCCTGCACGATGTTCGCGTCGTAGTCGCGGCAGAGCTTCCGGTTGCCGTCGACGTTCGTCGGCCAGCGGTCGGCGTTGATGTTGCGGATGGGCGCCGCGATCTCCGCGAGCGCGGGCGCCGCGTCGTAGGCGAGGAGGCTTCCCATGGCGCCGACGCCCACCTCCGGTGGGGCGGACGCCATGTCGGCGGCGACGGCCGCGACGAGAGCCGAATCGGCGCCCGCCGGGAACATTCCGCGGACGAACCTCTCCGTCATCGCCGCGAAGTCGCCCTCGAACTGGGCGAGAAATCCCGCGCGCTGCTCCGGCGCGAATTTTTGCGACAGATCCTGGAAGTTGTCGACGCCGACGATGCCGACGACGCGCCCCGACAGAGAGCGCGCGGCCTCGAGAGCGACGGAACCTCCCATCGAGTGCCCGACGAGGATCACGCGTTCGAGACGCAGGGCGTCGACGACCGCGACGACGTCCCGAGCGAACGATTCGATCGTCCACGCCTCGCGGCCGAGCCCCGACTCGCCGTGGCCGGCGAGATCGAGCGTTACGACGGTGTGCGTTTTCGCGAAATGCGAAGTCTGGCCGCTCCAATAGCTCCGGTCGCAGCACCAGCAGTGGATAAAAACGAGCGCGGGAGCGCCGGAACCGTCGACTTCGTAGCGGATCGGCACGCCGTCGGCGGACGGGACGGTCGCGACCTTCGGCCCGGCGGCCGCGGCGCCCGTCATGGCGGCGGCGAGCAGAAGACCGGCGAGGATCGTACGCGCGAATTTCATATCGTCTCCCCTTTCTTTGGAGCCCCGCCGGAGCGGGGCCCCGCCCGTGGACAAAGCTCAGTTCTTTATATGCAGCCGTGACAGGATATCAAGCAAGCTTTACATTTTCGCGAAGATTTTTTCAGGCTCTATTTCCTCCGCGCGTGCCGCGAACGCTCCTCTTCATGGGAAGAGCGCGACGCGCCAGCGGCCGATTTTCCTGAAACCAAATACCCTTCTCTGTGTTAATGTTACGGAGGGCGGCCGCCCGCTGAGGGGGCCGCCGCCGTTTCATGCCGCGGCGCGCCGCGAAAGATCGCCGCAGGAAGGGAAACCCGGAAAGATCGATTCCCCGAAGGAGGGTTCAATGCGCCGGTTCCGGATCGCATTCGCAGTCGAGATCCTCGCGATCGTCGTCCTCGCGTCGGTTTCGGCTCTCGCCGCCGAGACGAAGGCGGTCGTTCCCGACTATTCCCTGACGCCCCGTTCCGAGATCCCCGTCGAGTTCACATGGCGCGTCGAGGACCTCTATCCGACCTTCGAGGCGTGGGAGAGGGACCGCGCCGAACTCGACGCCCTCGTATCGAGGATCGACGAAACGGCGAAGGACTGGACCGCGAGCCCGCGGGGGATGCTCGCCATGGCCGAGCTGCAGGACGAGATCTACATCAAGGGATCGCGCCTCTTCCGCTACGTCCTGCTCCAGAGCGACGTCGATCTCGCGAATACGAAGTTTCAGGCGCTGCGCGGAGAGATGCAGGCCGCGTTCGTGCAGATCGGCAGCAAGCTCTCGTTCATCGAGCCCGACCTTCTCAAGATGAACGAGCAGACGATCAAGGAATACCTCGCCTCCGAGCCGCGTCTCGAGCCGTACCGCTTCTCGATCATGGAGACGATTCGCAAGCGCGCACACATCCTTCCCGAGGAGCAGGAACGCATCATGGCGATGACCGGCCTCTTCGGCGGGGCGCCGTCGCGCGCGTCGAGCTTCCTCAACGACGTCGACATGCCGCATCCGGAGGCGACCTTCTCCGACGGCAGAACCGTCCCGCTCAACTACGCGAACTACGTGCGCTACCGGGCCGCCAACGACCCCGCGGACCGCACCCTCGCCATGCGGACCTTCTGGGCGAACCACGTGAAGTACGAGAACACGCAGGCCGCGCTGCTCGACGGCGAGATGAAGCGCCACCTCTTCGGCGCCCGCGTGAGGGGCTACGCGGATTGTCTCGAGGCGAGCCTTTTCGAGAACGACATCGATCCCGCCGTGTATCATCAGCTCATCGCCTCGGTCAGGGAGCACCTCCCGATCTTTTTCCGCTACATGAAGCTCAAGGGCGAGCTCATGGGGCTCGCCGACACGATGCGTTACGAGGACATCTACGGCTCGGCCGTGCCCTCCGTCGAGCGGTCCTATGCGTACGACGAGGCTCAGCGGATCATCCTCGCCGCGCTGAAGCCGCTCGGCAAGGAGTACGAAGCCGTGCTGCGGGAGGCCTTCGGCAACCGCTGGATCGACGTCTATCCGAACAAGAACAAGCAGACCGGCGCGTACTCGGGGGGCGTCTACGGGCTCCATTCGTACGTCAAGATGAACTACGACGGCAAATACGACGCCGTCTCGACCCTCGCGCACGAGCTCGGCCACGCCGTGCATTCGAACTTCGCGAACGCGACGCAGCCCTTCTCGAACGCGGGGTATCCGCTCTTCCTCGCCGAGATCGCCTCGACCTTCAACGAGACCCTCCTCCTCAAGCACATGCTGAAGAGCGAGAAGGACGATCTCTTCAAGCTCTGGCTCATCGACCAGTATCTCGTGCAGGTGCGCTCGACGATCTACCGGCAGACGATGTTCGCCGAGTACGAGCTCGCGATGCACCGCCGCGTCGAGGAGGACAAGACGCTGACGCCGGATTGGCTCAGCGACACGTTCCTCGATCTCACGCGGACCTACTACGGCCACGACGCGGGCGTCGCGCGCGTCGACGACTACATCCGCAACGAGTGGAGCTCCGTTCCGCACTTCTACCGTTACTACTACGTGTACCAGTACAGCACCGGCATGATCGCCTCGATGGCCCTCGTCGATCAGGCCCTGAAAAGCACGGACGGCGTCGAGCGCTACCTCGCGCTTCTCAAGGCGGGGGGAAGCGACTCTCCGCTCGCGCTGCTCAAGAAGGCGGGGGTCGACATGACGACGCCGGAACCCTCGAGGGCCGCTTTCCGGACAGTCGAGGGGCTCATCGCGGAGATGGAGAAGATCGTGGCCCGGCTGCGTGCGCAGAAGAAGATCTAGCGCGGCGCGCGGGGCCGTCCGCTCAGGACGGCCCCGGCGGTCCCTTGAGCCGCCCGGCCTTTTTCGCCGCGGCGGCGAGGATGAACTCGATCTCGGCGTTGACGCTCCGCAGGTCGTCGGCCGCCCACTTTTCGAGGGAGTCGAAGAGCGCCGCGTCGAGGCGGAGCAGGAATTTCTTCTTTTCGCTCATGATCGCCCCGCGTCACTCCGCGATCATTGGTAGAGCGTTCCCGTGTTGATGACCGGAGACACCTCTCTGTCGGAGACGAGCGCGACCATGAGGTTGTTGACCATCGTCGCGCGCTTGTCCTGATCTAGCTCGATGATATTCTGCACGCTGAGCTGCCGGAGCGCCATCTCGACCATGCCGACCGCGCCCT
>DHHB01000065.1:21186-59844 GCA_002403075.1 bacterium UBP1_UBA4783 | reverse complement strand
GGTCCGGACATTCGCCGGCGGCGCCTGGCATCTCGATCTCGAGACGCACATCGTGCGTTCGCTCCTCGAGCGGGGGCTCGATCGAAGGCGGATCCTCGTATCGGGTCTCTGCACCGCGTGCGATCCGGGGCTTTTCTTCTCGCACCGCCGCGATCGCGGAGCCACCGGCAGGCACTGGACGATCGCCGCGATCCGCCCGCAGGACCCGCCCCGGGAACGACGTCGTTGACTCGCGCCCGCCGGGGCGATATGTTTCAAACACATGAGCGCGAAACGCAACACGGCGCCCCGCGTACGCCGCGCGGGGCCGAAACGCACGACATCCGCCCCGGCCTGCATTCCCGCCGCGGCGCGGACGAAGGACTGCTCCATCCGCCCCTTCATCGTCATGGAGGTTCTCGAGCGCGCGCTCGAGCTCGAGCGCGCGGGCCGGAACGTCGTGCACCTCGAGATCGGGGAGCCCGATTTCCCGACCCCCCCGCGCATCGTGCGGGCCGCCGAGGAGGCGCTCCGGCGCGGCGACACGCACTATACGGACAGCCGCGGCGCCGCGGCGCTCCGCGCCGCGATCGCCCGCCACTACGAGACCGAATACGGCGCGAGCGTTCCGCCCGACCGCGTCATCGTGACGATGGGCACCTCGCCCGCGCTGCTTCTCGTTCTCTCGCTCCTCATCGAGGAACCGGGGGACGAGATCGTCGTCGGCGATCCGGGCTATCCCTGCTATCCGAATTTCATCCGACACTTGAGGGGCGTGCCGCGGCGCGTCGCGACCGGCGAGCGCTCCGGATTTCAACTCGATCCGGACGCGGTGCGCCGCGCGATCGGCCCGCGGACGAAGGCGATCATCGTCAACTCGCCGTCGAATCCGGCGGGGACGCTCCTGCCGGCGGGCGATCTCGCGGAGCTCTGCGATCTCGGGATACCCGTCATCAGCGACGAGATCTATCACGGGCTCGTCTACGGCGAGCGGGCGCGCTCCGCCCTCGAATGCACCGGCGACGCGTTCGTTCTCAACGGATTCTCGAAGCGCTACGCGATGACGGGGTGGCGGCTCGGCTGGGTGATCGCCCCGGAGCGCCATATCCGCCGGCTCCAAATCCTCCAGCAGAACCTCTTTATCTGCGCGAGCGCGTTCGCCCAGCAAGCGGGGATCGCCGCGCTCTCCGAAACGCATCCCGAAATCGAGGAGATGAGGCGGATGTACGACGCGCGCCGCCGGTACCTCCTCGCGGAGCTTCCGAGGATCGGGCTCCGTTTCGCGGTCGAGCCGCGGGGCGCCTTCTACTTTCTCGTCAACGCGCGGCACCTGGACGCCGATTCCCTGCGTCTCGCCTTCGACATGCTCGAGCGATCCGGCGTGGCGGTCGCCCCGGGGATCGATTTCGGCGAGGCGGGAGAGGGATACCTGCGAATATCCTACGCGAACTCGATCGAACGGATCGCCGAAGGCGTCCGGCGGATCGAACGGTACGTGAACGACCGGCCCCGTCGACGAAGCGGGACGGGAAAGGGAGGCATGCGGCATGAAGCATAAGGCGGCGGCGGTCGTCTGCGCGGCCGCGTTCGTCGCGGCTGCGGGCGCGGGCGTCGAAGCGTTTCCGCTCGGATTCTCCGTCGGCGGCGGCACGGGCTGGGGATACTATTCGATGAGCGAGCTCAACGCGCACATCGGTCTCGTGGCGCAGGACAACGCCCTGACCATAGACGAGCTCGGCGACGGGGTCAATTTCAGGGTCGAGGGGAGGATCTGGTACCGCCGCGCCGTCGCGCTCGCCTGCGGATACGAGCATTACTGGGGCGAAACGGACGCCGTGGAGTCCTCGTCTTCGCTCTCCTATCACGCGCCCGCGGACGTGCTCACCATCGGGATCGTCGCCGCCGTTCTCCAGATCCCGAACGCGATCGATATCTGCGTCGGAGTGAACCGCTGCTGGGCGGACGCCGTGTACGGAACGAACGAGCTGACGGGGCGCCGTCTCACGGAGTACAAGGGCGAGGACGCGGGGTACGAGGCGTACGCGGAGGTTCACACGAACTTCATCAATCCGATCGAGATGGGCCTCCAGCTCGGCTACCGCGGGCTCAGGATCGAATCGCTGTACGACAAGTTCGGCGATCCCGGACTGTTCGACGCCGGGTCCCCCATCGAAATCGATTACAGCGGCGTTTTCCTCTATCTCATGGCGGCCATCCGCATCAACTGACGAAACGGGAAGCGGCGGAGCGCCGTAGCGCCCCGCCGCTGGGGTGGGAAAAGGAGCGCCGCTCCTCGACGGGAACGGCGGGGGGTCTCCTCCTAGCGTCCGCCGAACGATCTCGTCCGACGGCCTTCCGCGGGCATCTCATGTCTCCATTCGACGTGTCTCTCCCCGCAGGCGCACCGATGCTCCGTCTTCTTGCCGCGCGGACGGAACATCCGCGACTCCCAGACGCTCTTGTGGGCGGCGCAGGATCCGGAACAATCCTTGCGGCTCGAGCGCGCGCGAACGGCTTTGCCGCCGCACGCGTCGTGCCCCGAGCAGCCGGCCTTCGGCGCGGAGCCCTTGCGGTGCTTCATCATGACGGGGTGTCCCGGAACGCACGCGCTCATCTTGGCGGGCGGAACGGCCTTCATGCGGAACCTCCGGCCGTCGGGGCCGGGCATCCTGCCCTCGCGGACCCCGTCGCGGTCCCTGAAGCGCAGAACGCGGACGTCGTGTTCGCAGTCTTCCCCGGCCTCGACCTCGACCCGCATCGTCTCTTCGCCGCCCCGTCCAAGCGACATATGTCCGCGCCAATCGTCGCCGAGGAGCTTCTTCATGGCGACGCCGTGTTCGATGCGGCTCATCTGCAGTCGCTCCCGCGCCGCCGACATCTTCTTGAGAATCGCCTCGACCGCCTTCATGTCGGGTTCGGCCTTGCCCGTCTCGCGCTTGAGCTCGACGCCGAGCTTCTGGAGATCCGCGCGAAGCTCGATGGCCCGGAGCCGCTGTTCCGCGCGGAGATCCTCGACCTTCGTCCTTTGCTCGTCGGTGAGCTTCATCCCGTGGGCGCACGTCCCCGACGCATCCTCCCCCGCGACGACCGTCACCTTCACTTCCTTCTCCTGCGCGGCGACCATCGACGCCGCGAACATCACGAGCGACGCGAGCGCCGCCACGGCTGCGAAACGTTTCATCATCATCGAACCTCTCTTTCTTTCCGTCCCCCGGCAGGTTGGGTGAAACGCCCGGCGGAGTCGTCGGATACGCACCGGTGCCGGATCAGGTGCATGAACCGCGCGCGCTCTTCGTGCGTCAAAACGGTCCTCGCGTCGAGGAGCCGCGCAACGACCCGCTTTTCGAGATCTCCCTGGAGCCGCGACACTTCGTCCACCTTCGCCATGATCGCGTTCTCATCCGGCTCGCCCGCTTCGATGAGCACGATGAGCTCCCCGCGCGCGCGCCGCAGCGCGCCGCGTATTCCGGCCGTCTCGCGGGAGGAGTCCGCCATGACGCGGACGAACCTCATCGTCCTCTCCCGGGGAACGCCGATGTGCCGCGCGATCCGCCCGCCGTGGGACGCGAACTGCTCCGGGGCCGGACAATACTCCGGGGGTGCCGGGCGTCTCGCGAATCCGTAGGCGAAGGCGCCGATAACGGCCGCGTTGAACACGAGGGAGACGACGAGCGCGATCTTGAGAAGGTCCCGTTTCATTCCAATCCTCCCTCGTAGGAGGCCGCGAGGATGTCGCCGAAGGAACCGGGCGGATACTCGTCGAGGTACTCGAGCTCGAGCCCGGCGGCGCCGCTCGCGAGCGACGAGGCGCTCTCGCCTCCGTACCGCTCGTGCATGAGGCTGCCGACCCAGAACCCAAGAACGAACACCGCGGCCGCGGCCGCCGGCAGCGCGAAACGCAGCCACCCGCGCGCGGCACGAGCCTCGCGCGATTCGAGAGCCGCGGCGCAAATAGAGGCGACGAGCGTCGGACTCGCCGCTCTCCACGGCATCCCGCCATGGATCGAGGCCGCCCGGCGGACGCTCTCGCGGAAAGCCGCGCAGGGCGCGCACGACTCGACGTGCCGGGCTATCCCGGCTCGCTCGGACTCGCCCGCCTCGCCGTCCAACTCACGCGAAATCAAGGTTCTGTACTTCCGGCAATCCACTTCGCTTCCTCCTGTCATATTGTAGAACGCCCGGCGCGGAAAAACCCTGCGCCTCCGACGATAGATTATTCGCGCCGTCCCCCCTCCCCCATTTCCGCCGCTACGCGCTCCCGCGCGCGCACGAGGATCGATTCGACGGCCGAAACGCTCTTTCCCATCGCGGCGGCGATCTCCGCGTACGAGAGCTCCCTCCCGACGCGGAGCTCGAGCGCGATGCGCCAGTCGGACGGCAGACGCGCGAGCGCGCTCTCGTAGCGGCGGCGCATCTCGCGCCCCTCGAAGGCCTTTTCCGGCTGGTCCTCATGCCGTCCCGTGGCCGACTCGAAACCCGCCTCGGCGAGCTCGTCGAGGGACTGCGCGGGCCGGGCGGAGCGGCGCCGCATATGGCTCGCCGCCAGGTTGGAGGCGATGCGGTAGAGGTACGCGGTGAAGGGAGCGTCCGGGCGGTACCGGCCCGCCGAGCGGTAGAGCGCGATGAAGAGCTCCTGCGTCAGATCCTCGGCGTCCTCGACGTTTCGGACGAGACGGAGAAAGAACGTCTGCGCGGCCGTGCCGTGGCGCTCGACGAGAGCGCGAAAGGCCTCTCCGTCGCCGGCGGCCGTTCGCTCCATGAGTACGGCGTCGTCCAGCATACGTCGCGTCGCTACGAAACGTCCAGAATCTCGCCGAGCGCGAATCCGCCCTCGTCGGTCCGGCGGACCGTCGCCGCGGCGATCTCGGGATCGTGCTCGAAGAAAAGTATCCAGCCCTCGTCGGCCGCGCGGCCGAGGACGCGCTTCTTCTCCTCGAGCGTGCGGAGCGGAAAATGATCGTAGGCCATGATGTACGGAAGGTTCACGTGGGAGGCCAGCGGAACGAGATCCCCGCAGTAGAGGAGCTTCCCCGCGCCCGTCGAGACGAGCACGACCTGATGCCCGGGCGTGTGCCCCTCGGTCGGAACGAGCTCGACGCCGGGGAATATCTCCTTTTCCCCGTCGACGAGATCGAGGAGGCCGGCGCGCTCGATGGGAAGAAGGTATTCCATGAAAAAGCTCGCGCGGTCCTTTTCGTTCGGCCGCCGCGCCGCTTCCCATTGCCTCCGCTGGACGTGGTGAGACGCTCCCGGCATCGAGAGCCGTATGGCGCCGCCGTCTCGGTAGCAGAAGCCGCCGGCGTGGTCGAAGTGCAGATGCGTCGCCACGGCGTCGGTCACCGCGTCCGGATCGACGGCGGCCGCCTCGAGCGAGGCCCGAAGACCGCGCGTCTCGATCGCGTAGTTTCGCCGCATCTTCTCCCCGAGATCCGGCCCGGAGCCCCCGTCGACGACGAGACGCCGTCCGGCCCCTTCGAGGTAGAGGCAGCGCATCGCCATGGCGATGCGGTTGTCGCCGTCCGAGGGGTTCGTCCGGCTCCAGAGCACCTTCGGCACGACGCCGAACATCGCGCCGCCGTCGAGACGGAAGGAACCCGCGTCGACCGCCCGGATCTCGAACGATCCGAGCCTCATCGCTCGTCCTCCACGACGACCGCGGTGCCGTACGCGAGGAGCTCCGCCGAGTGCTCCATCACCTCCGCCGTCGAGAACCTCATGCCGATAACCGCGTTCGCGCCGAGCTCCTCCGCGGCGGCGATCATACGGTCGAGCGCCTGCTCGCGCGATTCGGCCATGAGCTTCGTGTACTCCACGATCTCGCCGCCGACGACGTTCCGCAGCGCCGCGACGAAATCGCGGCCGAGGTTCCGCGCGCGGATGGTATTGCCCTTCGTGAGACCGATCACCCTGACGATGCGCTTGCCCGGCAGCGTATCGGTGGTCGTGATGAGCATTGACGGTCCGCCTTTCTCGAATCGTTCAAATCAGCGTTTCACGTCCTTGTACGGATCGTTCTTGTACTGATGGCATCGCTCGCGGATCAGGGATACGAGCAGCAGCACGAACCCGGCCGCGAACAACAGAACGGCGATTGTCTCGAACGTGACGCGGTGAAACGACTCGAATAGCTGCCGCAGAGCGTACACCGCGATCATGAGGGCTCCGGCGAGCATCAGCACCCACGCCGTTTTCCGTTCGACGCGGCGGTAGACGCTCCGCCAGTACCGCTCCCAAAACGCATCGGTCGGATCGACCATTTTCACCCTCCCCGCGAGCGCGTCGAGCCTCGTGAACGAGTCGAGCTCGCGCCGGCAGGAGGCGCATCCGGCGCAGTGCCGCTCGAACTCCGCCCGCTCGACCGCGCTCATCTCGCCGTCGATATATTTCATGCCCTCGCCTTCGAAGCGCGGGCAGTCCGTCATGGCGTCTCCTCCTTCAGGTCGTCGAACTCCGGGAGGCCCTCGAGCGCCCCGCGGAGCGCCTGCCTCGCGTAGAAGAGCCGCGACATCACCGTGCCCTCCGGTATGTCGAGCGTCCGGGCGATCTCGCGATACGAGAGCTCCTGGAAGGTGCGGAGCACGACGATCTCCCGGTGCTCCGGAGCGATCGCGAAGAGCGCCTTCCAAACGAGCGCCGCCGTTTCCCTGCGCTCGTGGCTCCGTTCGGGGCCGCACCCGGGATCGTTCCGCTCGGCGACGACGTCGAGCGACACCTCGGGGCGGCGGGCCCGGCTCTCGAGGGCGTTGAGGCAGCGGTTCCGCAGGATACGGTAGAACCACGGAAAGAACGGCCGCTCCGCGTCGAACCGCTTGCGGGCGGCGTGGGCCGCGACATACGCTTCCTGCGACACGTCCCTCGCGTCCTCGGCGTTTCCGAGAAAACCGAGGGCGACCGCGTAGGCGCGCCTCATCGTCGCCTTCACGATCAATGCGAACGCCGGCTCGCTGCCGCCGACCCAGGCCGCGAGCACGTCCTTCGGAATCTCGTCCTCGGGGCTCGGTCTTCTCATATGGCGGTACCGGCGGCGGCGGTCATTTATTCGACGGCCCCTCGATCCGTCCGTTCCCCGTGGCCAGGCGAAGAACGATCCGTTCCGGAGCCCGTATGCGGTAGCGGATTCGAATCGCCGTGAACTCCCCTCCACCGAAGCCGAAGGCGGTCTGGCGCGTCCGCGGCGTTTCGGCCCGGATCGCGACGGCGCCGCGTCGCTCCTCGACCCGGAACGACACGGCGTCACGCAGCCGCCTGGCCGTCGACGCGGCGGGGGCCTTGACTCGAACGGACGCTTCGACGTCGATCGAATCCCGATCCCAGCGCTCGACGGTTATGTTCCCGCTCTCGTTCTCTACGGCGAGCGAGTCGACTCCGGCCGCGCGGAATCCCCAGCGCCGCGACGATTCGACGCGGTGGGCGACGGCGTCGCCCGCGAGCGCTGCGGCGATCGCCGCGGCGCATGCGAGGAACACGATGCCTCTCATCTTTCCTTTCCTGCGGCGGCGCCGTCTCAGGTCCGCACCTTGAACAGCGCGTCGATCTCCTTGAGCTTCTCGACGATCCCGCCGTATTCGAGCTCGCTGTAGCCCAGCATGGCGGGGCCCGAGAACCCCTGCTCGCGTATCTCAATCGCCTTGCGCGAAACGTTGTCCCGGACGTGGTCCCAGAACGGGTGGTCGAACGCGTCCGCCGCCTCGGTGAGCTTCCCTTCGTGAACGCAGTACGCGGCGCACGAGACGACGGGCGGGCCGTCGAAATACGAGATCGCCTCGTTCTGAGTCACGGGCATGAGCGGGCCGACGTGGCTCCCGCGCATGAACCCGGCGACGAAGTGCCCCTTCGCGAAGGGCGCGAGCACCTCCCCCGTCGCGGGGAACTCCCCCTGGACGCGAACGAGCATGACGGGGTCGTCCTTGCCCGTGTATTTCCCCGCGATGTTGTGCAGCCGGCTCGTGCTCACCGACGCCGCGATCTCGCCCGAGGAGCGCGCGAATATCCTTTCGACGACGAACCGTTCGTTGTCGCGAAGCAGCGCCGCGAGATCGTAGATCCGCTCGGGCGCGTCGAGAGACGCCACGCGGTCGCCCTTCGTGTAGGCGACGTCCATGACGTCGTACCGGAATCCCTTCGCCATCTTGGGGCTCAGGATGAGCCCGCTGCAGCACATCGGATCGGCGAAGGCCAGATACAGGGGCAGGTTGTACGCGCCGGGATCGGTCTTGTCCGCGGCGAAAAAGAGGAACGGCTCGTTCGGCCGCTCGTCGAACTCCATCTCGGCGACGGCCGGGCCGAGCCCTTTGACGTTTCCGCTGAAGGAGTCCTTGAGGAGATCCTGCCCCGCGCCGTAGAGGCCCGTATCCTTCGCGAGCTCGGTCCCCGCCTTGAAGGCGTCCCACGCGAGCTTGTGGATCTCGGGATCGCCCGTCCCGCGCGCGTGGCTCATGAGGATCGCGATGTCGTCCCCCGTCGAGCTCGTGCGGAAATCGCGCACGAGCCCGGCGCTCTTTTCCTCGATATACCCCCGAACGCACGACATGAGGCGTTCGCCGGGCTTGATATGCCCGCCGATCGAGCCGATATCGGCCTTGATGACTGACAGTGTCGTTCTCATGAGCGGACCTCCCGCGCGGCGCAGCCCCGCCGCCGCTTCCATTCTACACGTCGATGGAGATGATTCAATACCGTTTTCGGAGTCGCCCCGGCGGACCGCGGCGTCACGGTTTCGAACCGATCGAGACGCGGATCTCGAGCGACTTCTTCTCGACGAGGCCGAGCTCGCGGAACGCGCTTCCGCGGTTCACCGCGATCTCGAGGTGCCCCCAGCTATTGATGAGGGCAAGAAAGGCTCCGCGCTCCCCCTGCTCGTAATAGCGGCGCACGCCCCGGATCGTCCGCCCGGGGAGACGGACGATGAGGTCCTCCCGCGGAAGCCCGCCGGGGAACGTCCTCTTCAGACATTCCTCGTCGATGTTCGTGATGATGTTGCCGAAGGAGTCGACGTACACCGCGCATCCGACGAGCTCGCCCCTCGCGTCGAGAGACGGCCGGATGGCCGGCACCGTGCACACCGACCCGATCTCGTCTCCCATCTCCTCGGGAGGCACGCCGAGGGATAGGTGCGCCGCTATCGGCGCCAATACGTCGCGTCCGAAGAACGTCGATCCCGAAACCGGCAGCGTGTATCTCCCCGGGGAGACGCTCCACACCTTCTCGACGACCGCTTTCTCGAAGATCGAGCTCACGATGCCGTTGTCCGGAGCGACGAAGAGATGATCCGCCGTCCTCACGACGAGATTCCGGCGGTCGCTGCCGACCCCCGGATCGACGACGGCGACGAAAACCGAGCCTCGAGGGAAATACGCAAAGCTGTTTCCCAGTATGAAGCTCCCTTCGCGGACGTCCTGGCTCGAAATGTTGTGGCACAGATCGACGACGACGGCCTCGGGGTTGATCCCCGCGATGACGCCCTTCATGACGCCGACGTACCAGTTGTGCCAGGTGAAATCGGTGAGAAGAACGATCGTGCCCTTCATCGATCGCTCCTTCGGCTCGCTCTCGGGCGGGCCGATGCAGTTGTCCGGCTGAACGTCTCTCTTGGCGCGTTCACAGGGTACGGCGGCGGGGACGGCGTGTCAAAATGATTTTGTTCGCGGGAGATGCCGGGACCGGCGATTCTTCAGCGGCCGCCGGTGCCGGCGGCGGCGCGGAGCCACGCGAGCCGCTCGCGGGCGAACGAGGCCGCCTGACGGTCGATGCTCGCCAGTTTCTCGTACACCTCGGCCGCCTTTTCGTAGAGCCTCATCCGCTCGCAGGCGAGCCCGAGGTTCTGGTAGTACAGCGGATTCTCGTCGAGCTCGACGGCCTTCGCGAAGCAGGAGAACGCCTCGTCGAAGCGGTTCGAGCGCGCGTGGTGGCAGCCGAGGGCGTTGTAGGCGAAACCCGATCGCTCGCCGCTCTCCATCGCCCGGGCGAAACACCTCCCGGCCTCCTCGGCGTGGCCCAGCTTGTCGAAAACGATGCCGAGGTTGACCTCGATCTGCGTGCTCGACGGCGCGTGCCGGAGCGCTTCCCGGAACGCCGCGAGCGCCTCGGTGAAGCGCTCCTGGCGGTCGAAGATGCAGCCGAGGCTCGAGAGCGCCTCCGCGTGATCGGGCCGCGCCCCGAGCGCGCGACGGTAGAGCGAGGCGGCGCGCTCGTCGTCGCCCCTCAACTCGGCGATCTTGCCGCAGAGATAGAGGAGGTCGTCGCGGCCGGGGAACGCCTCGAGGGCCCTCGCCGCGGCGGCGTCGGCCTCCTCGAGCCTGTGCATGCGCACGTGGAGCTGAATCGCCTTGAGGTGGACCTTGAAGGGGATGTCGGGCAGGAAGCGCATCCGTTCGAGGACGCGGGCGGCCCCGTCCGCGTCGCGTCGCCGGAGCAGGATATCGGCGAGTATCGCGTGCGAGTGCGCCGCGAACGGGTCGGCGGCGAGCGATCGTTCGATGTAGTCCAGCGCCCGTTCGCCGTCTCCCGCGAGGAGGCAGGCGGAGGCCGCGTTTCTGAGGATGGCTGAGTTGTCCTCCTCGAGCACGGCGGCCCGTTCGAACCACAGGAGCGCCTCGGCGCTCTCGCGGCTTTCCATGAGAGCGGCGCCCATGTTGTTGAAGACCTCGGCGTTCCGGCCGCAGTCCCGGAGCGCCTTCTTGAAGCAGAGCGCCGCGCGCCCGGGATCCCCCTTTCGCAGGTGCACGAGCCCCGCGGCGTTCCAGAGCCGGAAGCTCGAAGGCTCCGCGGCGAGCGCCGTGTCGAGGTGCCGAACCGCGGCGTCGAGCACGCCGCAGTCGAGAAATCGAACCGCGAGCTCGAAGAGGTAGCGAGGATGCGCCGGGTACGCGTCGAGCCCTTCCCTCCCCAACGCGCACCAGAGCGCGGCCTTACGCGCGACCCGGTCGCCGCCGTCGAGCCGCCCGTAGTGGTGCACGACGATCCCGCTCTCGCGCACGGGATGCCCGGCGAGAAGGAGCGACTCCTCGAGGTTTTCGTGGATCTCGCACGCGTAGCGGATGAAACGCTCGTTCCTGAAAAGCCGCACCTGCAGGTCCGTGAAGCAGGCGGCGGCCCCGCGGCTCATCTCGTCGTCCGCGTCGACTTTCGCGCAGACGAACCCGTCGTCGGCGCCGAGATACGTCCGCTGCTCGAACCGGTACGCCGCGCGCCCGTCCCCGCGGACCAGCTCGCGTATCCTCCCGTGGTCGGCGCTCGACAGACATTCGTCGGCGTCGAGCACGAGGATCCATCGGCACGAGGCCTTCGAGAGGGCGAAATTACGCGCCTCGCTGAAATCGTTCGTCCACGGCGCGGCATGGACCCGGGCGCCCCGGCGTCTCGCCTCCGGCACGGTGAGATCGGCGCTCCCTGTATCGACAACGATCATCTCGTCGGCAAGATCCTTGACACTATCGAGCGCCGCCCCGATATGCGCTTCCTCGTCCCTCGCTATCATGCATACGCTGATCGAGCCGCAACGCTCGCGGCTAATAGATTTTATATCAACGAGTTTTCCATTCGATCCGCCGGTCATCGCACGCCTTTCCGCTGAGGTGGACGATTGCGCCTGGGTTCCGAACGGGTAGGACGGATCAAGAGGCGTGCCACGAAGTGAGGGCGGAACTGCTTTTAATTGAAGTGATTACAGAATCGATATGAAGGGCGGCCGGAAGCGCGGGATCAGGCCGTTCCTCCGAAATACCCCTCGACGTACTCGCGGTATTTAGGGGAGAGATCGGCGAGGGGGATCGCGATCACCTCGGGAACCTCGTATGAGTGGTTCGTCTCGATGATATCGCGGACGAGGGGGAAGCGGTCGCGCCTGCTTTTAATGATCATGAGCCATTCGCCGTCCCGGGAGATCGCGCCCTTCCACGCGTAGACGGAGACGATCCCGGGAACGACGTTGACGCACGGCGCCGCGCCGCCCTCGACGAGGGCTCGGGCGATCCGTTCGGCCTCCTCGGCCGAGGAGGCGGTCGCGAAACAAACGATAAAATCGTCCATAGCTCACCTCCGCCGGGTTATAATAGGACCCGCCGGTAAAATTCGCATCGAAAAAAAATCATCGCGCCGGGCGCCGGAGCGAGGCGCCGCGCCGGAAAGGAACCCCCCATGAAAGTGGCGGTCATCAGCGACACTCATGATCACCTCGAGAACGTCGACCGCGCGATCGCGCGGATCAACGGGCTCGGCGCGGGAGCGCTTCTTCACTGCGGCGATCTCGTCTCGCCGTTCGTCGTCGACCGCCTCGCCTCCTTCGACGGACCGGTCCACGTCGTCTTCGGCAACAACGAGGGAGACCGCTATACGATCGCGCGGGTCGCCGCGAAGTTCACGAACGTGACGCTGCACGGAGAGGTGGGGTTCGTCGATACAGGCGCGGGGGAGATCGCTTTCACGCACCGGCCGGAGTTCGCGCGCGGCCTCGCCTGCACGGGGAAGTACGCGGCGGTCTTCTACGGACACACGCACCGCATGAAGGTCGAACGCATAGGGACGGCGTGGCTCGTCAATCCGGGCGAGCTCATGGGGCTTCTCGAGCCGCCGGGATATATCGTCTTCGATCCGGCGACCGGCGAGGAGAGGCATTATCCCCTCTGACCGCGCGGCGCCGGCGCCCGGTCACGGAACGCGGCGGGGAGCGAAATCGAGGTCCGGCCGCTCGCGCCGGAGAAACGCGATCGTCTCGCCGAGGCCGGGAATCCCCGCCCGCCCGCCGAGCCGCCGGCACTTGAGCGCGGCGACGGCGTTCGCGAAGACGCAGCACCGCTCGATATCCCATCCCTCGATCACGCCGAACAGAAACGCCGCGTGAAACACGTCGCCGGCCCCCGTCGTATCGACGGCGTCCACGGCGAATCCGGGAGATTCGACGACGCGGCCGCCCGCGAGCGCGACGCAGCCCCGCTCGCCGAGCGTCACGCCGCAGGCCTTCGGTCCGAAGGCGTCGAGCGCCTCGAGCGCCGCGCGCGGATCCGAGCTCCCGCAGATCCGCGCCGCGAACCGTTCGCTCGCGATAATGTAGTCGCAGTGCGGAAGGAGATCGGCGACGCCCTCCCGGAGCGACCCCGCGTCGATGAGCACGGGGATCCCGCGCGCGCGGGCGTGCTTCGCCGCGGCGAGCGCGGCCGCCGGCTCGAGGTCGTCGACGAGGAGCCCTCGCGCCGATCCGACGACGTCGAGATCGACCTCGTCGGGCCGGAGCCTCGAAACGGTTCCGCGCGTCCACAGGATCGTCCGGTCGGCGGTCGATCCGTTCACCATGATGAAGGCGAACTGGGACGAGGCGCCCGGCTCGACGGCGACGGACGAACAATCGACGCCTTCCGCGCGAAGCTCGTCGAGCATCCGGCGTCCGAACTCGTCGCCGCCGACCTTGGCGACGAGCGCCGCGGTCGCGCCGAGCCGCCGCGCCGCGACCATGGCCGTCGCCGCCGGACCGCCTCCCTGTATCGTGAAATCGCGTATCTCGAGCTTCGCGTTCTCGTCGGGAAGACGCGGCACGACGCCGAGATAGTCGAGGGCCGTGTATCCGACGCCGACGATGTCGAAGCTTCGTTTCATCTCCGCGCATCCCTCCCCGGCGAGCCGCCGGCGAGCCCATGCTAGCGAAGGGGCCGCGGGGCGGCAAGGACAACTTCGGCTCACCGGCGCGCCCGGCCGCGCTCACTTGAGACTTGCCGCGCGGCCGCCGCGCTCGTATGCTCGCGGATGGAGGAACGACCCCTATGACGCGGATCGCGAAGCTCTACTGCCCGTACTGCGGAAAGCCGCTCGAGCGGCGCGAAGGCGACGGCCGCTCGCGCCTCTACTGCGGCGAGGAGCGCCGTTTCATCTACGAGAATCCGATCCCGGCGGCGACGGCGATCGTCACGGACGAGAGCGGCAAGATGCTTCTCATACTGCGAAGCCGGGAGCCGGGGCGCGGGCGCTGGGCCCTGCCGGGAGGGTTCATCGAAATGGGCGAGAGCCCGGCGGATGCGGCGCGGCGAGAGCTCGAGGAGGAGTGCGGCGTGCGCGCGAGCGACCCGTCGCTCGTCGATATCATCTTTCAGGAGAGCGCGTACTACGGCGCTTCCATCCTCATCATCGGGTACTCCTTCGCGGGCTACGAGGGGCGGCCGCGCCCCGGCGACGACGCCGCCGATCTCGCCTTCTTCGATCCCTCCCTGCTCCCCGATATGGCCTTCGAAGCCCACGGCCGCATGATCAAACGCTACCTCGAGCGGCGCGAGGAGCTCCGGCGTCTCTGGACGGAGGAGTTCTGACGGCGGCGGCCGCGGTCCCGCGCCGGCGACTCGGCGACATCGTCTCAGAGAGTTTTTTCCGGACGCCGCGGCGCGCGGCCGCCTAGATGCGGGTGCGTTCCACGAGATCCTCGGGAGCGGGGGCCGCGTCGTACGTCCGGCTCTCGTCCCCCCGCCTGACCGCGACACGCGTGCTCGGGGCGTCCTTCGCGTCGCCGTACCGGGCGACGAAGGAGGCCGCGACCGAGAGATCGTCGTCGGTCGCGTTTCCCTGCACGAGCGCGGTCGGCCCCGGCACGTCGACCGGCGAGGCGAGCCACAGCCTCCCCCACTCGCGTTCGAGATAGCCGTTCTCGACCTCGCGGCGTCCGACGACGATCTTCACCGTCGGGGAGAGCCGGAAATGCCTCCCGACCGAGAAGAGCAGCGTCTCCTCGCGCGTGAGAGGAGCGCCGGCGGCGTGGGCCATCCAGTCTCGCACCTTGGCCGCGTAGTTCGCGTCGGTGAGGAGACAGCCCCCCGCGGGGGATTGGTAGCCCTCGACGGCGAGCTCGCCGGCGAGCGCCATCTGCCGCGCGCGCGAGCGGCCCGCGATGTCGAGAAGACGCTCCCTGTCGAGCCAGCCCTCGAGCTCGGGGAGCGTCGGCTCGAGCAGCTTCGCGCTCAAGGGGCGGACGAGCAGCCCGCCGAGGCCGCTCTCCCGGTCGATGACGCCGAGGGCGGCGCGGTTCTGCGACATCGGCCGCTGGCCGAGCACCTCTCCGGTGAAGACGAACCTCGCGCCCTCGCGCTCCATGATCCGCTTCGCCTCGCGGATCATGTAGAGATGGCAGTCGATGCAGGGGTTCACGTTCGCGCCGTATCCGTGACGGGGGTGCAGGAGGATATCGAGATACTCGGTCGAGCGATCGATGACGAGCACCCGCGTCCCGAACGAGCCGGACATCCGCCGCGCCTCCTCCTCGAGCAGCGCGTCGAGCCTCTCGCCCGCGACCTCGCGCCGCATGATCCCCGCGGCGTATCCGATCGCGACGTGCAGTCCGACGACTTCGATCCCCTGCCGCCGGATCACGGCGACGGCGAGCGCGCTGTCGAGCCCCCCGGAAACGAGGCCGACGGCCTTGATCGGCGTGTTCATGCCTCGGATTCTAGCGCCGTCAGTCGCCGATGGCAAGCGCCCTGCGCAGCCCCTCGCCGGCGTAATGAAACGCGAGGCACGTGACGAAGATCATGAATCCCGGGGCGAAGGCGGCCGCGGGGGCCTCCCGGACGAAGAGGTGGGCGTTCTGCAGCATGTTGCCCCACGTCGGCGCCGGCGGCTGAACGCCGAAGCCGAGGAAGCTCAGGGCGGATTCGGCGATCATCGCCTGCGCGAACCCCGTCGTCGCCGCGACGATCACGGCCGGAATCGCGCCGGGAAGGAGATGCCGCGCGAGCAATCTCATCCGTCCCGCCCCGATCGCCCGCGCCGCTTCGACGAACCCCCGATCCCGGAGCGACAGCACGAGCGAGCGGACGACGCGGGCCGTCTCGACCCACGACGCGGCGCCGATGATGACGGGAATGAGCCAGAGACGCGCGCCCGCCGCCGCGGCGGCGGCGAGCAGCACGAGAAACGCCGGCACGGAGAGAAAAAGATCCATGACGATCGAGATCCCGGCGTCGGCCGCCCCGCCGAAAAAACCGGCCGCGGCGCCCGCGACGACGCCGATCGCCGCCGCGATCGCGACGGCCGCGAAGGCGACGAGGAGACTGTAGCGACCCGCGTGGATGACCCGCGTCAGGGTGTCCCGCCCGAGCTCGTCGGTGCCGAGAGGATGCTCCGCGGAGGGCGCGGCGAGCACCCGATCGAGATCGATATCGTCGCGCCCGTGCGGCGCGAAGAGCGGCGCGCCGAGCGAGATCGCGAGCACGAGCGAGAGAAGGACGAGCGAGTAGGCCGCGGGCCGGTAGGCGAGAAAACGCGCGCTCATGATACGCCCCTTCCCGGCGCCGCCGGACGCTCCGCAGCGCGCACGCCGCCGCGCTCGAGCGATATCCTCGGATCCACCGCCGCGTTGAGGACGTCGCCGAGCAGGTTCGCGAGGATGACGAGAAAGGAGGCGACGACGACGACGCCGAGCACGCGCGGGTAATCGTGGCGCGCGAGCCCCTCGTAGAAGAGCCTGCCCATTCCCGGCCACGAGAAGACCGTCTCCGTGATCACCGCTCCCGTGAAGAGCGCGGGCAGATGGAGAACCATCACGGTGAGCACCGGCAGCAGCGACGGCCGCAGGGCGTGCTTCCAGAGGACGGTCCCTTCGCCGAGCCCCTTGGCGCGGGCGGTGCGGACGAACTCGCCGCTCATGACCTCGAGGAGCTGCGCCCGCACGTAGCGGCTCCAGGAGGCGGCGAAGCCCGAGGCGAGAACGACCGCCGGGAGAGCGAGATGCCGCAGACGGTCGGCGGCTCCCGCGGCCCCGATCGTCTCTCGGCCGCCGCTCGGAAGAACGCCGAGCCGGACCGAGAAGACGTAGATCGCGACGATCCCGAGCCAGAAGACGGGCATCGACATGCCGGCGGCGGAGAGCACCGAGAAAAGCTCGTCGACGAAGCGGTCCCGCCGCGCCGCCGAGACGGCGCCCGCCGCGAGCGCGACGACGAAGGCGAGGGCGAACGCGGCTCCCATGAGCTCGAGGGTCGCGCCCGCGCGCGCGAGGATCATGCGGGATACGGGCTCCCCCGTCGTGTAGCTCGTCCCGAAATCGAATCCGAGAAAGACGCGGCGCAGCCACTGGAGGTACTGAACCGGAAGCGGCCGGTCGAGCCCGAGACCGCGTTCGATCCGCGCGAGATCCGCGTCCGATACGCTGCGGCCTCCGAACATGACCGCCGCCGGGCCGCCGGGCGCGAGATGGAGCAGCGCGAACGTCGCGACGGAGACGAGCAGCACGATCGGAACGACGCGAAGAAGCCGGCGGAAGACGTAGCGTTTCATGCGGTCTCCACCGTCCTACGACCCGCGCACGGGGACGAGCTCGCGCACGGCCCCCCGCTCGGGAATCTCGACGTCCGTCCCGAGCGCCTCGCGGATCGATTTCGCGAGCGCCTTCGCGTTCCGCTCCTCGCCGTGGACGAGAAACACCTTCCGCGTCCCGCGCACGGCCGAGATCCAGCCGAGCAGGCCCGCGGCGTCGGCGTGCCCCGAAAACGCGGCGGAGGACTCGACGGAAAGCTCGGGATCGATCCATTCCTCGAGGTTCTCGTTCCCTTCGCGGTACCGGACGAGAACGGGGCTCTCGCCGGCGAGAAGCCGCGCCCCGAGCGAGCCGGGGGGCTGCCAGCCGATGATGCAGAGGAGATTCCCGCGGTCCTCGAACATCCGCATGAGATGGCGCGGCGAGTTCGCGTGCGAGAGATCGCCGCTCGAGGTGACGAATACGGCGGGGACATGCCGGCGATCGTGCACCTTCATCGATGTGCGGCTGCGCACCTCCCGCAGGGACGGAAAGCGGAGCGGCTCGCCCGGATACATGTTCCGCGCCTCTTCCGAGAGCTCCTCCCGGAGCGTCCGGTATACGGCCGTTATCTTGTGGGCGGTCGGGCTGTCCACGTAGACCTCGGACTCGGGCGGTATGACGCCCGCGCGCTGGTACCGGTCGATGACCGCCATGACCTCCTGCGTCCGTCCGAGGGTGAACGCTGGAATAAGGACGTCCCCTCCCGCCTCGAGCGCCTCGCCGACGGCTCGCGCGAATTTCTCGCGCCCCGGCGCGGAGCCGCCGGCCTCCGCGCGGACAACGCCCCCGTACGTCGACTCCATGACGACGTAGTCGGCCCGTGCCGGTATCTCGGCCGGAGGGACGAGCAGGCTGTTGCCGCCGCCGATGTCGCCCGAAACGACGAGCAGCACCGTGTCGTCGCCGGCCGGCAGCCACAGCTCGACGGACGCCGCGCCGAGCAGATGCTCGGCGCGCCGGAACCGGAACCGCACCCCGCCGTGAGCGGCCTCGCGCCCGAACGGAACCTCCGAGAATCCGGCGATCGTCCGGTCGAACGCGGCCCGCGCGACCGAAGCGCCCGAGATCCCCCGGATCATGCCGAGCATGATCGGCGCGAGACGCGCCGTCGCGCGCGTGCAGTAGACGGGGCCGTCGAAGCCGGCTTCGAAGAGCCGGGGCAGGAGACCGCAGTGATCGGTGTGCGCGTGCGTCAGGATGACGAAGGCGAGGGAATCGGGCAGATCCGGAAGCTCCCCGCCCCCCTCCTCTCCGAGCGATCCGCAATCGACGGCGAAGCGGACGCCGCCGGCCGTCACGACGAGGCACGATCCGCCCACGCTGCGGGCCGCGCCGCGGAATTCGATCCGCGGCGCGTCGGCGCTGCGCGCCCCCCGCCCGCCGAAAAGCAGGAGCAGGGCGAGAACGGCCGCGGTGGACACCGCGGCGACGGCGGCGGCGCGCGCTCTCATCGCTCGACCTCCCGGAACCGCCACTCGTTCGCGTTCCACGTATCCCCCGACTGGGTCGGATTCGGCCGATAGTTCTCGAGCGAGGCCGGCATGCAATCGAGCTGCGTCACCCAGAGGAGCGGGATCGCCGGCGCTTCCTCGGCGAGAACGACGGCGACCTCGTCGTAAATCTTCTTTCGCGCGGCCTCGTCCACGGTGCGGGATCCCTCCGCGAGGAGCCGAGTGAGCCGGGCGCTTCTGATGCGAGTGAAATTCTGCCCGGCCGGAGGAACGAACGTCTCCGAATACGATCCGTCCTTCGTCGACGGATCGGGCGGAGTGAGGATCGCGTAGAGCGCTATGTCGAAGGCGCCCCGCCGCAGCACGCCGCCCTCGTCCCAGCTCGCGTAGAGCTCGGCCGGATGGAAGTTGCGCACCTCGAGCGCGACGCCGACGCGCGCGTACTGCTCGCGGAGCACGAGCTCGGTGCGCTCCCGGTTGAGGTTGCCCGTCGTCGTCGAGATCGCGAGGCGAAGCGGCGCGCCGTCCTTCTCGCGAACGCCGTCGCCGTCTCGGTCGATCCATCCCGCCGAGGCGAGGAGCTTTCTCGCCTCCGCCTGATCGAAGGCCCAGAGCCGCTCGACGTCCGGGTTGTAATAGGGCGAGCTCGGATGGTCGTCTCCGTACGCCGGGAGCCAGACGCCTCCGTATATCTTCTCCGAAAGCTCCCGGCGGTCGGTCGCGAGCGCGAGCGCGCGGCGCACCCGGACGTCGCCGAGAACGGGATGCTCGCAGTTGAGATCGAGATGCTCATTGAAGAGCGCCGGATTCCGGTAGAGCTTCGCCCCGCCGAGGCGTTCCATGAGGGGAAGGAGCGAGTTCGGCGCGTTGTCGACTGCCTGAACCTCCCCGGTCTCGAGCTGCATCACGAGCGCGTTGCCGTCGGGAACGAACTTGATCACGATCTCCTCGAGAAACGGCCCCTCGCCGTAGTAGTCGCGGTTCGCCTCGAGAACGACGTGCGAGCCGCTCGTCCACGTTTTGAATACGAACGGCCCCGATCCCACGGGGCGGCGGTGGAACGCGGCGCTCTGGAAGGAGCCGCCGAGCTCGGAGGCGAGGAGATGCCTCGGCAGCACCGATTCGTCGTAGAAGCAATCCCCGACGAAGTTCGCGTAGACCTCGCGCAGATGAAAGACGACGGTGTGCGAGTCCGGAGTCTCGACGCGCTCGACGACGTCCCAGCCCTGCCGCGTCTCGACGTTAATGTCCGGATGCACCATGACCTGCCAGCTGAACTTCGCGTCGAAAGAGGTGACCGGCGCGCCGTCGTGCCACCGGGCGTTCTTCCTGATGCGGTAGGTGTAAACGAGATGGTCGGCGGATACTCCGCCGTTCTCGAGCGTCGGGATTTCCTCTATGAGGTCGGGAACGAGCTCGAGGCGGTCGTTGTACTTGACGAACTTGCTGAAGACGAGGTTGCACACGTAGACGGATGCGACCATGGAGTTGATCGCTTCGTTCAGGATCTCGGGCTCCTGCTGCATGCCGATCACGAGACGGCCTCTCGGAACGGCGCGGCCGGAGCCGGCGACCGCCGCGCGCCCGCCGCCCGAGCCGCCGCGTCCCGAGCTCGAACCGTCCCCCCGTCCCGGGCCGCAACCCGCCGGCGCGGCGAGCGAGACGGCGCAGACGATCGTCATGATAATTCGGCAACCGGTTTTCATTGCATGCCTT
The DNA here is from genome assembly GCA_002403075.1 of bacterium UBP1_UBA4783. Classification (GTDB taxonomy): domain Bacteria; phylum Krumholzibacteriota; class Krumholzibacteriia; order Krumholzibacteriales; family Krumholzibacteriaceae; genus SSS58A. The sequence goes on along the minus strand of DHHB01000065.1, from coordinate 39,429 downwards.
GCGCGCGGGCGCACTCTCCCGCAGGGCGATAAGCATCCTGCATGCCAGAGCGAGCCCGGCCGCCGAAGAATACGCCTTAAAATCATGGGTTGCAACCCGCCGCCTCTATGATTACCTTCCGATACGGGCGACGGCTCTCGAATCGCGCCCCCCCGAAAGCCGGTTCGGACGGATATGAGCATCGAATCACGCATCGGCCGCGCGTTCAACGTTCACCGCAATTCGCTTGTGCATATAGCGTTGTCGGCGTGGCTCGCCGCGGCTCTTCTCGGAGCCTCCCTTCCGCGGGCCGCTCACGCGCAGCCATCGGGCTGGCTGAGCGAAACGCGGCTCACGAACGACGAAGGGACCTCCAGCACGCCCCCGAACAACGCGAAGTACCTCGCCGTCGACGGCGACGGCGTTCTGCACGTCGTCTGGCTCGACGACCGCGACCGAAACTACGAGATCTATCACCGCATGCGGACCGGGGGGATCTGGGGGCCCGAGGAACGCCTCAGCTTCGCGGCGGGAACCTCCGCCCGCCCGAACCTCGCCGTCGACGCGTCCGGGATCGTCCATCTCGCGTGGAACGACGACCGGACCGGCAACATGGAGATCTATCACCGCTACTGGACGTTCGGCGCCTGGTCGCCGGAGACGCGGATCACCTTCACCCCCGGGGACTCGTACGCCTCCGCCCTCGTCGCGGTCGGCGACACCCTGCACATGGTGTACATGGAGACCGTGGACTCCACGACGACGCAGATCATGCACCGGACCTTCGCGAACGAAACGTGGTCCCCCGCCGCCGCGCTAACGAGCGAGGCGACCGGCAAGCGCATGGTCCCGACGATCGACCGGGGACCGGACGGCTCGATACACGTCGCGTGGTGGGATACGCGCGCGGACGCGTGGGGGATCTTCGGCAAGATCTACTACCGGAGAAAAGCGGGAAGCGTCTGGCTCGAGGAGGAGCTCGTCACCGATCCCGCGGCGAACGCCATGAGGCCCTCGATCGCCGTCGACGACAGCGGCCGCGCGCACGTCGCGTGGATCGACGGGCGCGGCGATCACGAGCAGATATACTACCGCAGCCGCGGGCCCGCCGGCTGGGAGGACGAAGCGGCGGTGACGAACGAGCCGTGCACGCACTACCATCCGAGCGTCGACGCGGCCGGGAACGAGGTGTTTCTCGTTTACTGGGACCGCCGCGTTTCCGATCTCAATTCCGAGGTGTCCTTCCAGCGGAGAACGAACGGCTCGTGGTGGGGCCCGACGAGGATCTCCGAGGGGGACGGGACGAGCGACCTCTGCTGTCTTCTCGCAGAGCCGAATAAAAACCTCCACGTCGCGTGGGTGGACATGCGCGACGGAAACCGCGAGATATACTACCGCGCCTACGTCGATCCGGCGAACGGCACGGGCGGCGGAGACGAGGGGAAGCCCCCCGTCCCGGCGCCGTTCTCCGTCGTCGCGCGTCCGAACCCGTTCCGCGGAACGACGAGCTTCACCGTCTCGACGGACGAGCGATGCGGGGCGTCGATCGATATCTACTCCGTCGCCGGGCGCCGCGTGCGGTCGCTCGCGCGCTCGGTCTTCGAACCGGGATCGCACACGGTCGTCTGGGACGGCAGAGGCGACGGAGGGGCCGCGCTCGCGCCGGGGCTCTACCTGGCCGTGGTGAGAGCGGGAAAGGCGCGCGCGGCGGCGAAGATTCTCCTCCTGCCGTAAGAGCGCCCGGCCGGTCAGATGTAGGCGTGGAGCCCCCCGAGAAAGAGGTTCCCGACGAACGAGAGGAGCGCGAGCGCGAACCCGACGATCGCCGCGACGGCGAGTTTCTTGCCGCGCCAGCGGCCCCGCATGTTCTCGTGGAGAACGAGCGTGTAGTAGAGCCAGATGACGAGCGAGCCCGTCTCCTTCGGATCCCAGCTCCAGAACCGTCCCCACGCGTACTGCGCCCATATCGCCCCTGCGAACATCGCGCCGATCGTGAAGAGCGGATAGCCGATGCGGATCGCGCGCGCGACGATCTCCTCGAGAAGGTCGTTCGCCGGCAGGACGTCCTTCGCTCCCCCCCCCTTCCGTCTCGCGAGATAGACGATCCCCGTGCCCGCCGCGACGATGAACGCCCCTTCGGCGAGCGCGGCGAGCGTCACGTGGATGTAGAACCAGTAGCTCTGGAGCGCGGGCATGAGCTGCTTCGAGGCCTCCTTCGGCAGGAGCGAAGCGACGACGAGCACGACGATGAGGAGGGGCGAGACGGCGACGCCGAGAGCCATCCGGCGGAAACGGGCGAGGACGACGACGAACGAGAGCGCGACCGCCCACGACATGGTGACCGCGTACTCGTACATCGTCGAGAAGGGGGGATGGGTCGTCGCGATCCATCGAGCCGCGAGCGCTCCGGTATGGCAGACGAACGCGGCCGCGAAAACGGCCGTCGCGGCGAGGCCCGCGCCGCGGCGCTTGACCGCCGAGAACACCGTGAAGAGAACGAACGAGACGAGATACATCCAGAACGCGAGCCAGAATAATTGCGTGTCCGCGTGAGCCACGTTCGTCACCCGCCTTCGTCGAATTCCCGCTGAATCGTCTCCCGGATCTCCTCGAACTCGCGCGCGAAGCTCGCCTTCCAGCGGCCCTCGACGCCCGCCATGAGCAGCCCTTCGCGCGTCGCGATCCCCTTGATGATCCGGGGGTTGCAGAGGTACATGAAGAGGAGCCCGAGGGTCGCGGCCGCGAACCCCGCGAAAAGGACCGGCACGCCCGGATTCGAGGCGAACTCGAGCCCCGTGTAGTACACCGGTTCGACGCCCTCGAGCGCGAGATCGACCCCCGCCCCGAAGCGGGAGTTGAAATCGGGATGGCGGAGGAACAGCCATCCCCGGCGCACCTCGCCGGAGCTCGAAACCTCGACCTCAAGAGCCGGATTCGCCGGGAACGGGCTCGCCGAAAACGCCCCCTGAGAACCCATGCGGAAATCGGGCAGGAAACGGAGCGCCGAGACGACCGCCGCGCTGTCCCCGAGAACGGCCGCCGAGCCGCTCGTCATCTCCGCCGTCCGGCGGCCGATCTCGCCGCGCAGCCGGTACGATATGCGCGCACGGGCGAACTCTCCCTCGCTCATCGTGTACGAGCTCTGATATATGTTCACCCCTCCGTGGCGGAACGGGCGATTGACCTCGATCGTTCCCGCCGCGAGCGTCTCTCCCCGCTCTCCGAGGATGGTGACCGTCGAGATATAGTCCCGTATCTCCCCGCCGCCGGCCGTCACGATCCGGAAATCGTCGACGCGAAGCGCCGCGGCGCTGTCGGGCGGCAACGGCGCGGTCTCGCCCTCCTTGAGGTAGACCATGCCGCGCCACCCGAGAAGGCTGCCGACGAGCCCTCCGACGGTGATGACGGCGATGCCGAGGTGAAAGAGCATGGTCCCGGGCGAACGGAGCCTCCCCGAGGTGGCCGTGAACCGGACGGCGTCGCCGCCGCGCGCGCATGCGACGCGCAGCCCCCGCCGCTTCAGAAGAACCTCGAGGCGGGCGAAGAGCCGTTCGAGCGCGGCCGGATCGACGGATTCGCGCCGCCCGTGCCGCTCTCCGTACCGAACGAGCGGATCGGCGGCCCCCTTGACCCCGGCCGTCAGGGAGCGCCACGAGAGATCGAAGAACAGGGGACGCTTTCGGAGCTCCTCCGCTCCCGCGGGAAGCTCGGCGCGGAGCGACCGCAGGGCGATGCGCCGGAAGCGCGAGACGTTGCACGCGACGAGCACGGCGAAGAAAAGGGCCAGAACGAACCGGTACCAGAGGGACCGGAACGGATCATGGAGATCGAGAAGATCGACGATCCGCGCCGCGCCGGGCCGCCACGACGCGTCGTAGAGCGCCCGCCGCTCGACGAAATCCGGCGGCACGAGCTCCTGCGCGATCCAGCCGGCGAGACTCGCGAAAAAGAGCGAAGCGATGACGATCGCCGCGAAACGGTACGAGACGAAGCCTTCCGGTATCTTTTTCAATCGACCCTCCATGCGCCCTCCCCGGCCGCCGGCGACGCCCGTGAGAGGCTCGAGTATACGGCCTCCTTCGCGCGATCCTCAAGAGATAACGTCGAAAGCTTCTTTACTATCCCCCGGCGAGCGGTTATATAGCAGGAAAACTCGACGCGCCGGCCGGCGCCTCCGGCTGCCGCCGGCCGTTTTCGGGAGCGCAGCAATGAACACGAAACGACGGGCCCAGGTGCTGTTCGCCGCCGCGTGCCTCGCGCTGCTTCAGGGATGCGCGGATAACCGGGCGCGCGCGGGGCGCGCCGAGTTCCGGCGCCTCGCCGCCGAGGCGGTGCGGCTTTATACCGTCATCCACCCTCTCCGCGCCTCGCGCCTCGGGATCGTCGAGGCCGATTCGCTTCTGTTCACGTTCGGCGCCGGCGAGATAGGCGACGCCGTGGAGGCTCTCGAGCGGCTCGACGACCGGCTTTCGGCCCTCTCCGCGGCCGGTCTCTCGGCCCGCGAGATCGACCAGGCGCGCGTCATGATCAACTGGAGCCGCGGTGAACGATTCGCCTTCGAGCGGCTCGCGATCCACCGGACGAACCCGCTCCTCTACGCATGGGCCGCCGAGGAAGCGCTCGAAGAGATGCCGTCGCGCCTCGAACCGGTCCGTCCCGGCGAAGCGGAGGCCTACGGGAAGCGCGTTCTCGCGACGGCGGATCTCTTCTCGAACGGCGCGCTCGTCCTGCGCAATCCGGCCGAGGCGTCCGCGAGCCTCGCCGCGGCGCGCCTCGACGGCCTCGCCGGCCGTCTCGACGGGATCGCGCGCCTCGCCGAAGGCCGCTACGGGGTCTCCTTCGACGCCGAGTTTTCGATCGCGCGCGCCGCGATCGGCGATTTCAGGGAGTTCATCTCGCTCGCGATCCTCGGCGGAACGCGAGGCAGCCTCATCCTCGGGTTCGAGAACCTCTCGAGGATATTTCTCTACGAAGAGATCCTCGACATCGATCCGAACGCGTTCCTCGCGGAGGCCGAGCGCAGGATCGCGCGGCTCGCGGCCGATCGCGTCGCGACGGTCCGGCGGATGGAGTTCGAGAAGAGCGGGGCGCGGTCGGGGCTCGCGGCGATCGCGGGCGCCCGGACATCCGAAGCCGCTAAGACACCGCTTCCCCGCGTCTCCGCGCCGGCCGCGGCCGAAACGCCCGGGGAGCTCGCCGCCCGCTGCATCGACAGCCTGTGGTCGTCGAACTCGCGGGCGTCCGTTTTCGGCGAGGCGCGCGGCGCGAAACCCGGCCTCCGCTTCCCGGCCGACACGCGCTTCGCCGGCGACCCGACGAAGAATCCGCATCTCTCCATCCCGCTCTTCCCGGCTCCCGCGGTCGCCGCGCGCGTCGCGCCGTTCGCCGCTCCCTCTTGCCGGCCCCTCGTTCTCGTATCCGGCGACGCCGCTCGGATCGAGGCCGCGGCTCTGCGATACGCCATGCTCGCCGTCTCCCCCCGTCTTCTCGACGCGGACCGGCTCGTCTGCGAGGCCGCGGACACCGTCGCCGCGGTCTTCGCGAGCGAGACGTGGCGTGAGGGGATGCGCCATCTCGCGCTCATCGACATCGCGGACGAGCTGCGCACAAACGATCCGGAGCTCTATCTGAGGCTTCTCGACGACTGGTCGCTGCGTCTCGCGAGGACCGTCATCGTGCTCCGCATCCACGCCGGCACGCTCACCGGGGAGAACGCCGCGCGTTACGTGGCCGAGACGGCGCTCATCGAGCGGAAAGAGGCCGAGCGGGAAGCGCTCGCCGCATCCCTTTCCCCGTCCGCCGCGTGGTCCGGGATATCCCTTCTCCTCGTCGAGCGCCTGCTCGACCGGATGGCCGAGCCGGGCGCCGCCGGCAACCCGAGGCGGGAGACGCGCGCGCTTCTCGGGCGGTCGCCCGGCCTGCCGCTCTCCATCATCGATCAGAGGATAAGACGGAATTAGTTTCGCCCGGCCGAAAACGCGAGCCCGCGAGCGGGGATCTGAGGGGAGGCGTCGCGCGAGGGATAAGGCTTAGAAGGCGCTCGCACGATGAACGATCTCGCCGCCGAGGACGGTCGCGAGCACCTCGATCCGCGGGATGGCGGCGGGATCGACCAGAAAGATATCCTCGGAGAGCACGACGAAATCGGCGAGCTTGCCGGGAGCGAGGGAGCCCGCGATATCCTCGCGGTGCGCCGCCCACGCGGCGTCGACGGTGAAGGCCTTCACGGCCTCGTACACGGTGAGCCGCTGACGCGGATGCCAGCCGCCGGAAGGCTCTCCGTCGAGGCTCATGCGGGTCACCGCCGCGTATATCCCGAGCAAGGGATCGATCGGCTCGACGGGGAAATCGCTCCCCCCCGGCATCCTCCCGAACGAATCGAGAAGCCATCTCCACGCGTACGCGCCCGTCTCACGGACCGGGCCGAGCCGCGCCCCGGCCCACGCCATATCGGACGTGCAGTGGATGAACTGCATCGAGGGAACGACGCCGAGCGAGGCGAAACGAGGCACATCCGAGGGCGCCACCACCTGGACGTGCTCGATCCTGTGTCTCGCGTCCGGCGAGCGACCCTCCCGCGCCATACGCTCGTAGACGTCGAGAACGGCCCGAACCGCCGCGTCGCCGATCGCGTGCACCGCCGTCTGGAAACCCCGCGCCGCCGAGCGGCGCATATGGGCGTACAGAGTTTCGGGATCGGCGACCATGATCCCCCGGTTTCCCGGATCGTCCGAATAGTCCGAAAGCAGCGCGGCGCTGCGCGCGCCGAGCGAGCCGTCGGCGTAGAACTTGACGCCCACGATCGAGAATTTCTCCCGGGATTCCGGCGAGGACGGCCCCGCCTCGAGCAGGCGCTCGACGCCGGGATCGCTCCCTTCGAGGTAGGCCGTTATTCGGAACGGAAGCGCGCGCTCGTCGCGGAGCCCGCGGTACAGCTCGACCGTTTCAGGCGAAATGCCCATCTCGTGCACTCCGACGAGGCCCGCCGCGAGACATCGTCCGGCGGCTTCGATGAGCAAACGCCTTTTCTCCGACGCGGAGAGCGGCGGAATGAGCCGTGATACGAGATCCATCGCGTTATCGAGGAGGATCCCCGTCGCCTCTCCCGCGGCGTCCCGCATGATCCTGCCCCCCGGCGGATCGGGCGTGCGGGCGTCGACGCCGGCGAGACGAAGAGCAGCCGTGTTGACCCATGCGGCGTGCCCGCATACCCGGACGAGATACGCGGGCGAGGAGCCGGTCACGGCGTCGAGCTCGGCCCTGCCGGGATAGGCGGGCTCGGGCCAGTCGTTTTGATCCCATCCCCTGCCGAGAATCCAGCCGCCCCGGCCTCCCGAATCCCGATCCGAGACACGGATCTTCGCGTCCGCGAGCGAACGCGCGCCGCCGAGGTCGATCCACGCGGACCTCTCCGCATAGCCGAGAAAGTGGGCGTGGGCGTCCGTGAGGCCCGGGATGACGGCGCGGCCGCCGAGATCGATGCGCGCCGCTCCGGGGGGGCAATCCGCGAGCAGATCCGCCGAGCCGCCCGCCGCGACGATCCTGCCTCCGCCGACGGCGAGCGCCTCGACGACCGGCCGCTCGAGATCCATCGTGTAGATTGTTCCGTTGTAGAACACGGCTTCCACCGCGGGAGCCTCCTTCGCCGTGCGGTCCTCCTGCGCATCGTCCGGGCGGGAAACCGCCGCGGGCGGCGCGAAAAAAAGCGCGGCCGCTGCGGCCGCGCCGATGATCGTTATGCCCCGCCGTCGCGTCACGGTCCGATGATGACCGAACGCGCGGCTCATGGCAAGCCCTTTCAGCGGTAGAGCGCCTTGACGGCGCCCCAGCTCGTCTCCTCGATCGCGGTGCCGGTGCATCCCGCGGCCGTTATCAGCGCGCCGCATCGCACGCCGCACGGATTCGGATCCGCCCCGGTGAAGCACGGCGACGCCGCGTGAAGCCAGTAGAGCCCCGGTGAGGGCGCCACGGCGAAGCAGAACATCGGATCGGAGTAGAAATCGGTCGCGCCGGGCGCGCAGCCCGCATAATCGGCTCCGTTGAGGAAGTAGTCGTTGCAGCTCGGGGCCGCCGCCCCTCCCGCGCAGGAGGCGCCCGTCGAGCAGCCGTACACGATGGAGCGCGCGAAGGTCGAGCTTCCGCCCCCGAACGCCACGCCCGTTTCGCAATGAGCGATCGTCAGGTTCTGCAGAACGATCGCCGCTCCCCCGTTCACCTCGACCCCCGTCCCGCAGGAATCGATGAGCGCGAACCAGACGGTGACGGCGGAGAGGCCCCCCGAGATCGACACACCCCTGCCGCAATCGCGAAGGGTCGGCCATTGAACGTAGCCCGCCGTGTTTTCGAGGGCGATCGCCGTTTCGAAGCCCCGGAAAGAGAGGGAGTTGAGCGAGAAGCCGCTCGATACGTTTCTCGCCGTTATGCAGACGCCGCTTCCCGGCGACGGAGAGCGCAGATACGCCTGGCCGTCGACCTGATCGATGAGAAGGGCCTTTCCGTCGACGACGATACCCGTCTCCCGGTAGACGCCAGCCCTCAGCAGTATCTTGTCTCCCGACGCCGCTGCGGAGTCCACGGCGGCCTGTATCGTCGGAGCGTCTCCGCCGACTCCGTTCGGATAGACGTACCAGGTCCTTCCGCGCGCCTCTCCTCCGATGCACAGCAAGAGCATCGTTGCCGCGACGATCGCACTCTTCAATCGAATCACCTCTCGGACGCGGCGCCGATCCGCCGGCCCCGCGTCCAGGTAAAAATAGCGTTCATCCGCGGTTGCCACCGCGTAGCGGATTCGTTATTATGATAGCAAATTTCATGCTCGAAAGGGTACGTCGAGATGCCTTATTACCGGAGATATTCGTCGAATCCCATCGTCGCCTTCCTCACGGAGAGCGTCGTCAACCAGATCATCATCGTCAATGTCGCCATCTTCATCCTCGAGCTCGTTCTGCGCGAAACCGCTTTCATCAATTTTTTCGGCCTCTTGCCTCGTCTCGTCGTCACGAAGGGCTTCGTCTGGCAGCTCGTGACCTATATGTTCCTCCACGGAGGCTTCTGGCATCTGCTGCTCAACATGTTCATCATCTATATGTTCGGAAGCCCTCTCGAGGGGGTCTGGGGTAGCCAGCGCTTCCTCCGCTACTTCTTCGTATGCGGTCTCGGCGGCGCGATCGGGAGCTTCATCTTCTCCTACAACACGACCGTCATCGGCGCCTCCGGCGCCGGCTACGGCATCCTCGTGGCGTACGCGATGCTTTTCCCGTACAACGAGATCTACGTCTGGGGGATCCTGCCCGTCCGCGCGCGCACGCTCGTCATCTTCGTCGTGATCATAGAGTTCGTGAGCGGATTCAGCGGCGGGGACGGCATCGCCCACTTCGCGCATCTCGGCGGCATGGCCGCCGGTTTCATCTACGTCAAGAGCATGTACCGGTCGTGGAGGCGGCTCCGGTAGGACGCGCCGCGGCTGTTCCGCGGCGGTCAGGCCTCGGGCTGGGAGAGAGACTTCATCGCGATATCGTAGGCTTCCTTCTCCTCGTCGCTCAGATTCCGCGAAGGCTTTCCGTCCCTCACGTCGAGGGCGTACCCGCGCGTCGACGTGCGCCCGACGAGGTTCGTGAGGATGTAGCCGTTCTTCTCGCGCGTGAGCATACAGAGAGAATAGCTCTGCATGCCGCCGATGTCCTCGAAGGCGTTGTACTTGACGAGCCCCGTTCCGGTGTAGCAGGCGGCGAGAAGCCGGAAGATCCGCTTGATGTCGTCCGAATGCGTCCGGAGGAACTCCCGGTTCTCGTCGATCCCCCTCAGAAGCTCCTCGAGGGCCTGCTCGGCGCCCTTCTTCTCGTACACGGCGGCCATGCCGCGGAACGGCCGCTTGAGCCGCCGCAGATCGACGATGACGAGGACGGCCAGAACGAGCGACGCCGCGGCGACGAGAAGCGCGACGAGCGTCAGCACCCCCGCGTACGATTCGAAGAATCGATCCATCGCCTCGCCGGTCCCCTCTCGAACGCTTCCGATAGAAAAACGGGGCCGAGTCTCGAGCCCCGTGTGTATCTCATGCCGGGGGCGGGATTTGAACCCGCATGGGTCTCCCCACTACCCCCTCAAAGTAGCGTGTCTACCAATTCCACCACCCCGGCATAAATCCGTCCGTAGAATTACGGCTGCGTGCCGCCCTGACCGCCCCCCGGTTGCCCGCCGCCGCTCTGCTGACCCTGTTCCGCGGGCGGTTCCGGCACGTTGCCCATGACGTCGCTCACGGCCTTTTGCTCTTCCGGCGCTACCGTTCCCCACTGATCGCGCGCCGCGCGTCTCAGGGCGCTCGATTCGCCGCCGCCGCCTCTCCCCGCGGAGAGGAACGCAAGAGCGAGGGACGTGACGAAAAAGCCTATCGCGAGCCACGTTGTCGCCTTGCCGAGAAACGTCGCCGCTTCGCGGCCGCCGAAAAGCTGGCCGCCGCTCCCTCCGAAGGCCGCCGAAAGAGCCGCCCCCCGGGAGGACTGCATCAACACGACGATTGTAAGCAACACGCATACAATCACATGCAGAGACAATACAATCGTGAACAGCATCCGATCACCAGCCTTTTCAAAGACAGTAGTTTAATGAAATCCCCGCATGCAGTCAAATGATTTATCGGGGGACGATGGCGAGGAACGAATCCGCCGCGAGCGAGGCGCCTCCTACGAGCAGCCCGTCGATCTCCCGGTCAGCGAGAAGCCCCGCGGCGCTCTCCGGCTTGACGCTGCCGCCGTAGAGCACCGGAACCTCCGCGGCCGCCTCGGCGCCGAGGAGATCCCCGATGAGACGGCGTATCGCGCCGTGCATGTCGGAGGCGTCTTTCGGCGTCGCCGTCCTGCCGGTTCCGATCGCCCAGACCGGCTCGTAGGCGAGGACGACCCGGGAGAACTCGGCAGGGGAAAGTCCCTCGCAGCCTTCCCGGATCTGCCGCGAGACGACCTCCTCGGCGGCTCCCGATTCGCGCTCGCCGAGAAGCTCGCCGACGCAGTAGACGGGCGAGAGGCCGCTGCGCAGCGCAGCGCGGAGCTTTCGCGCGAGGAGAGCGCCTCCCTCCCCGATGATGTGGCGCCGCTCCGAATGTCCGACGAGCACGTACTCGCAGCCGAGGGCGCGGAGCATCCTCCCCGAGATCTCGCCGGTGAAAGCCCCCTCGTCCTCGGCGGAGATATCCTGGGCGCCCGCCTTCGCGGCCGAGCCCCGGATCGCCTCCCGCACGGCGGGCAGGCTCGTGAACGGAGGGATGAGAACGACCTCGCAAGACGACGGCCTCGCCGCGAGACCCGCGGCGATGTCGCGCGCGAGGGCGGCGCCTTCGACATGGTCCTTGTTCATCTTCCAGTTGCCGGCGACGATCCTTCTTCTCATCATCGGACCTTTCGTGCGGCGCGATCCCGCCTCCCTGCGAGGGGCCGGACGACGGCCCGCGGATCGCGAGGCGCGCGGAACGGCTACCTGTCGCTGAGAGCCTCCACGCCGGGGAGCTTCTTCCCTTCGAGAAGCTCGAGGGACGCACCGCCCCCCGTCGACACGTGGCTCACCGAGCCCGCGAGACCCGCCTGGTTGAGCGCGGCGACGCTGTCTCCCCCGCCGACGACCGTCGCGGCGCCGCCCTTCGTGATATCCGCCATGATACGGGCGATCTTTCTCGTTCCCGCTGAAAACTGGGGAATCTCGAACACGCCCATCGGCCCGTTCCAGAATACGGTCTTCGCGGCGGCGAGCTCCTCCCGGAAGAGCTCGACGGTGCGCTCGCCGATGTCGACGCCGATCATATCCTCGGGAATGTCCCCCGTCGAGACGGTCGCGGCCGCGGCGGCCGCGCTGATCTCCGGGGCGATCACGCAGTCGACCGGCAGGAGGATGCGCTTTTTCCCCTTCCGCTCGTTCTCTTCCATGAGCGAACGGCACATCGGCACGAGCGCCTCGTCGACGAGCGACTTGCCGATTTCGAGACCCGCCGCCTTGAAAAACGTGAACGCCATGCCGCCGCCGACGAGGACTCGGTCGACGCGGGCGAGAAGGTTCCTGATGAGCTCGAGCTTGCCGGAGACCTTCGCGCCGCCGAGGACGGCGACGAAGGGCCGCGCGGGGCTCTCGAGAAGCCCCTCGAGGGCGTCGATCTCCCGCTCCATGAGGAACCCCGCGACGTTCTCCTTGAAGTGACGCGTGACCCCCTCGGTCGAGGCGTGGGCGCGATGCGCCGTTCCGAATGCGTCGTTCGCGTACAGATCGCCGTAGGAAGCGAGCCGCTTCGCGAAGCCGGGATCGTTCGCCTCCTCCTCCGGATAGAACCGGAGGTTCTCGAGCAGCGCGATCTCCCCGGGCGCGAGCCCGGCGACGAGCTTCTCGACGCCGGGGCCGACACAGTCGTCGGCGAACTTCACCGGATGGCTCACGAGGCCGCCGAGACAATCCGCCACGGGCCGGAGGGTGTAGGCCTTGTTCTTCGCGCCCTTCGGGCGTCCGAGGTGCGACACGAGAACGACGGATCCGCCGCGTTCCACGATGTAATCGACGCTCGGAAGCGACGCGCGCACACGGGTGTCGTCGGCGATGTCGCCCTGCTTCGATAGAGGAACGTTGAAGTCGACGCGCATGAGCACGCGGCGCCCCCGCAGATCCGCGTCGCGGAGCGTTTTCTTTCTCACCGGCGTATCCTCCTTGCCGACGCGCTCAGCGCGCGATGAGGTTCATCATGTCGACCATCCGCCTCGCGTAGCCGAACTCGTTGTCGTACCACGAGAACACCTTGAAGACGCGCGGCGTGATGCTCATCGTGGAGAGCGCGTCGAATATCGAGGAATGCGGATTGCCGATGATGTCGCACGAAACGATCGGATCCTCGCAGTACTCGACGATCCCCTTGAGCGCGCCGTCCGCCGCCTTCTTCACGGCGCCGTTCACGGCTTCGACCGTCGCGTCCTTCTCGAAGGTCGCGACGAGGTCGACGAGCGAGCCGTTCACGACGGGAACGCGCACGGCGGTGCCGTTGAGCTTTCCGTTGAGCTGGGGAAGCACCTTTCCGACGGCGCTCGCGGCGCCGGTCGTCGTCGGAATCATCGACACGGCGGCCGCGCGGGCCCGGCGCAGGTCCTTGTGCGGGTAATCGAGGATGACCTGGTCGTTCGTGTAGGAGTGGATCGTGGTCATGAGCCCGTTCGCGATGCCGAACGCATCGTCGAGTATCTTCGCGATCGGCGCGAGGCAGTTCGTCGTACACGAGGCGGTCGAGATGATGTGGTGCGCGTCGTTGCGGTAGAGCTTGTCGTTCACGCCCATGACGATCATGATGTCGGGATCGGGGCTCGGGGCGGAGATGATGACCTTGCGGGCGCCCGCTTCGAGGTGGAGCGACGCGTCCGGGCGCTTGCGGAACTTGCCCGTCGACTCGATCACGACGTCGACGCCGAGCTTCTTCCACGGAAGCGCGGCGGGGCTCTTTTCGGCGAAGACCTCGATCGTCTTTCCGTCGACGACGAGGTACTTCCCGTCCTTCACCGACACCGTGCCGCGGTATTTGCCGTGGACCGAATCGTACTTCACGAGATGCGCGAGCGTGGCGGCGTTCGTGAGATCGTTCACGGCGACGATCTCGAAATCCTCGTCCTTCATGGCCTCGCGGAAAACGAGCCGCCCGATGCGTCCGAATCCGTTGATGGCAACCTTGATCGCCATTGCGAGCCTCCTTTGCCGGTGCTCCGGGACCGTTGTTACTTCGCTTTTCCTTCGCTTCGGAAGAGCCGAATCTTTTCCTTAACGACCTCGCGGATGGCGTCGCGGCCGGGTCCGAGGATCTTCCGCGGATCGATCTCCTCGGGTTTCTCCGCGAGGGCCTTGCGCACGTACGCCGTGAAGGCGATTCTCATGTCGGTGTCGATGTTCACCTTGGCGATGCCGCGGTCGATCGCCTCGACGATGGCGTCGTCGGGAACCCCCCTCGCCCCCTTGATCGAGGCGCCGAAGCGGTTCGCGATCTCGACGTTCTCCCGCTTCACGCCCGATGCGCCGTGGAGCACGAGGAGACACGGCACGCGCCCGGCGATGTCGCCGATGCGGTCGAGGGCGAGCTTCGGCTCCCCCTTGAACTTGTACGCGCCGTGCGAGGTGCCGACCGCGATGGCAAGGGCGTCGACGCCGGTTCTGCGGACGAACTCCTCGGCCTGCGCCGGATCGGTGAGGGCCGCGTCGCGCTCGGCGACCGAAACGTTGTCCTCGATGCCGGCGAGTTTGCCGAGCTCCCCCTCGACGGAGACGCCCTTCGACGCGGCCATCTCGACGACCTTTTTCGTCACGGCGACGTTCTCCTCGAACGGGAGAGCCGAACCGTCGATCATGACGGAGGTGAAGCCCCCCTCGATGCACGCGGCGATCGTCTCCATGTCCTTCCCGTGATCGAGATGGAGCGATATCGGAGCGGCGCGCTCCTTCGCGGCGAGATGCACCATGCCGACAACGTTCGCGAACCCCGCGTACTTGATGGCCCCCTCGGAGATCGCGATGATGACGGGGCTCGAGAGCTCCTCGGCCGCGCCCGTGATCGCTTGCAGGAACTCCATGTTGTTTATGTTGAAAGCGCCGACCGCGTACTTTCCCCGGCGGGCGGCCCGGAGCAGATCCCTGTTCGTGACGAGCACCGTATCCTCCCTTGTTGACGCGTGGGACGAAAACCGTAAGGGCAATGCTTGCACATCGGTGCGGCTCTGTCAAGCACGAGTCCCGGACGCGCGGCCGACGTCCCGGACCCTGCCGGCGGACAGAACGGCCGTCCAGGCCGGGGCCGCCGCGAGGAGCGCGGCGAGACACTCGCGCGCCGTCCCGCCGGTGGTCACGAGATCGTCGACGAGCACGATCCCGCGCCCCTCGATCCGGTCCGGCCGCCGGAGCGCGAACGCGCCGCGCACGTTCTCGGCGCGCTCGTCCTCGCCGAGCTTCGATTGGCTCTTCGTGGCGCGTTCCCTGACGAGGGCGCCGTCCTCCACCGGGAGCCCGAGCTCCCGGCCGACGCAGCGCGCGAGGAGGAGCGCCTGGTTGTACCCGCGCTCCCTGAGCCTCCGCGGATGGAGCGGGACCGGCGCGAGGACCGCTCCCACCTCGCGGCGAACGCCGCGGCGGTCGAGGGCTCGGCGGAGCGAGTCCGCCATCCACCAGGCGAGCGGCGGCGCGGCCGATCTCCCTCCGGCGAACTTGAGAAACCGCACGAGGGCGAGGAGAGCGTCGTTCGTGTAGAAGGGCGATATGAGCGGCGCCGGCGAACCGCTCCCGAGGGGAAGCGCGGCGTCCGCGACTGCCCGATCGAGCGATCGCCAGCACGCGGGACACAGAACCCGCGCCGGCATCCGGATGCCGGCGAAGAGCTCGTGAAAGAGGCCGCCCGGATCGAACGCGCCCCCCGCCGCCGGGACGGCCCCCCGGGGCGGCGGATCCGCGTCCCCGTCGATCCAGCGCCCGCAGACGACGCACGAGAGGGGAACGAGCGAATCGAGGAGGAACGAAAGAAAGCCCCGCACCGCACCCCACCACCCCGCGCGATCAACCCCGCGCGCTCCGCCTCCGCCGCAGAACGGCGAACAGGACCGCCCCCGCCGCGGCGAGAGCGACGCTCGCCGCCTGGCTTACGGCGAGGCCGCCCGCGATCCGGGAGGACGGCTCGTAGTAACGGAAGATGTCGATCGTGAACCTTCCCGCGCCGTACAGGACGCACAGGAGCGAGAAGGTGAACCCGGTGAACGGGCGCCGGCGATCGGCGAGGAGGAGCGCGCCGGCGAGCGCGAGCGTGAAGACCGACGAGTAGAGCTGCGTCGGATGGAGCGCGGCGCCGTGCGCGTGATACCCCGCCGGGCAATCCGGCGGAAAGACGACTCCGAGCGCCGAGCCGGTCGGCGCGCCGAAACAGCAGCCGCTCAGGAAGCACCCGATCCGCGTGAGCGATTCGCCGAGCGCGATCGACGGAGCGCAGATATCGGCGACGAGAAGGAAGGAGAGCTTCGCGCGCCGGAGGTAGACGACGGCGCCGGCGAGGGCGAGCGCGAAGCCGCCGTAGAACGTGGCCCCGCCCTGCCAGAGCGCGACGACGTCGAGAACGCTGCGATAGTCCGATCGATGCGTGAGGATGTAGAGCACGCGCGATCCGACGACCGCCGCGAGGATGAGTATGATGCTGAGATCGTAGATGCGGACCGGATCGACGCCCCGCGCGCGGGCACGCCGGGCCGCGAGCAGTATACCGATCCAGAAGCTCGCGGCGAGCATGAAACCGTACGAGTAGATCCGCAGGCGTCCGATCTCGATGAGCACAGGGTGCATCGCCGGCCTCCCGTCAGTATTCGTAGAATCGCATGCTGAAATTGAGCAGCAGTCCGAGAAGGAAGCAGCTCACGACCATCGACGACCCGCCGTAGCTCATGAAGGGAAGCGGCAGCCCCGTCACGGGGGTGAGCCCGGTCGTCATGCCGATATTGATGACACCGTGAAAGGCGAAGTAGGAGCAGATCCCGACCGCCGAAATCGAGGCGAACCGGTTCTTCACCTTCGTCGCGAGGTAGAGGCCCCGGACGATGATGACCGTGAAGAGGGCGATCACCATCAGGCCGCCGAGAAAACCGAGCTCCTCGGATATCACCGAATAGATGAAATCGCTGTGCCGCTCGGGAAGGAACGCGAGCAGCTTGTGCGTGCCGTGGAGGAACTTCTTCCCCATGAAGCCGCCGGATCCGATCGCGAGCTTCGACTGGTAGACCTGCCATCCCGATCCGAGAACGTCGGACTCGGGCCGAAGGAACGTGAGGATGCGCTGCTGCTGATACGGCTGCAGACGGCTCCAGGCCACCGGCACGAGGAGCATGACGCCGAGGTTCATGGCGATGAGGACGACGCTCCGCACGATATCGCGCCGGCGCCGGTACGCGTAGACGAGAAGCACGATGAAGAAGAGCAGGAGAAGGAGCGGGTAGCCCCCTCCTTCCATCGCCGTCGCGCTGTAGATCGTGAGTCCGGCGCTCGCGAGCGGCGTCATGAAGAGGATGAGCAGCCCCTCGTCGAGCCCGCGCCAGTAGAGGATGGGAAAGAGCAGAGCGAGGTAGACGAGCGCCGAACCGAGATCGGGCTCCCGGACGACGAGGAGGAACGGAACGACGACGATCGCGGCGGAGATCAGCAGCACGCGCGCGTCGGAGGCCCGGTTGCGCTTCTCGGCGAGAAACCGCGCGAGGAGAAAGATGACGGCTATCTTCATGAATTCGCTCGGCTGGAGGTTGAAGGAACCGAGATTGATCCAGCGATGCGCGCCCTTGCTCGCGGGCAGGAAGAGCACGGCGAGGAGCAGCGCGATCCCGGCGCCGTAGATGACGACGGCCATCCCTTCGTAGTACCGGTACGGAATGAAGCAGGCCACCGCCATCGCGGCGAGACCGGCGGCGACCCAGAGAAGCTGTCTCTCGAACGCGCCCGTTTTCGGAGGATGGACGGTGTCGCGGAACTCCGCCGGCACGTGCTCGATCGAATAGAGCGTGAGAAGCCCGAGCGCGATGATGAGGATCCCGGAGAGGAGGATGAGCCAGTCGAAATCGTGGAAGTACCGGTCCCCCATCGCCGTCATCTCCTCCCGGCTGTCGCGACGGCCGAGGGAGCGGGGGGCCCCTCGGGCTCGGCGAAATAGGCGGCGAGCACGCGCCGCGCGATCGGCGCGGCCATCGATCCGCCGTGGCCGGCGTTTTCCATCACGATCGCGAGGCAGATGGTCGGATCCTCAGCCGGGGCGTACGCGACGAAGAGCGCGTGATCCTCTCCGTGCGGATTCTGGGCCGTTCCCGTCTTGCCGGCGACGGCGACGTTCGGGATCGCCGCCGCGCGCCCCGTTCCCCGTTCGTTTTCGACGACGCCGCGGAGCGCCCCGCGGATGATTTCGAGGGCGCGCCTGTCGATCGAGGGATCGGGCTTCGCCGAGGCATCCGCGCGGAACGCCGTCTCGCCGCCGGCGCCGACGATCTCCTTCACGACGTGCGGCTCGATGCGTCTGCCGCCGTTCGCCACGCGTGCCGTGAACGCGCAGAGCTGAACGGGGGTCGTCAGTATCTCTCCCTGTCCGATCGAGAAATTGAGCATCAGGCCCTTCGTCCACCCGCGCTTGCCGAACCGCCGGTCGAGATAAGCCCGGTCGGGCACCACGCCCGACACCTCGCTCGGCAGGTCGATGCCGGTCTTCCTGCCGAGGCCGAAGAGCCGGGCCGCGGCGGCGAGCTCGTCGAC
>DHHB01000065.1:0-21108 GCA_002403075.1 bacterium UBP1_UBA4783 | reverse complement strand
GGGCGTTGATAGGCATGTTCCGTGATGCGGCCGTTCACGAGCGCGGCGTAGGCCGTCACGGATTTGAACGTGGATCCCGGCGGATAGGCGGCCTGCACGGTGCGGTTGAACATCGGGCGGGCGGGATCGTCGAACAGCTCGCGCCAGCGATCGCCGCTCAGCCCCTCGATGAACATGTTCGGGTCGTAGGCGGGACGGCTCACCATGGCGAGGATCTCCCCCGTGCGAGGGTCCATGGCGACGAGAGCCCCGCGCTCCCACTGGAACGCCTCCTCCGCCGCCCGCTGCAGCGCGAGATCGATCGTGAGATAGACGTCGCAGCCGGGCACGCTCGGGCGCGCCCCGCCGAGACGCTCGATTTCGTCGCCGTCCATGAGTCCGCTGATCTCCCCCACCTGCTGGCCTTCGACGCTGATGCCGACGATGCGGATGCCGTCGACGCCGCGCAGGTATTTCTCGTAGGCCGCCTCGAGCCCCGTGCGCCCGACGATGTCCCCCCGTTCCAGTCCGCCGGAGCCTCCGATCTCCTGATCCGTCACTTCGCCGACGTACCCGAACAGGTGCGCGCCGAGCGCGCCCTCGGGGAAGAAGCGCCTCGGCCGCATCGCGAGCCTGAAGAACGAGAGGAGCTCGCGATTCTCCCGCAGAACGGAGATCTGCTCCTTGTTCGCGGCTTGAACGATCGTCATGTCGCGACCGTCCGCATACCGCTTCATCCACGCGTCGAGATCGCTCTCCACCTTCGCGGGATCGAGCCGAAGCCACTCGCAGGCGAGCGCGAGAAGCTCGCGGCGGCGGGAGGCGCGGTTCGGCAGGACGCTGATCTGATAGACGGGCGTGTTGGCGACGAGCTTCTCGCCGTACCGGGCGCGTATGATCCCGCGCGGGGCCGGGATCCGCTCGCGTTGGAGCTGGTTCGAATACGAGAGCTTCGCGAAATGCTCGTGGCGGACGACCTGGAGCCAGAAGAGACGGACGGCGAGCACGGCCATGACGCAGACGAGTATCGTCGAGAGCGTGCGGCGTCTCGGATCGAGTACGGAGGCGTCGCTCGCGTCAAGCGCCCCCATCGGAACGTCCCGCCTTTCTCCCGAAGAGCTCGAGGACCGCGAAGACGACGACACCCACGATCGCCGAGTAGATCGCCGAAAGGATCGAGTACCGGCCGAACGAAAAGAGGATGTCCCCCGGCGAAAATGACGTGGTGACGGCGAGGGTGACGAGATCGTTCACGAGACACGCGGCGAGTATGACGAAGCCGCGGTAGAGCACGTGTTCGGGAAGCACGCCGCCGAGGCGGGCCATTCCGTACGCGATGATCGATTTCGAGACGACGCCGATCCCGAGAAACGACGCGTTGCCGAGATCGGAGAGAAAACCGATGAGCGCGCCGGCCACGACGGCGAAGACGGGGCCGCGGCCGAGCGCGATCGCGGCGAGCAGGATGATGAGAAGATCGGGAGAGGCTCCCGCGATCCGTATCCGCGGCGCGAGCACGAGCTGCAGCACGAAGATGATCAGCGCGGCGAGTATCGTCCGAGCCGGTTTCATTCGGACCGCCTCCGCGCGTCGCGCGCCTCGAGCTTCTCGAGCTCGTCGTAGAGCCGGTCGTCGTTCCAGCCCCGCGTGCCCGCCACGATGAAGAGCTCCTCGAGGGCGTTCAGATTCGCGAGGCTCGCCACCTGCACGCGCTTCGCGATCCCGCCCCGGTCGTCGGCGATCCGGAACACCGTCCCGACGGCGAATCCTCGCGGAAAGAGCGCCCCGTGTCCGCTCGTGAGGAGCGTGTCGCCGACGATCACGTCCTCCTCCTTCCCCACGTACTCGAGTCGGAAGATATTGGCGTGGTCCCACTCGAGGATGCCGATGACCCGGCTCCGCCGGTTGACGCAGCTCACCGAAATCGATTTGTTGCTGATGAGCAGCACCTCCGCCGTGCGCGGGAAGACCTGCGCGACGCGGCCGACGAGCCCGCGGTAACCCACGACCGCCATGCCGACCCGCACGCTGTCCGCGGCGCCGCGGTCGACCGTCACCGACCGGATGAAGGGGCTCGGGGAGCGTCCGATCACCTCGCACGGCACGAACGTGTGAAACGGATCGGCGCGCAGCCCCGCGAGCGCGCGCAGCCGCTCCCGCTCGTCGCGGAACTGGAGCAGGCGCTCGCGCTCCTGATAGAGTGTCGCGACCATCGCCCGGAGACTCTCGTTTTCCTCCTCGAGGGACGAGACGGAGGCGAAGTACTCGGCGGCTCGATGAACGGGGTAGAGCAGGACGGCGGTGACCGCGCGCGCTTGACGAAGCCGCGTTTCCTCGCCGAGCGAGAGGAGCGCCACGCCGGCGGCGACCGCGATCACGAGGACCGTCTTATCGAGGTGTCTGTCGAAAAGAAAGGAAAAAACGTGCATGCCTAGAACCGGGAGCTCTTGAGAATGATCCGCTCGTACTGATGCAGGTTCGAAAGAACCTTGCCGCAACCGAGAACGACGCACGTGAGGGGATCCTCGACGACGTTGATCGGGAGGTTCGTCTCCTCCTTCAGAAGAACGTCGAGCCCTCGGAGCAGCGAACCCCCTCCCGTCATCACGATCCCGCGGTCGACGATGTCGGCCGCGAGCTCGGGCGGCGTCTGCTCGAGCGCCTGTTTGACGGCCGCGACGATCTGCGCGAGCGGTTCGGCGAGCGCCTCGCGAACCTCCGCGCTCGATATCTTGAGGGTTTTCGGAATGCCCGAGACGAGATCGCGGCCCTTGATCTCCATCTCCTCCTCTTTCTTGAGCTTCGTCGCCGAGCCGATCACCATCTTCACGTGCTCCGCGGTCTGGTCGCCGATGAGGAGGTTGTACGCCTTCTTGATATGGATGACGATCGCCTCGTCCATCTCGTCGCCGGCGATGCGGATCGACATATCGGTCACGATCCCGTTCAGGGCGATGACGGCGATCTCCGTCGTTCCGCCGCCGATGTCGATCACCATGTTGCCCGAGGGCTTGTCGACGGGGAGCCCGACGCCGATCGCGGACGCCACCGGCTCGGCGATGAGGTAGACCTCGCGCGCGCCCGCGTTCTGCGCCGAGTCGGTCACGGCGCGCCGCTCGACCTCCGTGATCCCCGAGGGGACCGCGATGACGATCCGCGGGCGGATGAAGAAGCGCTTCTTCTGCGCCTTGCGGATGAACTCGCGGAGCATCACCTCGGTGATCTCGAAATCGGCGATGACGCCGTCCTTGAGCGGCCGGATCGCGACGATGTGGTCGGGGGTCTTGCCGAGCATCGCCTTCGCCTCGGCGCCGACCGCGTAGACCTTCTTCGTCTTCTGGTCCACGGCGACCACGGAGGGCTCGTTCAAGACGATGCCGTTTCCCTTGATGTACACGAGCGTGTTCGCCGTTCCGAGATCGATCGCGATGTCGTTCGAGAAATAGTTCGCCAGCCGGTCCAGCACCGCGTGCCCTTCCTTTCAGCTCCCGATGACGCCGCGTTCGCGCATGCTCACCCACCGCGCGCCGCCGATGACGATGTGATCGACGAGCTCGATGCCGAGCAGCTCACCGCACCGAGCGAAACGAGTCGTGAGCTCCGCGTCCTCGGCGCTCGGCTCGGGATTGCCCGTCGGATGGTTGTGCACGAGAATAACGCCCGCGGCGCTCGCCGCGACGGCCGCCTTGAAGAGCTCCCGCGGGTGGACGAGCGCGGCGTTGAGGGATCCGACCGCGACCGTCACGATCCGGAGAATGCCGTTCTTCGTGTTGAGCAGGATCGCCTTGAAGTGCTCGCGGTCGAGCTCGCCCATTTCGGGCGTCATCAGCGCGGCGACGTCCGCGGGCGAACGCGCCGTTCGAATCACGCGCTCGCGGACCACCGTCACGGAGCGGCGGCCGAGCTCGAAAGCGGCCTTGATCCGAAGGGACGCCGCGCGTCCCACGCCATCGAAGAACATATACTCCTCGGCGGCGGCGTTTCCGACCCCCGGCAGATCGCCGAAATGATCGATGAGCTCCCGGGCGACCGTCTCGCCGCCGCGTCCCCGCGCGCCGCCGATGACGAGCGCGAGGAGATCGCTGTCGCTCGCGGCGTCGAGACCGCGCAGCATGCCACGCGATCTCAGCAGCTCGAGCGACGATCTCCCGGAGCCCACGACCCAACCACCCCGCACCGACGCTGAAACCTAACAGAAGCCCATCCGCATCGCAAGCATTTTGGCACACGCCCCGCGGCGCTGTAAATCATTTATTGGCGACCGTCGCTCCGGCGACCCGCTCCCCAGCGAGCCGCGCGCGGGCGTACTCCGCCCACTCGTCCGAGGGGTACTCGTCGACGAGCCGCCGGTAGCACGAGCGGGCCTTCTCCGGCTGATCGAGGCGCCGGTCGTGAATGCCCGCGAGCCGCAGCAGCACGAACGCGGCGTCCGGCGAGAGGGGAAACCGCGCGAGGTAGCTCTCGTACGCGAAAACGGCTGCGCGGTACTTGAGGGTCCGCTCCATGCCGCACGCGATGTCGAGCTGCAGGTCGCGATCGAGGACGAAGAGCGGCAGATGCCGCGCGGCCTCATCGAAAAGCCTTTCCGCCCTGTCGCGCTGTCCCTCCCCCATGCTCGCGCCGATCGCCTCCGCGTAGCTTTCGCGTGCCCTCGTCTTGTCGCCGGCGCAGACGTGCGCGCGGGCGAGCTCCGCGCGCGCTTCGGCGTCCCCGGGGCGCAACGCGAGATATTCGAGGTACTCGGCCTGCGCGCCGAACCACTCCGCCTTCTCGAAATGGCGCCTCGCCCTGACGAGCGCCCGTTCCGCCCGGGAATCGCCGGACCCGCGCATGGCGAGCGCGAGGAGCATCCCCGCGGCGAATCCGCCGAGATGCTCGCCGTACGCCACGCCCGCCCCTCCCGCTCCGATCTGCGCGGCGGCGAGCGCGGCCTGCAGCGCGAACCAGAAGAGTACGGCGACGATCGCCGGGACGTACGTTCTTCCCGTTCTGTTCACTCCCTGCAGGGGCATGAACACCCAGTACGCGACCCTCACCCTGCTCCAGGAGAGCCGCACGAGATAGGCGCCGAGGAGCCCCGACGTGGCTCCGGATGCCCCGATGACGCCGTACGCGAGATACTGGGGCGCCAGGAGAGCCGTCAGCACGGCGTGAAGATACGCTCCGACGGCCGCCGCCGTCACGAAAACGGCGTAGAAGCGGACCGGTCCGATCCGCGCTTCGAGCGCGCGTCCGAAGAGGACGAGGTAAACCATGTTGCCGATAAGGTGCAGCCAGCCGCCGTGGAGAAAGGCGTGGGTGAAGGCCGCCGCTATCGAGGGATACGCGGGTTGAAAGATGAGGAGCGTAAAATCCCACCACGAGCCGATCGGCCTGTATTTATATAATACAAAGAGGGTTACGCAGATGCCGAAAATGAACCACGTGACGAGCGGACGCCTCTTCACGTCTGCGTCGAGCCCGACCGGAACGTAGTAGAAGAAATACACGTTTCCCCCTTGATCCCGAGGATCACGGGGGAGCTTGCAAGGACCGGGCCGGATAGAAAAAGGGGGGCTTCGAAAAGCCCCCCTTTTCTCTCGAATGGCCGATCCGCGCCTAGAAGCCGTAGGTCGCGCTGATCATGTAGATCGGCAGCTCGCTGTCGTAGCCCTCGTAGTAGTTGCTCGGCTGGTAGCCGGTCAGCCAGTAGCCGAGGTGCATCGGGACTTCGTTGTTGAGCACGAGGTCGATGTCGAAGTCGCCGACGTGGAATCCGAGACCCATGTAGAAGTTGAAGGGGGCGTACGTGTACTCGACGGACGCCTTGCCCTCGCCTTCCTCCTCGACTTCCATCTTATAGTTCACGAGCTCCTTGCACGCGCCGGCGCGGAAGGTGAGCCAATCCTTGACGTCGCTCTCGAGGCCGAGGATGAAGCGCGGCATGACCTTGGAGGTCACGTCGGCCGAAACGCCCGACGGCGGATCGGACGGCTCGCGCTTCGCGTAGGAGTAGGGCTCGATCGCGAAGAGAAGGAGGTTGTCCTCGTTGACCTTGATGTTGGCGCCGAGGCCGAAATCGAGGAACATGCCCTTGTCGCCGTAGTACTCGAAGCCTTCCTCGTCCGCCTTCAGGTTGAAGTCGAACATGCGGAAGTTGAAGTAGGGCACCCAGGTGATCGTCTCGTTCCACTCGTAGAACATGCGGGCGCGGACGCCGTACATCTTGTTGGCGTCCTGGTTGATGTCGCCGTAGATGGTCTCCTCGTCCTTGTAGGAGGCGAGGCTCAGATCGGCGGCGACGTCCATGTACGCCTTTTCGCCGAGGTCGAAGCGGATACCGGCGCCGAACGTCGTGTAGGCGTACTTGTTCTCGTCGCTCTCCTCGTCTTCCGTGTACTTCGCCATCTCGTCGGCGCGGCTGAAGAAGAGGCCGAGAGAAAGCTTCTCCATGGCGTAGCCGTACATCACGGTGAACTTGCTCGGCAGCCAGTAGCCGAAGAGGCCCGCGCCGTCCCACATGCCGTCGTAGCCGAACGGGTTGAGACCCGCGGCGTAGTCGTAGTAGAACATCGCGAGGGTTCCGTACTTGCCCTCTTCGCCGAGGCCGTACGAGGCGCCCATGTAATAGAACATCTCGTCGCCCTCGTCCCATTCCAGATCCTGCATGCCGATCCAGACCATGTTGCTGTAGGACGGCAGCGTGCCGTACCACGTGAAGATGTTGTAGTCGTCTTCGAGGTAGTTGCCGCCGAACGCGAGGGACGCGAGGCGGGCGTCGGTCGCCGACGCGGGGACCGCCGCGGCGAACACGAACAGACCGGCAAGAAGGACCGTGAAGAACTTGTTCATTCCAACCTCCCTGCTAAAGTTTCCCTTTCGGGAAGGACCCTTACAGGATTCCTGACTCTATATGACCGCAAACCAAAAGCGGATGAACTTCTTGGTTTCGCCAGCATCGTGCGCCTTACATGGCGCCTTGTGCGTCTTTAGCTCGTCCCCCCTTTCCCGACGAAGACTCACAACCGTTGGAGCCTGCCGCTGTCGCCGCAAGCCCGCTCATCAAAACCAGTCAGCCACACGCGTTACTGAAATCTTTCTTGACCAACCCCCTCTCAATGAACCTCGAACCCCCTCTCATTTTTTGGGGCATACCATACGGCACCTCAAAAATTTTTGTCAACTACTATTTAGCGAATTTTTCTTATTTTCATAACGCGGCCTCCGCGGCCTCCTCCACGCGGCGCCGGCGCGCTCACGGAATGACCGATCTGCCGTGGAGAAAAATGCGCGCGAGCCTCTCGTCGTAACGATCGTCGGCGGGCGACAGGCTGTTGATCCGGACCTCGCCGTAGGCGTGAATGAACGAGCCCGCGCCGAGATGGATCGCCACGTGCGAGACGGCGCCTCCCTCGCCGAAAAAGAGCAGATCCCCCGGCGCGGCGCGGCACATCTCTCCTCGTTCCACGAGCTTTCCGCGAAGCGCCTGCCGGTCGCTGTCCCGCGGAAGCGATACCCCTTCCATGAGATAGACCCGCTTCACGAGCCCGGAGCAATCGAACCCCTTCGCGCTCGTGCCTCCCCAGAGGTACGGGATCCCGAGAAATCGCGCGGCGCGAGCCACGAGCCGTCCGCGGTCGGGCGGACCGTCCGGCGGCGCAGCGAGATCGCGCGCGGGCATGAATCCGGCGCGCCCGCCGGGGAGCGACACTCTGCGGAAACCGCTCTCGGGATCGCCGGCCTCGAGACGCACCCCCGCGACGACTTCCGAGACGGGGATGCTCCGCGAGTCGGGCTCCGAGTAGACGTAGCCGACGTTGGCGTCGACGATCGCGTTCGCCGCGGCGGCGTACGATTCGACAGCCCGCTCTTCCGCGTCGCGCACGTACCAGGAACGGATCCAGCCGTGGTAGTCGTCGGCGAGACGGACGAGATGCCAGTCTCCGTGCGTCTTGAGCGGACGCGCGGTCTCTCCCATGACGAGCTGCGTGAGGAGCTCGGCCGAATGGGCCGGTTCGCGGCGGACGTCGGCGACGCTGGACGTCGCCCAGAGAAGGCGGCCCCGCTCCGGGCCGAGAAGCCGCAGCCGCGCAGCCGTCCCGAAAACGCCGACGACGGTCTCGCCCGCGGCTCCATCGCGCCGGGACGCCGTTTCCCCGAGCCGCGCCAAGACGGCCCGAAGCACCTCCTCGCGGCTCAGCTCGACGTCGAGGACTCCGCCTGCGGAGAGGGCGAGATGAGAATAGCTCGACCGCCAGTCGAGTCCGAGCTCCCGCTCGGCGCCCGTGATCGCTTCGGCGACGAGTTTCCGGAGATCCTCCATTCATCGACTCCTGTCGACGGCCGCGAGGCGCGGCGCGAGGGCGTCGCGCAGGCCGTCCCCGACGAGGTTCAGGGCGCACACCGTGACCGTCAGCGCGAGGCCGGGAAAGATCGTGAGCCACGGGGCCGTGCGCATGAAAACGATGCCGCTCGAGACCATCCCCCCCCAGCTCGGATGGGGCGGCTGAACGCCGAGACCGAGAAAGCTCAACGAGGCCTCCGCCATGATCGTCATGCCGAGACCCATCGTATAGACGACGAGCACGGGAGCGAGGCAGGCGGGAAGGATGTGGCGGACGATGAGGGCCGCGTGGCCGGCGCCGGCGGCGCGAGCGGCTTGAACGAACTCCCGCTCCTTCACCGAGAGCACCTGGGCGCGGACGAGACGGGCCACGGACGCCCAGCCGACGACCCCGAGCGTCACGAAGAGGGAAACGATCCCGGGAGAGACGACCGCGATGATCGCGATGAGCAGCAGCAGCGTCGGGTACGCGAACGTGATGTCGGCGAGCCGCATGACGATCGAATCGAGCCTCCCCCCGAAGTAGCCGGCGACGGCGCCGAGGACGAGCCCGAGGACGAGCGATATCGTCCGCGCGAGAAACCCGACGCCGAGCGACACCCTCGCGCCGTGGAGAACGCGGGCGAACACGTCCCGTCCGAAGGGGTCCGTGCCGAACGGATGCGCGAACGAGGGCGCCCGCAGCGCCGCGTCGAGGTCGATGGCGTCGTGAGGCGCCGGCGCGACGGCGCCGGCGAGCAGCGCGCCGGCGACGACGGCGGCGAGCATCGCGCATCCCGCCGCGGCGGCAGGCATCCGCAAAACCCTTCGCGCGACGCGCCCCGTTCCGGTCATCGTTCTCCCCCCCCCGCGCGTATCCGCGGATCGATGAGACCGTAGCTCAGGTCGACCGCGAGGTTCACGAGGACGAACAGAACCGCCATGAAGAGGATCGCGCCCTGAATGACCGGGAAATCGCGCTTCATGATCGCCTGCACGACGTAGCGGCCGAGCCCGGGCCATCCGAATATCGATTCGGTGAGGACGGAGCCGCTGAGATAGCTCCCGAAATCGGTCCCCACGATCGTGACGACGGGGATGAGCGCGTTGCGGAGCACGTGCTTCACGAGCACGACGCGCTCGCCGAGCCCCTTCGCGCGCGCCGTGCGGACGTAATCCTCGCCGAGCGCGTCGAGAAATCCCGACCGCGTCACGCGGGCGATCGTCGCCATCGAGGCGAAGGAGAGCGTGAGCGCCGGCAGCACGAGGTGCGCCGGGGAACCGCCCCCGAAGCCCGACGGCGGAAGGATCCGCAGCACGATGGCGAACACGTAGATGAGGAGAAGCCCGAGCCAGAAGACCGGCATCGACACGCCGACGAGGGACACGGCCATGAGCGCCCGGGAGACCGCCGGCGCGCGGCCCCACGCCGCGAGAGCGCCGATCGCGACTCCGCCGAACACCGCGATGAGCATCGCGCTCCCCGCGAGCAGCGCCGTGCGCGGAAAACGCTCCCGTATCGCCTCCGCCACCGGACGCCGCGTGACGAAGGAGCGCCCGAGATCGAAGCGCGCGACGCGGCCGAGAAAGTCCGCGTATTGCACGAGAAGCGGCCGGTCGAGACCGAGCTCGGCGCGCATCGCCTCCAGCGTGGCCTCGTCGTACCGCTCCCCCGCGATCGCGCGAACCGGATCCCCGGGAACGACGTACATGAGGAGAAAGGTGATCGTCGCGACGCCGAGGAGTATCGGGACGAGGAGCGCGAGCCGCCGCAGCGCGTATCGGTACACCGCCGGACCCCCCTCACCGCAGACGCACGTCGAGGAACCGCTGACCGTTGAATATGAGCGGCATCTCGTACCCCGACATTCGGGGCGAGGTCATCTCGTATCGCTCGGGAAACCACAGGAATATCCACGGCGCGTCGCCGTAGACGATCTCCTCGGCCGCGCGCTGGTGCTCGCGCCGGCGATCGCCGTCCATAAGCGTCGCCGCGGCGTCCAGCAGCGAATCGACGCGCGCATTCCGGTATCCGGTGCGGTTCCCGCCGCCTCCCGCGTTCGCGGAATGAAAGAGGGGCGCGAGAAAATTCTCCGCGTCCGGATAATCGGCGATCCAGTCGATATAGAACGCGTCCGGCACGCCCCGGTCGATCGCCTCCTTGAAAGCGCTCCACTCCCTCGTCACGAGCCTCGCCTCTATCCCGACCCGCGAGAGATACCCCTGCACGGCCTCGAGGATGCGTCCGGCCTCGGGATTCTCCCGCTGCCAGATCTCGAGCCGGAACCCGTCCCCGCGGCCTGCCTCGGCGAGGAGCCGCCGCGCCGTCTCGGGATCGTACGGGTAGCGCTCGGCGCATTCCTCCCACGCCCGCAGCCCCGGCGGCACCGCGCCGCGCGCGCGGCGCCCCGCTCCGAAGAGCACCTGCGCGACGATCTTTTCGACGTCGACCGCATGGTTGAGGGCGCGCCGCACGCGCGGATCGTCGAGCGGGGGGCGCCTCGTATTGAGCCCGATATACACGACGCGGAGCTCCTCGCGGGAGAGCAGCTCCGCTCCCGCCGCGCGCCAGTGCTCGAGCTCGGCCCGCGGCACCTCGATGAGATCGAGCGAGCCGACCTCGAACTCGGCGATCTGGGTCATCTGTTCGGGGATGACGCGGAAGGAGAGCGCCGCGACGCCGGGCCGGGCGCCGCCCCATCCCGGATTGGGCTCGAGAACGATCTCGTCCCCCTCCCGCCACGAAACGAGACGCCACGGCCCGCTCCCGCACGGCTCGCGGCCGTAGAGGGGCCCGAGCCGCTCGACCTCCTCCCGGCACACGATCCCCGCCGACGGCATGGCGAGTAGTCCGAGAAGATGCGGCACGGGGGCCTCGAGCCTGATCACGACGGTCGAATCGTCCGGAGCGCTCGCCGTCTCGCCGCTCCACGGGCCTCCCGCGTGAAACGCCGCCGCTCCCCGCAGCGGGCGGAGCAGCCACCAGCGCGGGGACGCCGTCGCCGGATCGAGCAGCCTGCGGAAGGAATACACGACGTCCTCCGCCGTCACGCGCCGCCCGTTCGCGAAACGGTCGGCGCCGAGGTGGAAGCGATACTCGCGGGCGCCGTCCCCGGCCTCCCAGCGGCGGGCGAGACCGGGAACGATCCGCGCGTCGGCGTCGAAGGCGACGAGCGTCGCGTGAACGAGCGAGGAGACGGTGCCCGATGAAACGTCGACGGAAAACGCGGGATCGAAGGTGCTCGGTTCCGTTTGAAACGAAAGACGCAGCCGGTCGGCTCCGCGCTCCCGCCCGCAGGAAACGGCGAGGAGCGCCGGGAGAGCGAGCGCGAAGAGGCCGCCGCGGAGCAGTTGTTCGCGATAGCCGCTCATAGCAGTCTCGTCGTGACCAGCCGGTAATCGCCGCTTCCGATGGCGTCTTCGAAGATGTACACGACGCCCTTTCCGGTGTAGTACCAGAGCTCCCAGCTCCGCGCCGCCGGCTCCGAGCGGTTCTCGACCCGGTCGGGCGGACCGTTCTCGATGTAGATCCGGCCGCGGTCGGTCCGAAAACCGGGACCGCTCCGGGAAAAGTGCTCGAGCGTATACCGGAGCCGCTCGAGAAACTCCCCGAACGCCTCGTTGGAGGAGGTCGCCGGCGTGGGATCGCGTTTTCGCCAGAAGGCCGCCCATGCGCGCATGCGCTCCCCGGGCGGCGCCTCGGCGACCTCCCGGACCTCGTCCGGACCCGCCACGAGCGATAGGAGCGCCGCGCAGTCGTCGATATGCTCCCCGAGGAGCCCCGCGTTGAAGAGAACGAGAAAACGTCCGTCGGTCTCCGTCCGGAGACGGGCTTCGGGAGCTTCGACGACGCTCTCGATCGTGTAGTAGCCGATCCGCCAGTCGTCGATGTCGAGATCGAGACAGAGGACCTCCGGTCCCGGCTCGACGTCCTCGAGGACCGCGCGGTGGTACCGGACCACCGTTCCGGAGGCGCCGCGCACACGCGTCGAGAACACGACCCGCCGTCCCGCCCCGCCGGCGGGCACGTAGAGGCTGTAGCGGACGCGGGCCGACGAACCGGCCTTGCCGAAGACCGAACCCTGAACCACCCCGGCGGCGGAGGCGCTGTCCCTCGAACAGCGGGAGAAACGCGCCGCGGCCTCGGGGCCGGCCGCCTGCGAATCCGCGTCGATCGCGTAGAACGAGGGGTTTCCGAGCTCGAGCCGCCCTCCCTCCCCTCCGACGATCCGCGCGGTCTCCTCCCGCACGAACCGGCGGGACGTGCCGACGACCTCGATCGTGGCGACGGCCCGGTAGACGCCGGGCTCGACGGCGAACCGCCGCGAGGAGCGCGCGAGCGAGGCGTTCGACGTGGTCTCCCGGAAGTCCGCCGCCCCGACCGATTCCTCCCATACCTCGCCGCGCACCCGTTTCCCCCGTTCGTCGGCGAGCTCGAGGTACACGCGGTAGCGGGCCTCGTATCGACCGTCGCGAAGGAAAAACACGAGACGGCGGTACGGGATCGCGACGCCGGCCGCGAGAACGCTTCCGGCGTCCTCTCCGTAGTCCTGCGTGAGAAAGAGCTCGAAGCCGCCCTCGCGAGGCCGCTCGAGGCCCTGCCGGGCGGCGAGCGGCGCCGCGGCGGCGGCGATGCAGACGGCGGCGAGCGCCGCGGCGGATATGGCGGGCGTGCGCATGACGTGCGTGCCTCCGCCGCGGATACGCTCCGCGGCGGAAGCCTCCTTGCGCGGGAGTATATCGGCGGGACGCCGGCGGTGGCAAGCGTTTCCGCCCGGCGGGCGCGCGACGCCTCACTCGCGGCGAAGCGCCTCGATCGGATCCATCTTCGCGGCGCGATTCGCCGGGTACAGGCCGAAGACGATTCCGACGCCCGCCGAGAAGACGAACGCGACGACGATCCAGAGAACGGGAAGGCTGTAAGGGAACCGGATGAGGCGGGTGACGCCGCGCGCGGCCGCGAGCCCGAGCGCGATCCCGAGAACGCCGCCCGCGCCGGTCAGCGTCGCGGCCTCGATGAGAAACTGCTGGAGCACGTCGGTGCGGCGCGCGCCGAGGGCCATCCGGACGCCGATCTCCCGCGTGCGCTCCGTCACCGAGATGAGCATGATGTTCATCACGCCGATCCCGCCGACCATGAGGCCGATCGACGAGATGACGACGAGCACGAGGCCGATGTATCTCGTGACGTTTTCCACCATCTCGCGGAACGATTCCGACGTCGTGATGTGGAAATCGCTCTCCGCTCCGGGAGCGACCTTCCGCCGCGCGCGGAGCAGCGCGGTGATCTCGTCGCGGGCCTCCTCGAGCGTGTACTCGGGCTTGACCGACAGGGCGATCTCGTAGTCGTCGTATTCGCTCGAGAGATCCTTCCCGAAGGTCGTGTAGGGTAGGACGGCGAAGTTGTCGCTGATGCTGCCGATGAAATGCCGCCGCGACTGGAGCGTACCGACGACCTCGTACTCGTAGGAGCCGATGCGGATCCACGTTCCGATCGGATCGCGGTTCGGGAAGAGATCCTTGGCCGGGCCGTGGCCGAGCACCACGACGCGCCGGTTCCGCTCGATGTCGTTCTCGGTGAGGAACCGCCCCTCGTCGAGGAGGATGCTGAAGAGGTAGGGGAAGTTCTGCGACACGCCGATGACCTGGATGAGGTTCGTCCGCTCTCCCTTGTGCCGGAGCACGCGCATGCCCTCGCCGGGGCTCACTTGGAAATCGACGCGTTCGGCGCTGCGCGTCTCATCGGCGATCGCGCGGGCGTCGTCGGGGGTGAGCTTCGCCCGGCGGAAGCGGTCGAGGTAGGGCTCGTCCCCGCCCATCGGGTCGTATCGGGCGACGTGGAGGAACGGGCGGTTCGAGGACATGATGTCCTCCCGGATGCGCTTGCCGAGCCCCGAGAGAACGGTCACCATGCCGAGCACGGTCATGACGCCGATCGCCACCCCGAGGATGAGGAGCCCCGATCGCATGCGGTGCGTGCGGATGACCATGAGGGCTTGCGCGAAGTTCTCCTTCCAGACCTCGGAGACGTGTCGATCGTTTCGAATGCCGCTGCCGCTTTCCATCGAATCCGCCTATTCGTAATGAAGCGCCACGACCGGATCGAGCCGCGCCGCCTTGTTCGCCGGGTACGTGCCGAACACGAGCCCGATGACGAAGGTCACGGCGAGCCCGGCGACGATCGACCACGGCGCGACGAGGTACGGAAGCGGCGACACGAGGGATATGACCGCCGCGATCGTGAAGCCGATAACGATCCCGATCAACCCGCCGACGATCGAGAGGGTGACCGATTCGACGATGAACTGCCATACGATGTTCGACCGCCGCGCTCCGAGGGCCTTCCGGACGCCGATCTCCCGCGTTCGCTCCGTGACGGAGACGAGCATGACGTTCATGAGAACGATCCCACCGATGACGAGCGAGATCGACACGATGAAGATGAGCGCGTTGA
The DNA here is from genome assembly GCA_002403075.1 of bacterium UBP1_UBA4783. Classification (GTDB taxonomy): domain Bacteria; phylum Krumholzibacteriota; class Krumholzibacteriia; order Krumholzibacteriales; family Krumholzibacteriaceae; genus SSS58A. The sequence goes on along the minus strand of DHHB01000065.1, from coordinate 6,373 downwards.
AGATCGCCTGCGATATCTTCTCCCACAGCGATATGAGCTGCTGGGACGTCGAGATGCTGAAATCGTTGCTCTCGAGCGGCCGGAGCCCGTGCCGGATCCGCATCGCCATCGTCGCCTCGTCGATCGCCTGCTCCATGAGGCGGATATCCGCCGCGCGCACCTTGATGCTGATCGAGCGGCGCGATCCGTACTCCTTGAGGAAGGTCGTGACGGGGATGTAGACGAACTGGTTCCGCGACTGCCCGAGGACCGTTCCGAGATCCTTGACGACCCCGACGACGGCGAAGTGGCGCGAGCCGATCTTCACCTTTCGTCCGATCGGATCGCGTCCCTTGAAGAGCCGCTCGTACACCTCCCAGCCGAGCACCGCGACGGCGCGGCTGCGGTCGACCTCGAGGTGCGAGATGTGGTTCCCCAAAGCGAGCTCGGCGTTCTCGATGGCGGGGTACTCGGCCGATCGACCCCGGATCGATATGTTGTCCACCCATCCGTCGCCGTGCGCGACGCGGTCGTTCGCGCCCACCGCGGCGCCGATGACGGACGCCGAGGGTATCGCCGGCTTGAGATACTCGACGTCCGCGAGGGTGAGCTCGCGGTTGCGCGCGAGGGCTTCGAGAAACGCGTCGAGATCGGTGATCGCCTCGAAGAAATTGATCCGCTCGATGTCGAATACGTTGCTGCCCTGGCCCGCGACCTCCTCGCTCACGTAATGATCGATGCCGCCGATGAGGGAAACGACGGCGATGACGGACATCGTTCCGACGATGTTGCCGAGCAGCGTCAAGATCGTGCGGAGCTTGTTCTCCCAGAGCGCGCGGAGCGCGATACGGATCCCCTCGAGTATGAGCATGGCGCGCGCGGCCGCCGCGCCGGGCGGGAGGCCGCGTTTTCCCTTTCCCCCGGCCTACTTCGAGCCCTTTTCCGTCTTTTCGGTCACCTTGACGCGCTGGCCGTCCCGGAGCTCGCGGATGGCCTTGAAGTTGCCCGTGACGACCGTCTCGCCGGCCTCGAGGCCCGCGGTCACCTCGAAGTATTTCTGGCTCGAGATGCCGACCGAAACGGGGCGGAACTCGGCGCGGCCGCCTTTGACGACGAACACGCCCTCGATCTCCTTTTCCGCGTCCGCGGCCGCCGGCTTGTCCGCCCGCGCGCTTCCCGAGAGCGCCGTGTCGACGCGGGCGGTGTCGGCGGGGGCGCCGAGCGCGGCCTTGATATCGCGTTTCCTGCGGGCGGTGAGGCTCTGGATCGGAATCGTAGGAACGCCCTTCGCTTCGGCGACCGTGATCTCGGCGTCCGCCGACAGCCCGGGCCGGACCCGCGGAACGGCGCCGTCGATCGTGACGACGACCTTGAAATCGACCCCCTGCTGAGCGGCGCTCGCGCCCGAGACGATCGGGCTGTTTCCGATCTCCGTGACCTTCGCCGCGAACGACGTGTCGGGGAAGGCGTCGAGCGTGACCTTGGCGCTGTCGCCGAGCGAGATGTTCGCCACCTCCGTCTCGTCGACCTCTACCTCCGCCTCGATCGTCGAGAGATCGGCGATGGTGAGAAGAACGGTCCCCGGGTTGTTGAGGGTTCCCATGATCGCGATCTCGCCCTCCTCGACGTTCCGCCGCGTGACGATGCCCGACATGGGGGACGTGATCGTGACCTCTCTCAGACTGTGGCGGGCGGCGGCGAGGGCGGCCCGCGTCTGATCGATCTCGTGCCTGATCGCCGCGAGCTGCGAGACCGCGACGTCGCGGTTCGTCCGCGCCGCGTCCGCCTCCTGCACGGTCCTGTGGCCGCCGGCGAAGAGGGCCTGCGTCCGCTCGTATTCGATCTTCGCCTGCTCCGCCTGGGCGACGGCCTGCTTCTCGCGCTCGCGGGCGGCCCCGAGGGTCGCGTCGAGCCTCGCGACGGTCGACTCGAGCTCGACCGGGTCTATCTGGATGAGAAATTGGCCCTTCGTGACCGTTTCCCCTTCCTTCACGGCGACGCGCGTCACCTTGCCGATGGTGCTCGCGCTGACGTCGACCTTCCGCTTCGGTCGGATGCTTCCCGAGGCCGAGATCATCATCGTGATGTCGCGCGCCTCGACCGCCTCGGCCTGAACCGGCAGCGCCCGCTCCCCGCGCGCCCTGATGTTCACGATGACGAGGACGGCGACGAGAACGGCGATCGCGATGAGAAAGAAATGCTTTTTCTTCATGGCACCCCCCTGCGAACCGACGCGTGAACGCCGCGCCGCCGTGCGGCGGCGCGCGCCGCTCACGTGGATTTCTTCCCATGGTTGCGGACGTCCGTCGCGATGCGTCCGTCGAGAAGGCGGACGATCCGCTGCGTATGTTCCGCGATATATTCCTCGTGGGTCACGATGAGGATCGTATTCCCCGCTTCGTGGATCCCGCGGAAGATGGTCATGATCTCCTCGCCGGTACGGCTGTCGAGGTTGCCCGTGGGCTCGTCGGCGAGGATGAGCGAGGGACGGTTGACGAGCGCGCGCGCGATCGCAACGCGCTGGCGCTGGCCGCCCGAGAGCTCGTTCGGCCGGTGCGAAGCCCGGTCGATGAGCCCGACGGCGCGCAGCGCCTCCATCGCCCGTTCCCGGCGCTCCCGCGACGGCACGCCGCCGTAGATGAGCGGGAGCTCGACGTTCTGGAGCGCGGAGGCACGCGGCAGGAGATTGAAGGTCTGGAACACGAAACCGATCTCGCGGTTCCGGATGCGGGCGAGCTCGTCGTCGTCGAGACCGCTGACGAGCCGGCCGTTCAGGTAATACTCGCCGTCGGTGGGCGTGTCGAGGCACCCGAGTATGTTCATGAACGTCGATTTTCCCGAACCCGAGGGCCCCATGATCGCGACGTACTCGTTCGGCGCGATTTCGAGGTCCACGCCGGCGACGGCCTCGATGCGCGAAACGCCGACCTCGTATATCTTCCGCACGCCCGCGGCGCGTATGAGCATGGGCGGCCCTTCCCCGCGAGCGCTACTCGCGGACATTTCGTCCCGTCGCGACGGCGAGATCCGCCTCGGCGATGAGGTAATCGCACTTCGCCTGGATGACGTCGGCCTTCGCCCGCACGAGCGCCACCTGCGCGTCGATCGTCTCGAGCATCGTCCCCGCCCCGAGCCGGTAGCGCTCCTCGGCGAGACGGAGATCCTCGCGCGCCTGCTCGACCGTCTCGCTCGCAACCGCCGAGCGCTCGCGGGTCTGAACCATGGTCAGCACGAGCTGCTTGATCTGCTTCTCGGCGTCGAGCTTCGTCTTGTCGTACGTATGCTGCGCGATGCGGTGATCCGCCTTGGCCGTCCGGACGCTCGCGGTCGTGAGGAACCGGTCGAAGACGTCGACGCTGACGTACGCCGTCACGCTCCACGCGTACTCGCTGTCGAAGAAATTGAGGTTTTCCGCCATCGTCCGGTCGTTCCAGTTGTAGTTGAACGACGCGCCGAGGGAAGGGAGCCAGCCGCTTCGCGCCGCCGCGATCCCCGCGCCGGCGGACTCGACGTTGTAGGCGAGCCCCCGGAGATCCGGACGGTGCGTTCTCGCGTAGGCTATCTCCGCGGCGGCGTCCGGCGACTTGAACTCCAGAGCGAGCGCCGTGTCGACCTCGATCGAATGGGCGTCCTCGAGCCGCAGCAGCGCCCCGAGCTCCTCGCGCGCGATCTCGAGCGCGTTCGTCGCGTCGATGACGTCGATACGCGTGTTCGAGTGCCGCACCCGCGCCTTGAGGACGTCGGCCCTCGTCGCCGAGCCGACCTCGAGCAGCGCTTCCGTCCGCTCGAGATTCCGCTTCGCGAGATCGCCGCTCTCCTCGGCGACGGTCCGGAGCATCCGGTAGCGGACGACGTTGTAGTAGGCGCGGATCACCTGCGCCTCGACGTACGAGCGGCGGTAGTTGAGCCCCTCGCGCGCCGCGTTGCGGCTCGCCTTCGACGCGCGTATCCGGTTCATCGTCTCGCCGCCGTCGAAGATCTGTATGTCGGAGGACATGCGGAAGGTGAAATCCTCGTAATCGAATCCGTCCTGAACGACGGGACGGCCCGACGCGTCGAACTGAACGGACGAGGGGCCGTAGAAGCGATGCCCCGTGTAGAACCCGAGCGAGAATCCGGGCAGGAGGCGCCCGTAGCTCGCCAGGAGGCCGCTCTCCGCCTTCACGAAGGTTTCGCCCGCGACCGCGATGTCGGGGTTGTTCCGCTGGGCGAGCGCGATGCACTCCTCGAGGCTGAGCGGCGCCGCTTCGGCGGCCCCCGGCGCGGGAGCGGCCGCCGACGCGCAGACGAACGCGAGAACCGCTGCGCCGATGACGGCGCGACACGAAGCATTGTTCATGACCGGTGACTCCTCTCGAAAACCGTTACAGCGGGCACCGAGGGTATATTCAATTGTACGCGCGATTCGACGCCGGGTTTCATCGCCGTGGGCGCCGCGCCGGATTGTGGCACGATTCCCCGCTCCGCTCCAGAGCTAAAAATTCCCCCCGAAAACGGGCATGCCCGGCTGGGAGCCGGGCATGCTTTGAACGATTCTCCGCGGCGAGAGCTGGTCAGTTTCCGTGCAGTTTGAACCGGATCGGAACCGCCATGCGGGCCTTGACGGGCACCGTCCGCTGCTTCGCGGGTTTGAAGACGAACTGCTTGGCGGCCTCGATCGCGGCCTTCTCCATCGCCGGGGTGACGTCCGACCGGATGACGCTCGCCGAAAGCACCTTGCCGTCCTCGGCGACGAGGACGTTGATGAGAACGACCCCCTCGATGCCGGCCTGCCGGGCGAGGTCGGGATATTTCGGGTTCACGAACTTGATGAGAACCGGCGCCTCGTCGAACGCGTAAAACTCCGAGGCTTGCTCGGACGGCGGGGGCGGCGGCGGCGGGACGTCCTCGATGCGCTCGAAGGTCGTCGGGGCGATTTCGGCGTCCTCGTCGACCTCCTCGCCCTCTGCCGCCTCGATCGGCACGGCCGGAGCCGCGATCTCCTTCGGCGGCGGCGGAAGCTCGAACTGCTCCGGCAGATCGATCGCCTCGAAATACTCCTCGCGCAGGACGTAGGGCTTGAACGTGAACGTCGGCGTGAAATAGAACATCAGGACGTGCGCCACGAGCGTGATGTAGAACGCGTTCCGCAGGTAGCGGTTGTACCCGAGCTTGAACTTCTGGTTTTCAACGGCAACGATTGCCACGCCCGCACCCCTTTGCGCTTAATCCGATTCGTACACCGATGTAAAGGTCACGTTGATGGCGTTCGCTTCCTTGAGCTGCTCCATGATATCCGAGACGAGCTTGTACTTCGTGCGGTTGTCGACGTTGAACGCGATGATGAGCCCGCGATTCTCCTCGAGACGGCTCGCGACGATGCCCTGTATGTGCTCTATCCGTACGAGCTTGTCGTTGATGCTGATCCGGCTGAAGCGATCGGCCCAGATGTGGATGAGCTGCTGTTGCTGGGCTTCCGTTCCCGATTTCGCCCGCGGAAGCTGGATCTGGAGGCCCTCCTCCGTCTTGAAGATGCTCGTCACCATGAAGAAGAGGAGCAGGTTGAAGATGATATCCGACATCGAGGCGGTCGGAATAGTGCTCTTCATCCGTATGCGTCGCGCGATCTTCACCGAGGATTCCTCCTCCTAGGCTCCGGGTGTCATCATCCGCAACGAAATGCGCGTCGCTTTGGCGAGACGCAGCTCGTCGAGGACGTCTATCATGATGCCGTAATCCGCGTCCGGATGCGTCTCGATGACGATGACGAGCTTCTCGTTGAGGCCGAGCTTGTTCTCGATGAGCTCCTTGACGCGCTCGATCGGGATCGGCCCGGTATCCTTCGTCACGATCTGTCCGTTCGCCTGGATCTGGACGTGAAACACCGCGTCCTGTTTCAGCTTCACCGTTTTGGATTGCTTGCCGGGCAACGACATCGGAAGTCCCTTCTCAACGGCGAGCGTCGTCGTCACGAGAAAGAAAATGAGAAGCAGGAAGATGATGTCCGACAGCGATGCCGCGGGGATCTCCGGCGTCACTTTTGTCTTTTTGATTGCCATGGCAATCCCTTCGCCCGTTCCTATTTCTTGCCGAGTTCGACGAGCTCGTTCACGAGGTTCGCGGAGGCTTCCTCCATCTCGAGAACGAAACGCTCGATCTGGGATACGAAGTACGCGTGACCGATGCTCGCCGGGATGGCGATCGTGAGACCGGTCATCGTCGTGATGAGCGCCTCCTCGATACCGGACGCGACGATCTTCGCGCTCACCTGCTCCGCCGCGGCGATGGCGGCGAAGGCGCTGATCATACCCGACACGGTGCCGAGGAACCCGAGCATCGGCGCCACCGTCGAGACCGTCGCGAGCACCACGAGCCCGCGCTCGAGGAACGACGTCTCGATCGAGCCCGCCGTTTC
>DHHB01000095.1:4002-6387 GCA_002403075.1 bacterium UBP1_UBA4783 | reverse complement strand
CCGCGCCGCGGGCCCCGTCTCGACGATGAGCTCGACTTCGCGGTCGATCAAGACGCCGCCGTTTTCGAGGTCGCAGCGGACCGGATGGAGCGCGAACGACGCGATCGAATAGCCGCGGTACCGGCTCGTGCCGAGATGCCGCGCGCGCCACTTCGGGAAGATCCCGCTCTCGGACCGCACCTCTTCGGGGGACACGGCGAGTCCGGCCTCCGCGCCGTCGTCGCGGCGCACGCCGCCGTAGAGGGCGAGAGCGCCCGGCACGGCGACGCCGATCTCGTCGCGCACCTCGAGCCGAAAATCGCTCACCGACTCTCCCTGCGGAAGCAGCACGCTCACGACGCGGTACGGAAGCGCCGGATACCCGATATATTCGAGCGATCCGTACCCGTCGATTTCGATCTTCCACCCGTTCGACGCGTCGCCGCGCACCGAGAGCCGGGACTCGTCGAGCGTGAACGTCCATGAAAGCGTCGCCGCCGCCGCGGTCGCCGCCGTTAAGGTCGCACAGAGGGAGAGAGCCAGGAATGCGGAGATGATCCGTCCCATGCGGAAATCCTCCTGACGATGCGTTCGTTTCGTGCCCCGGAAAACTCTGACGCTCGAGAACCGGTCGTTGATCAGCTCGATGTTGCCGCTCCTTACCGTCTGAACGCCATGGTTACGGCGAGAGAGGAGCTCGGAAAGAGTACGAATATAATACTACACGAAATATAACTCTTTGTCAAGCATGCCGTTAAATCGCACCGTCGAAGCGCTTTAGCCGCCGGCGCGGGACCGTTTCCCGCCCGTCCCCTTAATTCCCCGCCGTTCCCGCTCTTTCCTCCCCGCGACGTTCAAAACGATCCCCGAATCCGACCGGTCGGCCGCGACGACGTCACCCTCCGAGATCGCTCCCTCGATGACGAGACGCGCGAGCGGGTCGAGAAGCCATTTCTGCATGAGTCTTTTCAGGGGGCGCGCGCCGAAATCGGGGCTGTATCCGCGCTCCATGAGCGCTCCCCGCGCGGCCTCGGTGAGCTCGAGCGAAAGCCCCCGTTCGGCGAGCCGTTTGTTGATCGCCCCGACCTGCAGATCGACGATCCGGAGGATGTCGTCTCGGCCGAGGAACCGGAACACGATGATCTCGTCGACCCGGTTCAGAAACTCCGGCCGGAAGAACGCGCGAAGCGCCTCCGTCATCCGCCGGGACAGCTCCTCGTCGTCGAGACTCCCGCGCTCCTTGAGAAACTGGCCGCCGAGGTTCGAGGTCATGATGACGATCGCGTTCTTGAAATCGACCGTGCGCCCCTGAGAGTCGGTCAGCCGCCCGTCGTCGAGGAGCTGCAGCAGGATGTTGAAGACGTCCGGGTGGGCTTTCTCGATCTCGTCGAAGAGGATGACGCAGTACGGATTGCGGCGGACCGCTTCGGTGAGATACCCACCCTCTTCGTATCCGACGTACCCCGGCGGCGCCCCGACGAGGCGGGAAACGGCGTGCTTCTCCATGAATTCCGACATATCGATGCGCACCATGCTGTTCTCGTCGTCGAAGAGAACCTCGGCGAGCGCCTTGGCGAGCTCCGTTTTGCCGACGCCGGTGGGCCCGAGAAAGATGAACGACCCGAGCGGCTGGTTCGGATTGTGGAGGCCGGCTCGGGAACGCCGCACCGCGTTCGACACGGCCTCGATCGCCTCGCGTTGACCGACGACGCGGCCCGCGATCCGATCCTCGAGGCGCAGCATCTTCTCCCGCTCCTCTTCGAGCATGCGCGAGAGCGGTATGCCCGTCCAGGTGCTCACGATCTCGGCGATATCCGACTCGGACACCTCTTCGCGAAGAAGGCTCCGGTCGCCTTCCTGCATCGCCTTCAGCCGCTCGCGCGCGGCGTCGAGCTCGCGCCCGAGCTCGACGATCACGCCGTAGCGGATCTCCGCGACGCGCTCGAGATTGCCCTCGCGTTGGGCGATCTGCTCGTCGGTGCGGGCGCGGTCGAGGCGTTCCTGAAGCGTCCGAATCGCCGCGACGGCCCCCTTCTCGTTTTCCCAGCGCGCCCGCATCCCCGCTCCGCGCTCCCCGAGCTCCGCGAGCCTCTCCTTCACCGACGCGAGCCGCCCGCGGACGTCCTCGTCCTCCCCTTCCTTCTCGAGCGCGCGCCGCTCGATCTCGAGCTGCGTGATCCGGTCCTGTATCTCGGCGAGTTCCCTCGGCATGCTGTCCATCTCGAGCCGAAGGCGGGACGCGGCCTCGTCCATGAGATCGATCGCCTTGTCGGGCAGAAACCTCGCGGTGATGTACCGGTGGGAGAGCTTCGCCGCCGCCACGAGGGCCGAATCGAGGATGCGCACGCCGTGGTGAACCTCGTACTTCTCCTTGAGTCCGCGCAGGATGGCGATCGTATCCTCCAC
>DHHB01000095.1:929-3923 GCA_002403075.1 bacterium UBP1_UBA4783 | reverse complement strand
GGCTTGATCATGTTCGACGCGTCGACGGCCCCCTCGGCTGCTCCGGCGCCGACGAGTGTATGGAGCTCGTCGATGAAGAGGATGATCCGGCCCTCGGCGTCCGTGATCTCCTTGATGACCGCCTTGAACCGCTCCTCGAACTCTCCGCGAAACTTGGCGCCGGCGACGATCGCTCCCATGTCGAGGCCGAGCAGACGCTTGCCCCTGAGACTCTCGGGTATCTCCCCGGAGGCGATCCGCTGGGCGAGGCCTTCGACGATCGCCGTCTTGCCGACACCGGGTTCCCCGATGAGGACGGGGTTGTTCTTCGTCCGGCGCGACAGCACCTGGCTCACCCGCCGGATCTCCTCGTCGCGGCCGATCACGGGATCGAGCTTGCCGCGGCGCGCGAGATCCACGAAATCCCTCGTGAACCGCTCGAGCGCCCGGTATTTGCTCTCCGGATTCTGATCGGTTACGCGCTGCGAGCCGCGCACGCCGGCGAGGGCCTTGAGAACGCCGCCGCGGTCGACGCCGCTCGAGGCGAGCATCCTCCCGCCCGCGCCCGCGTCGGCGATCGCCGCGAGGAAGAGGTGCTCCGTGCTCACGTACTCGTCGTGCAGGGCGTCGGCCTCGCCGAGGGATTTTCGAATGACCTCCTGAAATTCCGCGGATGGTCTCGCCTCGGCCGTCCCCTTCTCGAGACGCGGCATCGCGGAAAACGCCTTCTCGATAGAGGCGTCGAGCGCCTGAACCTGCACGCCCATCTTCTTCAAGACCGGAACGATCACGCCCTCTTCCTGCCGCAGAAGCGCAGCGAGAAGGTGAATGGGCGTCGTTTCCGTGTGATTCTTTCTGAACGCGATCTCCTGCGCCGAGGCGACCGCCTCCTGCGCCTTGACCGTGAAGCTATCGAAATTGACCACGATATCGGCTCCTTTGCTAAAACCATCCGCCCGGCTATTCGCAGCGAATATGCCACGCGCGGATCGCCCGTGAAAATTCATGCTATCGTATTATTTATAATGGAGTTAGCGATCAGTTCAATATGGGCGTGCCCGAGATGCCTCGAGACACGCGAGAGCCAATCAATGCCATCCTGGCGCTAAAAAATGAGCGTGTACGCCAAAATGGCCTATTCTTCGAGCACCCAGCTATAGTCGAAGATATTTTTATAACGATAGAGACATTTGACGAGATTGATCTCGTCCGTCGTCGGGTGATGCACCTGCGGCGTCGTGAGCCCGACCATCAGGTGCCCGACGTTCCGGCTGTGCTCGAGGCCGATGACGTGTCCGAGCTCGTGCGTGAAGACCATATGAGCATAGATCGAAATCGGCACCTCCGTGTTCCGCGTATAGATCCAAAGCTCGCGGAGCTTCGGGGTGCCATCGCTGTTGTACTCGGTGGTCGAGACGTGGTGCCGGTAGTCCGAGACCGTGTCGTAATGTATCACCATGTCGGCGCCTTCCGGGAGCTCGACCTCGACGAATAGATCCGCGCCGATGGAGGTCTCCCAGTCCGCCAACGCGCCCGTCGCCGCCGCCTGCAGATCGAGCCCCCGCCACACGAAGGGCGGATTGTACACGGTCACGGGCCAGTGATTCCATCCCCGGTAGACCGTGGGATATCCGTAGTCGCCCGCGGTCTTCGTCATACCCTTGTAGAAGAGGATGAACCGGCCTTGGTACTGATCGGGCGGCACCGTGTTGACGAGCCCGAACACGCCGATCATGTCGAAATCGAGCGGGATGTACTGCGTAATCTTCGGCATCGGCATGGCGATGTCGTAGTAGGCGCCGGGCTGTCCGGAGACGAGCTCGTCGCGCGCCGTCACCGCCGTCGCGTACGAAGGAACGTTCTCGAGAAAATAGGAGCCGTCCGCGGCGCTCACGGCGCTCCGAATGCCCGAGGCAACGACGACGCCCGGCAGCCCCTCGCCGGTCCGCGCGTCCCGCACGCGGCCGCCGATGTCGATGCCGCGCACGGCCACCTTGACGCAATTGCCGAGCGGCGACAGATTGAAGAAATCGTCGGCCGCCCGCATGGTGACGAACACGTACCCCGCCGAGACGAGGTTACGGATGGTCATCTGCTCGCGCGTCCCGGCGACCGACGGCACGGGCTCGCCGATCTTTCCCTCCGCCTGACGCCAATCTTCCTCGGTCACGATCGGATAGATCGAGGTCCGCACGATGTAGGCGGCCGCGCGTCCCTCGGTTCCATCGTCTCCCGGCGCGGTCCACTCGAGCCGTATCGTTCCGTCGAGATCTCCCGGCGATCCCGAGAGGTCCGCGATCGCCGCGGGAGGAATCGTGTCCGGAAAACCGATGACGTTCACGTCCCAGCTGACCGTGTCGCCGTTCTGTCCGTCCCACGCGATGCCGTCGAGAACGAANNCCCCGCTCCATGAACCGGTTCACGAGATCGGGGGATCCGGCGTGCAGCATCTCGCCGTTCAGACGGTAGATGTACTGGAGAGAGGCCGGGTGATCGTCCGTCGCCCGCAGATGGAACTCGATGGTATCCCCCACGGCGCAGGAGACCATCTTCTGCTCCGGGTAGTACCATTCGATGCGCGGCGGAAGATCGTCCTTCGCGACGACCGTCACGTGCCAGTCCCGGCTCGCCCGCCGCTCGCCGTCACGGGCCGTTCCGCGGATCGTGTACTCGCCCGCCCGCACCGCGCGGAACAGGGCGGTCTCCTTCGAGCTGATGATCGAATCGCCGAGGAGCCAGCTGTAGCGCAGCTCGTCCCCGTCGGGATCGAACGCCGCGAGTGTAAACAAGCACGAATCCGGCGCTATGAGCGAAAAGAAGGTAATTTCCGGCGCGTACGACAGAATCGTCGGCGGCTGATTCGGCGCGAGCGGGTTGTTCTGGAATATGCAAGAGGCCGTCGCGAGGGCGGCCGTGAGAATCGCCGCGAGCAGTGTCTTCTTCCTCATCATCCCACCTCCATACACCTTGTACAATTGAAAAATAAAAAGATTCCACGCGCGGCGAAAGCGATTT
>DHHB01000095.1:0-823 GCA_002403075.1 bacterium UBP1_UBA4783 | reverse complement strand
TCCGCGCCGAGGGAGACGATGAAGAGGTCGCGAAGGGGCGAGACGACGAGCGAGAAACCGGAGTCGTCCCGGAACGTGACGTCGTACGCGGAGACGTCCGCCGTCATCGTGTCCGAGAGCCGGGACGCTTCGCGGCAAAAGGCCGCGAAGAGACGGCGGGGCGCCGGAGAGACGATCCGCCTTCCGAGCGCGAAAACCGCATGAGCGCCGGACGCGGCGCTATCCGCCGGCGACATCCGCGTTCCTCCTTCGCCGAGAACCGATCCGCTGCAGGAGCAGCGCCGCCAACTCGCCGAACAGCGGGTCGCCGGGAGGCGTGCGGCGCGGCAGCGACGCCTCGAGATCCGCCGGGAGCGCGACGCACTCGTCCGCGCAGACGGGACGCGGCGTCCCGGCGCGTCCGAGAAAGACGAGCAGCGATTCCGCGTAGCGGCCGCGGAACGCGGCGGCGATCTCGCCGGCGTGCGATCCGCCCTCGGCCGGCGACGCGACGATGATCGCGTCCGGACGGACCGGGCGCTCGCGGGGACACGCCGAGTGAGCGCCCGCGATCCTTTCGAGCGCGGACCCCGCGCGCGCCGCGCCCCCCGGGGGGACCGTCGCGGCGGCGACGAGGACGTGATGGCGCTGCGCCGGCGGCGCCTCCCCTCCGCGCCGCGCGAGCGCCTCGATCGAGGGAGAGGAGACGAACCGCACCGCGCCGTTCCAGAAACCCGCGACGAGGGCCCTTCGATCGAGCGCCGCCGCGAGATAATCGGCGGGCTCGAGGCCGAAATAGTACCCCACGTTGGGAAGGTTGTCCGCCTCCTCGCAGACCGTGACG
>DHHB01000091.1 GCA_002403075.1 bacterium UBP1_UBA4783 | reverse complement strand
CGGGATTCCACGGCATCGTGAGCTCCGGCACGACCTCGAAGCAGATCTGCCGCGAATCGGACACCCGCGTCGTCGGATACGGTTCGATGATACTCGAGGGGCTCGTCGCCGTGCTCGCGCTCGCGACGGTGATGATGCTCCCCAAAGGCGACCCTGCTCTCGCGGCCGACCCGAACGTCATCTACGCGTCGGGGCTCTCGCGATACCTCTCGATGGTCGGCGTCGATCCGGGGCTCGCTCTCTCCTTCGCGCTCGTCGCATTCTCGACGTTCGTCTACGACACCCTCGACGTCTGCACGAGGCTCGCGCGCTACATCCTCCAGGAGCTCTTCGGCTGGCGCTCGCGCCGCGGCGCCGCTCTCGCCGCCTTCGTCACGCTGCTCCTTCCGCTCGCGTTCCTCATGTCGACGGAGGAAAAGGGCTATCTCGTCGCCTGGCCGATTTTCGGCACGAGCAACCAGCTTCTCGCGAGCCTCACCCTTCTCGCCGTATCGGTCTACCTCGTGAAAACGGGACGGCGCGCGTGGTTCGCCGTCGCGCCGATGACGTTCATGATGTTTTTCACGCTCTGGGCGCTCGTGCTGCAGATCGCGCCGTTCCTGCGCTCCCTTGCGTCGGGAACGGGCATGAAGCCGGACGTCGCCATCGCGGGCGCGTGCGGCATCGTTCTGCTCGTTCTCTGCGGCTGGCTCGTCGTCGAGGCCTTTCGCGCTCTCGCTCCGCGGCGACGGGCCGCCGGCGTTCGGCCGACGGAATAGGGATTGCGCGGCGGGCGGACGGTGAGGCACAATAGCGCCGTCAACGGCGCGCGGACCGCGCGCCGGCCGCACGAAGGAGGCTCTCATGCGGAAGGTTTGGATCGGTGTCTGTATCGTGCTGTTCGTCGTCATTCCCCTCCTCATCTACACGGGAAGGTACCAGAAACCGATCCGCGTCGCCTCGCCGGGATACGCGGCCGAGATATCCTTCCGGCTCGACGAGGAGGGTACGCCCCGCTACTCGGTGCTGTACGGCAAGACGCCCGTCGTCATCGACTCCCCCCTCGGGCTCGAGTTCAGACAGGGAGGGCTCCTCGCGCAGAACCTCGAGCGCACCGGATTCGAGCGCCGCGGCGGCGACGGCGAGTACACGCTCCCCTTCGGCAAACAGAGAAAGGCGCGGGACCGCTACAACGAGATCACGGTCTCGCTCAAGGAAAAGGTCAAGCCGCACCGCCGGATCGACGTCATCCTGCGCGCCTACGACGACGGCGTCGCCTTCCGGTACGTCATCCCGAGACAGAAGCTCTTCAGGCCGTTCGAAATCGTGGCGGAATGGAGCGCCTTCCGCTTCCCCGACAACCACTCCTGCTGGGCGCAACGGCTCGACCGGTGGGTGTCGGCCTTCGACCGGCCGTACGATGCGATCTCGATCGACGACCTCCGCCCCGAATCGATCGTCGCCCTGCCGATCATGATCCGGCGAGGCGACGGGATCACGCTCGCCGTCACCGAGGCGGACCTCGCGGGCTACGCGGGCATGTCGCTCGGCGCCCTCGGCGGGAGCGCGCATACCCTCGTTTCGAAGCTCTCGCCGCTTCCCGATTCCGGCGGGGTCTGCGTCAGGGCTGATTCCCCGCACCGGACTCCGTGGCGCGTGATCATGATCGGCAGAACCCCGGGCGACCTCGTCGAATCGACCATCGTGACGAACCTCGCGCGCGAGAGCGAGATCGGAGACGCGGACTGGGTCAAGCCCGGGCTCGCGCTCTTTCCCTGGTGGCCGGACTATAGGAGCGACGCGCCCGGAGTGCCGAACCGCATGACCTTCGAGAACCAGAAGTACTACGTCGATTTCGCGGCCGCCGGCGGCATTCCGTACGTCGAAATCGGACCGTCGTGGTACGGACCCGAACATGCGGTCGCGGCGAATCCCGACTCGTTCGATCTCGCGAAACCCGATCCGAAGCTCCGTCTGCCCGAGCTCTTCGACTACGCGCGCGAGCGGGGCGTCGGCCTGCTGCTCTGGACGCACTGGAGAAACGTCGATCGCCAGATCGACTCGATCTTCGCCGTATTCGAGCGCTGGGGCGCCGCGGGCGTCAAGATCGATCGCATGAACCGCGACGACCAGGCAATGGTCGAGTGGCAGGAGACGGCGCTGCGCGCCGCGGCCGAACATCGGCTCGTCGTCTCCTTTCACGGCGCCTCGAAGGAAACGGGGCTCCGGCGCACGTGGCCGAACCTCCTCACCTGCGACGCGGTCCGCGGGAACGAGCACAACAAGTGGTCCGACAGGGTGACGTCCGAACACAACGTCACGATCCCCTTTACCCGGATGCTCGCCGGGCCGATGGACTACGCCCCTGGCGGATTCGACAACGCGCGGCCCGGGGAGTTCGCCGCCGACTACTCCGCGCCGAAGGTCATGACGACGCGCTGCCAGCAGCTCGCGATGTACGTCGTCTACGAGAGCCCGCTTCAGGCGGTCTGCGATTGGCCCGGGGCGTACCGCGGACGCCCTGAGTTCGAATTCATCCGCTCCGTGCCGGCGACGTGGGACGAGACGAAGGCGCTCGACGGCGCGATCGGCGATTACGCCGTCGTCGCTCGGCGAAGCGACAAGGACTGGTATCTCGGCGCCATGACCGACGGGACGCCGCGGCGGCTCGCCGTTCCGCTCGCCTTCCTCGGCCGCGACCGATACGACGCGACGGTGTACGCCGACTCTCCGGGAGCCGACGCCGATCCGAAGGAAGTGCTCGTCTCGCAGCGCCGCGTGACGGGCGCCGACACCCTCGCGATCGACATGGCGGCCGACGGCGGATGCGCCGTCCGTTTCGAGCGCGCGAAGTGAGACGCGATCCCCTTCGCAGAAGGGACGGGACAACCGTGCAACGGTGCTCGACATGCATCATGCCCGGTACGTTTCCCGGCGTCTCGTTCACGG
>DHHB01000054.1 GCA_002403075.1 bacterium UBP1_UBA4783 | reverse complement strand
ACCTCGCCGAAGATGGTCGCGTACCTACCCTTCGGCGGGACGTGGATGCGGTCGCCGCTGCGCAGGTAGGGATTGTTCTTGAAATCCCCCATCTTGAGGAAGCGCTGCAGGTCGACTCCGATAAGCTCGCCGCCGCGCTCGACGGTGACGAGGCGCGACGACCCGGAGATCGTGGCGCCTCCCGCCTTCGCGATCGCGTCGGTGACGCGCTCGACCCCCGAAGCCTCGACCGCGCCCGGCTTCTCGACCTCGCCGGTCACGAAGACGCGCAGCCGGGCGGGCGTCTTGAGGTAGCAGTAGAGATCGACGTTCCGGAAGTGGCGCGCTATCGTCTCGGCGAGCGACGCGCGGAAGGCGTCGAGCGTGAGGCCGTCCGCCCTCACGGCGCCGATCTCGGGCAGGAAGAGATCTCCCTCCGGGAGCACGACCGCGACGAACGTTCTCGAATCGGGACCGACGACGCTCACGATGAGCTCGTCTCCCGGCCCGAGGACGTACTCGGACGGATCGACCGCCTGTTCCAGATACGGCGACGCCGCGGAAGCCGCCGCGGCGATCTGCGCGGCTTCCGCGGAGCCCGCGGGCTCTCCCTTCTGCGCCGTCGCGCGCCCGAGAACGTCCCGCGGCCCGAGCGTCTGCGCGGCGCTCCGGTCCGGCGGCGCGCACGCGAGCAGAGCGATTACGACGAAGGCTCCAGTCATTCTCATTTCGAACTCCGTGGGTTTTTCATCCGCTGACCGCCGCATCCGCCGCGCCCCGCCTTCCGAGGCGGCCGCGGCGCCGCTTATTTCGAGAGAAGCCGTCTGACGGCGGCGCCGGCGGCTTCGAACACGCGATCGACGCTCTCGAGATCCTTCGTGCCGAGCTGGGCGAGGTGCTTCTTGCCGCCCCCGCCTCCTCCCGCCACGGGCCCGAGCTCGCGAACGAGGGCGTCGGCGGCGACGCCGCGCTCGACGAGATCGTCGCTCACGGCGACGATGTACTGCATCTTCTCGTTGAGCTCGGCGGCGAGAACCGCGACCCCGCCCGCGACCTTGCCCCGGAACGCGTCCGCCTGGTTGCGGAGCGCCCCGAGATCCTTCACGTCGAGCCGCCCGACGGCGACGAGAACGCCGTCCACGCGCGCGCCCGAGGCGATGATCCGGTCGAGCGCGTCCCCCGCGCCCCCCTTCTCCGCCCGCTTGATCTCGCGGCGCAGCGCGTCCGTTTCGGCCGCGAGGGCGCGCACGCGGGCGAAAACCTCGCCGCGCGAGACGCGGAGCAGCTCGGCGATCTCATCCTGTCCCTCCATGAGGGCGTGCACGTGCCGCAGCGCCGCGGTCCCCGTCACGGCCTCGATCCGCCGCACCCCCGCCGCCACGCCGCTCTCGGCGACGACGAGGAAGAGGCCGATCTGGCCGGTGTTCCGCAGGTGCGTCCCGCCGCAGAGCTCCGCGGAGACCCCCTCCACGCGCACGACGCGCACCCGCTCGCCGTATTTCTCGTCGAAGAGCGCCGTCACGCCGTTCGCGACGGCCTCGCGGTATCCCATCGATTCCGTGCGGACCTCGGCGGCGTCGCGCACCCAGCCGTTCACGCGCCGCTCGATCTCGCGCAGCGCCTCGCGCGGAACGGGCTCGTAGTGGTTGAAATCGAACCGCAGCCGGTCCCCCTCGACGAGCGAACCCGCCTGCGCGACGTGGCCGCCGACGACCGCGCGCAGCGCCGCGTGGAGCAGATGCGTCGCCGTGTGGTTCCGGGCGATCGCGAGGCGCTCCTCGGTGTTCACCTCGAGCGCGACGCATCCGGGCGCGGCGAAGAGCCGCTCCGCCTCCTCGGCGGTCCCCGGCCACTCGGCGACGTGCACGATCTCTCCCCCGCGTTTCACGACGTCCTTCACCTCGAGCCGGCGCCCGCCGATCTCGATCCAGCCCTCGTCGGCCGCCTGCCCGCCCGACGTCGCGTAGAAAGGCGTGCGGTCGACTACGATCTCGAGGCCGAAGCCGTCGGGCGAGCTCCACGGGATGCCGGGCCGCGAGGAACGCTCGACGAGACGCCAGCTCCGCGCCGCGGCGTCGGCGCCGAGGCTCTCGTAGCCGACGAACTCGGAGCTCGGGCCCTCGGTCACGCGGCGCATCGAGACGATCTCCGCGCCGCCCGCGGCGAAGGAGCTCTGCTCCTGCGCGCGCCGGCGCTGTCCTTCCATCGCCGCCTCGAACCCCGCCTCGTCGACGCCGAGCGACTCGGACGCCGCGAGGGCGCGCGTGAGCTCGAGCGGAAATCCGTACGTGTCGTGGAGGAGAAACACACGCTCGCCGTCGATGACGGCCTCGCCCCGCTCCTTCGTCTCGCGCGCGATCGCGGCGAAACGCGCCTTGCCGTCCTCGAGCGTGCGGAAGAAGCTCTCCTCCTCGGCCTTGACGATCTTCTTCACGTCGCCTCTCCTCGCCTCGAGCTCGGGATAATCGGCGCGCATCGCGTCGACGACCGCGTCGACGAGGCGGTGCAGGAACGGCTCCTCGACGCCGTAGGAGTAGAACCGCGTGAGCGCGCGGCGGAGCAGCCGCCGCACGAGGTAGCCGCGCCCCTCGTTCGAGGGATAGATCCCCTCGGAGATCGTAAAGGCGAGTGCGCGGGCGTGATCGGCCACCATGTTGATCCCTCTCCGGTCCTCGGCGGTGATGCGCCGCTCGGGAGGGAAGAGGTCGAGAAGCGGCTCCACGATCGGCTCGAAGAGATCGGTGTGGTAGTTGTCCTCGACCCCCTGCAGGATCATCGCGAGACGCTCGAGCCCGAGGCCCGTGTCGATGCCGGGCTTCTCGAGCGGACGGTAGACGCCGCCCTCCTCGAGAAAGAACTGCGGGAAGACGAGGTTCCAGAACTCGAGGTACCGGTCGCAGTCGCACCCGGTCGCGCAGGAGCTCCTGCCGCACCCCCGTTCGGGGCCGCTGTCGAAATAGATCTCGCTGCAGGGCCCGCAGATGCCGGTCGCGCCGACCGGGCCCCAGAAGTTGTCCTTGCGGCCGAGCCGCACGATCTTCGCGGCGGGGACGCCGATCTCCCGGTTCCAGATGTCGTACGCCTCGTCGTCGTCCTCGAAGACGCTCACCGAGAGCTTCTCGACGGGGAGATCGAGCACGTCGATGCAGTACTCCCACGCCCACTGGATCGCCTCGCGCTTGAAGTAGTCGCCGAAGCTGAAGTTGCCGAGCATCTCGAAGAACGTATGGTGGCGCAGCGTCCGTCCGACGCTCTCGAGATCCCCCGCGCGCAGGCACTTCTGGACGCTCGTCGCTCGCCGGTACGGGAGGTTGTGCGGATGGAGATAGAGATCCTTGAACTGCACCATGCCCGCGGAGGTGAAGAGCAGCGTCGGATCCCCCTTCGGCACGAGGGGGGCGCTCGGCACCTCCTCGTGGCCGCGGGCCTTGAAGAATTCTATGAACGAGCGCCTGATCTCGTGCGCCGGCCAATCGTTCCGCGTCATTCGTCCTCTCCCGGCAGCGCGCCCCTGAGGATGGCCGCGCATATGGAGCTCACCACTCTCTCGCTGAATCCGCGCCGCGCGAGAAAACCGTGGATCCGCCGCGCCGCCCGCGCGCGATCCGTTTCGCCGGCGAGCTTGCGGCGGGCGAGCGCGAGTGCGATCTCCCGCTCGCGCTCCGGCGGCATCGCCCCGCGAAGCTCCTCCTCGACGATATCGTCGTCCACTCCGGCCGCGCGGAGCCGGCGCCGCATGAGGTGCGGCCCCGCGGGCCGATGGGTCGCCGCGTACCGTACATAATGGGAGGCGAGGCGCCGGTCGTCAAGATAACCTTGACGCCGGAGGGTGACGACGATGTCGCCCACCACCTCGGGCGCCGTCACGCCCTCCTTCGCGAGGGCCGAGCGTATCGCGCGCTCCGTGCGATCCCGTCCCGCGAGCAGCCGGTACGCCAAGGCGAGGCCGGCGGCCCGGGCCGCCGGCCCCGCGAGCGTGTCGAGATCATCGCGGGAAATCGGAGCGCCGTGCTCGAGGAACCGCTCGGTCGAGCCGTCCCGCAGGACGAGAAACCGACGGTCTCCCGACGTCGTTACGGTATAGAGCTTTCCCCAGCGCCGTCGTATCGACGCGACCGTCTCCGGCGTTTCGCGGTTACTTTCCACCGTCGGTCTTCGACGCCGGCTGCGGCATCGGCACTCCGTAGTGGGCGCGGACGCTCGCCTCTATCGTCCGGCGGACGTCGGCGTTGTCGCGCAGGAACATTCGCGCGTTGTCCTTGCCCTGCCCGATCCGCTCCTCGCCGAAGGAGTACCACGAACCCATCTTGGAGACGATGTTCGAGGCGACGCCGAGCTCGATGAGATCCCCCTCGAAGCTGATCCCCTCGCCGAAGAGGATGTCGAACTCGGCCTGACGGAAGGGGGGCGCCACCTTGTTCTTGACGACCTTCACGCGGACCTGATTCCCGACCACGTGCTCGCCGTCGTTGATCTGGCCGATGCGCCGGATGTCGAGGCGCACCGTCGCGTAGAACTTGAGCGCGTTCCCGCCGCTCGTCGTCTCCGGGTTGCCGAAGAGAACGCCGATCTTCATGCGGATCTGGTTCGTGAAGATGAGGCACGTCTTCGATTTGGACACCGCGCCGGCGAGCTTGCGGAGCGCCTGCGACATGAGCCGGGCCTGAAGCCCCACGTGCGAATCGCCCATCTCCCCTTCGATCTCCGCCGCCGGCACGAGCGCCGCGACCGAGTCGACGACGATGATATCGATGGCGCCGCTCCGTATGAGCACCTCGGCGATGTCGAGCGCCTGCTCCCCGGTGTCGGGCTGGGAAATGAGGAGGTTGTCGACGTCCACGCCGATCTTGCGGGCGTAGCCGAGATCGAGCGCGTGCTCGGCGTCGATGAACGCGGCCACGCCGCCGAGCTTCTGCGCCTCGGCGACGATGGAGCAGGTGAGCGTCGTTTTGCCCGAGCCCTCGGGCCCGAAGATCTCGATCACGCGTCCGCGCGGCACGCCGCCGATCCCGAGCGCCACGTCGAGGCTGAGCGAGCCCGTCGGGATCGCCTCGACGGGGACGATGCTCCCCTCGCTCCCGAGCCGCATGATCGAGCCCTTGCCGAACTGCTTCTCGATCTGGCCCATGGCGAGCTCGATCGCCTTTTCCTTGTTCGCCGCGCCTTCGACCGCTTTGGCGGCCGTTTTCTTGCTTTCCTTGGATTCTTTCGCTTCCCTCATCGCCTTCGTCTCTCTCATCGCTCGTCCCTCCCGCCTTCATCCCCCCTGATTCGTTCGAATGAAACGATTTACGCGCCGGCTCTCCGCCCCTCCCGTCACCTCCTCCGCCCCCGCCGCACGGCGGCGCCGGCTTCTTTTTATATCACCTCGACGGGCCCATTTCAATGAAAATGAGCCCGGGAGGCGCTCAGGAACGAGTAGCGCCGGCGCTCCGCCGCCCAAGCGTTCCGTACCGCTCGGCGTAGGCCTTCGCGAACTCGGCCCCGAAGAGGAAGATCATCGCGGACCAATAGATCCAGAGCAGGATGACGATGAACGACCCCGCCGCGCCGTAGTACGACGTGACCGCCGTTCTCTGCAGGTAGAGCTGAATGAGCCGGTAGCAGGCGACGAAGAGAACCGTCGTGAGGAGCGAGCCCGTCCACACGTCGCGCCACGAGATGCGCCGCGCGGGCAGGATCATGAACACGAGCGTGAAGAGGACGAAGAGGAATGCCGGGGCGAGATACCGGGGGAGCTGGGAAACGAACCCCGCGGCCGACGGGAAGGCGTTGACGAGCGCCTGCTCGGGTATGATCGCGACCGCCTTCACGAGCACCGAGGCATAGAGGTAGAGCCCGATGCAGATTACCATGGCGAAGGCGAGAGCGTGCCCCCTCGCGAGCCGGACGATGCCGCTCACGAGCCCCGCCTTCTCCTCGTTCACCCGCCAGACCACGTTGAGCGCGTGAATGAGCTGACGGAAAAAGCCCGCCGAGAAGACGAGCAGCATGACGATCGTGCCGCCGCCGACGACGATCGCGTTCGAGCGTTCGCGCACGGCGTTCTGAAGAACGATCCTGACCCCCTCGGCCGCTTCGGCGCCGAGCGACTGTCCGACCTGCGTGAGGATCTGCGTCTCGACGGCGTCGTTGCTCAGAACGAGCCGGAACACCGCGACGAGCACGAGGAGGAGCGGCGCCATCGAGAGGAGCGCGTGAAAGGCGAGCGAAGCGGACATCGAGGGCATGTTGTCGCCGGCCCAGCGCTTCCCGGTCGCGGTGAAGAGCGCGGCGACCGCCCTGGCGGCGCCGCCGATCGATCGCCCGAATCCTGCGTTCGTCATCGCGTCATCATGCGAGCGGGAACCCCGCGACCTCCTCGTACGTCGCGCCCGAGCGGGCGAGATGGCTTCGCATGAGAACGAACCGGTCCACCGCCTGAGCCGCCCGCGGCGGCAGGGCCGGAACCGACGCGAGCTTCTCCACCATGGCGCGCGGGAGCGGCTCTTTCACGCGGGCGAGCGTGAGGTGCGCCCTGAAGGGACGATCCTCGCGCGGGACGCCGAGACGCTCCGCCCCCTCCTCGAGCGCCTTCGCGAGCGCGGCGAGACCCTGCGCGCCCTCGACCGCTTGAAAAAAAAGAACGCGCGGTCTCGCGAGGTTCGGGAACGCGCCGAAGGGGCCGTAGACGATCCGGAACGGCTTCGCCGCTGAGGCGGCCTCCGCGCCCGCCTCCTTGAGTCCGTCGAGGAGCCTCTCGTCGACCTCCCCGAGGAACTTGAGCGTGAGGTGCATGTTTTCGGGCGGTATCCAGCGCCACGGCGGATTGCGCACGGGAAACGCCTTCATCGCCGCGGAAACCTCCGCCGCGACCGCGTCGGATATCTTCACCGCGAAGAACAGCCTCATTCCGGTCGCCTCTCAGGCCGCGCGGGCCGCCCGGCCGAAAACCGTCAGCGGCGCTCCAGCTTGTCGAGCGCCTGTTTCATCCTCGTGTTGGCGATGTCGACGAAGGTCTCGCGCGGGAGGAGCTCGCGGCTCACGATATTCATCGCGCGCTCGGAGATGCGGCCGTGGCGTACGATCTCGCGTCCGGCCTCCCTCGCCGCGTCGAGGACGTCCTGCACGCCCATCGCGCCGTCGATCATCGGACGGAGCGCGCCGCCGTGCGGACGCAGCAGCGCCCCGGCGTACTCGCGCCCGAGGTTCTTCGCGGCCGCCTTCATGTGGACGACGAGAGGGTCGAAGTTGTCGAGCTCCCAGAAGCCGCAGTTCGCGACGAGCGCGAGCACGCCGTTCTCGAGCCTCTCGCGCTGCGGGTGCCGGCAATGGCCTTCGCGGACCTCGATTTCGGGATGCCCGATCGGAATGAGCCGGTCCATGAAGTTCTTGAGCGGCCCGGTCGCCCCGTCGACGTAGACCGGCGTCGCGAACACGAGTATATCGGCCGAGGACGCGAGCGGCAGCATCCGCTCCATGTCGTCGTGGCGGAAGCACGCGCCCGGCGTCTTGAACCAGCAGGCGTAATCCCCCTCGCACGGCGCGACGTCGAGCCTCTTCGTGTAGACGACGTCCACCGAGGCGCCCTCGTCCTTCATCCCCTCGACGAAGGGATCGAGGATGAGCGCCGTGTTCCCCTTCTCCGTATGCGGACTGCCGTTCACGACGAACGCTTTCACTCGGAGCACCTCCCGCGTCGATGTATGAGCATTCTCTTCGTATTATGCGCCATCCGCGGCGAACGGCGCAAGGACCTCCGCGGCCCCCTCGAGCGCGAGCCTGAGCAGGTCGAGCGCGTGATACGCCGCGCGAAGCCGGATCGTCTCCCGGNNCTTCCGCACGAACGTCCCTTCCGCCCCGGCGCAGCCGACGTAGCAGAGACCGGCGGGCTTCCCCGGCACGGCCCCCGCGGGCCCCGCGATCCCCGTCGTCGCGAGCGCGAAATCGGCGCCCGCGCGCGACCGGGCGCCGCGGGCCATCTCGGCGCACGTCTCGAGGCTCACCGCGCCGCGGCCCTCGATCGTCTCCCGGCGGACGCCGAGTCGCTCGATCTTCGCCTCGTTCGCGTAGACGACGAACCCCTCGCGGAACGCGCCGCTCGCCCCGCTCACCGAAACGATCGTCGAGGCGAGAAGCCCCCCCGTGACCGATTCGGCGGTCGCGAGCGTCGCGCGCCGCGAGAGCAGAAGCTCCACGACGACCTCCTCGAGGGAACGGTCGCCGACCTCGTATACCCGGATCCCCAAGGCGCGCCGGGCGGCCGCGATAAGCTCGGCGTCCCCGCCCCGCGCGAAATAGAGGTCGACCCCTTTCGGGGCGGATATGATCGAGACGCCGCGCAGCACCGCTTCCGGTACGGCCGTCCGGACAAGATCCTCCGCCTCGTTTTCGGTGAGCCCGAACGTCCGCAGCCGCACGGCGAAATCCTCCCCGGGCGCGCCGAGCGCCGGGAGCACCGAGGATTGGAACATCGCCTCCATCTCGGCGGGCACGCCGGGCAGGAGAAAGAACTCGCAGCCCCCCGCGACGACGCGCAGGCCGACCGCGAGCCCCACCACGTTCTCGAGTATCGCGGCGGACGCGGGAACGCGCCCCTGGTCGCGGTAGCCCGCGTGCATCGTCCGCCCGCGCCCGGCGAGGCGCTCCTCGATGCCGCGGACGATATCCTCGCGGTACACGGTCTCGAGGTCGAAGGCGCGGATGAGCGCCTCTTTCGTGATGTCGTCGACCGTCGGCCCGAGCCCGCCCGTCACGACGGCGACGTCGCTCCGCGAGGCGGCCGCACGCAACTCGGTCTCGATCGCGGCGAGATCGTCGGGGATCACCGTGTCCCGGTTCACCTCGAGCCCCGCATGCGCGAGGGCGCGGCCGATCCACGCGGCGTTGTCCCCGCGGGTCTCTCCGCGGAGCACCTCGTCGCCGATCGCGATGATCTCGATGCGTTTCGTCACCATGCGAACACGAGGGAGAGCGCGAGCAGCGCGAGCCGGGCGTACGCGCCCGCGAACACGTCGTCCGCGACGACGCCGAGCCCGCCCGGAAGGCGCTGCGAGCGCCCCGCGGGAAACGGCTTCGCGATGTCGAAGATCCTGAAGAGAACGAATCCAACGATACCCGGGACGAGCGCCGGCGCCATGCCGATGAACGTCACCTGCATGCCGACGAACTCGTCGACGACGATGCAGTGCGCGTCCCTGCCGTGATACCGCTCCGCGAGGTGAGCGACGGCGATTGCGGCGACGGCCGTGCACGCCGCGACGACGGGATCGGCGAGTCGCGCGCCCCCGGGCGCGAAGAGGTATATCGCGAGCCAGACGAGGCTCGCGAACGTGGCCGGCGCCACGGGAAAAAACCCGCTTCCGAGCATCGACGCGACAGCCGTGACCAACAATCGCTTCATGCCGCCGAGAATACGCCGCCCCGGCCCCGCGAGGCAAGCGAAATGCCTCCGCGCGGCGACTTGCAGGCGCGGGTGGCGCCGCTGGGGCCCCCGCGCGGGCGCAGCGTCAGCGAGCACGCGCGGGGTGCAAGCGGCGACAGGACCCGCGCGCTCAGCGCGGCGACAGGACCCGCGCGGACGGCGCGGCGACAGGACCCGCGCGCTCAGCGCGGCGATAGGACCCGCGCGGACGGCGCTCGATTTAGGAGAGGTTGCGGAGTACTGACTTCGCGACGGCCTTGAGGGTGTCGAACACGCCGACGCCCTTGACGGCGACCGCTTCGAAGCACGGGTAGCGCTTCGGGTTCAGCTCCTCCTCGAGATCCTTCACGGCGATCACGTCGGGCATGTCGCGCTTGTTGTACTGGATCGCGTAGGGGATATCGTCGAGCTTGAGCTGATACTCGGCGAGGTTCTCGTGCAGGTTGTAGAGGCTCTCGATGTTGGCGTCGTAGCGGGAGCGCTGGGAGTCGGCGACGAAGATGATCCCGTCGACGCCGCGCAGGATGAGCTTGCGGCTCGCGTCGTAGTAGACCTGTCCGGGCACGGTGTAGAGGTGGAAGCGCGTGCGGAACCCCTTCACCTTTCCGAGCTCGAGCGGGAGAAAATCGAAGAAGAGGGTCCGGTCCATCTCGGTCGCGAGCGTGATGAGCTTGCCCTTCGTGTCGGGCGAGACCTTGTCGTAGATGTACTGGATGTTCGTCGTCTTGCCGCAGAGGCCGGGGCCGTAGTAGACGACCTTGACGTTGATCTCGCGCGAGGAATAGTTGATGAGCGACATCCGAAGCTCCCGTCAATCGGTGAAGAGGCTGTCGATCTCCATCTCGGCCTGTTGAACGAACTCCTCGTTGAACTCGCTGAGCTCCTCGTTCTCGTACTCGAGCTTGCCGAAGAGGCGCCGCAGCACCGTCTCGAGGTTGTCGACCGCTTTCTTCGCCCGCAGGCGCACGAGCCCGAGCGTGGTGCGCCGGTCGAAGAGAATGACGAGAATGATGTTCTGCTCGACGCGCGCGAGGTACATGCTCTCGTTCGATCCCTGATGGTAGAGGGTCGAGAAATCCTTTTCGCCGATGAGCGTGGCGAGCTGCGCGTTCGCCTCGAAATCGGCCGCGCAGAGCGAGGCGAAGCTGTGCATGTCGAACTGCGGCGGCTCGCCGAGGCTCGAGATGAGCTGGCCGGTTTTGTCGAGCAGGAGCACGCTCGCCGCGTTCGCGTTCTTGAGAAGCTCCTGGAGGATCGTGTTGATCGCCCAGTAATCCTCTTCGAAGACCTTCCAGTTCGTTCTGACCATCGCTCGTCTCGCTTTCCGATTCGCGGAGCCTTCCCTAGATCGGCTCGCGCCCCTCGAGGGCTCTCGTGATGGTTCCGCGGTCGACGTACTCGAGCGAGCTCCCCATCGGAAGCCCGCGCGCGGGCCGCGTCACCTTGACCCCGCTCTGCTTCAGCATTCCAGCGATATAGAGGGCCGTCGTGTCCCCTTCGATGCTCGGGTTCGTCGCGACGATGACCTCCTCGACACCCTCTTCCTTCACGCGCCGTTCGAGCGCTTCGAGATTCAGATCTCCCGGTCCGATTCCATCAAGGGGTGAAAGGACCCCGTGCAATACGTGATAGCGGCCCCGATACTGACCCGCGGCCTCGAGAACGTAAAGGTCGGCCGCCCGTTCAACGACGCATATGACGGCGCCGCTGCGCCGTTCGTCCCGGCAGATGGCGCAGAGCTCGCCCTCGGCGAGGTTTCCGCATCGATTGCAAAATCCGATGCGCTCCTTGACCTGCACGAGCGTTTCGGCAAACCCACGGACCTCCTCCCCGTCCATATCCAGTATCGAGAACGCCAACCTGCGCGCCGATTTTTCGCCCACTCCAGGCAGTTTCTTGAAGTGGTCTATAAGGGCCTGGAGCAGCGGAAGGCCGTAATTCATTACCAATTCTCCTTGTTAGCAAAAACCTTGCCTTATCCGGCTGTTGCGGCGAAAAGGATGGAAATCGGGGAATTGCCGAACCGGCAATCGGTTAGAAAAGACCGGGCATCGGCATCCCGCCGGTGATCTGGCTCATTTCGGTGCGGATCATCTCGTCGACGCGGCTGCGCGCCTCGTTCAGGGCGGCGGTGACGAGGTCCTCGAGCATCTCGACGTCGGTCGGATTCACGACCTCGGGATCGATCTTGAGCGAGACGATCTCGTGCTTGCCGTTCATGACGACCGCGACCATGCCGCCGCCCGAGGAGGCTTCGACCGTCTTCTCGTCGAGCTTCGCCTGCATCTCGGCCAGCCGCGCCTGAACCTGCTGCGCCTGCTTCATGAGCTTTCCCAGGTCCTTCATTTCCCCGGTGCCTCCTGTTCGTCGCTGGGATCGGAGAGGAGCTCGCCGTCGAACTCCTCGATGAGCTTCTTTATCGCGGCGGAGCCGCCGGCGACCGCCTCGAGCGCGGGATCCATGGCCGAGCGCGCGGGCGCCTGCTGTTTCTCCGGAACATTCGCCCCGGCGGCCTCTTCCGAATCCTCCCCCACCTCGACGACGAGCCGGCGGCCGAAAAAGCGCTCGAGATGAAACTCGATGAACCGCCGATTCTTCTCCTCGGCGATCATCTCCCGCGCGAAGCGGTACTGCGGGCTGAACGAGAGAACGATGCGGTCGCCCGCGATCCTCTTCACCGAGGCGGAGACGAGCCAGATGCCGAGCGTGAGCTTCGCCTCGCGGACCTGCGAAAGAAACCTCTCCCACTGCTCGGCTCCGCCGAGCGCCGCGAGCGCGTCTCCGTCTCCTCCGACGGGCTTCAGCGCCGACGGATCGACTCTCGCGAACGCCCCCGCGGACGGGGTTTCGCGAGCGGCGCCCGCCGCGGCGGCGGACGCGATCCGCGCTCCCCCCGGCGGAGAGGCGCCGGCGCGGCCGTCGACGATCGCCGCGCCGATCGGCTTCTCTCCCGCCGCCGGAGCGGATGCGGGCTTCGGCGCGGACCGCGGCGGCGGGGCGGAATCGAGCGAAGCGGCGCTTTTGGCGCCCGGCGGGGAGACGCGCGGGGCCGGACCTTCGCCGCGCCCGCCGCCGTCCGCTCCGTCGAGACGGCGGATGAGATCGGAGATCTCGACGGCCGACTCCCAGGAGGCGGCCTCGGCGAAGACCGCCTCAAGCTGGTAGCGCGGCTGTCCCGAGGATTTGAGATCGCGGTAGCCGCGCACGGCGGACCGGAAGAGATAGAGGAGATTCTCCGTTCCGAGGACCTTCGCGACGCTCCCGAGCTCCTCGATTTCGCCCGCGGAGAGATCGAGGGATTCCGCCGTCCCCCCGCCCTGCACGCTCAGAACGAGGAGGTTGCGCAGCCCCTCGACGTACGCGAGGAAGAACTCCTCGAGATCGACACCCGAATCGACGGCACGGTCGACGATCGCGAGGGCGCCCTTCCGGTCGCGGCCCGCGATCCTCTTGAGCAGCTCGATGACGAGCTGGGCGTTGACGAGACCGAGCACGCGACGCACGAGCTCGAGGCTCACCGAGCGGTCCGACGCGGCGATGCACTGGTCGAGCAGGCTCTCGGCGTCCCGCATGCTCCCCTCGGCGCGCCGCGCGATGAGCGTGAGCGCCTCGGGTTCGTGCGCGATCTTCTCGGCCGCGCAGATCCTTTCGAGCTGAGCGGTGATCTCGCCGAGCTCGAGCCGCTTGAAATTGAAACGCTGGCAGCGCGAGAGGATCGTCGCGGGCACCTTGTGCGGCTCCGTCGTCGCGAAGACGAGATAAACGTGCGCGGGCGGCTCCTCGAGCGTCTTGAGGAGCGCGTTGAACGCCTGCGGCGTAAGCATGTGTACCTCGTCGATGATGTATATCTTGGAGCGGCTCTGCGAGGGGGCGTAGCTCAGCTTCTCGCGGAGATCCCGGATCTCGTCGATGCCGCGGTTGCTCGCGCCGTCGATCTCGATCACGTCGAGATGGCGGCCCTCCGAGACGGCGACGCACGAGGAGCACTCGTTGCAGGGCTCCGCGCCGCGCGGTCGTTCGCAGTTGATGATCTTCGCGAGGAGACGGGCGGTCGTCGTCTTGCCGCAGCCGCGCGGCCCCGCGAAGAGGTACGCGTGGGCGACGCGGTTCTTCTCGACCGCCTTCATCAGGGTCTCGGTGATGTGCTCCTGACCGATGACCGCCGAGAAGCTCTGCGGACGCCACTTGCGCGCGAGAACGAGATAGGACATGCGCAGAAGACCCCCGGAATGCTGTGCAGGAGATCGTGCACCCGGCTTCGAGAGGCGCCCCCGGCTCTTACGGCGGGGTTAGCTCCGGCCAGGTAAATCCGCGGCACATGGGAATGGCTGCGTACCGCTGCTACCTTCCGGTCCTGACGGGATTGGCAGGTTCCCATTGCGCGGGACCTGACCATCATCGCCACTTCCCGACGTCGATCGCGCGAGAACCACACCCCCTCAGCCGGGAATTCGACCCCGCT
>DHHB01000004.1 GCA_002403075.1 bacterium UBP1_UBA4783 | reverse complement strand
GTAATGGGCTTGTCGTCGATGAAGGAGATCGTGCAGGTGTTTCCCTCTTTGAGGAACTGCTTCTGATCCCCGAGAAAATCCGACGGGATGAACGTCTGCTCGTAGTTCTTCGTGTCCATGAAGTAGAGGCTGCCGTCCGCTTCGTAGAGGTACTGCATCTCGCGGCTCTCGAGGCGGACGGAGTCGATCTGGTCGGTCATGCGGAACGTGCGCTCGGCGACGCGGCCGGTCTTCGCGTTCTTGAGCCGCGTGCGCACCATGGCGCGCCAGTTTCCCGGCGAAACGTGCTGGTACTCGGTGATGATCCAGATCTCGTTGTCGAGCTTGATCGCCATTCCCCTGCGGAACTCCGATATCGACGCCATAACCGACTCCTGATATTCGTCCCCTGAACGCGAAGCGCCGCTCGAGCGGCGCGGCTCACTCCCTCCCGACGGGAGGGTAGTTAATATAATGAACGACGCGGACGATGCAAACGGGAAAGCGGCGAAGGAGGCCCCCGCGAGACCCCGCTCGACCTATCGCCCGCCGCGAGGCCCATGTGGCCGGCAGGCCCGCGCGCGCGCTTCAACCGGCTCCCGCGAGCCCGCCGCCCGCCTCTGCCGGCGCTCGGGCGCCCGCCCCGGCCCCCGCTACTCCCCGCCCCCCGGGCGCTTGATGAGCTCGAGGTACTCCATCCGCGTCTTCGGGTCGCTGCGGAAGGCGCCGAGCATGGCGCTCGTGATGATGACGGCGTCGCGCTTCCGCACGCCACGCATCGCCATGCAGAGGTGCACCGCCTCGATCGTCACGGCGACGCCGTAGGGCTGCAGGTGATCCATGAGCGAATGCGCGATCTCGTTCGTGAGGCGCTCCTGCACCTGCAGTCGGCGCGCGAAGGTATGCACGATGCGCGGGATCTTCGATATCCCGATGATCCGCCCCTTCGGTATGTAGGCGACGTGGCATTCGCCGAAGAACGGCAGCAGATGGTGCTCGCAGAGGCTGTAGAGGCTCATGTTCTTGACGATGACCATCTCGTCGTACTTTTCCTCGAAGACGGACCCGCGGAATATCTCCTCGGGATCCTCGCGGTAGCCGCTCGTGAGGAACTCGAGCGACTCCTTGACCCGCTCGGGGGTCCGCCGGAGCCCCTCGCGCTCCGGATCCTCGCCGAGCGCGGCGATCAGCTTGCGAATCAGATCTTCCATGGCGCAATCCTCCGCGGGCGCCCCGCGCGCCGCGCCGCTCGAGACGGAAGCGGCGCCCGCGAGCTACGCGGACGCCTTTTTCGGCGGCTTGATCGTCCCCATCATGACGGCGGCGACGATGCACAGCGCCGCGGCGAGCATGAAGGGAGGCATCCACGCCGTCACGCCCTTGCCCTGCCCCATGTCTTTGAATATACCCGCGACGATCGGCCCGACGATCCCGCCGACGCCGTATGCGGTGAACATCCAACCGTAGTTGAGTCCCACGTTCTTGGCGCCGAAGCATCCCGCCGTGGCGAGCGGGAAGAGGGCCAGCGTGCCCCCGAAGTTCGCGCCGACGACCGCGAAGAAGAGGCACAGCGCGGCGAAGCTCGACCCGAGGTAATAGAGAGCCGCCATCGCGACCCCCTGAATGACCGCCATCGTGACGATCGAGCGCTTCCAGCCGATGCCGTCCGCGATGATCCCCCACCCGATGCGCCCGAACCCGTTCGCGAGGGCGAAGAAGATCGCGTACGCGGTGGAGGCCGCCGCGGCCGCGACCTTTGGATCGGCGTATTTCTCGAGGCCCGAGCTCACGAGGGCGTCCCGTCCGAAGAGCTTCGCGACGCCGATGACCATGAGACCGGCGAGTGCGCAGAACGCGTAGGCGAACCACGTCACGTAGCACTGGCTCGTCTTGGCCATCTCGCCCGGACACATCTCGCAGGCCGGCAGATCGCGCTTGCGCTTCGTCGAAGCCTCGGGATTCCATCCCGCCGGGCGCCACCCTTCGGGCGGGTATACCATGAAGATCGATCCGATCGAAACGAGCACGGCGAACGCAATGCCATAGACGAGGAACACGTTCAGCACGCCCATCGTATCGAGCAGGTGCCCCCATGCGCCGGCGAGCTGCACCCACAGGAGCGCGCCGAAGCCGAATCCGGCGACCGCGATCCCCGTGATGAGCCCCTTCTTGTCCGGGAACCACCGCATACCGACGGCGATCGGGTTCACGTAGGCGAGTCCGATGCCGGCGCCGCCGAGAACGCCGATACATATGAGCTGCGTCGCGAAGCTCCGGCCGAGAAGACCCGCGAGTATATATCCCGCGCCGAGAACGAGGCCGCCGCTGAGCGTCACCTTGCGCGGTCCGATCTTCGCAGCGAGCCTGCCCGCGAACGGCATGAGCGCGGCGAACATGCCGAGCCCGACCGAAAAGATGATCTGCGTCTCGGTCGCGCTGAATCTAAACGCGCCCTCTGGATCCTGAAGCACCGTCGTGAAGACGCTCCACGCGTAGATGGCGCCGAGGCACAGCTGCACGAGAAGCGCTCCGACCACCACGAGCCAGCGGTTCATAACCTTGTTCTCTGCCACCTCGAACCTCCCGTCGAATGAAAATTATCCCTTTGAGTAACACCGCGGGGCGGGCTTGTCAAATGCTATTTATAAAGGCAATTGCGGCGCTCGCGACGGGGGCGTTTTCCCTTGAATGCGCTCAACCCATCGAATATATTCAATGACCGAACGTCGAAGCGCGCGGGCCGGACGGCGGATCCTCCGGAGCATTCGCCGAACAGGGAGGTTGGCCATTTTTTCGTCCATAGCGAAGCTGCAGGCGGCCGTCAAGAAAGGCGGCATCAAGCAGATCGATCTCAAGTTCACCGACCTCTTCGGACGCTGGCACCACCTCACCGTGCCCCCCTCGCGCGTCGGAGAGGCGCTCTTCACGAAGGGCGTCGGCTTCGACGGCTCCAACTTCGCGGGGATGTCGGCCGTCGAGAAGGGCGATCTCGCGCTCATACCCGAGCTCGACACGGGCTACGTCGATCCCTTCCGCGAGGAGCCGACGATCTCCTTCATATGCCGGATCGCCGAGGCGGACACGAAAGCGCCCTTCTCACGCGACCCGCGCTCGATCGCGCGGGCGGCCGAGCGGTATCTCAAAAAAACCGGCGTCGCCGACGTGTCGATGTGGGGACCCGAGTTCGAGTACTACATCTTCGAAGACGTCCGCGTGAAAAACTCCAACAAGACGTGCATGTACGAGATCATCCCCGCCGAGGGGCTCCGCGAGAGCACCTTCGGCCTCTGGACCTTCTCCGGTTACCACGGGCTCCCGCCCGAGGACGTCCTCGTCGGGATACGCGACCGGACGGTCACCCTGATGCACGAGGCGGGCATCGAAACGCTCTACCACCATCACGAGGTCGGCGGCCACGGGCAGGTCGAGATCGAGGTCGATTTCGCGCCGCTCACGCGCATGGGCGACATCTCGATGATGACGAAGCATTTCGCCCGCATGACGGCCCACCAATTCGGCAAGATCGCCACCTTCATGCCGAAACCCCTCCACGGCGAGCCCGGCACGGGGATGCATTTTCACCAGTTCCTTCTCAAGAAGCGCGAGAACGTCTTCTACGGCAAGAACGGCTACGCGGGGCTCTCGAAGCTCGCGCACCATTACGTCGCGGGCCTTCTGCGGCACGCGCCGTCGCTCTTGGCCTTCACCAATCCGAGCACGAACAGCTACAAGCGGCTCGTGCCCGGCTTCGAGGCGCCGGTGAACTGCTTCTTTTCGCTCGCGAACCGCTCCGCGGCGATCCGCATCCCGAAGTACGCGACCGAGCCGGCGACGAAGCGGATGGAGTTCCGCCCGCCCGACGCCACCTGCAACAGCTACCTCGCGATGGCCGCGCAGCTCATGGCGGGGATCGACGGCGTCAAGCGGCGGCTCGATCCGGCCAAGGAGGGCTTCGGCCCGTACGACGTCAACATCTTCGAGATGCCGGCGAAGGACCGCGCGAAGATCAAGCCGCTCCCGATCTCGCTCCCCGAAGCGCTCGAGGAGCTCCGCAAGGATCACGCGTACCTCACGGAGGGCGGCGTCTTCACGGAGGACATGATCCGCGATTGGATCCGCCTCAAGATCGAGAAAGAGGCGAACGTGGTCTGGAACCGGACGCACCCCCTCGAGGTGCAGATGTACCTCGACTGCTAGGACCGCCGGAAAGGCAATCGACGTGGCGCAGATACCGAAGCTCTCCGAAACGACGCCCGACGACTACGCGCGCCTCGGAATGAAGTCGGGTCTCGAGATCCACCAGCAGCTCGCGACGCGCAAGAAGCTCTTCTGCCGCTGCCCCGTCGTCCGCCCCTACGTCGAGGAGTACGACGCCGAGATACTGCGCCACATGCGGCCGACCCTCTCCGAGCTCGGCGAGTACGACGGCACGGCGCTCATGGAGTTCAAGACGAAGAAAGAGATCATCTACCAGATCCGCAACGAAACGGTCTGCACCTACGAGATGGACGACACGCCACCCTTCGAGCTCAATCAGGATGCGCTCGACATCGCCCTCGAGGTGACGATGCTCCTCGGCTGCAACCTCGTGAGCGAGGTGCACATCGCGCGCAAGCAGTACCTCGACGGCTCGATCCCCACGGGTTTTCAGCGGACGACGATCCTCGGCGTCGACGGGTCGATCCCGTACCAGGGACGCCGCATCGGCATCCGGCAGCTCGGCCTCGAGGAGGACGCCTGCCGGGAGGTCTCCGACGCGGGCCACCTGCGGACCTACCGCACCGACCGTCTCGGCTTCGCCCTCATCGAGAGCGTCACCTATCCCGACATGCGCACGCCGCAGGAGGTCGCCGAGGTGGCGCAGATCCTCCGCTGGCTCGCGCGTTCGACGGGCAAGATGCACACCGGCATCGGCGCCGGACGGCAGGACGTGAACGTGTCGATCGAGGGCGGCCGACGCGTCGAGATAAAGGGCGTCTCCCGGATACGGGCCATTCCGCTCCTCGTCCACAACGAGGCGTTCCGCCAGGCGGCGCTTCTCGAGATCAAGGCCGAGCTCGAACGGCGCGGGATCGCGGCGGCGTCGTTCCGCGCGGACGTCTCGAACGTGACGGAGCTCGTCGCCGGGACGCAGTACTACCCGCTCGCCAAGGCGCTGCGCGACGGGCTCGAGGCGCGCGCCGTCGTGCTCCGCGGCTTCCGCGGCATCCTCTCGTGGCGCACGCAGCCCGAGACAACGTTCGCCAAGGAGATCTCCGACCGGGTGCGCGTCATCGCCTGCCTCACGCGGCTCCCGAACATCGCCCACTCCGATCAGGAGGGCGAGACGCTCTCGAGCACCGAGTGGACGAGGATCAAGAAGGCGACGCGGGCCGGCGACAAGGACACGGTCGTGCTCGTCTGGGGCGACCGCCGCGACGTCGAGACGGGCGCCGGAGAGATCGCGCTGCGCGCGCGGGAAGCGCTCGAGGGCGTCCCGAACGAAACGCGCCAGGCGCTCCCCGACGGGACGAACGGATTCGAGCGGATACTCCCCGGCCCCGACCGGATGTATCCCGATACCGATCTTCCGCCGCTCGCAATCACCGAGGAGCGGATCGAGCGGATCAGGGCGACGATGGCCGAGCGTCCGTGGGACCGCGCCGCGCGTTACGAGGGGCTCGGCCTCTCGCGCGAGACGGCCGGCCTCATGAGCCGGGCGCCGGAGCGCTTTCTCTTCGACCGGCTCGCGGGCGCGAAGGCGTACCCGCCGCGCGCGCTCGCGGGGCTCATCCTCGGGCGCGTGAGACACCTGCGCCGCCGGGGCGCGCTTCCGCTCTTCGACGACGAGCGGTTCGCCGCGACGGTCGCGGCGGCGTCGGCGGCGAAGGCCCCGGCCGAAACGCTCCTTCCGCTCGTCGAGAAGACGTGCGGCGCCGAGGGGCTCGAACCCGCGGCGGCGATCGCGGCGCTCGATATCAAGCAGCCCGCGCGCGCGAAGAAGGACATAGCGGTCTTCCTCGAGAAGGTCCAGCGGCCCGAAATCGAAAGAGAGAAGCTCGAGCGACACGTCATGGGGCTCGTCATGGAGAAGTTCCGGGGAGCGCTCCCCGGAAAAGCGATCGCGGAGATCGTATCCGCGTTCGCCGGGTGAGGAACGATGGCCGAGATCATACCGCAGGACCTGCACAAAGGGTACCGGGGGAACGCGCTCGAATGTCTCAGACGCTTCCAGGTGGGCGTCTGGAGCGACGTCGAGGTCGACTCGACGCGCGGCGCCTTCACCGGCATCATCCTCCCCCGCTCCGAGACCGCCGACGACAAGCACGTCGTCCTCAAGCTGCGGAACGGCTACAACGTGGGCCTCGCCGTCGCCACGATCACCGCGATGAAGGAGATCGGCCGCAAGGAGGCGCACTACAAGATACCGGAGAAGGCCTTCCCCTACGACCCGGCGAAGCCTCTCGTCAAGCTCCTCGGCACCGGCGGCACGATCGCCTCGCGACTCGACTACCGCACGGGCGCCGTGATCCCGGCCTTCTCGCCGGGCGAGCTCTACGGCTCGGTGCCCGAGCTCGCCGACATCTGCAACATCGAGACGGAGAAGCTCTACGGGGTCTTCAGCGAGAACATGGGCCCCGAGCAGTGGATCGGCACGGCCGAGGCCATCGGGCGCGAGATCGAGCGCGGCGCGAGCGGGATCATCATCGGGCACGGCACCGACACGATGCACCACACGGCGGCGATCCTCTCGTTCATGGTGCAGAACCCGCCCGTTCCGATCGTCATGGTCGGATCGCAGCGCTCGAGCGACCGCCCCTCAAGCGACGCGGCCATTAATCTCATCAACGCCACCCGGACCGCAGCCCACGGCGACATCGCCGAGGTCATGGTCTGCATGTTCGGCCCGACGAGCGACAGCTACGGGCTGCTCCACCGCGGCACGCGCGTACGGAAGATGCATTCCTCCTACCGTTCGACCTTTCGCACGATCGGCGACATCCCGCTCGCCATCGTCGACCGCGAGCGGTTCGTCCACCTGCGCAACGATTACAAGCGGCGCCGCGCCGACAGAAACGTCACGATCAACACGGCCTTCGACGACCGGGTTTCGATCGTCTATTACTATCCGAACATGAAGCCCGACATCATCGACTCCCTCATCGACAACGGCTACAAGGGGATCATCATCGCCGGCACGGGGCTCGGCCACGTCAACAAGCCGCTCTACCCGAGCCTCAAGCGCGCCTTCGACAAGGGCATCCACGTCTACATGACCGTGCAGACGCTCTGGGGCTACGTGCAGATGTACGTGTACGACACCGGGCGCGACATGATGGACCTCGGCGTCATCCCCGGCGCCAACCTGCTCCCCGAGGTCGGGTACATGAAGCTCTGCTGGGCGCTCGGGCAATCGGACGACCGCGAGGAAGTGAAGCGGATCATGCTCACGCCGATCGCCGGAGAGATCACCGAGCGCGAGCCGCACAACGGATATCTCATCTATCAGGGCGGCATTCCCGAGGTCGACGAATTCATAGGTAAATTCAAGAAATAATGTCCGCCCCACGCACAACGCGCGCCATCGATCTCTCGACCGGCAAGGTCATATCCGACAGCTTTTTCTATTCGGCCTCGCGCATCGCGATCCTCGTGCTGAAACCGATCAAGGGGATCCTCCTCGGGCGCCTTCTCGGCCCGACGCTCTACGGCATACTCAACATCCCGAACCCCTACCTGCTCATCGGCGCCATGCTCTCGAACATCGGCTTCAACACCTCCGTGCTGAAGCTCATGCCGGGATACCTGCAGGAGGGGCGCCCCGACCTCACGAGGATGATCTACCGCTCGACGGCCTTCTGCACGATCATGCTGAGCGCCCTGTGGGCGACGCTCATGCTCTTCCTTTCGCCGTGGATCGCCGAGCACGTCGCGCACGAGAGCGCGGCGCTGAATCCGCTGCGGCTCAGCGCCCTCGCGATCCCCTTCCTCGCGCTCAACACCTTTTTCGCGTCGGTTTATTTCTCTGTGCAGCGGGGGAAGCTCGGAGCGGGGATCACCTTCGTCCACGGCCTCCTCAACACCTTCCTGCCGGTCGCCGCGGTCCTCTGGCAGCGGAACGTCACGCTCATCGTCGGGAGCATCCTCGTGGCTGAGATCGCGGGGGCGGCGCTCTATACGCACTTCTTCCACCGGCGCGTGCTTTCCGGCTTCGGAAAGGCGGTCGGCCCGCTCTGGCGCGGCATCAAGGAAACGACGCGGTTCGGATTCCTCTTCTTCATCGCGGGGCTCGGCTGGAACCTCATCAACTCGGTCGACCGCATCATGATCAAGTTCTACCTGCCCTCGGAGCAGCTCGGTTACTACTCGATGGGGGCGCAGGTCATCACGGTGATCGGCATCGTCGCCTCGACGCTCGGCTTCGCCCTCGTGCCGTCGCTGACGGCCGCGAGGGAGGATCCGGACCGGTCGATCTTCGGCAAGCTCGTCCGGAACGCGTCGCGGTTCGGATTCATCGTGCTCATGCCGACCGCCGCCGTCATCTTCGTGCTCGTGCGGGACTTCTTCGGGATCCTCGTGCCCCGATTCGATCCCTCGATCGCGATCGTGCGGATCGTGATCCCGATCGCGTTCATCGACCTCTTCTGCCGCGTCGGGTGGGCGGCGCTCGTCGCCCACGAGCGGGGCGGGCTCTCGGCCGCGGCCTATCTCGGCGCCGCCGTGTTCAACGTCGCGCTGAACGCGATCCTCATTCCGCGCTACGGCATCGCGGGCGCCGCCGTCGCCGTGCTCGCGACCTTCGTCGCGCTCGCGGCCGCGCTCCTCGTCATGATGAAGCGGGTCGCGGGAAGCCGCATCGAGCTCGCCGCGTGGCTCCACCCGCTCCTCCTCTCCCTCGTCTACGTTCTCCTCGGGCGGCTCTCCGCCGACTGGCACGCGGCGCTCAGGATCGCGCTCGTCTCGGCGGGCGGCACGGCGCTCTACGCCGTCGCGGCGCTCGCGACGGGGCTCGTCCGGGAGGACGATTTCGACAAGATCCGCGGGATGCTCGCCCCCCGCGCGGGCGTGCCGCACGTGCGTCTCGCGATCGCCGCGCTCGGGGCCGCGGAGCGCATGTACGTCGTATTCCATCCGAAACGGAACCGTTAACTCAACCCCAGGAGGTACCGCAGCTCATGACGCGCATTATCCGGATCGCTCTGGTCGTCTCGATGGCGGGGCTCTTCGCGGCGGACGCCGCGCGGGCCTGCACGAACTATCTCGTCACGAAGGGCGCCTCGGCCGACGGCTCGACCATGATCAGCTACTCGGCCGACTCCCACGAGCTCTACGGCGAGCTCTACCACTGGCCGGCGAGGACCTTCGCGCCGGGCTCGATGCTCGACATCTACGAGTGGGACACGGGCAAGTACC
This sequence comes from bacterium UBP1_UBA4783, assembly GCA_002403075.1. Taxonomy (GTDB): domain Bacteria; phylum Krumholzibacteriota; class Krumholzibacteriia; order Krumholzibacteriales; family Krumholzibacteriaceae; genus SSS58A. Next base: position 3,128 of record DHHB01000004.1, on the reverse strand, counting down.
TCGGGCGGATACCGCACGTCCCCCGCACCTACGCGGTCGTCGGGCTCATGAACGAGCATCAGGTCTCGATCGGCGAGACGACGTGGGGCGGGCGCGAGGAGCTTCGCGACAGCACGGGCGTCGTCGACTACGGAAGCCTCATGTTCCTCGCGCTCCAGCGGGCCAAGACGGCGCGCGAGGCGATCACGGTCATGGGGGACCTCGTCGCCGCGCACGGCTACTACAGCAGCGGCGAGTCGTTCTCGATCGCCGATCCCAACGAGGTCTGGTTCATGGACATGATCGGGAAGGGACCGGGGAACACGGGCGCCGTGTGGGTGGCGCGGCGGATCCCCGACGGCTACATCTCGGCGCACGCCAATCAGGCGCGCATCCGGCGGTTTCCGCTCAAGGATCCGGCGAACTGCCTCTACGCCCCGGACGTCATCACGGTCGCCCGCGAAAAGGGATACTTCAAGGGGACCGACGCCGAGTTCGATTTCGCGGACGCCTACGCCCCGCTCGATTTCGGCGCGCTCCGCTTCTGCGAGTCTCGCGTCTACGCGATGTTCAACCGCGCGGCGCCCTCGCTCAAGCTCTCGATGGATTACGTCAAAGCGGTCCCCGGCGCGGAGCCGATGCCGCTCTATATAAAGCCCGACCGCAAGCTCTCCGTCCACGACGTCATGGAGTTCATGCGCGACCACTTCGAGGGGACCGACTTCGACATGACGAAGGACGTCGGCGCGGGGCCGTTCAGCTGCCCCTACCGGTGGCGCCCGATGACGTGGAAAGTGGATACCGTAGGGTACGTGCACGAGCGGGCCACCTCGACCCAGCAGACCGGCTTCTCGTTCGTCTCGCAGATGCGCTCGTGGCTCCCGGGTCCGATAGGCGGTATCTTCTGGTTCGGCGTCGACGACACGTACAGCACGGTTTACAACCCGATCTACTGCGGGATCACGCGGGTGCCCGAGGCGTTCGCGGTCGGCACCGCTGATTTTCACCACTTCTCGTGGAAGTCGGGTTTCTGGGTCTTCAACTGGGTCGCGAACTACGCCTACTCGCGCTACGTCGACATGATCCGCGACATTCAGGTCGTCCAGCGCGATCTCGAGGGATCGTTTCTCGCCGCGCAGCCGCGGATCGACGAAGCAGCGCTCGCGCTCTACAAGCAGTCGCCGGGGCTCGCGATCGACTACCTCACCGAGTACTCGTGCACGACGGCGCAGAACACCGTCGCGCGCTGGCGCACCCTCGGCGAGGACCTTCTCGTGAAATACATGGACGGCAACGTCAAGGACGAGCTCGGCCACGTCACGCACCCGAAGTACCCCGACTCGTGGTACCGCACAATCGTCGAGGACGCGGGCGAGCGCCTCAAGCAGACCGAATACAAGAAGTAAGCCCCTCCCGGGACAACGGTTCCCGTCAGGCCAGAAGCCCCCTCCGGCGGTCCGGAGGGGGCTTCCTGCGCGCACATGAAATCCAAGATCATTGACAGCCGGCCGGATATCGTATTACAAGCGGATTGAACCCAGCGCGGCCGAAGGCCCTTTCCGAATCTGCACTGGGAGAGCGTGACTTGCGAATTATTTCCAGACAGGGGGGATTCATGTTGAGATCTTTGGTCGTTCTCGCGCTCGCGGCCGTTCTGCCGCTGTCGTTCGGCTGCTCCGGCGGAGACGACGCGACCGCCCCCGCCGCGAAGACCGCGGCGGCCCCGACGTTCGATCCGCCCGGCGGCGCCTATTTCAGCGTACAGCACGTCAAGATCTCCTGCGCCACCGCCGATGCGTTCGTATACTATACCGTCGATGGAGCCGATCCGGACGAATCGTCCGCTCTCTGCGCGGCGGGCGATTCGATCGAGATCGAAAGAACGGTTTTCCTCAAGGCCCGGGCATACAAGGCCGGAATGAACCCGAGCGCCGTCGCGGAGGCCGCATACGCCGTGGACCTGCCGGACGTCGCCGCGCCCTACTTCGAACCGGCCTCGGGCGTGTACGCCGCGCCGCAGGACGTGATCATCCACTGCCCGACCGCTTTCGCGAGGATCTTCTATACGACCGACGGAAGCGAGCCCGACACCAACGCGACCGAGTTCATATTCCAAACGACCATTCCGGTCGACGCCGCCGCGACACTGCGGGCCAGAGCATTCAAGAAAGGGATGGACCCCAGCGAGGAGGCCGAGGCGGCGTATGCGGTGATTCCGGGACTCGTCGCCTTCTATCCCTTCGAGGGAAACGCCGGCGACGAGAGCGGCAACGGCCATCATGGAACGGTCTACGGCGCCTCTCCAGCCGCCGACCGGTTCGACGCGCCCGGCGCCGCCTTCCAGTTCGATGGAACGGACGATTACATAGAGCTCTCGGATGAATCCGCCTTCGATTTCTCGAATTTCACGGTGAGCTTCTGGACGCGAATCGCCACGCTTCCGGCAGTTCCCGGGCCCGGCATTCCCGGTTACTACTGCGCCGTCAGCAAGGCCGGCTTCAATCTCGGCAACTACACCGTGCGCCTGTTCAAGATCGGGGGGGCGAGCTACTGCTATCTCGAATACGCCCATGCGACGAGCCTCGGGAACTGGAGCACATCCTGTTTCGCGAGCATCAATCTCAACAGGTATTACCACGTCGTGGTCACTATGTCAGACGAGATACGGTGCTACTACGACGGCGTGCTCCGCTGCACGAGCTCTTCCATGCCGGCGGCCAATCAGACCGACGGCAACGTGCTGATCGGCAAGTTCGACGACGCCGCGGATCCCTGCTATTTCAACGGTATCATCGACGACGTCAGGTTCTACAACCGGGCCCTGAGCGCGACCGAGATAGAGAGCCTCCACAGGGTCGAAAGCGGGTCCGGCGGATAGCCGCATCCCCGAGCGCTTCGATGCTCGGCGCTCGCTCACACGGCCCTCGCTCCCGCTCAGGGCTATCCCGAAAACTGAAGCGCTACCCCCGGGAGGACGGCGCCGAGTGGACGGAGATCTCGTTTCGCCCGATGGGCTGGCCCCGTGCCATTCCGTATGATCGTCAAGCGGACTCCCTACGACGAAGGCGCGCAGCGCGTGATCGGCGAGTTCTTCTATGCCCCCGTCATCACGAACCGCCGTGGTGCCGGATCGAGCATCATCCCCCTCC
>DHHB01000012.1:12888-95147 GCA_002403075.1 bacterium UBP1_UBA4783 | reverse complement strand
ATTGGATCGTGGCGCATTCCGCGCACCCGTCCGACAAAAGCGGCAATCCGGTCAAGCCGTAAGGCTGCAGTGGGCGGTGGATAACGTCCGCCGCTCTCAGCAGGTGCTTTCTCAGCGCCGCCCCGCATCCCTTTCTGGGAAACGGGGCGGCGCATATTTTAACATCGATACTCATCGAGGATATCGCACGATTTATGCATAGAATGCATGTTGAAACGCCTTTCGGGCACATTCAGGGAGAAACGGAAATGAAGGGAACGATTCGCGACATCATGGCGCTCGGCGCAGCCGCGGCGCTCGCGCTTTTTGCGTCGTGCGCATCCGACGACTCGACGGGGCCGGCGCCGGACGACGGCGATCCGTCGGACGCCGGCGCGATCGTCGTCGACCATGCATGCACGGATATTTCGGCGATACCGGATCAAGCGATCGACTCGGCGAAATCGAGCCTTCACGTCGCCTACGGCCACACGTCGCACGGAAGCCAGCTTGTCACGGGTATGACGGGACTCGTCGGCTTTCTCGGCGATCTCTACGCGTGGAACAACGGGGGCACGGGCGGAGCGCTCGATCTCAAGGATCAGCCCTTCTCGGGCGCCTACGATCTCGGCAGCCCCGACCGAAGCGCGTGGGCCGCGGCGACGCGCGTCTATCTCGACGCTCACCCGGCCATCAACGTGGTCATCTGGTCGTGGTGCGGCCAGGTGAGCTCCGCGACCGAAGAGGACATCGATCTCTATCTCGGCCTCATGAGCGCTCTCGAATCGGACTATCCCGGCGTGAGGTTCGTCTATATGACGGGACATCTCGACGGCACCGGGCTCGCCGGCAACCTCCATGCGAGAAACGAACAGATCCGAGCCTACTGCAGGGCGAACGAAAAGGTTCTCTACGATTTCGCCGATATCGAGACGTACGACCCCGACGGCGTGTGGTTCGGCGACAAGATCCCGAACGACGCCTGCGCGTACGACACCGACGCGAACGGCACCCGCGACGGCAACTGGGCGATCGAATGGCAGAACGCTCATCCCGGGGAGTGGTACAGCTGCACCTCGGCCCACTCGCAGCCGCTCAACGCGAACCGCAAAGCCTACGCCGCGTGGTGGCTGTGGGCGAGGCTCGCGGGCTGGGAAGGACCGGAGTAAGGAACCCGCACCGCCGATACGGCCGCGTCGGCGGACGCCCGGATACCCCGCGTTTCCCGCTATCGAGGCGCTCGATCGGATCCGATCGCGATGAAGGCCGCCCAGTGAAACGGATGGCTGTACGGGCCGCTCTTCATGAGCTCGAGACGCGCCTCGTTCAACGCCTCCGCCGCGGTTCGCTTCCCCTTCACCATCGCGCGATAGAACGACCGCATGAGTATCGACGTCGACTCGTCGGACACCGGCCAGAGACTCGAGACGACGCAGGAGGCGCCGGCGGCGAGAAATGCGCGGCCGAGCCCCACCACACCCTCGCTCCTGCCGATGCGGCCCCGCGCGGATTCGCAGGCCGACAGCGTGACGAGACGGCAGGCGAGCGGCGCGGCGAGTATCTCGAGGGTATGAAAGCGCCCGTCGTCGCGCCCCGCCGCGTCGGGGAGGAGCGCGATGCTCGATGCAGCGGGGTTCACGGGATCGACGAGCCCGTGCGCGGCGAGATGGAGGAACCGGGGCCGCCGTTCGGCGAGCGCTCCCTTGAGCGCGGTCTCCGTCGCCCCCGCGCCGACCGCGATGAACCGCCTCTGTTCCTTGAAATTCATGCCGATCTCTTCGACCTCGCGGCGCGAATGCGGAAGCCTCCGAAGCGCCGTTCCCTTCTCCCCGCTTCCAGCGGCATAGTCGGGATCGCCGACCGCGACGAGATCGATACCGTTCGGTGAAGCGGCCGCATCCCGGAGTTTGAAGTACATGGAGGCGGAAGGCGCGTAGACGAGCGTATGGGATTTCGCCAGGAAGGGCCACGCCTCGATCCCGGCGTCATCCCCCGGCTCCGAGGATAGAAGCGCTTCGAAGGGGATCTCGAAGAGGCAATCGTCCGGAACGACGACGCAGCGCGCGTTGCGGGAGAGATACTCTTCGCCCGGCGAAAGCAGAGCCGTGAAGAGCTTTCTCGCATAGAGCCGCAGGGCCGCGTCCGCTCCTCCCGGCCCGGCGAGCGCGCTCCGGAACATGGCGACGTCGTCTCGAAGGATCGAACGGCCGGGGATCTCGCGCACGGTGAACCCCTTCCGGTCCGCCGCCCAGAGCAGAGACGCGCTGTCGCCCGCGGCGTAAACGAAAAGGGCCGTTCCTCGGGGGAGCGATCTTCTCACCTCGTCGAGATCGAACATGCCGGGATCCTGTTCGAGACGGCCCGCGGCCGAAACGATCCGCGCTTCCCTGACGGCGCGATACCTGCGCTCGAGGATGCGCTGCGCGTCCGCGTATCCGGGCGCGGACGGGTCGAGGCGGTAGATCGAATCGAGCACCGCATCCTCGGCCGCGGAATGCTCGTGGGCGAGCGAGCTCTCGACGAGGTCGAGAAGGCCGCGCGCCTTCGCGCGTTCGATCGTTCGAAACGCCTCCGAAATCCAGCGATCCTCCTTCGTCTCCCTCGCCGTCCGGACGTAGTACCGCGCCACTTCCTCGGCGTAGTGGCGGCGCATCCCGCCGAGATAGCTCGATCCGAGCTCCGCGCCGCCGATCCCCGCGCGGGTGCGCTCCATGAGCGCGAGCGCCCGCTCGTAATGGAACCGGGCGCTGTCGGGATTCTCGCGCTCGAACGAATGGCCGACGCCGAAGGAGAGAGCGAGCACGAACCCTTCGTTGCCGGCGGCGCGAACGCGCGGCTCGATCGCCCGATAGACGCGCCGCGCCTCCTCGCCCTTCCCCGCGAGCGCCGCGGCGTTCGCGACGCCGAGCTCGTCCTCGATGCAATTCGTCTCGGCGCCGTCCTCCCGGTCCCTCTCGAGCGCGCGCTCGTAGAGCGCGCCCGCCTCCTCCGCGTCGCCGCGCGCCTGCTCGAGCTGCGCCGCGAGAAGAAGCGCTTCGCGCGCCAAGACGCGGTCCCCGCTCCCTTCGGCCCGAGCGAACGCCGTATCCGCCAGAGCGCGGCCGCGGTCCGCCGCTCCGAGCTCGCGGTAGAGGTACCCGAGCTTTATCGTCGCCTCCGTCTCCTGCCCCTCCATGCCGCTCTCGCGCGCCTTCGAAAGATAGCCGAGCAGATCCTCGCGGGCGCGATCGAGCTCCCCCATCTCGAGATACGCCTGCCCGCGGTTGCGGTGAAGCAGCACGGCCTGCGTCGGGTCCGGATTCTCCCGCAGGAGCGCCTCGACGCGATCGAGCTCGGCGAGCGCGTCCCGGTAGCGAAACGCCGCTTGCAGCGTGAGCGCGAGGTTCATGCGGCCGATGACCTCCCCGCCCGCGTCCGCGCTTTCGACGGCCGTTTCGACGGCCCGCTCGTACGTCGCGTTCGCTTCGCGTATGCGCCCCATCCCCGCCTCGAGGGCGGCGATGCCGTTCAGGAGCTCGAAGCGCTGCTTGGGATTGCCCGATGCCTCGACGATGACGAGGGCCTCTTCGTATGCGTCGCGCGCGTCGGCGAGACGGCCGAGCTTCGAGTATGCGTTGCCGAGATACGTCAGCGACGTTCCGAGCCCGCCGATGTCGCCCGTTTCGCGCCGAAGCTCGATGGCCTGGCGGTAGAATTCCGCGGAGCTTCTGTAATCCTCGAGCATGAGCGCGGCGGTGCCGAGACCGTTCAACGTTCGGCCGACGAGTATGTTGTTGTCGACGCGGCGGCGAGCGTCGAGCGCGGAGAGGTAATATTCTCGAACCGACGCGAAGTCACCCTCGTAAAAGGCTGCGACGCCGAGACTTCCCCAGAGCACCGCCTCGGAATACCGGTCCTCGATGCCCGTGTATATATCAAGCGCCCGGTGAAGGATCGCGCGCTGCTCGGCGAACCGCTTTTCGGCCTGCGCCGCGGCGGCGTCCCGCTCGAGCGCTTTTGCCGCTCTCCTCATGGCGCGCTGCTCCGGGCTCCACCCCGCGTACGCGCCGACGAGCTCGGCGAGGGCGCTCGATCCCGTGGCGTCCCGGCGGATGTCCGCGATCCTCCCGGCGAGCTCGATACCCTCCTCCGCCTCTCCCTCGCGCCCTTCATCGCCGGCCGCCGTCGAGGCGTCGAGCAACCGGCATACCGCCGCGCCCGCGAGGATCGAACGCTCCGCGACGTAGGATGCGAGCGCTTCCCGCGGCGCCGTCCGGAAGAGCGAATCGGCGTGCGCGATGAACCGTTCCTCTGGCGTCTGGGCGCCGGCGGCCGAAGCGATCGCGCAGAGCAGCGACGCGACGAGGAAAGACCGCGTGCATCGTAAAAATACGAATCTCGAAGCCATGGCGACACCGCCTTTCAGGACCATGGGCGTCACGTCGGGACGGCGTGGACGACGACGTTCAAGACGTTGGCGAAGAGGTGTATGACGAACGCCGGCCATATCGCGTTCGACCGGTACGCGACGTAGCCGAGATACAGTCCCGACAGTATGCACCCGAATGCCTCCGCTTCGGGCTTTCCCGCGTGAAGAGCCGCGAAGGGCAACATCTGCACCGCGACGGCTCCGGCGCCGAAACGCCGCTTCAGCCCGAACAGCAAGAACCCGCGGAAGAAGAACTCGAGGGAGGCGATGATGACGACGCGCGATGCGACATAGGACCCGAACGACAGGCTTTCGCGCGCGTAGAAGCTCCTGACCGACGGCAGCCGCGAGGCGACGAGCACGACGACGACCGCTCCGGCGCAGCCGATCGCGGCGTGCAGGGCTCCGCGCTTCGCGTCCCCCGCGCCGAGGCCGAACTCGAGAGGATTGCGCCGCAGAACGGCCGCGATCACGACGAGCGGGACCGCCCCGAAGTAGATGGCGTTCGTCAGCCACCACGATCCCGCCGGATGGTATTTCATGAGAATGAGGCTCGCCGTAGCCGCGCAGAGGACGACGATCTCGCTCGCGCAGTCTGCGAAGAACTCGCGCAACGCCCGCAGCTCCCTATGCGCCCTTTGTTGCATGATGAGGCGGAATTGTACCACGGGCGCGCGCGGGAATCCAGCACGAGCGAAATCCCGGAGCGAAATCCCGGCGCGCGCAGCCGCCCGATCAGTTGAAGAGGCGCAGCGCCCGTTCGATGTCGTCGGCGGCGTAGAGCAGGGCGGCCGCTTTCACGATGAGGTCGTATTTCGAGCGAGCGACCGAATAGGAGCTTTGCACGTACACGGCTCGGGCCTGCAGAAGCTCGAGCAGCGTCGAGAGGCCGAGCCGGTACCGCTCCTCGTAGTTGCGAAGCGCCTGCTCCGCGTACGCGAGCTGGGCCCTCGCGACCTCGACCGTCTGCCGGGCGGTCTCGTAGTTGGACAGCGCCTGAACCGCCTCGATGCGCGCCCGAAGCTCCAGCGTCTCGAGCCCGATCTGCGAGCGACGCACCCCGATCTTCGCCTGCGACACGCTGTTTCTCGTCTGAAAGCGGTCGAAGAGGGAGAGGCTCGCCGATAGGCCGATCGACGCGTTCAGGTTGCGGTCGAACTGGTTGGCGTAATCGCCCGGAATGCTCGTCGGATCGTGGTAGCTCGTGCCGACGCTCGCCGAAAGACTGAGGCTCGGCCAGTAGCCGGCGCGGCTTATGGCGATCTGCGTCTCGGCCGCCTCCTTCGCCTTGCGCTGGGCGACGACGTCGGGGCGGTTGGCGACGGCGGTCTCGACCGCGGCCCCGCGCGCGAGGCTGTCGAGCGCGGCGATCAAGCTCTCCGCGTCGGGCTCGACGACGGTCCAGCCGCTCCCCGGATCGCTTCCCATCGTCTGGAGGAGCTGCAGCGTGCTGACCTCGAGCTGGCGGCCGGCCTCGAGAAGCTTCGCCTCCGCGTCGGCGACGGCCGCCTGCTGCTGGTAGAGATCGGCGACGGGGCGCTTGCCCGACGAGACGAACGCGTCGATGTGTTCGAGAGAACGGCGCTGGGAGGCGAGGTTCGCCTCGCTGACCGCCAGTATCTCCTTGTCGAGCACCGCCTGCATGAAGCGGCCGACCACGTCGTAGAGAACCGACTGCCGCGTCCGGACGAAACTCTGCTCCTCCGCCTCGAGGTCGAGCTTCGCCTGCTTGACCGAGTTGATCCTGCTCATCCCGCTGAAGAGCTCGAGGCTCGACGAAAGTCCGAAGCTGATCGAGCGCGACGTCGCGCCCTCGTAATCGTCGGCGGCCGAATCGTACTGCTTCGACCACGATTCCGATCCGCGGGCCGAAACTCCCAGCGACGGCAGGAAATTCGATGTGGCTCTTCCGAGCGCGAGACGGCTCGCGTCCGTGCCCGTGGCGGCCTGCCGGAGCTCGAGATTGGAGCGCATGGCCGCCGCGACGGCGTCCCCGAGCGTGAGGGCCCGCCGCTCCGCGGCGCGAAGGCCGCCCGAGGCGGGACACAGAACCGCCGCCGCGCAGAGACACGCGACCGCGCGGCGGATCGACGCGAATGGCAATCGATTGACCATAGACTCTCCCGTGTTTCCGGATTCGTGCGGAATCGGTTCGATCAGTGTCTCTTTTCCCTGGACTTGAAGCGCTCGTGCATCTTCGCGATGTTCTCGTCGTAGCGCGCCTGCTGCTCCGGCGTGAGTATCGTCCTGATGCGCGCTTCCATCTCCTCCGCCAACGACCGCACCTCGGTCCGCGAGATTCGTTTGAACTCCTCGAAGCGGGGTCCGTACTGCCGCAGGATCTCGTCGAGTTCCGCGCGCTGCGCGGCGTTCATATCGAGATCGCCGGTGAGACGTTGCGCGACCATCTCGTGAACGGGCGGTCGGTCGCGCCGCATGACGTGTATCACGTGGTTGCGGATCAGCACCGTCGTCACGAGTCCGCCGACGACGAGGCCGGCGGCGAATACGACGATCACCGCCGCCCACGCCCTTCTTCCGCCCTTCGAAACGCCTTCGTCCATATCGATTCCTCCCCGAAGCCCGTCAGATCAGAAAACCGACCGGATCCTCGAGAAACCGCACGGCGAGCTCCTCGTAATCCACGAACCCTTCCCTCATCGCGTAGATGAGAAGGACGAGCGCGACGCATGCGGCGACCGCCGACAGACGCCACGCGAAGCGGGCGGCGAACGTCTCCCGGTTCGTTCCGGCGCGCATGAGCGCCCGGCGGCGCACCTCCGCCATCACGTTGGCGCGCCAGCCTTCTCCCGGAACGGCCGGCTCCGGCCCGCGACGGCGCCTCGCCGCGAAGAGCGACCGCTCGATCGCTTCGACCGTTTCCTTTTTCGCTTTCATGGACGTCCTCCCTGGTCCTCGAGCATCTCCCCGAGAATCCTGCGGAGCTTTCTCCGCGCGCGGAGCGCCCGCACCTTGACGTTCCCGGCGCTCCACCCGAGCGCGGCGGCAGCCTCTTTCACCGGCCGCTCGTCGATATGAACGATTTCGATGACCATCCGGTCCTCCGGCGAGAGCCGCGACAGCGCGCGATCGAGCAGCTCGCTCGCGTGCCGCGCGGATTCTCCCCGCTCGATCGCGACGATCGAGCGATCGGAGGCGGCCTCTTCCAGCCACCTTCGCTCCTCGTCGCTGAGGGCGCTCTCTTCCCGCTCCCGCCGGCGGTAGCGTCCCCGCCAGTAGTCGCTGCAGGCGCGCACCGCGATCCGGGCGAGCCATCCCGCAAAATCTCCCGTTCCCGCGTACGAGGAGAGGGCGAGATAGGCCCGAACGAACGCGTCGTGGGCGACCTCCCCGGCGTCGCGAGGCGGAACGTGCCGCGCGACGATGCCGAACACCCGATCCTCGTACCGCTCGACGAGAGTCTCGAACGCGTCGACGTCGCCGTCTCGGACGAGATCGACTATTTCCGCGTCGCTCCGGGCGGCGGATTGTTCTCTCATGCGCACGACGGTACCCGCATCGATCACGGCTTGTCCACTCGTTCCTCGACCCTTCAATCGTATCGTCGCCCGCGCCGCGCCTGCGGTTACAGCGAATCCGACGCCCGATAGGGTCCCGAAGCCCCTGTAACCGGATGGGGTCGGCATGCGACGATAGGGTCGTACCCCGCCTTTTCCCCGAAAGGAGGCACGTGAGGATGAATACGATGAAAGCGCTCGCGATCGTCGCCGCCGCGGGATCCCTCGCTCTCGGCGCATCCACGGGACGCGCGGAACCCGCCTATGAGAGCAAGCGGCTCGACCGCGCGATAGCTATCGACGGCGAAGCCCCCGAATGGGCGGGCTCCGAGGCGCACTACGACGAATCCGACGGCTACAAGCTGGGGTTCTTCAACGACGACGAATACCTCTACGTGTATTTCGCGACGTGGAACCTCTCGACGCAGCGCCGCATTCTCATGAACGGGCTCACCGTCTGGTTCGACGGGAGCGGAAAGAAGAAACAAACGCTCGGGCTCAACTACCCGCAGCCGCGCGTGCGCGGGCGGCGCGGCGAATCGGCGGAAGCTCGCGGCGTGAATCCCGAGGAGGAGGCGCCGGAGGTTCGCCGGGAGGCCCGCGGAGATAGGCCGGATGGAGTGCGGCGCCCCGAAGCGAGCCCCGATCCGGCGAAGCTCGCCGCGGCTCTCAACGAGGCGAGGTTCGAGGCTCTGCTCAAGAGCCCGGCCGGCGATTCGATCCTTCTTCTCTCTCCCGGCGACAGCGCCGGAACCGGCATCCGCGCGATGCTTCACGCGAGGAGCCGCCTCCTCGTCATCGAGATGCGCGTTCCCATCGACCGCGGATCCGGCTCGCCGTACGCCGTGAACGTTGTCCCGGGAAAGGCCGTGAGCGTCGGGTTCGAGACGGGCACGATGGAAATGAGGAAGATGAGACGGCCGGAAGGCATGCCCGACGACCCCCGCGCCGGCGGGGGCATGCGTCCCGGCGGAGCGACGGGTCCCGGCGGAGGAGGCATGGTCCCCGGCGGCATGGGCGGCTCCGGCGCGCCTGCGGCCCTCAAGCTCTGGACAAAGGTGAAGCTCGCGCCATAGAGACCCCCCACGCACCCCCTCAAACGCCCGCGCAGCGGCATCCTCGGGATGCCGCCGCGCGCGATCCGTCGCTTCGACGATCGACAGTTCCGTCCGCTACCCGAGATGCTCGGGCACCTGCACCGCCACGAGCTCGCCGCGCGCGCAGATCTCCCCCGCGGCCGAGAGCGTCGCGGTCACGACGATCTTGCGGCCCTTTATCTCCTTGACCCTCGCGCGCACCTCGAGAACCGCGTCGATCGGCGTGGGCCGAAGGTAGTCCACGTGGAGCGACGCGGTCACGAACCGCCGGGGCGGATCAGATCCCATCTCGCGCCCCTCGGCGCGGTACGCCGCGGCCGACGCCGTGCCCGTGCAGTGGCAGTCGATGAGGGATGCGATGAGCCCTCCGTACACGTAGCCGGGTATGGCCGTATGGTACGGTTTCGGCCGGAAGGTGCAGACGGATTCGTCCCCGTCCCAGTAGCTCTTGACGTGAAGTCCGTGCTCGTTGAGCCGCCCGCAGCCGTAGCATCGGGCGAAGTCGTCGGGATAGTAGTCCTGGAAAGCCTTTTCGTTCACCGGATCGTTCCTTTCCCGGAGTTTACTTGAGGGCTTCCTTGCGTCCCGCGTGGAAGTCGCGGTAGAAGGAGATCGAGTCCCATACCTCGCGCGGGATGACGGGTTCGCCCCGCAGGATGAAGTTCGCCATGTTGAGACCGACGCCGGGGCCGAGCATGAAGCCCTGCCCGCACATCCCGACGGCGAGATAGAGCCCGTCGGTCTCCCGAACCCGGTCGAGGATGATGATGCCGTCGGGGGTCATAGGATAGAGCCCGCGCCAGGTGCGCCGGATGAGCATGTTCCTGAGGCGCGGGATGAGCTCGATCATGCGCCGCGCGAGCACGGGCATGAACTCTGACGTGTTCTCCCTGTTCGTGCCCCAGATCGGAACGATCGGCGTGTAGCAGAAGATGACCTGCCCGCGGTCGTTCTGGCCGAAATAGAAGTTCTTGGTCTTGCCCTCGGGGCCGGGGCGAATGTCGACGATGAGCGGATCGAAAAAGCGCTCCATCGGCGCGGAGATGCCCGCCTCGTGGCAATCGGGAGCGACGGGGATCTCGATCCCCGCCATGGCGCCGATCTCCTTCGCGGCCGAGCCCGCGGCGTTCACGACGATATTCGCGTGGTAGGTTCCCTTCGTCGTCTTGACCGCGGCGATCCTTCCACCCTTCTTTACGAGAGCCGTGACGGGCTCGTTGAAGCGGTACTCGCATCCGCGGTCCTTGCTCACCTTCCAGAGCGCCGCCGCGTACTTGAGCGGAGAGACCTGCCCGTCGCCCGGAGAGAACGTGCCGCCGCGAAGATCCCGTTCGTTGATGCCGGGAACGAGCTTCTTGATGTCGTCCGGACCGTACCAGTCGATGTCGAGTCCGTGGCTTTTTTGTATCGACAGGAGCCCCTTGAGGATGTTCTCTTCGGCCTCCCGGTACACGGGGAACGCGTAGCCCCCGGGCACCCAGCCGAGATCGATGCCGCTCCGCTCCTCGAAGGTCGAATAGAATTCGAGGCTCTGCAGGCAGAGCGTGATCTTGGCCGGATCGGAATGCGTCGCCCGCACCCCGCCGATCGCGGCCTTGTTCTCCCCCTGCCCGACCGACGGGTTCGATTCGAGAACGAGAACGTCGAGCCCCTCGAGCGTCAGGTAGTAGGCGATCGGAAGTCCGACGCTTCCCGCGCCGATGACGATCGCGTCGTACGCGCGCCCCTTCATGCGCCGCCCTCCTTGCCGGAGGCTCCGGCGAAGACGCCGAGCGGAACCTCGGCGGTGAAGGGCCGGTTCGTCGGCAGCGTGACCTCCGAAAGCGGCACGCCGGCCTCGCGGTAGAGCCTCAGGATGAGCTCCGTGCAGGTCTTGCCGCCGCACGCGCCCATGCCGGTGCGGATCGTGGCCTTGAGGATGTTCATGTCGCGCACGCCGTCGCGGATTTCCCTTCGCACCTCGCCGGCCGTGATGCGCTCGCACCGGCAGATGATCGTCTCGTCCGGCAGGGGTTCGGCGGCGGCGGGCGCCTCGGTCCCCGCCTCGGGCTCGAGCACGGAGAAACCCGCGACCGCGAACGCCTCGCCGCGCGGCACTTCGATCGAAACGATCTTCCGTTTTTCGTCGATGTTCGACGTCCGAAACGCGACGACGCGGCCGCGGCCGACGGAGGCGCCCTCCATGTCGACCGTCCGGACCTCTTTTCCCTGGACGAGACCGGAAGCGTCGAGCTCGTACGGAAGCATGAGGAGCGACGTCTTCGCCTCGCGGTCGTAGTCGGGCGCGACGAGACTGATCGCGAGGCCGGGACAGACCGCCACGCAGTTCGTGCAGCCGATGCAGTCGCCGCCGAAGACCGGGTTGTTCATGATCGATTCGCCGCTGATCATGATGCTGTTCCGCGGGCAGCTGTCGGCGCACGGGTTGCAGGGGATCTCCTGGACGCATCGGATGACGGGATAGATCCTCTTCTCGAACTTCGCGGGCTCCACCGGAATCGTTCGGCCCGGCTTGCTGCGGAGCACCTTGGCGGTCGATTCCCACTCGTCGGGGACTTCGATGTCGTGGCCGAGCGATTTCGCGATCTTCCGTCCCGTGATCTTGCCGCTGAAGATGGCCGCGGACGCCTCCGCGATCTCCTCCGCGTCGCCGGCCTTGTAGCATTCGATCCCGTACTCGACGAGCTTCTCGTAGAGCTCGTTTACGGGTGAGAGGCCGACGGCGACGAGCAGGGTGTCGACCGCGAACGACCGCTCGGTGCCGGCGACCGGCCTCCAGTCCGCGTCGAGCTTCGCGATCGTGATCCGCTCGAGCGCGTCCTTCCCCTCCGCGCGCAGAACCGTGTGCGATGTGTAGACCGGAACGCCGATACGGCGGAGCTTGTCGAGGTGGACCTTGTAGCCCCCACAGTGCGGAAGCGCCTCGACGAGCCCCACGACCGTGATCCCCGCCTGGATCGCGTGGTAGCCCGTGATGAGACCGACGTTCCCGCCGCCGACGATGAAGAGGCGCTTCGTCGGAAGGACGAGATCGCGGTTCAGGATCGTTTGAAAGGCGCCGGCGCCGTAGACGCCCGGAAGATCGCAGCCGGGAAAGGCGAGGCTCTTCTCCCGCGCCCCGCACGCGACGAGCGCGATCCGCGGCTTGACGAGGAGATACCGCCCGCCCTGCTGGAGCCCGACCTGCTTGTCGTAGAAGGCGCCGACGGCGGTGGTGTCGAGCATGACGGATACGCTCGGATACCGCTCGAGCCGGTGCGTCAGAATGCGGGCGATCTCGATCCCGCGCGTTCCCGCGTAGCAGTCGTCGCGCGAACCGAAAAACGTATGCGTCTGGAGCGTGAGCTTGCCGCCGAACTCGTTCTTGTCGTCCACGACGAGCGTCCGCACGCCGAGCGTGCCGAGCTCGATCGCGGCGTTTATGCCGGCGGGGCCGCCGCCGATGACGAGCACGTCCGTTTCGATCGAGGGTATCTCCCCGAACGCTGGCATCGCGTCGGCCGGCGGAAGTGCGGGCGAGCCCTCGCAGCTCGCCACCCGCATCCCCTCCCTCACGATCTGCATGCAACCCTTCACGGGCGCCCCGTCGACGAGCACCATGCACTGGCTGCACTGGCCGTTCGCGCAGAAGATGCCCTGCGGGCTTCCGTCGCGCACGTGATGGCCGAAGACCTGCACGCCGTTCGCGAAGAGCGCGGTCGTGACGACCTCGCCCTCGTACGCCTTCATCGGAGCGCCGTTCCACGTGAAGGAAACCGTCGCGCGCTCTCGCACGGGAAGGATCGGGTGGCTCCGGACGCGGAATCCGTCCTCCCTCTCGGGAGCCGCGGCGGGATACTTTTTCGTACGCTCGGTCTTCATATCGGCCGGCACCTATTTCGAAAGCCTCGCCGCGGCGAGGGTCAAGAGATCCTTAACGTCGACCGGAGAGCGCCGCCAGGACGTGCCGCCGAGCACCTCGGCGAACGTCAGCGTGCACTTCGGGCAGGCCGTGACGAGCGTTCCGGCGCCCGCGCGGTGGGCCTCGACGAGACGCTCGTCCACCGCCGTCCTCGTGTGCGGCCCGTGGTCGACCAGCGATCCGGCCCCGCAGCAGGGAGCGGCGGCGCCGCGCCGCTCCAGCTCGATCGTTTTCCGCGACGAGAGCGCCGCGAGCAGGGTCCGCGGCGCGTCCTCGACGCCGAGGTAGCGGCAGAGGTAGCAGGGATCGTGGAAGGCGAACGTCTCCTCTCCCGCGTCGAAGGCGAGCTCCCCGATACGCCCGGCGACATACTCCGTGACGTGCCGGACCTCGAACGGCTGCTCGCCGAGCTCCCGGGCGTACGTGACCTTGAGCGTATAAGCGCACTCGGGACACATCGTGAGAACCGTTTTCGCCTTCGTTTTCACGATCTCGGCGGCGTTGTGTCTCGCGAGCGCCGCGAAGGCCTCGCGCTCGCCGGTATCGTAGAGATCTCTCCCGCAGCAGCGCTCATCCTCGAGGATCGCCGGCGCCACGCCGAGCCGGTTGAGAAGCCTCACCGCCGCCCTCGCCATGCCGGCGAAGGATCCGGGGGCGGCGCCGCTCCCGAGCGCATCGAAGAGGGAGACGCAGCCCGCGAACAGCGCCACGCCGCTCTCCGAACCGAGCTCGAGGGATTTGTCGACCCAGGAGATACGGGCCTTCGCGGCCCCCGGCTTCGGCCCCGCCGCCTGCTTCAGTTGGTATGCCCGCACGATGCCTCCGTGAACCGGCCGGAAATCGGACCGGCCGACGCGAAGCTCCCGTATGAAGTCGGCGAACTCGACCTTGAAGGGGCACGCCTCGGTGCACGCGCGGCAGGTGACGCACGTCCAGAGAAGCCGGTGATCGCCGGCGGCGCCGTCGCGGAGGAACGCGTGGGCGAGCTCCTGCGGATGGTGCTTCCCGTACTGCCGGAAGACGGGACACGCCCGCGCGCACTCGTTCTTGCAGCGCGTGCAGTCCTCGATGCGGTATTTCGTTTTGAGATCCGTTTCGTTCATTTCGATTTCCACGCCCAGCGGTCGACCGCGAGGGCGAACTCGCCCGGGCTCGTCGACAGCTCGGTCACGATGTTCTGGTTGGATCCGAAGATGCGGAGCAGCTCCCGCGCCCGCTCGACGGCGAGGCGCGCCCGCGAGCGCCCGAATCCGTAATGGCACCCCTCATCCGCGCAGCCGCACACGAGGATGCGCGGGGCGCCGCGGAGAGCCGCTTCCACGACGAGGGACGGCGAGACGCGGCCCGCGCACATCGTCTCGATCACGAGCACGTCGTTCGGCAGCTCGAGTCGGGCGGGACGGGCCCAATGGCAGACGAACAGCACCTTCGTCCGCGGCGACACCGAGGCGAGCGCGCGCGCGATCGCCGCCTGCTCGAAGTTGATCTGATCGACGGCTCCCGTCGGGCAGACGGAGACGCAGTTGCCGCATCCCTTGCAGGCGAGCTCGTCGACGCGAGCGACGAAGCGATTTCCCGGACGCGCCTCGATCTGAATCGCCTTGTAGCCGCACACTTCGGCGCAGCGTCCGCAGCCGACGCAGAGACTCTCGTCGACCCGGACGATCGTGCGCGACGCCCTGGCCTCTATCTCCTCGCCGTCCGCCTCGATGAGCACCGACTCGGGAAGAGCGGACCAGAACTCCCGTCCCGCGTGCGCGGTCACCTCGAGCTCGCCGCCGATCGTGATGAGAAAATCCTTTTTCTCGCAGATGTCGACGCAGATTGAACACTCCGTGCACGGCCCGCAGCGCAGACAGCGCTGCGCCTCGCCACGCGCGTCCCGGTCGGACAGCCCCTGCTCGACTTCGCGGAAGTCGCCGCGCCTCGTCTGAGCGCTCTCGAGCGGCATGGGCCGCCGGGGCGAGCGCTCGTCGGGAACGGCCTCGAGCGTGTACTCCCCGTGGACGATCGAATCGTCGATCGAAAGGTCGAGCGGCGAGGCGACCGCCTCTCCGCTGAGATGATGATGGATCCCGAAAGCGGCCCTCTGGCCCGACGCGATCGCCTCGACGACGCTCCGCGGACCGGAGACGAGATCGCCCGCGGCGAAGATCCCGCCCCGCGCCGCGGCGGCGCCGGCGCGGTCGACCGCGACCGTGCCGACGGGGGTCGTTTCGAGGCCGAGAACGGCCGCGTACGTTCTGACGTCGATGCCGCGCGAATGCGCGTCGACGAAGAGATCCGCTTCGACGCCGAACTCTTCGTCGGGGCGTTCGACGAGATCCCGTCTGCCGGTGGCGTCCGCCGCCGTCTCGCGGAGACGCGCGCAGATGACCTCCGAGAGCTTTCCGCCCCGCGTCGCGAGGCGTTTCGGCCGGGCGAGGAACGCGAACACGACGCCCTCTTTCTCCGCCGGCTCGATATCGTCCCGGTGAAGCGCGGCGAGCTCGCGGCTCGCGCCGACGAGATAGGTGACGCGCCGCGCGCCGAGACGGATCGCCACCCGGGCGCAATCGAGCGCCATCATCCCGTCGCCGGCGACGACGACGCGCGCGCCCGCGACGCGTTCGAGCAGCTTGGCGTGCGCGGGGTCCGAGGGGGACGCCGCGGCCTCGAGCAGCGGGATCGCGTGCAGAACGCCCTTGGCGCCGGCTCTCCCCCACCGCCACGCCGGCTTCCAGGCGCCGGTCGCGAGCAGGAGCGCCCGATACCCGCGGCGCTTGAGCCGGTTCCACGTTATCTCTTTTCCGAACACGGCACCGGTCACGAGCTCGATGCCGAGCCCGAGTATCATATTCGACTCGCGCCGGACGACCCCGGACGGAAGTCTGAACCCCGGAACGAGGTTCATCATGCCGCCCGGCCCTCCCCGCGCCTCGAAGACCGTCACGGGATACCCGAGCTTGGCGAGCTCGGCGGCCGCCGACAACCCCGCGGGACCGGCGCCCACGACGGCGACCTTCTCAGGGCGGCTCTTCGGAACGGCTGCCGCCGGATTGAGCCCCCGCTTCCCCTCGAGATCGAACACGTAGCGCTTGAGCGCGCAGATGGCCACCGGTTCGTCGTACTTCCCCCGGGTGCACGCGGCCTCGCAGGGACGAGGGCACACGCGTCCGCAGACGCCGGGGAACGGATTCCGCTCGCGGATGAGCTCGAGCGCTTCGACGAACCGCCCGTCCGCGATGAGCGACACGTAGCCGCGCGCGTTGATGCGCGTCGGGCACGCGAGGGTGCAGGGGGAGGTCTCGAGCGGAGAAAGCTCCCATACCCGTCCGCCCTGCGGCGTTCGAACGCGGATCGATCCTTTCGCGTCGTTCATTTCGGAGCGGCCCTCCGCTTCCGCGGCGTTTTTTCGCGCGCCGGCGAGGCGCTTTTCCCGCCCGCCGGCTTGCCCGGAGCGTCCCGACGAGGCTCGCTCTCCCGACGGAGCGCGAGCGCGCGCGCGACGAGGGGATGCGTGCCGGCCTCGGCGCGGTATTTCTGATCGATCTCGCAGCGCGCGCATTCGTAGTTCAGCGAGCACACGGCGTCCGGCAGGAACCCCATGAGCGTGTAGCGGCAGAGGTGCTCTCCGCCCTGTTTGCGCAGCTCCATCGTCCGCGCGTACTCCATCTGCACGGCGCCCGTCGGGCACACGAACGTGCACACGCCGCATGCGATGCATTTCGAATGGTCGATGCCGTACGGAGCATCGACCTTCCGCCCGATACCCCGCTGCGAAAAACCGATCGCGTTCGCCCCGACGATCTCGGAGCACGCGCGCACGCACAGTCCGCAGAGGATGCAGTCGTCGTCGAGACGGGAGAATCGCGTCTTCGAGACGCCGTACCGCGCGGCGAGCTCCTTCACGTAAGGGGCGTTCGGAGAGCGGGCGAGCAGCAGCTCGAGAAGAAACGCCCGGAGCCTTCGGATCTTCTCGGTGTCCGAGCGCACCTCGAGCCCCTCCTTGACGGGGTAGAGGCACGAGGTCACGACGCGCCATCGTTTCTTCCCCCGCTCCCGGACCTCGACGATGCAGAGCCTGCAGGCGCCGAAGGGCTCGAGGGCCTCGTGCGCGCACACCGCCGGGATATCGATCCCCGCGGCGCGCGCCGCGTCGAGCACGGTCTGCCCCTCACGCGCTTGTCTCGTTCCGCCGTTCAGCGTGATTCTCATGTATGGCTCTCCAGCACCTTCCCGACCGCGAGGTGGTCGAGCTTGCCGTATATCTTCCCGTCGATCGTCATGACCGGCGCCTGGCCGCAGCACCCGAGGCATCGGACCGTCTCGAACGAAAAACGCATATCGGCGGTCGTCCCGCCCGCCTCGACGCCCAGCGAACGCTCAATCGCGTCCTTCACGCGCTCGCCGCCCCGGACGTGGCAGGCGGTTCCCATGCAGAGACACACCTCGTGGCGGCCGCGGGGCTCGAGCCTGAAGGCTTTGTAGAACGTCGCGATCGCGTAGATGCGCGTCATCGGGATATCGAGCTCGCGCGAGATGTACCGCAGCTCCGGTTCGGGCAGATAGCGGCGCTTCTCCTGGAGATCCTGGAGAATGGCGATGATCTGCTCGCTCGCGCGGCCGTGCCGGTCGAGAATCGCCTCGACCGCCGCGGCGTCCGGCGCCGCGGCCGGCGTCGCGAGCCCCGCGGCGACCCGCCGCTCAACGAGCGAACGCTCGATCTTCCGTATCGTGTCGATCCTGCTCATGATCCCGGCCGGCCGCGCTCGCTCGCGCCCGATCCCGGCCGTCACCTCTCGATCGCGTCGAATGTGCAGACGTCGAGGCAGGCGCCGCATGTGACGCACTTCGCCTCGTCGATCACGTGAACCTTCTTCGCCGCGCCGCTGATGCACGAGGCCGGACACGGCTTGACGCAGGCGTGGCAGCCCGTGCAGCGCTCCGGAACGATCCGGTAATGCAGGAGCGGCTTGCAGACGCCCGCCGGGCACCGCTTGTCCCGTATGTGCGCCTCGATCTCGTCCCGAAAATACCGTATCGCCGTCAGCACCGGATTCGGGGCGGATCCGCCGAGCGCGCAGAGGGAGGTTTCGGCGACGCTCCCGGCGACCTCCTCGAGGAGCGCGACGTCCCCGCGCCGGCCCTTTCCCTCGACGATCCGGTTCAGTATCTCGAGAAGCGCGCGCAGCCCCTCGCGGCACGGAAGGCATTTGCCGCACGACTCGTCCTTCAGAAAATCGATGAAATAGCGGGCGACGTCCACCATGCAGGTGTCCTCGTCCATGACGATCATGCCGCCCGATCCCATCATCGAGCCCGCCCCGGCCAGCCGGTCGAAATCGACCGGCAGATCGAGCAGCGACTCTGGAAGCACGCCTCCCGACGGCCCGCCCGTCTGCACCGCTTTGAATTTCTTTCCGTTCGGAACGCCGCCGCCGATATCGAAGATGATCTCGCGCAGCGTCGTTCCCATGGGCACTTCGACGAGACCGGTGTTCACGACCTTGCCGACGAGCGAGAATATCTTGGTCCCCGTGCTCCCGCCCCACGGATCGGCGCTCACGTCCCCGATCCCGATCGAGGAGTACCAGCCGGCGCCTCCGAGGATGATCTTCGGCACGTTCGCCCACGTCTCGACGTTGTTGAGGACGGTCGGCATGTCGAAGAGTCCCTTTTCGACCGTATGAACGTATTTCGCGCGCGGCTCGCCGGGCTTTCCCTCGAGGGAAGCCATGAGCGCCGTCGATTCGCCGCAGACGAACGCGCCCCCTCCCCGCGATATACCGATATCGAACGAAAAACCGCTCCCGAGGATCCGCTCGCCGAGAAACCCGCACGCGCGCGCCTGATCGAGCGCGATCGTGAGCGCCTCGAGAGCGAGCGGGTATTCGTGGCGG
The DNA here is from genome assembly GCA_002403075.1 of bacterium UBP1_UBA4783. Lineage (GTDB taxonomy): Bacteria > Krumholzibacteriota > Krumholzibacteriia > Krumholzibacteriales > Krumholzibacteriaceae > SSS58A. The sequence goes on along the minus strand of DHHB01000012.1, from coordinate 76,362 downwards.
ACGTATATCCAGCCCTCGCGCGCCCCGACCGCGTAGGCGCCGATGATCATCCCCTCTATGACGCTGTGGGGGTTGCCCTCGCAGACGCTTCTGTCCATGAAGGCGCCCGGATCGCCTTCGTCCGCGTTGCAGAGAACGAACTTCCGGTCTCCCGGCGCGCGCCGCGCCGTGTTCCACTTGACGCCGGCCGGAAACCCTCCGCCGCCCCGCCCGCGGAGCCCCGAGCGCGTCACGACGTCAATCACGGCCTGCGGCTTCATGCTCTCGAGCGCGCGCCGCAGCGCCTGATATCCGTCGAGCGCGACGTAGTCGCGGATGTCCGTGGGGTCGATCTTCGAGTTGTCGCCGAGAACGAGACGAAGCTGTTTCGCGTAGTACGGAACCTCTTCTTCGAGCTCGATTCGCCGCCCGTTCGACGGATCGAGGTAGAGAAGACGCTCCACGACCTCTCCCCGTCCGAGCGTTCTCTCGACGATCTCGGGCACGTCGGACGGCTGCACCTGCGTATAGAGTATGCGGCGGGGATGGATGACGACGAGGCCGCCCTTCTCGCAGAACCCGTGGCACCCCGTGGCCTTGACCTCGACGTTCCGCAGACGGGCCTTCGCAACCTCGTTCTTCAGCGCCTCGTAGACCGCGGCCGAGCCGCACGCACGGCAGCCGGTGTCCGTGCAGATGCCGACGGTGACGGCGTCCACCGGACGCTGATCGACGATCTGCTTCTTGAATCTGTCAAGGCTCTTATACGAACGAAGCTTCGAGAGTTTCAGAGACAACCTCCGGCCGATATGCGCGACAGATATGAACTGAATTAATAAGAAATCCCTGACGGTGTCAAGGGCTGCGGCTCGGCCCGCACAAATTTTTCAATTACTTTGCCGGCAATAAGATAAAGCTCTTTCTCGGAGCGGTTCCTCGCTCCGCTGAAAGAATCACGGGGCGATCGTCAGAAGCACCTGATCCTTCTCGACCGAAGAGCCGGGCGAGACCTTGAGCGCCTTGACGGTGCCGTTCATGCTGGAGGTGAGATTGTTCTGCATCTTCATCGCCTCGAGAATGACGAGAACGTCCCCTTCCTTCACCAGGTCGCCCACCTTCACCTCGAACTGCACGACCATGCCGGGCATGGGAGCGATGACCGAATACTCGCCGTTCGACGCCGCCGGGGTTTCGTTCCTCGCGGCCTTCGGCTTCGCCTCTTCTTTCGGCGCCCTCGGCTCCTCTTTCTTTTCCGCTTCCTTCTTGTCCGTGTCGGCCGCGGCCGGCGGGTCCTTCCGGACGATCGGCTGCGTCTCGCCGACCGCTACCACGCGCGGCCTGCCGCCGACCTCCTCGACGTCCACGCTGAAACGCTCTCCGCCGATCGACACGCTGAACGTGCGCATCGCCGCGCCGCCGGAACCTCCCGCGGCCGGCGCCCTCTCGACGAGGTTGCCCTTGAGCGCCTTCTCGACGAGATCGTTCTCGCGCTTCACGTCCTCGAGCGTCTTCGGTTTCGTCTCGGGCGGGGCCTGCTCCTTGCCGTACTTCCATCGCAGGAAACGGAGCCCCGTCGTCGGATACATCGCGTAGATGAGAACGTCGCGCCCGTTCAGCGCGAGATCCTTCGTCGCCTCCCGCGCCTTGTCCATTTCGGGCTCGAGGGTGTCGGCGGCGCGGCAGGTGATCGGCTTGTCGCCCCTCGGATAGCCGTGGAGAACGATCCGCTGGATCCTCGGGTCGATGGGCGCCGGCGGCTTGCCGTAGAGGCCGTACACGTAGTCCTTCACCTGGCTCGAAATCATCTTGTAGCGGCCGAAGAGCACGTTCTGAACGGCCTGCGTCCCCACGATCTGGCTCGTCGGCGTCACGAGCGGCGGGTAGCCGAGCTCCTTGCGCGTGCGCGGCAGCTCCTCGTAGACCTCCTGAAGGCGGTCGAGGGCGTCGGCCTCCTTGAGCTGGCTCATGAGGTTCGTCAGCATGCCGCCCGGTATCTGATGTTCGAGCACGCCCGTGTCGATGATCGACATCTTCGTCGAGTCGAGGAATTGGCGGTACTTCGGAGCGATCGTTTCGAGATACTGGGCGATCTCGTAGAGCTTCTCGAGATCGAGCCCCGGATCCCGCATCTTGCCCCTGAGAGCGGCGACGATCGGCTCGACCGCCGGCTCCCCCGTGCGGAGCCCGAACGGCGCCACGGCGCAATCGACGACGTCGACCCCCGCCTCGATCGCCTTGAGATAGGTCATCGACGCCATGCCGCTCGTGTAATGGCAGTGAAGCTGCAGCGGGACCCTCACGACGCGCTTGAGCGCCTGGATGAGCTCGTAGGCGTCGTACGGGTTGAGCAACCCGGCCATGTCCTTGATGCAGATCGAATCGGCCCCCATCTCCTTGAGCGCTCTCGCCTTGTCCACGAAGTAGCGGAGGTTGTAGACCTTGCCCCCGATCTTCGAACCGGTGAGCGAGAAGGAGATGGTGCCCTGAATGTGCTTCTTGGTCTTTCTGATCGCCTTGAACGAGGCGACGAAGTTGCGCTCGTCGTTCAGAGCGTCGAACACGCGGAAGATGTCGACGCCGGCCTCGGCCGCCTCCGCTACGAATGCCTCCACGACGTCGTCGGCGTAGTTGCGGTAGCCGACGAGGTTCTGGCCGCGGAGCAGCATCTGAAGGGGGGTTTTCTTCACGCGCTTCTTGAGCTCGACGAGACGATCCCACGGATCCTCGTTGAGGAAACGCGTCGCGACGTCGAACGTCGCCCCGCCCCACACCTCGAGCGAATGAAACCCGATGCGATCGAGCCGCTCCGCGATCGGGAGCATATCCTCGGTCCGCATCCGCGTGGCGAGGATCGACTGGTGGCCGTCCCGCAACGTGGTATCGGTGATCTTCACGGATGTAAAGGCCTTGAGGATTTTGGGCCGAGTCGGCATACAGCAAGCCCTTTGGAACGGTTTCGGCGGCACCCCGGATTTATATGATCGAGAATCTCCTCAGGCTCGTCCTCGTCGGATTCGCCCGAACGGTCAGCGCCCGCTTCGACATCGTTTCGCGGCGACCGGCCATCTTCCAGGGGCTCAGCTTCTGGCCGAACCTTTTCTCGTCGTTATTGTCGGATTCAAGATATGCGTTCACGGCCGCCGCAATGACGGCCAGCGTCTTCTCATCCAGCATCCTCAACCTCCCACTTTCACCTATACCGCGAAAGATACTCCCCGGGTTTCGCGGGTGTCAATATGAAAAATGACCTCGCTCCCGCCTGCCGTGCCGTCCAACATATTATTATATATAGGCTTATGGCCAAAACGGAGGGCTGATCCCGGGGACGCGCCTGCGGGCGCGGAGCGGCTTGAAATGGTGGGCAGGGACGGAATCGAACCGCCGACACACGGATTTTCAGTCCGTTGCTCTACCTGCTGAGCTACCTGCCCACGGGCGTAAATCTTATTCAATAAACGTCATTTGTCAATTGATTATTGCTTTGCGGGCCTTCCGCGGGGGGAGCGGCGGCGAGCGTGGCCCGATGCCTCGATGTCGAGCATGCGCCTGCCTCCGACGTACTCGCTCGACGCCGGGCGCGTGATGCGGGGAAGGCGCTCGGCGACGCGCTGTATGCGGGAGATCTCCCTCTCGATGCTCCGAAGCTTCTTGACGGCCCCCGCGTCGAGCCGGTCGCTCTCCATGAGGAGGAGCTGCGTGTTCCCGAGGATCGCGCAGAGGGGGTTGTTTATGGCGTGACTCAGGCCGGCGGCTATCTCGGAGAGGGCGGCAAGCCGCTCGGCCTCGAGAAGCTTCCCCTGAATCCGTTTCACGTCCCGGAGATCGGAAACGACGCAGAGGATGCCGGAGAGACCTCGCCGGCCGCGGCGCAGGGGCGAAACGACGAGCCTGACCGGGATCTCCCCGCCTTCCTTCGAGCGTATCTTCGTTATGAAGCTCGCGGTCGTGAAACTGCCGCGCTCCCGCAGGATCCCCGTCATGTAGCGGAGCTGGGCCACGCCGATGACGGCGTTCACGCGGCGGCGCGCGATCTCCTGGCGTCTGAAGCCGGTAAGCTCCTCGGCCGCAGCGTTCATCATGACGATGCGCAGTCCGGTGTCGAGGGAAAGAAGCGCCTCGGGAAAGCTCTCGAACACCTTCGCGAGGTGATCGCGGGATTCCCGTCGTCGCGGTTTATCCTTCACCGCCGGCTCCATGTACGCACGCGACCTTTCTCCGTCGCGGCCCGACCGCCTGGGACGCCTTCAGCGCCCCGCCTCGGCGGCGGCGCCGCTTCCTTCCATGTGAACCGCGATCCGCGCCAGCAGACGTTTCATATCGAACGGCTTGTACATGAACTCGTCCGCCTTCGACCACGTCTTGAGGAAGTCCTCGCGCTCGGGGCTCGCGACCTTTCGCGCGGTGAGGACGAGGATCGGAAACGGCTCGACCTTCCCCTGATCCATCTCTTCCTTGAGGATGCGCGAAACCTCGTATCCGTTCTTGCCCGGCAGCATGATGTCGAGCAGCATGAGATCGACGGGCTCCATCCTCGCTTTGCGCAGCGCATGCAGCCCGTCGTGCGCCACGTCGACCGTGAAGCCCTTGACCTCGAGGCTGTATTTCACGGTTTCCACGATGTCGACGTCGTCCTCCACGATGAGGATCCGGTAGCCTTTCATTCGGTCACTCCTTTCAGGGCGGGAACGAGCTCGTGGGCGTCGAGCGCCTCGCACGACGCGCGAACGAGCTCCCGCAGGTTCATTCCGTCTCTGCGAGCTATCGATCGTCCGGCCCGGATCCCGGCCGGCAGGGCGATAGCCCCGCTCTCCCGAGGGCCGATGCCGACGGCGAAGGAGGCGTCGAGCGGCCAGACGAGGAGCCCGTCCTCGCGCGGTTCGCTCCGTCGGGGATCGATCCGCGCTCCGCCTCTCACGGACGAGAGAGCGTTCTCCCACGGCTCTCCGCCGGCGTTCTCGATGCAGAAGACTTCCGGCATGAGGCCGAGGCTCAGCATCTCTTCGAGCCTCATCTCGGCGGCCCGGTATTGCTGGACGACGCGCGCCGTCGCCTCGTCCGCGGGCAGGTAGAGATGGACGGCGCTGCCGCCGACCGTTCCCTCGTCGACGGCGAGCGATCCGCCGTGAAGGCGGATGAGCCGCTGCGCGACGCGGAGTCCGAGCCCGAGCGACGCCCGGACGGGCCGGTCGACCGTCTCGATTGAACGGTTCATGCGGCGCACCGCTTCTTCGGGCATTCCGCCTCCCGTATCGCGGACGCAGAGATCGGCGAACGACAGCGGGCCGACGCGGCCGACGAGGGGTTGAGGCAGCAGAAGCGACGGACAGCCGGCGCAGGGTATGACGGTGATCGATACAGCGCCGCCCGAAGGCACGTGTTTGACGCTGTTCGAGAGGAGGTTCTGAAGAACCTGTTCGAGCCGGTCGCGATCGAAGGCGAGACGGCTCGTATCGGGATCGACGAACACCCTGAAATCGATGCCTTTCTTTTTCATCGGCTCCACGAAGATAGACGACGCGTCTTCGATGAAAGCCCCGGTGTCCCGGCGCTCGATGCGCAGCGGCCGCTCGTCGATCCGCGCGGCCGAGGAATCGATGAGCCCGTCGACGAGCATCCCGAGCCGCTCGGCGGTTCGGACCGCGTTCGCGAGGAAGCGCCGGGCCGGATCTCCGGAGGCGGCGCTTTCTTCGCCGATTCCGCACCCTCCCTCCTCCGCCAGGATCGTCAGCGAGCTCTTGAGGGCGGTGAGAGGCGTGCGAAGCTCGTGCGCCACCATGGCGATCATCTCCTCGCGCATCTCGGCCTGCTCTCGCGCGCGCGTCACGTCCCTGACGAGAAAGAGGGAGCCCGCTTCCTCCGTGAAACCGTCGACGCGCACGACGGAGACGGATAGATGGCGCTCCGGCGCGGCCGACCTCTTGATCTCGCGGTCGACGACGTCGCGCTGGAGTATTTCGTGCTCGTCCCACACGCCCTGCAGGTTGAACGCGGCGAGCGAGCCGAGCCGGCCGACGGTGTCCGGTAGTTCGTCGCGGACCCCGAGCGTATCGGCGAACGCCGCGTTCGAGGCGACGATGTCGCCGCCGGTCGAAACGAGCGCTGCGCCGGAGGGTATCGCCGCGAGAAGCCGCCGCAGCAGATCGCGTTCTCCTCCCATGCGGAAGGCGAGCGGCGAGCGCTCCCCGTCCTCCTCGGCGAGCCCGCGGAGCGAGGCGATGTCGTTCCTGCCGAACGCCTCTTTCCGAACGCTTCCGAGAAAGAGCACGCCGCGCACCTTCGAGCCGAACGCGAGCGGCACGAGAAAATAGCTCTCGACGCGCGGATTCCCGAGGAGATACGCGACGCTCGGCCCGTTCTTTCGATACATGATCCGCTCGAGCGGGTCGCTTTCGGGTTCGAATCCGTTCGTGAACATGCGGAAGCTCGCCCGGACCTTTTCGCGGATTTCCGGAATCCGGCCGCCGAGCTCGCGGTTCTCGCACAGGATATACACGAGCTCCCGGTCGCGCGAGGTGCAGTAGGCGCAGTACTCCGCCTGCGCGCGCTCCATGAGCTCGACGAGAACGTCGCGCATGGCGGCGTCGTTTCCGACCGCCTTGAGGATCCGTATCTTGAGCGTCTCTTCCATATCATGAGCGGGCGAGCGGGCCGGCTCCGCTCCGAATCGATCCCGTTCCGTCGTTCGCGCCGGCCGGGTATGCGGCCCCGCGAGGCGTCTTTCGCCATGCCAAAACGCAACTTACATGCCACGGAGCGACACCCCCCGTCCTCTCTCGGCTCGCCCCGCCGGGAAGGCGAGCGCGCTATTCAACGCGTTGCTATAAAGTCAGTTAGATGGCACACCCCGCCGCTGCGGGGGGAAGGCCTGATCGACGCGGAAACGGCGGCGATGGATGCGCGGATTATGAGCTGGCTGGAAATTTTCCAGAGGTTTCTAGGACTCGTAGCCGTCGGGATGGCGCTTCTTCCACGCGAAGGCGTCCCGTATGATCTCCTCGATCCCCGGATGAAACCGCTTCCAGCCGAGCACCCGCTCGGCCTCCGCGGAAGAGGCGACGAGAACGGCCGGATCGCCCGGCCGGCGCTCGCCGATCCGGTAGTGCACCGTGCGCTTCGTCACGCGTTCGGCGGCCCTGATGACTTCGAGCACGCTGAACCCCGTCCCGTTTCCGAGGTTGAGAACGCCGGCGTGGCCGGCGACGAGCTTTTCGAGGCCGACGAGATGCGCCGTCGCGAGATCCTTGACGTGGATGTAATCCCTCACGCAGGTTCCGTCCGGGGTCGGATAGTCGTTGCCGTAGACGACGAGCTCGTCCCGCCTTCCCATCGCGACGTCGAGAACGAGCGGGATGAGGTGCGTTTCGGGACGATGATCCTCGCCGCAGCGCTCCCCCGCTCCGGCGGCGTTGAAGTAGCGCAGCGCCAGCGATCGAAGCTCCCACGCCGCGGAGCAATCGGCGAGAAGCCGCTCGATGCCGAGCTTCGTGTTGCCGTACGCGTTGAGCGGCCGCGCCGGGGCATCCTCGGGGATGGGGGTCGAATCCGGCTCCCCGTAGACGGCGGCGGAGGACGAAAAGAGGAAGTACTTCACGCCCTTCGCCCTCATGGCGGCGAGCAGCGAGATGGCGCCCGAGACGTTGTTGCGGTAATACTTGATCGGGTCGGCGACCGACTCGGCGACCTGCGAAAAGGCCGCGAAATGGCACACCGCGTCGACGCCGTCGAGCGCCGGCTCGAGAAATCCGCCGTCGAGCAGATCCCCCTCGCGGAAGGCGACGCGCGGATCGACGGCCCCGCGGTGGCCCGTCGAGAGGTTGTCGACGACGACGACGTCGTGTTTCGCGCCGAGGAGATGCTCGGTGACGACGCTTCCGATGTATCCCGCTCCGCCCGTCACGAGGATTCTCATGAGGGAGCACCTCCGTACTTCCCGAGGTACGCGGCCAGGTGTTTGCCGGTTATCGAACGCTCCGATTGTACGATGCTCCCGGGCGGACCACAAGCGATAACCTCCCCGCCGTCGTCTCCGCCGCCGGGTCCGAGGTCGACGATCATGTCGGCCCATCGGATCACTTCCATGTTGTGCTCGATGAGGACGATCGTGTGCCCCGCCGCGGCGAGATCGTCGAGAACGGCGAGGAGCCGGTCGACGTCGCTCATGTGCAGCCCCGTCGTCGGCTCGTCCATTATGTAGAGGTTGCGCTGGCCGGGGGAATCGACGAGCTCGCGGGCGATCTTGATCCGCTGCGCTTCCCCGCCGGAGAGGGTGTTCGACGGCTGGCCGAGCGTCAGATATCCGAGTCCGACCTTCGAGAGAATCCAGAGCCTCTCGCCGAGCTGCGGCGATCCGTCGAAGAAGAGGATCGCGTCGTCGATCGTCATGTCGAGCGTTTCCGCGATCGTCTTTCCCTTGTAGCGCACGTCCAGGGTCTCCGCGTTGAACCGGCGCCCCTCGCACTCCTCGCACGGCACGAACACGTCCGCCATGAAATGCATCTCGACCTTGCGGAATCCGGCGCCCTGGCAGCGGGAACACCGCCCGCCCGCCTTGTTGAAGCTGAATCGTCCCGGATCGTATCCTCGCCTTCGGGAGAGGGGCTCCGCGGCGAAGATGTCGCGGATGAAGCTGAACGCCTTGATATAGGTGACGGGATTTGACCGCGGGGAGACGCCGATCGGGCTCTGGTCGACGAGCATCACCCGGTCGAGGCGTCCCGTGACCTTCCAGCCGCGGAGCTTCAGGTGAGCCGCCGATAGCGGATCCTTCGATACGACGCCGTGCAGCACGTCGACGACGAGGGTGCTCTTGCCGGATCCCGAAACGCCCGTCACGCACGTCACGGCGCCGAGCGGAAACCGGACGTCGATCCCCTTGAGGTTATGCTCGGCGACCCCCGAGAGCTCGATCGCTCCGGCGCTCGGGCGCTTTTTCCCGCGCCGCCGGCCGCCCGCGCCTCCGCGGAAGAGCCACGCGATCGTTTTGGAGAGCGGCGCGTCCGCCGTCCGCGCCTCCTCGACCGGTCCGCTGAACAGCACTTCGCCGCCGCGGCTTCCCGGGCCGGGGCCGAGGTCGACGAGCCAGTCGGCGGAGGCGACGATATCCGGATCGTGCTCCACGACGATCACGGTGTTGCCGAGCTCGCGCAGTCGCCGGAGCACGGAGACGAGCCGCTCGTTGTCGGCGGCGTGAAGGCCGATCGAGGGCTCGTCGAGAACGTACAGGGCGTCGACGAGGTTCGCGCCGAGCGAGTTCGCGAGGTTTATCCGCTGCGCCTCGCCCCCCGAGAGCGTGCGCGTGAGACGGTCGAGCGTGAGGTACCCCAAGCCGACGTCGACCATGAACCGGAGACGCGCCGAGAGCTCGGCGATGACGTCGCGCGCGACGAAGGCCTCCTCCTCCGTGAACCTGACGCGGGAGAGCTCGTCGAGAATCCTCGCCGGAATCATGCGGCCGAGGTCCCGGATCGTCCGGTCGCCGATACGGACGTCGTAGGCCTCGCGCCTGAGGCGTCCGCCGAGGCAGGTGCGGCACGTGGTGAAGGCCATGTATCTCCTCGTGAAAAACCGGTGCCCCTTTTTATAGCTCTTCTCCCGCAGCTTCTCGAGAAAGCGCATGACGCCGAGGTAGCGCCCCTCTCCTTCGAGCACGAGCGCGCGCGAGCGCGCCGGAAGATCGACCCACGGAACGTTCACCGGGATGCGTTTGCCTCGGCAGAAATCGAGCATCTTGTGGTGGAAATACATGAACCGCTCGCGCGACCATGGATCGATCGCGCGATCCTCGAGCGTGCGCCGCTTGTCCGGAACGATGAGATCCTCCGAAAACTCCATGCGGTCGCCGAAGCCGTGGCAATCGGGACAGGCCCCCGAAGGGCTGTTGAACGAGAAGAGGAGCGGCGTCGGCGCCTCGAAGGCGGCGGCGCACGTCGAGCAGACGGGGGTCTGGGTGAACCGGCGGCGCATGCCGCCGGACGCCTCCGAAACGTCGACGGCTCCCGACTCGCGATAGGCGAGCTCGACCGCTTCCGCGATCCGCGAGCGGTTCGCCTCCGTCGCCTCGAGCCGGTCGAGCAGAACGGCGAGCTCGAGCTTCGCGGAGCCCGCCGGGGAGAACTCGTCGACGCGGACGACGTCGTCTCCGACGAGGAGCCTCGTGAAGCCGCGCGAGAGGTGGTAGCTCCGCCGGGCCTTCCACTCGGCGGGGCTCGTCGCGCCGATCGGCGCCGCGCAGTTCACGAGCCGACCGTCGAAGATCCGGACGGTCTCGAGCGCCGCCTCGCTCGGCGTATGCGACCGCACCTCGACGCCGCACTTCGGGCAGACGATCCTCCCCACGCGGGCGAAGAGCAGCCGGAGATAGTCGTATATCTCGGTCGCCGTTCCGACGGTCGAGCGCGCGCTCGTCACCGTGTTCTTCTGCCGGATCGCGATCGTCGGGCTGATGCCGGCGATGTCGTCCACGTCGGGGCGCTCGAGCTTCTCGATGAACTGCCGCGCGTACGTCGAGAGGGATTCGATGTACCGCCGCTGCCCCTCCGCGTAGATCGTATCGAACGCGAGCGAGGACTTCCCGGAACCGGAGACCCCCGTGACGACGATGATGCGCCGTCTCGGGAGCTCGAGATCGATGTTCTTGAGGTTGTGCTGCCGCGCGCCGCGTATGACGATCCGGTCCGTGCCCATCGCTTCGCCCCCGCAAAAAGGTCAAACGTTCAGTGTATCAGCTCGCGAGCGCCCCCGCAACGGGCATTTCCGCGGCTCATTTCCGACGCGGCGCCTCGGAGCGCCGCCCCTCGGCCGCGCATCGGGCCGCGCATCCCGCGCCCGGGCTTGTATTCCGCCCGCGCATCGCGTAGGATGGACCGCGGCTGTTCATCATGGAGGACGGCGATGGCGCGCGACCCGGATGCGAGACTCGGCGCCGAAATCTCCGCGCTGCGGCGAACCCTCCGCACGCTCCGCGGCGAGAACGGCTGCCCGTGGGACCGCGAGCAGACGCTCGACGACATCATCTCCTATCTCATCGAGGAGGCGTACGAGCTCCTGCGCGCCGAGAAGAGCGGAACGCCGCGCGACGCCGAGGACGAGCTCGGCGACGTGCTCTTCATCGTCGTATTCATCCACGAGCTCCTCCTCGAGCGGCGGCGGACCGCGCTGGCGGACATCGTGGCGCGCGCGCACCGGAAGATCGTGCGGCGCCATCCGCACGTCTTCGGCCCGACGAAAGCGCGGACGAGCGCCGAAAGCCTCGCCGAGTGGGAACGCGTGAAGCGCGCCGAGCGGAGGACGAGACGATCCCCCGCGCTCCTCGACGCGGTTCCGGAGAAGCTTCCGCCTCTTCGCCGGGCGGCCGCGGTTCAGAGGAAGGCGGCGGAGGTCGGTTTCGACTGGTCCGACGGCGCGGATATCCTCGATAAGCTCGACGAGGAGATCGCGGAGGTGCGGCGCGAGCTTCGCCGCGGAAGGCGCGAGGCGACCAAGGACGAGATCGGCGATCTCTTTTTCACCGTCGTGAACCTCGCGCGACGGTTCGGGATCGATTCCGAGAGCGCTCTCGAGCGGACGACGGCGAAGTTCATCCGGCGCTTCAACGACGTCGAGCGCCGCGCGAGCCGCGCGGGGGCGGATCTCTCTTCGATGACCCTCGACGAGATGGAAGCGCTGTGGAGGAAGAGCAAGAGACGCCGCCCCGCGGCGGCGCCGTCGAAGCGCTCCGCGCGGGCGAAGGGCGCGGCCCGGCCCCGCGGGCGTTCTTGAAACGCGGCGTACCGCGGCCGGCGCGCGAATAAAAAACGGGGGGGCGATCGCTCGCCCCCCCGTCGCGTTCCGCGCGCCCGCCGCCCCGCGCTAGTTCAGCCGCTTGAACTCGATGCGCCGGTTCTCGGCCCTCCCGGCGGCCGTCTTGTTCGAAGCGATGGGGTTGGTTTCTCCGTAGCCGCGCGCCTCGATCCGCTCGGCCGCGACGCCGGCGTTCACGAGGTACTGCTTGACCGAATCCGCGCGCTTCTGCGAGAGGCTCATGTTGTAATCGTCCTTGCCCACGTCGTCCGTGAAACCGGCGATCTCGACCCGAACGTCGGGATACGCCTTGAGCGATCGGACGACCTGATCGAGGATCGTGTAGGAATCGGGCGTGATCGACGCCGAGGCGGTCTCGAAATTGACGCCGCGGAGGATGAAGCGCTCCTCGATGGGACGCTCGTCCGGACACCCGTCCTCGTCCTCGTAGCCGTTGAAGGTCTCCATCTCGTTCGGACACCGGTCGGCCGTATCGGGAATCCCGTCGAGATCGTTGTCGGGATCCGGACAGCCGTCCTCGTCCTGGAAGCCGTCGATGTCTTCCGGCTTCGTCGGGCACTTGTCGACGTCGTCGGGGATGCCGTCGCCGTCGCTGTCGACGACGATGTCGGGACAGCCGTCGTCGTCCTGAACCCCGTCGAAATCCTCCGGTTCGTTCGGACATTTGTCGCGGAGGTCGGGGATGCCGTCTCCGTCGTTGTCGAGATCAGGGCACCCGTCCTCGTCCTCGAACCCGTCGAAGTCCTCGGCGAGATCGGGGCACTTGTCGACGGCGTCCTTTATCCGGTCGCCGTCGTTGTCGAGATCGGGGCAACCGTCCGTGTCCTCGAACCCGTCGAAGTCTTCGGGATCGTCCGGACACTTGTCGACCTTGTCCTCGATGCCGTCGTCGTCGCGGTCCTGCGGGAGTACGTTCCCGCCGAACGAGAGCGTGAAGTAGAGCGCCCAGTCGGGAACGGCGGCGAAGGACTTGTCGTCCTCGGGATTGAGGTTGATATCCGCGGCGAAGGTGACGCCGCCGCCTTTCTCGGAGAGCAGCTTTATGCCGGGCGTGATCGTGTAGACGTTCGCGTTCCCCGGCAGGTAGTAGGCGTCCCCTTCCTCGAAGTCGGCGTTCAGGAATTTATCCCACGTGAACTCGGCGAACAGGCTCGAGCCCTTCGCGAGGAACTCGATCCCGGCGCCGAACTGAAAGACGTCGTTGAATCCGTCGCTCTCCCCGTCGGGCGATTTCGGATAGCCGGGCGGGTAGAAACCGGTCGAATCGGGGTTGTTCGCGTAGAGGATCCCGTAGCCGTCGTCCTCGTTCTTATTGAAGCGATACCCGGCGTTGAGATGCAGCCTCATCGGAACGAACTTTCTGCTCTCGGGAAGGCTCAGCGAGAGAAGCCCCTTCACGCCGAAATCGGTCGAGCCGGTCGTGAAGCCCGCCTCCTCGCGCCCCGTCGGAAAGCTCGCGTGGCCGAGCACGCCGACGGCGACGTACTTCGACGGCACGGGCGGACAGAGCTTGAGGAGCAGATCCGTGTCTCCGAGACCGCCGCGCGTGCGGGTCTCGAACACGTCGTTCACCTCGAACTCCTCCGGCACCTGCATGATCCAGTTGCGGACGTTGAGACCCGCGGCGAATTCGACGTAGTCGCTGAGCCCGAAGGTGAGAACCGCGCGGGAACCGAAGAAATGGTAATCGACGTCCGCTTCGTCGAAATCGGTCGGATTGAGCATGCTGCGCGGACCTTTCGTGAGCGTCGCGTCCGCTGTATAGTACGACGTGCCGAGGGAGAAGAGGAGCACGCCTCTTCCGACCGTGCCGGCTCGCTCCACGTGGAGCAGACCGGAGGTGCCCTTCCAGCCGTCCTGCCCCCACGCGGCGCCGGATGCGGCGAGCACCGCAACCAGGGCGATCGCGCATACCGTTCGTTTCATACCGTTGCCTCCTGTCTCGTTCCCCGTGTCGCCGTTCGGATTATCCTTTCGTCGTATCACGTTTCGTGCCATCGTCCGCTCCGCCGGCGGCGGAGTCCGTGTTCGTCCCCGTCGTTTCCGCTTCGATCCCGCCGCGGTTCGCCTCGTCCACCCAGTTCATCCGCAGCTCCGTGAGCACGGTGTCGAGGTGGCGCTGCTCCTCGGCCGAGAGGTTCCCGGCCGTTTTCTCGCCGATCATCTCGAGCATGTCGATAGTGATGCGCGCCTGGCGCAGGTCGCGTTCGACGGCGCCGGTCAGCGGATTCACGAGCTTGCCGAGCTGCTGGAGCGCGAGCGTCGCGAACATGGCGATGAGATTGTGAAAGAGGAATTCGGTTCGTTCGTCTCCGTTTTCAGATACCATCGGCGGTCCCTCCTCGCGGTTCGTCTCCGACTATAGGAACGCCTCCCCGGCACCGTCAATACAAAATAAAAAAGCCGCCCGCGCGGCGGGCGGCTCGAAAACCGGGACGGCGGACGGCGGCGGATCTCAATCCGCCTTTCGCTCGGAAGCGAACCAGATCATCTTCGCGTGCTCGGTTCCGGACGCGTTCGCGTAGCCGTGATCCTGGCTCGCGACGAAGTAGATGCTGTCGCCCTCGACGAGATCGTGAGGCTCGCCGTCGACGGAGAATCGCACGGCGCCCTGGAGCACGAGGGCGGCCTCGTCCCCTTCGTGAGCGTGGAGCCTGACATCCGCCCCTTTCGACGGCGCGAGCGTGATGAGCTGCGCGTTGATCTTGCCGCTCGGGATCGACTTCGTTAGCATCTCGCGCGTGCCGGGGCACCGCTCGAGCGCGCAGGGCTTGCGGTCCTCGAACGAAACGCAGGAAACGTCGTCGAGCTCCGCGTCCTCGATGAAGTACGCGGGATCGCGACCGAGGGCCTCGGCGATGCGGATGAGCGCGCCGATCGTCGGGGACGTCTTGCCGCGCTCGATCTCGGAGATGTGGGTCGCCGAAATCCCCGCCTTCGCCTCGACGTTCTTGAGCGTCAGATGCTGCTCCTCGCGCACCTTCTTGATGCGTTTTCCGATCTCTTCCTTCGATATCATCGATTCATGCTCCTCCATGCCACGCCGGCGCCGTCTAGAGGCTGTACGGCGGAAGGGTGACCCAGATCGCGCGGCATTTCGCGTCGCCGATGTTTCGCATCGCGTGGGGCTTCGCCGCTTTGTAATGGATGCTGTCCCCTTCCTTGAGAATGTATTTCTGGTCGCCGATGATGATCTCCATGACGCCCTTCGTCACGATGGCGAACTCCTCCCCGCCGTGCGTGCTCGTCTCCTCGGGGCGTTTGATCCCCGGCTCGAGCTCGACCTCGAGAAAGGAGAACCGCGGATTCGGGATATCCTTGGCGAGACTGTAGTAGGTCGCTCCCCAATCCTTGAACTGCATCCTCTTGCGCTTCGTCTTGTTGATGATGGAGACCTTCGCGACGTTTTGCTTTTCCACGAAATAGGCCACGTCCGTTCCCATGGCCTCGGCGATCTTCGCGAGCGCTCCCACGGTCGGCGAGGTCATACCGCGTTCGATTTCGGAGACGTGGGTCGCCGAAACCCTCGCCTTTATCTCGATGTCCTTGAGCGTAAGCCCTTTCGAAAGGCGGAATTGCTTGATTCTCAAACCGATTTCGTCTTTGTCGTCCATCGCAAGTCCCCCGCTGTGCCGTATGGGATAAAAACCCCGCAAAACGCTTGTTAAACTACATATTAAGATATAGAGCGATTATTTTCAAGATTGATTTTTATCATTCTGCAAATATTGCTGATTAATGCAATTCGATTTCATTAAATGAATTAAGGAAAGGGGCCGCAGCCGCGGCGCGGCCGCCCCAATTTCCTTATCTCATTCGTTTATCTGGACTTGATTCGCATCTTCCGGTATATTCGATCGCAACACTCGGAGCGTGTCGATGCCCTTATCCTACGCCAAAATTCTCGTTATAAGGCTCAGCTCCCTCGGCGATATCGTCCTGCTCGTTCCGGAGCTCATCCGGCTGCGAAGGGCCGCGCCGGACGCGGTCATCCATCTCCTCACGAGGAAGCGTTTCGCGGAGCTCTTCGCCGAAAACGCGTATCTCGACGAGGTGCTGACGGTCGACCGGGGCGGTCTCGGAGAGCTCGCGCGGCTTCGAGGCCGGCTCGCGCGCGAACGCTACGACGCCGTCGTCGACGCGCACGGCGTCCTGCGAAGCCTCGCCCTGTACCATTCGCTGCGCGCGCCGAGAAAGGTCATGATCGACAAGAACGAAATCGCGAAGTTCGCGCTCATCGCCGGCAAAACGAACCTGTACCGCGGCGTCGTCCGGCAAACCGAGCGGTACGCGAGACTCTTCGAAGAGCTCGGCGTTTCGGCGGCGGGCGGCCGCGTCGACCTGCCGCTGCCTGCCTCCGCGCGGGCCGCCGCGGACGCCGTCGCGCCGCCCGCGGCGCCGGGCGCCCCCGGACCCGTCGCGTTCGCTCCCGGCGCCCGGTGGGAGACGAAGCGCTGGCCGCGGGAGCGCTACATCGATCTCATGCGGCTCGCTGCCGCCCGGGGACGCTCGACGATCCTCATCGGCGGCTCCGCTGACGCCGAGACGAACGCCGAAATCGCGGCGGAGGTCTTCCCCGCGCCTCTCGATCTCACGGGCAGGCTCTCGATCCTCGAATCGGCGGCCGTGCTCGAACGATGCGAAGCGCTCGTGACGAACGACTCGGCGCCGCTCCATCTCGCCGAATCGGTCGGCACGCCGGTCGTCGCCTTCTACGGTCCGACCGTTCGCGAGTTCGGATATTTTCCGCGGCTGCCGCGAAGCGTCGCCCTCGAGACGGAGCTGCGCTGCAGACCATGCTCTCGCAACGGCGCCCGCCGGTGTCCGTACGGCACGAAGGAATGCCTCACGGCGATATCTCCGCGGCGGGCAATGGATGCCCTCGCCGCGCTTCTCGCCGAACGGAAGGTCCGAGCGTGAAGATCGAACTCGCCGTCTACAACGCTCTTCTCCCCGCCGCGGCCCTCGCCGCGCGGGCCGCGGCCGCCTGGAACGGAAAGATAGCGGAGGGGCTCGCGGGACGGCGCGGTCTTCGGGAACGCTGGCTCGCTGGCGCGTCGAGGCTCGAGCGGAGATCCCCGCTCGCGTGGTTTCACGTTTCGTCCGTCGGCGAGTTCGAGCAGGCGAAGCCGGTCATGAGTCTGCTCGCGGAACGCCCCGGCGGTATCGAGATCGCGCTCACGTTCTTCTCGCCGTCGGGTATGAGCTACTACGAGCGGTTCGACCGCTCGAAGCGGATCGAGGCGATCTCGTTCGTCGAATACCTCCCCGTCGACACTCCGGGCAACGCGCGCTTCTGTCTCGACGCGCTGCGTCCCGACCTCCTCGTGTACGTCAAGTTCGATATCTGGCCGAACCTCGTCCTCGAGGCGGCGAAGCGGGGCGTGCCGCAGGCGCTCGTCGCCGGAACGCTCTCCCCCGGCTCGCTGCGCCTCTCGCGGATCGCGAGGGGCTTCTACGGCGGCCTCTACTCGCGGCTCGGCGCCATCGCGGCGATCTCGGAGGAGGACGCAGAACGTTTTCGCCGCGGCGTCCGCGGCGGCGTCGATATCACGGTCGCGGGTGATACGCGCTTCGACCAGGTGTGCCGCAGAATCGATGCCTCGACGGCAAAGCTGCCGGGGGCCGTCGCCGCCGCCGGCAGGGCGTGGATCATCGCCGGCAGCACGTGGCCGAAGGACGAGGCGCTCGTCGTATCGGGATTCCGCGCGCTCCGGAAGGAACGCCGCGGAACCGGTCTCATACTCGTTCCGCACGAGCCCTCGGTCGAGCGGCTCGCCGAGATCCGCCGGACGCTCGCCTCCGCCGGACTCCCCTTCCGCCCGCTCTCGAGCCTCGGCGACGATCCTCCCGGCGAGGATGAGGTCGTCGTCGCCGACGGCGTCGGTTATCTCGCCGAGCTCTATCGCGCCGGGCGAATCGCTTACGTCGGCGGCAGCTTCACGACGGGCGTTCACAACGTGATGGAGCCCGCGGTGCTCTCGCTCCCCGTCTTGTTCGGACCGCGCATCGACAACTCGTACGAGGCGCGCCGCCTCGTCGATCTCGGCGCCGCGAAGATCGTGCGGACGGGAGCCGATTTCGCGCGCGAGGCGCTCGCGCTGCTCGCCGATCCGGATCTCCTCGCACGGACGGGAGAGACGGGATCGCGCTTCATACGAAAACATTGCGGAGCGGCCCCCCGTTGCGTAGATTTGCTGGAAACGCTTCTCGCCGGAAAAAGGTGACCCGTGGAACACGAGATCAGGACCCCTCCCCAACCCCGTTTCATACAGATCGAGACGATCCTCGGCTGCGACGCCGATTGTCCGTTTTGTCCGCAGAAGAAGATCGACCGCGGTCCGGTCGTCATGCCGGACGCGATCTGGAAAAAGATCGTCGACGACACGCGCGGGCTCGGCGTCACGTACCGTCCGTTCCTCCAGAACGAGGCGCTCATCGACAAGCGGCTCGCGAAGATCGTCGCGTACATCAAGCAGGATCCGACGGCGCGCGCCGAAATCAACACGAACGGGAGCCTCCTCGACGAGCGCAGGGGCCGGGAGCTCATCGACGCGGGGATCGATCTCGTGCGCTTCAGCGTCGACGCGTTCTCGCGGGAAACCTACGCGCGCTGCCGCGTCGGCCTCGATTACGGTAAGGTCGTCGACAACGTCGAGCGCTTCATTTCGCTCGCCCGCGGGCACGGCGGCCGCGTCGCGACGGAGGTCCGGATGATCGACATGGATCTCAACCGCGGCGAGCAGGAGGCGTTCGTCGAGTACTGGGGGGCGCGCGCGGACAGGGCGCTCATCGTGCCGCTCTACAACTGGCCGTGGGACGAGGGCGTGGAGATGGTGCGGAAACCGTGTCTCAAGATGCGCGAGGAGATGTTCTTCTACACCGACGGCCGCGCGGTGCTGTGCTGCTGGGATATCGCCGGGCGCGCCGTGATCGGCGACGTCGGCGCGGAGAGCGTCCTCGATATCTGGAACGGACCCGTCCGTCTCGGTTACGCGGCGCATCTCGCGCGCGGCGAGAGGGAACGGATACTCCTCTGCTCGCGCTGCGACGCCTACCGGGACCGCCGCTTCGAGGGGTTCCCCGACTGACCGCCCGAGCCTTCCCTCCTCCGCGGCGCGCGCAATCCTCCGAAGACGCCCTCGCGCCATCGAATCGCGCCGCTCCGGACGAGCGCCGGCGCGTCTCCCGTGAAATCGACGATCGTCGAAGGGATCCTGGACGTGCGGCCCCGCTTCGAGACGTACGCGTCGAGGCCCGGAAACGACCGCTCGATGTCGGCGATCCGCGCGAGAGGTCTCCCGCCCGAAACGTTGACGCTCGTCGAGACGAGCGGTTCGCCGATCGCGGCGACGAGCGCGCGGAGATCCGCGCGACCCGGCACGCGCACGGCGACGACGCCGCGGGGCGCGAGCGCCGGAGGCACGCCCTTTCGGGCGGGAAGGAGCGCCGTGAGCGGTCCCGGCCAGATGCGCGCGAGGATCGCTCTCGCTCCGCCGGGCCACCGCGCCACGATCCGCTCGGCCATCGCGGCGTCGGCCGCGAGCAGCACGAAGCCGCTGCGGGAAGCGCGTCGCTTGAGCGCGCGGATCCGCTTCACGGCGCCGGCGCTGGAGGCGGCGCAGTGGAATCCGTATATCGTATCGGTCGGGAGAACGGCCACGCCGCCCGCCGCGAGGGCGGCGGCGACGCGCGCCGCGAGCGAGCGCGTGAGAAGGCCCCTCAGCTCCGGTGCCACCGGTTGCGCATCTCCTGCAGCGCCTCCGCGATCCTGTCGTCCGAGAGCGCGAGAATCTCGGCGGCGAGTATGGCCGCGTTGCGGGCGCCGGGAGCGCCGACGGCGACCGTCGCGACGGGGACGCCGGGGGGCATCTGCGCGATGGCGTACAGCGCGTCGATGCCGCCGGGCAAGCCGCTCGCAAGCGGCACGCCGATGACGGGGCGCGTCGTGAGGGACGCGATGTATCCGGGGAGCGCCGCGGCCATCCCCGCGCCTGCGACGAATACCTGCACGCCGCGCGCGAGCGCCTCCTCGACGTATTCGACCGTCGCCTTCGGCTGCCGATGCGCCGACGAGACGCGCAGCTCGCACGCGATGTGCAGCCGCCCGAGCTCCTCGACGCACGCCTGCATCGTCTCCCGGTCGGATTCGCTCCCCATGACCACGGCCACCTGAATTTCCCCTTTCACCGCTGCTCCTTTCTTTCGCCCGCGACGAGCGCCCGCGCGCCGATGTCGCCCCTCGTGAACGCCCCCTCGAACCGGACTGCGTCGACGCCGCGGTACGCCTTCGCGATCGCCTCGCCGAGCCCGGGCGCGACCGCGGTCACGCCGAGCACGCGGCCGCCCGCGGTGACGATCGCGCCGTCCCGCAGCGCCGTGCCGGCGTGAAAAACGACGCACCCGCGGCACTCCGCCTCGTCGAGCCCCGCGATCTCGAACCCCGTCCGGTACGGTCCCGGATAGCCTCCCGAGGCGACGACGACGCACGCCGCCGAGAGAGGGCTGTTCGAGAAGGCGGCGCCGTCGAGCTCGCCCCTCGCGGCGGCGTCGATAGCCGCGAGAAGATCCCCGTCGAAGAGAGGAAGAACCGCCTGCGTCTCCGGATCGCCGAACCGGCAGTTGTACTCGAGCACCTTCGGCCCGTCCGCGGTGAGCATGAGGCCGAAGTAGAGAATTCCGGCGCCCGCGATCCCGTCGGCCCGCATCCCCTCGAACGTCGGCTCGATGATCGAGGCGCGGATCCACTCGAGCATGGCGGGCGAGAGCGCGGGAACCGGCGCATAGGCCCCCATCCCCCCGGTGTTGGGTCCCCGGTCGCCGTCGAGCGCGCGCTTGTGATCCTGCGACGGAGCGAAGAGACGGTACGCCGCGCCGTCGAACAGCGAGAGGATCGACACCTCGGGCCCCTCGAGGAACTCCTCGACGACGAGCCGGTTCCCCGCCGCGCCGAACTCCTTCTTCAGCATCAAGAGCTCGATCGCCTCGCGCGCTTCCTCGCGCGTCGCCGCGACGATGACGCCTTTGCCCGCGGCGAGCCCGTCCGCCTTCACGACGAACGGAGGCGTCCCCCGCTCGATCGCCGCGAGCGCGGACGCCGCGTCGTCGCATGCGGCGAAGCCGGCCGTCGGAATCCCGTGGCGCCGCATGAACTCCTTCGCCCAAACCTTGCTTCCCTCGAGCCGCGCGCCGTCCCGGCGGAATCCGAAAACCTCGAGACCGCGCGCGGAGAAGAGATCGACTATCCCCGCCACGAGCGGCGCCTCGGGGCCGACGATCGTGAGATCGACCCCTTTCTCCTCCGCGAAGGCGAGAAGCCCCGCGCTATCGTCCGACCGAACGCCGACGCACTCGGCGACGGCGGCGATGCCCGCGTTGCCCGGGGCGGCGTAGAGCTCTCCGAGCTCCGGAGACTGCGCGATCTTCCACGCGATGGCGTGTTCCCGTCCGCCGCCGCCGACGATGAGCACCTTCATGGTTCCTTTCATGTCCTTTTCTCCCGTGCGGCCGGGGCACGGCTCTACCTCCGCGCCGCGGCACTCGCCATTATACTACCGAACGGCCCGAGCGAAAACCCGATTCCGCCGCGACGGGGGATAACGTCCGCCGCTAGCCGCGCGCGGGGCCGGGGCCGGCGGCGGCCTCGATCCCGGGAAGGAACAGCGACGCGTTCTCGATGACGAGGATCTCGTCGTCCGCGAGACTCGCGAGCAGATAGTCCTCGTACCCGGGCTTCCACGAGCAGAACCCGAAACGGCCGACGAGGGCGTCGTCCATCGCCGATTTGAGATAGATCGAAAAGCGCGCGGCGAGCTCGCACGTGGAGATGGCGGCCTGCGCGTTCGCCGTGTAGCTCGCGCGCACCCGCCCGGGAACGGCCAGGCGGCCCTGCTCGAACGCTCCGGCGTACGATTCCGATCCGACGCCCTCGCCGCATTCGGCCGCGGCGAGCATGAGACCGCCTTCCTCGAGCGCGTACGAGGCGTGGCGGATCGCCTTGTGGCTCTGCAGGAGATCGATATCCTTCGGAAAACCTCCCGCGGAGAAAACGACCGCGCGGTAGAGCCGCGCCAGGGGAATCCGCATGTGGGCCGAGAGGAAACCGCAGGCCGCGCGGTGGGACGCGTCGAGATCGCCGGCGTTTATAAAGAGCGCTTCGCCGCGGGCTCCGGCCACGACGTTCACCGAGAAAACGCGGGTCTCCAACAGCCGCGCCCCCGCGAGCATGTCCTCGTGAACGGGGTTGCCGTCAAGAACTCCGGGACGGCATCCCGCGGAGAGGCCCGCGCCGGCGTCCGCGCGGAGCGACAGTCGATGATTGGCGAGTATCGCGCTCTCGGAGGCGATGCCGGGAAGGATGAGTTTTCGAGCGCCCCCGTACCCCGCGAAGTAATGAAACGCCACGGCGCCGAGCGTGATGACGAGCGACGAGTCGACCGCCGCGCGGTTCAGCGCGCACGGCGTGCCGGCCGCCGTCGCGCCGACGTCGACGAGCGAGCCGCCGTCTCGAGCGTCGTGCTCCACCACCGTCCAGCGCGAGAGTATATCGGCGCCGAGGTGCGCCTCGAGCGCGGCTCCCCCTCTCCCCCGGTGCAGACCGAGAGCGAGGATGACGATGACGCGCTCCGGACCGGCGCCGAGCCTCTCGAGCTCCTCGAGGAGCGGGCGGAGAAGTCTCGCGGCGGCGGCCCCGCGCGTGAGATCGGATATGAGAACGGCGACGGACCCGGTCCGCGGGAGGAGACGTTCGAGGGGAGGCGAGGCGACGGGACGCTCGAGGGCTGCCGCGAGGGAGGCGCGCTCGTCCGGAACCGGCGCGATCCCGGCGTCGCCCGCCTTCTTGACGGCGGAGCGACCGGGCATCTCGACGTCGAACGAGCCCGTTCCGTATGAAAGGGTGACTCGCATGAGTCCCTCCGCGAAGCGTCCCCGCGCGCCCTCCGCCCCGTTTCGATCGAACGCCGCCCGCGAAGGATGAAGGAGGAGATCAGTCCGGCAGTATGTGCGTTCCCGCCGCGCCCGCGCAGGCTTCGAGGAGCTTCGTCGCCTCGGATATGATGACGCGCGTGCCGCCCCATTCGATGAACCGGATCGCGGCTTCGATCTTGGGGCCCATGCTTCCCGCGTGAAACTCGCCCGCGTCTCGGTGGCGGCGCACTTCGGCGAGCTTCACCCGGCGGAGCGCCTTCTGCGCCGCGGTCCCGAAGCCCACGTACACTTCAGGCACGCTCGTGAGGATGATGAGCCGCTCGGCTCCCACCATCCGCGCGAGAACGGCCGCCGCGAGATCCTTGTCGATGACCGCTTCGACGCCGGCGAGGCGGTTCCCCTCGCGCACGACCGGAACGCCGCCGCCGCCCACGGCGATCACGACGACGTCGAGCTCGAGAAGCTTCGAGATCACGCCGGCCTCCACGATTTCGAGCGGATCCGGGGAGGGCACGACGCGCCGCCACCCGCGGTTCGCGTCGAGAACCATCCGGAACCCCTTCTCGCGCTCGAGCGCGCGCGCCTCCTCCTCGCCGTAGAACAGCCCGATCGGCTTCGTCGGATGCTTGAACGCGTCGTCTTCCTTCGAAACGACGACCTGCGAGACGAGCGAGACGACGTCGCGCGAGAACCCCTTCGCGAGAAGCTCGTTGCGCAGCGACTGCTGGATCATGTATCCGATGCCGCCCTGCGAATCGGCGTCGCAGACGTCGAGCGGCATGGGCGGGATGCGGTCCTTCACCGCTTCGTTCCGCTCGACGATGTTGCCGACGATCGGTCCGTTGCCGTGCGTGACGATCACCCTGCGGCCCGCCGCGATGAGATCGGCCACCTGGCGCATCGAGGTATCGGTGAGAAGCCGCTGCTCCTCGATCGTGCCGGTTCCCTTGTTCGGTATGATCGCGTTGCCGCCGAGGGCGACGACGTCTACGCCGCGCACCGCAATACACCTCCGGAAAAAGAACCCCCTGTCGAAAGCGTCGGCTTTCGACAGGGGAGTCGAATCGTCGTGGCGCCGCTTACTTGAGGGCGCTCCGGATCTTCTCGAGCGCCTTCTTGATATTCTCCTGCGAGTTGGCGTAGGAGAACCGCACGTATCCCTCGCCGTACGCACCGAAGCTCGTGCCGCTGAGGGCGGCTACGCCCGCCTTCTCGAGGAGGAACGTCTCGAGCTCCTTCGATTTCATCCCCGTGCCGGTGATGTTCGGGAAGACGTAGAAGGCGCCTTTCGGCTTGAGACACGTGAAGCCGGGGATCGCGTTGAGGCCGTCGACGATGAGATCGCGGCGCGCCTTGAACTCCTTGACCATCTTTCGCGACCTGCTCTGCGAACCGGTGAGGGCCTCGATGCCGGCCATCTGCGTGAAGCTCGCCGTGCAGGAGTTCGAGTTCGTCTGAAGGCGGGCGACCGCGTCCGCGAGCTTCGGCGGCATGATCCCGTACCCGAGCCGCCACCCCGTCATCGCATAGGTCTTCGAGTGGCCTTCGAGGAGGATGGTGCGATCCTTGACCTCGGGGAAGTCGTATATGCTGACGTGCTTCCCCTCGTATACGATCTTGCTGTACACCTCGTCGCTGAGGATCCACGCGTCGTACTTGTCGGCAAGCTCGGCGACGGTTTTCATGTCCTTCTTCGTCAGGATGCCTCCCGTCGGATTCTGCGGAGAATTGACGATGATGAGCTTCGTCTTCTCGTTGACGAGTCCGCGCAGCTCGTCGACGTCGAACGAGAAGTTCTTCTCCTCCCGCAGAGGGATGGGAACGGGCTTGCCGCCGACGAAGTTGATCACCGACTCGTAGATGGGAAACCCGGGATTCGGATAGATGACTTCGTCCCCCTCGTCGACGAGGGCCATGATCGAGAAGAAAAGGATCGGCTTGGCGCCCGGGGTGATGACGACGTTCTCCGGCCGCACCTCGATCTTGCGGTCCTTCGAGATGTGCTCGGCGAACACCTTCTTCGCCGCGGGCATCCCGGCGGACGGGCCGTAGTGGGTAAAGCCCTCCTTGAGCGCCTTGATGGCGGCCTTCACGATATTGGGCGGCGTGTCGAAATCGGGCTCCCCGATCTCGAGATGGACCATATCCCTTCCCTCGGCCTCCATGGCCTTCGCACGCGCCAGAACCTCGAAGGCGGTCTCCGTGCCGAGCCTGCTCATTCTTTCCGCAAACATCTCTCCTCCTCGTGGATCCTCGTCGGGAAAACGGCACATCTCATAAAAAATAAGCAATATCTATATTATGGGCGCGCGGACGCTTTGTCAACTCAATAGGCGAAGCGGCGCAACGAGTTGCCGCGCGATAGGTTGCCGTTTCGGAGGGGAACGCCGGCGTGCGGCGGAGCGGAGAGACCCGCGCCGGAGAGGAGCGTGGCGCGGGAACCGTCACTTGAGCGACGAGAGGTAATGCTGAACCTCGCGCCGGATATCCTCGCGGATCGCGCTCCCCTTGCCCGCGAGGCGGGCGAGGGACGCCTTGTCCATGAACCTCACGTGAATGAACTTTCGGAGGGCCGAGAGGGGCGCTTTGGCGGGATTCATGAGAAGGTTGACGGGAACCTCCTTGTTCGAGAATCCCGAATAGAGCGAGCGCGTGTTCGCGATGATGTTGAGCACCCTCGTCGATCTCGATTTCTGCGCGATGAGCGGGATGATGCCGGGCTGGGCGGCGACCCGCGGATTGTTGATGAGCTCGACGATGAAGTTGTCGTTGTCCATGTAGGTGAGGACGAGCGTGCGCCAGCTCACGGCCGATTCCTTGTGGACGTTCGCCCAGTCGACGTCGCGGGGCATGTCCTCGATGTCGACGAACGGCGCCGGAGGCACCTTTGAGAGATCGATCGTCAGGATTCTCTCATGAAGATCGAATCCGGGAAGATCGAGGAGCATCTTGAGGACGTTCACCGCGGCGAGCTTTTGGAGCAGGATCTCGAGGACGCCGTTCCCCGCCCCGCCCGCGTATATCGAGAGGCAGCTCAGGAAATCCGGCTTGCGCTGCGCTCTCAGCAGCAGCGGATGCATGAGAAGGGCTCGGATGACCGAGGTCCCCGTTTTCATCGACGGATACGAATGGGCCCTCGCCGCCTGGACGTCGAAGAGGTCTGCGAGGGCGCGGCCCGAGCTCGTCGTCCGGAGCGCCTCCATCACCGGTTCCCACGCGGCGCCGAGCCGGTGGCGGATGACGAGCGTCGCCTCGCCGAAGCGCTGATACGCCTCGTCGAGCGCCTGTATGCGCCATCGCGTCTCCTCGCCCGTGGTCATGAGGTAGATCGTCGTGCGCCCCTTCGACATGAAATCGATGTTCGTCAGGAGGAGTTTGATGCGCAGCTCCCGCGCCTCGAGCTCCGCCTTGGCGCGCTCGAGCACGGCCTTGTCCCAGCGCCGATCCGGATCCGATACGCCGCGCCGCACCTCCTCGCTCCAACCGAGCCACGGGGCGTCCGACGGAGCGTTCGACACTCCCGGCAGCGGGTGGGAGATCGAGAGCAGCAGCGCCTTCTTCCTGAACCAGTCCTCGCTCTCCCGAAGCGGTGTTCCCGCCTTCTCCCTCGCGGCGACGCGCGCCATCGCTCGCCTGACGTTCCTGAACTCGGCGAGCTCCATGACGAGATGCTCCGCGGGAGGCACGGCGAGGAGCGCCGCGTAGACGAGCTTGAGGCCGGCCGTCTCCCCGGAAACGGCGAGCGCCGCGGCGCGCAAGATCTCCTTGTGGGGCTCCGCGGATGTGCCGAGATACTCTGCGAACAGCCCCGCCCGTTTGAAAACGTTGTCGGCGCCCGCGATCTTGAGGAGGTTGTCCTTCGCTTCGCCGGACGGAAGCGAAGAAAGCAGCTCGTTCGAGTGCTCGACGAACGGCAGCGGAGGCGGGAAGGTGATCACCCTCCTGCCGTGGGTTTTATCGTCGTATATCAGTGTACGGACGGATTCCATCACCCGGGCAATGAGCATGAACGGTTCCAATTCCGAGCTCCGCGGCCGGTATACCGGCATTCATCGACAATTCCCCCTACCTGCATTCCCCGCCGAGCCGCGATGGCGGGGGCCCTTCCATCGATCAGAAAGCGGCCACAGCCTGTACGCTCCCCTCCGCCGCGGCGTTATCCTGATGCGCCACCTTACACGATGCTTCAAACTTGTTGTATTTAATAGAGATAATGAATGCGCTCCTGCTCACATCCCGGTATGCCCCGCGCCACGGGTATGCGCCGTCGAGGCAGGGCTCATAGTAGTAGCAGGCGGGCGCGCCTTTCGACGCCCCGTATGACGCATGAAAAGCCGTCAGCACGACACGCCCCCCCGGGGAACGCACCCGCAGCATCGGCGAGACGAGGACGCCTCGCTCGTCGTGCGATTTCGCAACGCTCTTTACCGCGAAACGGATCGATACCCGGGAGGCCGGATTCACGACGACCAGCGCGCCTGCTCCTCCGCCCGACTCCCGGCTCGTCTCAGTCGCTCCGGGAAACGGAAGGAGCGGCGTCTCCCCGGACTCGGCGGCGTTTCCCGACAGGACGAGACGGATGCGCCGCCACTTTCTTTCGATCTCCGCTCTGATGGTCCAGCGCTCCGTCCTCTCCAGGTCGCCGGTCCGCGCGGCGCGCTCGAGCGCCGCCCGAACCGCCGTTCCGCGGGCGACCTTCCGCTCGGCCGCGGCGATCGCCCCCCCGTATGCCGGAGCGGAGCCTATGTCCACGCCGTTCACTCTACCGCTAATCCCTCCGGCGCCCGACGGAGACGAATGCAACGAAACTCCGACGCTCGTTTTTCGTCCGCGAAACGAAAACGCGGCGAGAGCGGCCGGTAACCCGCCGGGCAGATGCACCGCCTCGAAGCCCGCTCTCGCGGAGCCCGTCCCGAAGCGCGCGTCCGCGCCCGCGAGCGTCTTCCGGCCGTCTCCTTCCTTGGTTATGAGCGACATCCCCCCGCTGAACCCGCCGGCGCGCATCTCGACGCGTACTCCCGCGACCCGGGCCGGGCCCGTCTCGAGCCGGCCGGAACGGACGATCCGCTCCCGTCCCGCGAAGAGAACTCCGCCGCACGCCCCGCCGCCGATCTCGATCGTGCCTCCGATCAGCGCCCGGCCGTAGGATGATGTGTTCGGAGCTATCCGGCGCCTCGACGCCATCGGAAAGGCTCCCGAGAACACGTGCGGAGAGCCGGCGCCGCCCGCGATGAGCCCTTCCGCGAAATCGGGAACGAAGCTCCCCACGGCGAGCGCGAGGAAACCGGCGATGGTCTCGAGCCGCGCGAAGCCCGCGGTCGACGTATACGAGGCTGTTTCCCTCCGCCGAAGGACGATGCGAAAACGAGGAGAAGACAGCGTGGCGTGCCCCTCCTTTCGGTTCCCCCCGCCGGCGGCGATCCCGTCGACGGTGAACCGGAGACGGCCCGACGCCCGCGCGGCCGCGCGGCCCGCGCCGCTCGACGGAGAAAGCTCCCGGTCGATTTCGAACTCCTCGATCGAGATCGTGGGATCCACGGAATCGTCGCGGTCCCCGTCCCGCGCGATCGGTTCCGAGCCGATTACGCCGCCGGCCGCCCGACCGGGCGGAGATCCGGGGCTGTACGCGCCGATGCCACCGCAGCCCTCGAAAAACGTCGCCGCGAGGAGGACCGCATGAAGCGCTTTCACCAGACCCACCTCCTCCCGGCGCCCGCCGAAGCGCTCACGCCGAGCAGCGGGTGAACGCTCCATTCGAATCCGAAGATGCAGCGCCGGATTTCGAAGCGGACGCGGGTCGAAAGCTCGCCCGAACGCCAGGCGTAGGACGCCCCGACGGTCGTTCGCTCTCCGAGAGCGGCCGCCGCCTCGAGCCGGCGATCCGTCGAGAGACCGTCCGGCGAAAAGACGGCGACGCCGAGACCGACGGCTCCACATGAGACGTCGCACGACCATGCGCTCCCGGCAGGCGACGCCGCCCCGCTCTCGATCACCGGCACGGCGAGCCGTATCGACGCCGAGCGGGCGCGACGCCACACGGCGACGACGCGCGCAGGAAACGATCGCTCGCCTCGATATCCCTTCGCGCTTTGCCGCAGGAAACCGGACTCGCCGCCGATCATGACGCCCGTAACGGGGGTCCCGAACGCGATCGCGCAGAAGAGCCGGTCCTCGGTGTAGAGGGCGTGGGAAAGCCGGAAATAGCGCACGCAGGCCACCGCGGCGCCGGCGTCGGCCTCCGCCTCGGCGAGCGACGAGACGAGCCCGTCGATCGAGTGGGGGTTCGCGAGCGACAGGCTCACGCAGGCGACGCCCGCCGTATCGGCCGCCGTCACGGCGAGCGGACCGAAGATTCGGCTGAACGGCGCCTCGCCGGCCGCGCCTCCGGCGGCCGCGCCCAGCGCGCAAGAGGCCGCGATCGCGCACGATCGCATCAGCCGGCGGCCACGACGACACAGAGCTTTTCCCTTCTGCACACCCCACCTCCCGCTCCGATGTACTCGACGAGACACACGTACAAGCCCGACGGGAGAACGGCTCCGCCGTCGTCCGCTCCGTCCCACCTGCAGGAAAAGGTCCTCGCGCCGCCCGTCTCGGCGAAGAGGCGCCGCAGCTCGATCCCGGCCAAGCTGAATATCCGCACGCGGAATCCGACCTCGCCACCGGCGAGAACGCCCGATATCGACACGGAGCCGTGGCGCGCGGGCGAAAACGGATTCGGGGCGAGCGAGGGACGCGTCCCTTTCGGCGAGGCGCTCGAGCGAGTCGAATTCTCGGCGCCGGGGGTCGCCCCGTCGCGCGCGGCCGAGCGGTGCCAGACGCCTCCCGGAAGAGAGCTGCACGCCGTCTCCGACAGGCGCTCGATGCTCCGTCCGCGCTCCGCGCCGAGAAGGTCGCGATAGGCGACCGACTCGACGAGAGCGCCCGAGTCGTCGTGGAGCGAAACCCTGTCGGCGACGCCGTCGCGCCCGGTGTCGTTGAGCGAGGGCCATCCGCCGGCGGGGGTTCGGACGGGAGCGGCGCAGCGCGGGTACCTCGCGGCGAAGGCCGACGAATCGCGCGCGAGGATGAGATACCCGAACGGCGCGAGGACGAGCGGTTCCCGCGAAATGAGGCGGCGCGATCCCGTGGCGTCGGCTATCGTCCAGCCGGCGAGATCGCGGGAGGCGCCTCCGGCGCAGACGATCTCGACCCACTCGCACTCGCCGGCGCCGGGACGGTACATGATCTCGTTCACGACGACGTCGCCGGGCGAGGTTCGAAGCTCGAAGCGAAGCGAATCGTCGCCCGCCCAATCGTCGGGAGCTCCTTCCACGAACGACCGCACGGCGAACCGATCGGCGAAGGGAGCGCGCGCCGTAACCGCGATCGAGTCGTGCGCGCCCGGGTCGAGACGAAGCTCCTTACGCGCCGCCGCCGAATCGGCCGCGAGCCCGCTTTCGACGACGACCCGCACGCGCACGGCGTCTTCGAACCGCTCGAGCCCCGCGTTCGCGAATTTCAGCTTGAAGGCGAACGGAGCGCCGGGGCAGGGAAGCTCGTCCGGCGGCGCGTGCGAAAGCGCGACGTCGCGCTCGAAGAAATTCCTGCGACCCGGCGTCGGCGTCGCCGCGGTGAAATCGGCGTCGTTGCGATCGCGGTCCGCTCCATCCGGCTTCCGCGCGAGGCTCGCCCCCGCCGGAACGTCCGGCGCGGGGCCTCCCTCGAAGAGCCCCTCGAGAGCGAGCGGGCCGTACCCGAGAAGGTCCTCGATCCCAGCCGGCGACACGAGACGGACCGCGTCGGGACCGTTCTCGAGCTCGCCCGCGAGGAGATATCCGCTCGCCGGACCGAGCGCCCCGCCGGCGACGCAGACGATCTCTCCGGGGCCGATGCGCGCCGGCGCCGTCCCCGTCCAAACGCACCGGGCCCTTCCCGAGGCGCCGTCGAGGGATTCGATGCGCCAGAGCGAGAGATCGACCGTGTCGCGGCAGGCGTTGTACAGCTCGACGAACTCCCATCCGTCGTCTCTGCCCGGATGGTCGTAATACACTTCGTTGACGACCACCCGTCCGGCCGCTTCGCGCGTCGCCGGGATTTCGTCGAGGGGATACGGGGGAATAACGGCGGGAAATAAAAAAAGGCTCCACCACATCACGACCACCACCCTTCACACGAGCCGGGATCGATTCAAGCAGATCGCCCGAGCGTTTTCAAGAGAAATATGTTCGCGGATGTCCGCGGATCAGCGGATGACCCCGAGCCGTTTCAACGCGGCGTTGCCCGCGCCCGAGCCCTTCTCGTATCCGTACCACGCGTCGGCGACGCGGCCTTCGGGATCGATGATGTAGTTGAGAGGAACGGCGCTGTGGCCCTTCAGCGTCTGGTAGCGGCGGTAATAGAGATCCTGCACGGCGGCGGAGGTGTCGACGGCGTTCGCGAAACCGATCGACTCCTTGCGCAGATACTCGAGCGCCGGGCCGCGGTCATCGGCGAAGTTGACGCCCAGGACGACGAGCCCGTTCTTCCCGTGCCGTTTGCGCAGCCGTTCGAGATGCGGAAGCTCCACGCGGCACGGCGGACACGCGAGGCGCCAGAAACAGAGCCAGACCGTTTTGCCCCGCTGCTCGGATAGCGTGAAGCTCGCGCCGTCGAGGAGCGCGACCGTGAAATCCGGCGCGACGCTTCCGGGCGGAAGCAGCCCGCGATGGAGCGTGGGCGGAAGGTATTCCTCCCAGCCGGCGGGCGGCCGCCACGAAAAGAGATCGCGGGGCATCGCCGCGTTCACCGAAACCTTCCGCCAGTGCTCGCGCTTCACGATCTCGCGATCGAGCCGCACCGTTTCGATAAGCCTCCGCGGGAGACCGTCGCTCCGCGCGATCCAGAAGGCGCGGCTGCGTTTGCGCTCGTCGTATTCGGCGACGACGATGTCGCAGATTTCGCCGTCGACCGTCGAGATCCCGATGCTTCGCACCTCGTCGAGAAACGGCTCCATGGGATCCGCGAGTCCGTGAAAGATGCTCGGATCGAGGATCGGGGCCGACATCCCCGTTCCGAGGGTGTTCGTCTCGCCGCCGATCGACCGCGATCCGGCGGGAGCGGGCTGCCGGATAAAGGTGTTTTCCACGCCCTCGGGGGCGCGAATCGAATCGATCCCCGGCATAGAGGGCCGGCCGGTCGGCCAATATACCCACATATCCCGGCCGTCGACGACGATGATACCCGTCCGCGAGCCGTCGCCGCTGCGCGATTCGAGTCGAGCGAGGTTCGGTCTTCCGAGACGAAGCTCGTAGGACGAGCGGCCGATCTCCTCGCCGTTCGTCTCCCACACGAACTCGCTCTCGAGGGAAAGGGTCTTCGCGTCCCGCAACGCTCCGTACATCTTCCTGAAGAGAGCGTACGCCGCGGGATCCCCTTTTCGCGCCCGGTCCGGCGATCGTCCGGCGGAGACCGTAGCCGACGACAGCGCGACGAGTACGGCCGCGAGAACGATCTCGCGCGCTCGACGCCGCGCCGGTCCCGCGCGGAAGGCGGACTGCTCCGTCATACGAGCCCCCACGCTTTCCGGGCGATCCACTCGGCTCCGAGAAGGGCGACGAGAACGATCAGGGCGGGCACGCTTCCGCGCAGCTCGCGCGCGCT
Source organism: bacterium UBP1_UBA4783 (assembly GCA_002403075.1). Classification (GTDB taxonomy): domain Bacteria; phylum Krumholzibacteriota; class Krumholzibacteriia; order Krumholzibacteriales; family Krumholzibacteriaceae; genus SSS58A. The sequence continues at coordinate 44,034 of DHHB01000012.1, read as the reverse complement.
CCGCCGGTCCACGCTCCGGCCCGAGAGATCGAACGCCGCGACGACCGAATCGATCGAGCCGCGCTCGACGCAGACGCCGCCCGACTCGGCGGCGATTCGAGCGAGGAGCGAGCCGTCCCTCGAGAGATCGAGTAACTCCACAGAAGCCGGTTCGACGGCGAACGCGACGGGGCTCGACGCGACGGCGGTCCCCGGCCCTTCGACCGCGACGGCGCTGTACGATCCCGGCGGGAGACCCTCGATCGACGCGCGATAGACGCCCCGCCGGCGCGCGTCGCGCTCGAACAGGAACGTGGCGGCCACATCCGCCGGCGCGTCCCCGGCGCGGCGCAGCTCGCCGCGGAGCGTCCCGGGCGCGTCCCTCTCCCCGATCGAGGCGGTGAGCCGCACGCGGTCGCCGCTTCGATACACCGTGCGATCGGCGTCGAGGGCGAGCGGGGGCGATTTCGCGCCCTCCGCGAGGTACTGAACGAGTCCGCCGAAAAAGGATTCGTACACGCGTGCTCCCTCGGCGCCCGCGAGCCTCCATCGCCACAGGGGGAATCCGAGCACGGCGGCCGTGAGACCGCTCCCCCGGCGTTCGATCGCGAGGAACGCCCTCGCGCTCGAACCGCTCGCGAGGGTGAACGGCGTCTCGGCGCCCGCGCTCGGAACCACCCCCGCGATGCCGGCGGGAAGCGGCGGCATCGCGGCGAGCGCGCGCTCCGAACCGAGCATCGCGGCGAACCGCTCCCCGGCCGCCTCGGCCGATACTTTCACGAAATGCTCGCCGTACTCGATGCGCGGCGTTCCCGCACGCCGGACGGGAAGGGCGGGCTCGATCAATCCGAAAGACTCCCCGCCCCGCGCCATCGGCGATCCCTCGTCGGCGAGAAAGAGCGCGCTACCCCCCTCCTCGACATATCGAACGAGCGTTTCGACGTTCTCCCTCTCGGCGAAGAGACGCGCGTCGTCCGAGACGATAACGAGATCGTAGCGGGCGAGCCCGGATGAGGCCCGCGGAAAGGTCCAACGCGCTCCCCCCGGATCGAGGGTGAATCCCCGTCCGGCGGCCCCGAGCGCGATCTCCCCCTCGAGCCGCTCCGACCGCCCGACGAGATCGCGGAGGAACGCCGAGTTCCAATCCGCGAGATTGTCCACGTAGAGCAGGCGAATCCTCTCCTTGCGCACGTCGATACGGATCGATTCGCTGTTGTTGCCGCGGTCGCGCTCGGGCCCGCCGGGAATCGCCTCGACGGTGAGACGGCGCGCCCCCTCGCGCTCGAAAAGGTAGTCGAAAGCGGCGGCGAGAAGCTCGCTGTCCCGGCGCACCGCGAGCACGACGGCGGCGACGCGTTTTCCATCTTCGATGAGACGCACCTCGACGACGCTTCCGCGAAAGCCCTCGGCCCGTATGACCGCCTCCACGGGAACCGTCGTTCCCCGATAGGCGACGCGATCCGCGACGACCTCCTCGACGGCGACGTCGGCGCTTCGGGCGGTGTCTCCGTATCCGACCGCGAAAACGGGGGCGTACGCGCCTTTCCCGCTCGCGACCATTCCGCGCGTCGTCCGGCCGTCGCTCAGCAGCACGACCGCGGCGACCGCGCCGGGGTATCGATCCCCCGCGCCGTCGAGGGCGCCCCGGATATCGGTGCCGTCCCGATCGGGCGCCACCGTCCCGCCCGGCTGAAGGGCATCCGGCGCGAGGGCGTCCGCGAACGGGAGGACGACGACCTCCGCTTGTCTCCGCGAGATCTCGCGCCGCAGGCGCTCGGCGTCCTCGAGGGCGGCGTCGAGCCTCGGAAGGCCGCCGGCGTCGCGCGTTTCCATGCTGCGCGACCGGTCGAGAAGCACGATCACGAGCGGCCGGCGCGTTTCCGTACGCGTCATGACGATCGCCGGATTGACGACGAGGAGAGCGAGGACCGCGAAGCTCGCGGCGCGAAGAGCCCGGAGCAGCGCGCGCCGCGCGGGGGGCAAAGGCGGGGCCGTGCGGCGGTACGCGGCGACGGAAAGAACGACGAGCCCCACGGCGAGAGCCGTCGTCCAGATGGTGAACCGCAGAGCGATATCCAGGTCCATATCTCGTTCTCCCTCGGGGCCGGGCGGCGGGTTCTCATGCTATCAGAAAGCGGAGCGGCGTCATAGAGAAAGAGCGCCGGCGCTGTGGCGCCGGCGCTCGTGCCGTCTCCGAGGGAAGAAACGAGCCGGGATCTAGTCGGTCTTCGGTCCGTGCGTGCTGCCGACCTTGGCGCCGGCGCGGCTTTCCGGCTTCTCCGATCCGGCGTCTCCTCCCGGCGCGCCGAACGATTTCACCGCTTCGGCGACGGTATCGTAGCTCTCGAGGATCGTTTGAAACTCGAGGAGCTCGAACACCTCGTACACGTCAGCGACCATCGAGGCGAGCTTGAGATCGCCGCCGGTCTCCCGGATCGATTTGATTTCGCTGATGAAGATGCCCCATCCGGCCGATGAGATATAGTTCACGCCGGCGAGATCGATGACGATGTTGAATCGGTTTTTCTTGAGCAGCCTCTTCAGACTCTCCTCGAGCTCGGCCGACGTCGTGGTATCCACGTACCCTTGAACGGACAGCACCGACACGTCCGGATTATCCTCGGGCTTCGAGAACGATACGTTGATCCCTTCCATTCCAACCTCGCTTCTTCCGGCGCTATGACGTTTTCGTATTCTGATGCGCGGTAAACGCGGCGATCGCCTCCTCGCGCGTCCCGTACGGCCGCAAAAGCGTGCTGAACTCGAGGAGCTCGAACACCTCCCTCACGTCGGGAGGCATTGCCGCGAGCTTGATGTCTCCGCCGCGCTGGCGTATCCCCTTGATCTCCCCCACGAATATCCCCCAGCCGGCCGAGCTTATGTAGTTCACATCGCCGAGATCGGCGACGATGCGGACCGTGCTCGCCGCGACGAGCTCGTTGAACGTATCCTCGAGAAACTGCGCGGTTCCGGAGTCGACGATGCCGCGAAGCTTCAGGACGACGACGTTATCGACGTATTCTACGTCTATGGCGAGCTTGTCCATAACGTGACCGGTCCTCTCCTATGCCCAGGTTAAAGATAGCAAGGTTCAGTCCAATAGTGCCTTTAAAAGGATAAATATTCCTTGCCGGTCGTTCTCGGATAAACGCAAATTCTTCTGGGCTTTTTGGTAATTGCTATTGATTTCAAGGGCTTTCCGGAAGGCCTTGTTCGCCCGGTCCATGAATATCTTGCACTTTGCGGTATACAGAATACCGAGACTGTTGTGCCCGTCGGCGAAGGTCGGATTCTGGTCGACGATTTCCCTCACCCGGTCGAGATACGCCTCGATATCCTCTTCGCGCAGGTCCTCGCCGTCGTAGAGCAGCATCATGTAGAGATCGAGCACGATATCGTCGATCCCTCCCCGCTCCGGGCGGCCCTTGGCGCTCTCGAGCGTCTCGTACGCCCGGGCGTAATCCCCCTCGCGAAAGAGCCTCTTGGCCTCGTCGACGCGCTCGGCGACGAGATACGGATCGAGCTGCGACGCGCGGTCGAGATTGCCGATGAAAGCGGTCTCGATGTCGCGCGAGAGCTCGTAATCCTCCTTGACGATCGTGTTGAGGAGGAAGGCGCGCGCCAGGTTGAAGTACGGCTCGCCGTAATAGAGGTTGAGCCCGATGGCGCGGTTGAAGCATTCGATCGCTTGCCGGCAACGGCGCTGCTTGAGGTGAACGGCGCCGAGCAGGTTGTGCAGATCGGGGTATTCGGGGTTGATGGCGAGGCCCGCCTGCACGGCCTTCATCGCCTCGTCGAAATCCCCCGATTCGAAGCTGCAGGATCCGATGATAAAATAGGGGAGGGAATCCTTGTTTCCCTTGTCGACCGCTTTCCGAGCCTCCCGGACGGCTTCCTCGCAGAGGTGGCGCCTCGCGAGCGCCTGGGCGATGCGCACGTGCGGTTTCGGATCGTCGGCGGCCCGGACGCGCTCGCTCACGCCGAGCACGATGAGGAACCGGCGCTTGTTGTCGAGATGCGCTTCCTTGGCCGCGCGGCGCAGATCTTCGGCGGGGGCTTTGCCGTCGACGGAGACGTGCGCCGTGTCGAACAGCACGCCGTTCCTGAAGAACGAGCTTTGGACGATCCCCCGCTGGGGAAGCAGGCTCGTCTGCAGGAAGTACTTCCGGCCGCCGTGATCGATCTCTTCCCTCAGCTCGAACCCCGTCACCGGTTCTCCTTCCGTACGGGCCGGATGGTAGCACAACGCGCCCGCCGGCGCCAGATCAGCTTCCCTGGGACTCGCCGACGCGGCTCTCGCCCGGACGATCGCGGCCGAGAATCTCCTCGGTGAGATGGTAATAGTCGAACGCGCCGCGCGAGAGCGGCGCGTGTTCGAAAATCGTCTTCTGCTGGCCGGGCGCTTCCTTGATCGCCTGGTTCATGCGTATGACCGTCGTGAGAAGGCGGTCGCCGAACCTCTCTCGCAGATCCTCGAGGACGCGGTGCGCGAGCCGCGTGCGCGAGTCGTAGAACGTCGGGAGCAGCCGGAAGGATATCGGTTTCCGGCTGTTGAACGCGTGGATCTCCTCGATGATCCCCGCCGTCTCCGTCGCCCCCCTCTCCGCGAGATAATCCATCGAAACGGGTATGATCACTTCGTCGCAGTATACGAGCGCGTTGATGTTGATGAGGTTGAGCGACGGCGAGCAATCGCAGATCACGTAATCGCATCCCTTCAGATGCTTGAGAGCCTCGGAGAGACGGCGCTCGCGGTTCTCGTGCGAGCCGAGAACGAGCTCGACCTCGGCGAGACGCCGGCCGCCCGAATCGATGAAGAACAGGTTGTCGCGCACCTGCAGGATGTCGACTTCGCCCGAGGTCAGGAGCTCCGCGAGCCCGCGCTCTCCCTTGACGCCGAAGCTCGTCGCGGCGCTCCGCTGCGGATCGCAGTCGACGAGGAGGACGCGCTTCCCCGCGAGCGAAAGGCCGTGCGAAAGGCAGACGGCGGTCGTCGTCTTTCCCGTCCCGCCCTTCATCGTCATGACAGCGTACTTCTTCATTCGCTCACTTCGTGCGCCGGGGCTTCCGGCCGGAATCGAGCAGCCGTTTGCCGTACTCGTCCCAGCCGAGCCGCTTAATGCGCTTGTCCTTGTCCTCGCGCACGTCCGTGCGCCGTTTGAAATCGATGAAGATGACCTTCTCCGTATCCTTGACCGGCTCGAGCGGCGTGAGCGGCGCCATATCCGGAGCGCCGAGCAGCGCGTCGGCGAGATCGTGCTTCCGGACCTCGGCCCCGGGCTGAGCCGCAGCGACCGGCGCCGACGCCTCCTCTTCCGGAGTCGCTTCGGTCTCCCGCATCCCGGGGGCGAGCTCCTCGAGCGCCTTTTCGAGCGTTCCGTACTGCGGGATCAGCGGCTCGAAGCCGAGATCGCGGAATATCTTGAGAACGATCGAGTTCATGCCGGCGACGACGACGCGGCCGCCGGTTTCGCCGAGCTTTTGCATGTATCTGATGATGATACCCCATCCGCCACTCGATATGTAAACCAGCCTGCTGAGATCGAGCACGAGGTTCTTCGGACGCTCGGCGGATCGCGCGTCGAGCTCGGCTTCGAACGCCTCCGAGGTCGACGAGTCGATCGCGCCGTCGATCCTCACGACGACGGTCCTTCCCTCGCGTCCCGTCCCGCCGGCGGAAGCGATCGCGAGCGCCGCGGCGGCAGGCTCAGGCGCGCGCTCCGACGCCGCGACCGCCGCCTCCGGCGATTCCTCGTCGAACGTTTCGTCCTCCGCCGCGAGGGCGGTGGCGTCGTTCTTGAAATCCTCGATCGCTTCGGTGAGAATTCCGAAGGAGCGCATGATCGAATCGAATCCGAGCATGTGGAATATTCCGTCGACTTCCTGATCCATGCCGAATATCTTTATGTCTCCCGCTCGCAGCCTGATATCCCGTATGCGCGAGGCGAACACGCCCCAGCCGCTCGAGCTCACGTACTCGACCCGCGACATGTCGAGAACGATCTTCACGGCGCCGCGGTCGACGAGCCCGTCCAGAACGCCGCGGAGCTTCACGCAGCTTACCGTATCGACGACGCCGTCGAGATAGAGCACCGTGATCTCTCCCTGGCCGCCGACCGTCCCCGCTTCGATCTTGAGCGCCGCCCAGGGCGACTCCGGCTCGGCGATTACTTCGCTTCCGGCCGCCGCTTCTCCAGAGGCGACCGGCGTTTCGGCCGGCTCGAGGGGAGCCGCCTCGCGGGACGCTTTCTCGAAGCGGCTCCGGCGTTCGGCCAGCGGCAGGCCGATGTAGGCGACGGCCTCTTCGACGGACGGGAACTGCATGATGATCTGCTGGAAGCCGAGCAGCTCGTAGATGTCGTATACCTCCGAGGACATGCCGACGAGCACCACGTCGCCGTCGGCTTCGCGGAGCGTTTTCACCCGCCCCGTGAAGATGCCCCAGCCCCCGCTCGAAATATAGGTCACCGCGGCGAGATCGACGATGATGTTCCGGTATCCGTACTCGTGCACGCTCTCGAGGATCCCCTCGAGCTCGCCCGCCGAAGACGAATCGAGATGTCCCGCCACGTGGAGCGCGACGGCGCCGCCGTCGAGCTCCTCGGACGTGACCTCGATCGCTGTTCCCTCGCCCGTCTCGAACGCCTCGCGGGCGAAACGGCGGCGCGCCGGCGCGGCGGCGGCTCGCGGCGCACGGGGGACGTGCTTCGCCTTGTGCGCTTCCGGTTCCGTCTCCGCGGCCGCGTCGGCGGGGACGATCTCCCCGCCCGCCGGCGCCTCGACGGACTCGCGCGGCCGGCTGCCGTGGGCGGCCATGAGCGTCTTGAATTCGTCGTCGGTGATGAGACGGTTGCGGCGCAGGTACTCGAGCCGCATCTCGTAGGTGTTCAGCCGGATACGCTTGAGCTCGTCGTAGACGATCGCCGCGGAAAGGTGCGCCCGCTCTTCCTTCCCCTCGTTGTACAGAGCGGCTATTTTCTTCGCGCCGAAGCGCGGATTCGCGCGGATGATCTCGAGAATGCCCTTTCGCTGCTCGACGCTGACTCGCCTGATATCGACTTCGCGGCGCAGGGTCTTGTCCTGGAGCCCGCGATCTCCGAGCTCCACGAGGCGCTTCTTGTAGCGGTAGTAGGTCGAGGGGGAAACCCTCATCATCCGGCACGCCTCGGCGACCGAAACCCCCTGGACCTCGACGAGATCGAGCAGCTTCCGGCGGATCCCGTAGAGCACCTCGTCCGCCATGAGCTTTTCCTTGATCGCGACGACGGTGATGTCGTCGTTCTGGGGCTGATCGCCGGTGAAGCCCTTGATGTCGGCGTTGAGACGGTCGATGAACTCCTGGGGCGAGAGGCGTCCGCAGTCCTTGATGAGCCGGATGAGGCGATCCTCGCCGTACTGATCCCGATCCCCGTTCATCGCCTCGGTCACGCCGTCCGTGTAGATGACGAGCATGTCGTCTTTCTTGAGCTTGATCTTCTCGACGTCGATCGAGCGGCGGAAGAGCGTGTCGTCGGGCAGTTTGATGCCGACGGGAAAACCGCGGGGATTGAGAAAATACGTCTCGTCCGTCTCGGCGCGGTACAGGATCATCGGATTGTGACCCGCCGAAGCGTAGGAGATGATGCGGTTCTTCGAATCGAGGATCGAGTAGAAAATCGTGACGAACATGCCCTTCTTCATGTCTTCCGTCACGAAGTCGTTCATGCGCGCCATGACCTCCGCGGCGGAGTGGTTTCCGCGCGCCTCCATGCGGAGGGCCGTGCGGATCATCGTCATGACGAGCGAACCGGGCACGCCCTTGCCGGAGACGTCCGCCACGACGACGCCGAGCGTGTCGTCGTCGACCCGCACGAAGTCGTAATAGTCCCCGCCGACCTCCTTGGCGGCACGGTACAGGCTCGCGATGTCGTAGCCGCCGATCGCCGGCACGCGTTTCGGAAGAAGGGTCTGCTGGATCTCCTGGGCGACCTGCATTTCCTTGTGGAGACGTTCCTGCTCGACGACGTTCTTCTGCGCGTCGCGGAACTTCGAAGTGATCTCGTTGAAGGCGCGCGCGATCTCGCCGATCTCCTGCGGTCCCGTGATCTGAATCTCGTCGTTGAGGGATCCCTCGCCGATCGCCCGGACGCCGTCGGTGAGCGCCTGGATCGGCCGCACGAATATGGCGACGAGCAGGTAGAGGAGCGCGACCCCCGCGGCGAAGACGCCGACGAGGAGCAGCGTCATCATGGGCCGCGGGTCGATGATGTCCTCCGTCACGAGGGGCTCGGAAACGCCGACGACGACGCGTCCGATCGCCGTCGTCTGGCCCCGCTCCGAATCGGTGAGATACACCGTTTGATGGAACTCGCGGATCGATCCGAGGCTGTCGTCGCGCACGGAGCGGAAGGCGGCGCCGCGTTCGAGCTCGCGAACCTCGGCGGGAACGGCGTACGCCGTGAGAAACTCCTCCTGCCGGTTCGAAGCGAAGATTCGTCCGTCCTCGTGCACGACGCGGATGTATTTCACCTCGGGGGCGCGCCGCATCTGACGCGGAATCGCGTCGGTGCTGAGCTCGAGACCGCTCACGTCGTACGGGTCCTTCGTGAGCGCGCCGACGCTCGAGCTCGCGATGATCTCGGCGATGCGCTTGCGCTGGAGCCAGGCGTCCGCGACCCGGTCGCGAAGATCGTGCGTCTGCCGGTAGAAGAGGATCACCCAGAGAAACATGATGAGGCCGAAGAACCCGAGCGCGGCCCGCATCGCGAATTTGAAGCGCAGCGTCGAGGTCCATTTCGGCCGTATGATCGAATCGAAGAGCGGCATATGCGAGGCCGCGGCGGCCGCGGCCCGCTTCGTCATGGAGAGGCGGTTTCCCGCCGGCGACGCCGAATAGCTGAGCTTGTCCATGAGGCGGTTCATCAGATAGATCCCGAGGCCGCCCTTCTTGCCGATCTCGACGTAGTGGTCGAGATCGGGCTCTTTCACCTTGGACCAGTCGAAGGGCTCGCCCCGGTCGAAGATGCTGATCTCGACCGTGCCGGGCGACGCCTGAACGTCGATCCGTATGTCTCCGCCCTTTTCTTTGTACGCGTGTTTGATGATGTTCGTGCACGCTTCGTCGACGGCGAGCTTCGTGTTGTTCGTCTCGCTCTTCGAAAACCCCGCGCGGTCGCATATTTTGGCGATGAAGTCCCGGACCTCGCTGAGGTTGTTCTCGTCGGCCGGAACCTCGAGGTGGAAGGTTTCCCGATCCCGTATGCGTTCCCGGCGCTTCATCGTGCGCCTCCCGCCGCGCCGCTGTTGCGGAGCCGCTTCGAGGCCTCATCGATATTCCTCAGCACGCTCTCGTTGTCGGGATCGATCTCGAGGATGCGCTGCCACCGTTCGACGGCCTTTAGGTAATCGCCGTTCGTGAAATGCCTCATGCCCTCGAGGTAGAGCGCGCGGATCGCCGCCTTTTCGGCGTCGTCGAGCGGGGTCATACGCCGCTCCGCGCGGCGCAGCAGCGTGCGGGCCTCCGCGTGGTTCGGATCGATGCCGAGCAGCTCTCTGATCTGCCGCACGGCGTCGGGGTACCGCCCCTCGCCGAACGCCTTCACGGCGCCTTCGTAGAGCTCGGCGACACGGAGACGTTTGGCGGCGGTGAGGTAATCGCGGCTCAGCTCGTCGACGCGCGCGGTCAGACGCTGCACGGCGGCGTTCGCTTCGGCGGACTCGGGCGCGATCGTCCGCACCATGTTCCACTCGCCGAGCGCCGCGGCGAGCTGGCCGCGCTGCTCGAGATCGAGCGCGCGCGTCCGGTGCTGATCCGCGAGACTCCCGAGCTTGTCCTCGGTCGCGCCGAGGTACTCCGCGGCCTGCGCGTTCTCCGGATCGATCTCGAGCGCGCTCCGCCACTCGGTGCGCGCCCTGATGTAATCCCCCGTGCCGTAGTATTCGAGACCCAGCCGGAAGTGCTGGTTGATGAGCGCGGATTTCTCCGCGTTTCGCGTGCGCTCCTGTTCGGCGGCGAGGATCGCGCGCTCGACCACGGCGATCGTGTCGGCGACCGCCCGATTCGTCGGATCGTATTCGAGGGCGATCTTGAGCTCGTCGAGCGCCTTCGCGGGCGCTCCCTCGAGCCGGAACCGCTCCGCCTCGGCGATATGGCCCGCGATCCGGCTCGAGAGTATCTGCTGGATCCGGCGTTCCTGCTCCGCGAGCCGCCGTTCCTCGCGTATCCGCACCCGATCGTCGACCGACGAGCCGACGCGGGCGGACAGCGAGAGGGGATGCGTGCTGCCGGCGTCCTCCCGGCTCATGTAGCCGTAGTCGAAGCCGAAGCCGCGCCAGCCGACGCCGACGCCCGCCGTCACGCCCTCGCCGTCGTAACCGGCGCGGACCGCGAAGAGGCCGCGGAACCGGTACTCGACCCCCGCGCGGAACCGCGAGTCGCCTCGTTCGGGCGCGTCCATCTGCGCCGCGAGAAGGATCGCCGAACCGTTTCCGAAGGCGCGGGCGTACCCCGCCCCGATCATGATCGTGCGATCGACGGGTTCACTCACGGAAACGAGCTTGATCTCGGCGCCGACGATATCCTGAAGGTTGCAGCCGAGGCTGAGCCCCTCGACCCAGCGCGGCCGGAACACGAATCCGACGTCGACGCCCGTGCCCGTATCCGAATAGTCCCCGACGCGCTGACTGAGCATCTTGACCGAGGATCCCGCGGTGACCGCGCCCGCGTACCGCCACGGAAGGGTGTACGCGTAGGCGATGACCGCCTGACTCTCGCGATAGGTGAGCTCGCCGGTCTCGCGGCTCCATTCGTCGAATCCCCGGATGCCGTCCGTCCCGGCCGTCATGAAGCCCGCGCCGAAGGCGCCCGCCGAAACGGTCGGATAGACGAATCCGAGGAAATCGTACCCCGCGTCGCTCCAGCCGGAGAAGAGCCGGGCGTGGGTCGCGAGAACGGATGTGTACCGGTTGAGCGCGAGCGCCGCCGGATTGTAGAGGAGGACCGATGCGTCGTCGCCGGCGGCGGAAAAGGCGCCCCCCATGGCGATGGCGCGCGAGCCCGCCCCGAGCGCGAAAATAGAGCGCGTCCCCCCCGTTCCTTCCTGCGCGGCGACCGGCCCGGCGAGGAGCGGAAGGAGCGCGAGAATCCAGATAGCCGTGCTGCGTCGTTTCGTTCTCATGCTCATCACTTCGCGACGGCGATCTTGAAGAGCGCCGATTGCGAGCCCGCCTCGAGCTTGCAGAGATAGACGCCGTTTCGGACGATCTCGCCTCTGGCGTTGCGACCGTCCCATGCAATCTCGTGCATGATCCCTTCCGGGGAACCGGTGCCGCCCGGAGCGCCGGCTGCAATCTCCTTCGTCCAGACGAGGCTGCCGGCGAGATCGTAGATGCGTATCGATACGCCCGCGTTCCGCGTCAGGAAATAGCAGATACGCGTTTCCTGGGAACCGGCGCGGAACGGATTCGGGTAGTTGTGAACGTACTCCTCGAACCGCGCGCTCATGACCGAGAGCGGTCCGCTCAGGAACGAGCCCGCGATATCGCCGCCCTGCTCGTTCACGACGCCGACTCGTTCGCCCGCGCCCCCGCCGTCGAGGGTGATGGAAACGATCACGTCCGCGCTCCGCTCGATCTCGAATCGGAGCTCCCCGGGCGGGGCGTCCTCCGCGACGTCTGCGACGATGAGGATCGTGTCCGCGGCGCCGGGACCGATCTCGAAACCGTGATCGACCGCCATCGGAACGGGGTTGTGCCCCGGAGCCGCCGTCTCGTACCTGACGCCTCCGGCGACGAGCGCGAGAGCGGCGATGCGACGCGACGGCGGCGATACGAGGCGTCCGCGACCGTCCGTGACGGCGACGTACACCGTGTCGAGACCGATCGTGTAGCTCGACGCGTTCCGCAGCGCCGCCCGCATAACCGGCACCCCGGAGGCTCCCTGGGGAACGACGACCGGCGGGATGGAATCGGCGGCCGACACGTTCGACATGCGGACGGCCCCGGCCTCCGTTTGCACCGGCAGGAAGACCTCGCCCTGCGAGATCGCGCAGGCGAGGTTCGTGTTGACGTCCCTCGCGTACGGCTCGGCGAACCGCAGCCGCAGGATGCCGGGAGCCGTGGGAGCGCCCGGCGCGCGGATCCGCCACGCGACGGACCCGCCCGGATAGAACGGCTTCCGGTACGTTTCGGTAGCGCCGTCGAGCGCGTACCCCTGTCCGGCGGGCAGGACGAGCTCGATCCGAGCGCCGGCCGTATCGACGCCGGCCTCGCCGGCCTTCGACGCCGACGCCTCGACCGTGAAAACCTGATTCACCGAGACCACTCCGTCGAGCGCCTCGGGGGGCCCCGAGATCCCCCCGGCGAGGGACAGCGCCGCTTTCTCGACCACCCGCACCGCGAAGACCGCCCGGCACGGCGCGATGCGTTCCCCCGAATTGACGTCGATGCCGACGACCCGGGCGGCGATCGTATCGACCGCCGCGGGGCTCACCGGAGCGCGAACGATCCAGTCGCGCGCGACCGCGGCGCCAGTTCCCCTCCCGACGTACTTGGCGGTCTCGCTCGCGACGGAGAAGCCCGCCGGCGGATCGATCTCGACCCAGAGGGAATCGGCGTTCGCCGACGGAACGAAGGACGAGCGGGCGACGAAATCCTGATCCGTGGAGAGCGTGCCGTCGACCGCGCCCGGGGGCGCCGCGAGCGACACCGCGCAATTCTCGATGCGGGCCGCGGGCTCGACGAAAACGACGACGCGCGCCTCCGCGTTTCGAACCGCGGCCGGCGCAGCGATATTCGCGTCCTCGGGGATCGAGCTGATCGCCGCGAGCACGGTATCGAGCGAAGGAGACGCCGGCGCGACGATCGTCCACGCGAGCGGAACCCCCGCTGCGAACCGCTTCGCGAGGGGCTCGCCCGGATCGGCGAGATCCATGCCGGCGGGCAGGACGAGCGTCATCCTCCCCGTCGTATCGATGCCCGCCTGCCCCTCGTTTTCGACGACGGCCGTCACGACGAACCGCTGGCCGGTCGAGAGCGTGTCGTCGACGGCGCCGGCGGGCGCCGTGACCGACGCGACACAGGCGAGGAGCGCCGGAAGCTCGATGCGGAGGTTTTCGATCGATTCGACGGCTTCCGCCGGCGTCACCCGCTCGCCGGTGTTGACCGAAACGGCTTTCACGATCGAGGCGCGCAGATATTCGACGGCGGGCGCCGGGGCGGCGGTCACCGTAGAGACGAAATCGCGCTCCGATCTCGACGGCATGTAGGCGATCGAATCGCCCGCGGCGACGGTGCCCGAGACGCCGTTCGTCGCGAGTCTCACGAGCACGCTGTCGAGATCGTCTCCGCCGGTGTTCTCGACCCGCACGGAGACCGTGAACGTCTGGCCGGTGTTGACGATCGAGGTATTCGGAAACGCGGCGTTGTTCGGCGCGGCGCTCGTCACGGAGAGTATCCTGAGCCCCGACGGGGGTTTCACGCGCACCTGGCAGCCCCCCGATGCGGGAACGCGCGGCGCGGCCGGATCGTTCCCGTCGCGCCAATCGAATGCCGCGACGACGTCGACGGTGCCCGTATCCCGGCCGGTCGCCGCGATCCGGTAGATAAGGCTGTCCGAGGCGCCACCCTCGAGGACGAGCGGAGTGACTCCCGACGCGAACCCGTCCGGCGCCACGACGAGATACCCGCCGACCGCGGCGCCGCCGATCGCAAAGGACACATCCGCCGGAGCGGGCGGATCGATCTCGAGGGGAGCCTCGCCGAAGTTGCGAAGGCTCACGCGGACCGTCCACTCCACCGTCTGGCCCGCGTTCACGGCGCTCTGGGACGGGGCGACCGCGGTCACCGCGAGGGAGGCCGGAACCTGTATCACGACGAGCGCCGTGTCGTCCGTGGCTGAGGCGAACGCCGCGAGATCCTCCTGCCCGGAGTTCGCGTCGACGGCGCCGCGCAAGCGCGCCGTGAAGACCTCATCCCCCGCTCCGGCCGCGATGACGAAAAAGGTGTCTGAAACCGCGCCGCCGCCGGCGACGGCCTCCATGACGGCGAGCGTATCCTCGATCGCCGACGAGCCCGATCCCTCGAGCGCGAGACGGACGCTCTCGGCGCGCGCTTCGCCGCCGTTCGCCGCCGCGACGACGACGGAGAACCGCTGTCCCTCGTTGACGTAGGGCCGGCGCGGCGACACGCAGGAGGCGAGAGCGATCGAAAGCAGCGCCGGCGACTGCACGCGGATCGAACCCGAGCCCGAACCGGCGAGGCGCGTGTCGAAGAAGCGCTGTATTCCGTTGTTGTTCTCGACCAACGCGACGCGGGCGTGGAGGACGATGTCGGCGCCCGCGGGAATCACCGGCGTCGGGGATACCGAGAACAGGAGATGGCGGCATGCGCCGCCCGGCAGGGCGAGCCCCCCCTCGACGAACGAGGCGGGGCGCTCGTGCGCGAGAGGTTCGCCGTCGTCGCGGTACACGCGCGCGCTGTCGGGCACGAGAGTGAGATCGGCCTCCCCGGTGTTGCATACTTCGCAGGCTATCTGCCACGCGGTCGTCTGTCCGGACGTCACCGTGGCCCGCGAGGGCGCGCTCGAGGCGACGACGGGTTCGCCCGGCAGCTCGACCGCGACGTGGCTGAATCCGCCGTTATACGTATCGTCCGACACGGTGAGATTGCTGTTGACGTCGGTCCCCGTCACGGTGCCGTTCACGAGCGCTATCCCCGGAGTCGAGCCGGTCCCGGTGATCGTGAAGACGAGGCTGTCGATCGCTCCTCCCGGAAGCACCGTTCCGCCCCGCCCCGCGAGCGCCGCCGGCCTCGCGACGGCGTACTCGTACGTCCGGTCGCCCGCGCCGATGATCGTAAAGGAAAGGAACGTCTTGGCCTCGGAGAGGTCGAGATCGACGGACGCTTCGCCGTTGTTGCGGAGCACCATCCTCACGGTCCACGGCGCGGTCTGCGATCGGGTGACCGACGGGGGAACCGCGACACGGCTGATGCTGAGCTGCGGCGCGCGCTCGACGAGAATCGAATCGGGCGCGAGCGGCAGCACGCGGGAAAACGGATTGCCGTTCTCCTCGCCGACGAGCCGAAGCGACGCGGAGTGTCTCCCGAGCGCGACGGCGGGATCGATCGTATTCGCGTCGAAGAGGAGCGTTCGCTGCGCCGCGGGCGGCAGAACGTTCGTGGAAACGGCGGAGAGAGCCGTTCGAAACGTGTCGCCGTCGGCGTCGCCGAAGCTGAGGATCGTCGCCCCGCGATCGAGGACGAGCGTGGCGTACAGCCCGGCGGCGGTCTCGACCGCCGCCTCGAACGACACGCTCGTTCCGCTGCTCGCGGCCGTCGGGGCGAGGCTTCCCGCCGCATACGCCGGTTCGGGACGAAGCTGCAAGGTGACCGTGTCCCCGCCCTCGGCGCGGGACGCGAACACCCGCCGGTCGCTGTTCGACTCCACGGCGAGGACCGATCCGACGATCTCCCGGGCGCCCGGCGCGGCCGTTCCCGTCGTCGAGACGGCAAAGACGAGCCGACCGGCGGCGCCCCCGCGAAGAACCGTGCCGCCGCCCGCGAGCGAGGACGGATTGCCGATGACGAATCCGCTGCCTTCGGGAATCGCGACCCGCGTCGAATCGACGCGCGCGAGGAGAAGGGCGACATCCGACTGGCCCGTGTTGCGCACTTCCATCTCGACGCTCCACGAGCGCTCCTGCGAGATCGTCACAGGATTCTGGAGCGGCGTGATGCCGACGATGCCGAGCACGGCGGGCGTCTGCACGAGCGCGTTTCCGCGGACCCCTTGCGCGCCGCTCGAGGCGACGAACGCCCGTCCGCTGTTCGATTCCACGGCGCGCACGGTCGCTGCGATGAGGCAGCTCCCGGCGACGGAGCCGGTCCGGTCCACCCGCCACAGGAGCGTGTCGGTCGCCCCGCCTTCGAGCAGGGTCCCGCCGCCCGCGAGCGCGGCGGGCGGAATCGTCGCGAAATCGCCCGACGTCGAGAACGACACGAACGTGGCGGCCGGAGAGAGATCGATTTGCATGTCGGATTGGCCCGCGTTCCGGACCGCGACGGCCAGTATCCAATCCTTCGTTTGAAGCGCCGTGACCGTGTCGACCGACGGCGAGATCGACGTGAAAACCAGGCTCGCGGGGGTCTGCACGAGATAGCTCCCCTTGCCGCCGTACTCGGTGGTGGCGAGGAGCGCCGCGCCGCTGTTGAGATCGCGGCCGGCGATCGCCGACTCGATGACGATCGTTCCCGTCGTCATCCCGTTCGAGGGGTTGTCGTCGAGCCGCACGGCGATCGCCCGCGATTCGCCTCCGAGCAGCGAATCGACGTTCGGCACGAAGTCTATCGGAGTGAGGACGCATTGACCCGTCACATCGACGGGACCCGCGAGGAGCCTCATGGAGAGGCTTTCGAGGCGGACGGCGGCTCCGCCGTTGTTCTGGACCTGCACGGCGGCGAACCACGGCGCCGACTGATCGGCCGTGACGAGCGGCGACGGGAACACCGTCGTGCTCGTGATGGCGAGCTGGGAAGGCTCCTGCACGCCGACCGGATCGGAGAGCGCGAGGTCGGCGGCGAAGGGAAGGCCGTTCTCGAAACCCCGAATCCGCATCGAAGGCTGATAGCTTCCGACGGCGATGCCGGCCGGAATCGCGACCGCCCTGAAGTAGAGCGTGGAGGAGCCCGGGCCGATCGATCGGCCCCGCGCCGGGTCGAGGGTCGCCGTGTAGGCAAGAGATCCGTCCGTGAAGGTGAACCGGGTCGAATCGGGATCGCACATCACCGTCGCTCCGCCGGCGTTCACGATCCCCGCCTCGAACGAGACGGTGCTCCGCTTGCTGACCGCGGGCGGAGCGAGCGTGCCGCTCCCGTACGAGAGAGCGGCGGGGCTCACGACACGGATCTGGTCGGACAGAACGAGCGTCGTGTCGAGATGTCCGCCGTTCTCGGTCCCTCGGAGCCTGACCGTCACCGGCCAGCTTCCCGCGTCCACGGACGCCGGCACTTCGACCGGAGGAAAGACGAGCTCGGTCGTTCTGTTGCCCGGCAGCGCGCCCTCGAAACCGAGGGAGATCGATACGGCGTCGGCTCCGTCGGTGAAGCCGAGACGCGTGTCCGCCGCGTTGAGTATGACCGCCGCCTGCCCGCTGTTACGGAACGACACCGCGAACGAATGCGTCTGCCCTTGCGAGACCGTGTCAGGAGCGAGCGTTCCCGCGACGTAGCCGATCGACGCGGCGGACTGGATGACGACGGCCGCGACGTTCGGGTACGCGGACGGATCCTGCACCTGCGAGCCGTTCGCCTGGGCGGTTACCGAGGCGTCGATCGTATCGGGACCGAGCGGCGAATACCCGAGAACGAATATGGATCGCCGGAACACGCGCACGCCCCCGGGGGCCAGGTTGCTCGGGAGCGGAGGATCCCACGAGCCGACGAGACCGTACAGCCCGTTGCTATAGTTCAGCGTGATGTCGTTCACCGCGACCGTGGACCCGCCCCCGTTGTGCACCCGCACGTCCACCGTGAACGTGTCCCCTCTGCTCAGGATCGCCTTTTCCGCGACGACGCTCTCGATAGCGACGTCCGAAATCGAAATCGAATTCGATCCGGCGGCGAACTCGCCGCGATACGCGTACCCGTACCTATCGGTTCCGACGAGCGAGACGCGGGGCGTATACGTTCCTCCGAGCATGCCGGTGGGAACCGCGACGGAGGCGAATCGGAGCGTGTCGGCCGAGGAACCGCGGAGGTACATCGGCGCCGCGAGATGAGCTTCGTACGCGTGGCCGGCGCTGTCCGCGAACGAGATCGTCGTCGCAGTCGCGAGTGAAACGCCCGTCGCGCTCACGTTCGCGGCCGAACAGCGCAGCTCGACGGCTTCGGTCGGCACGAGGTGGCGCGGCGTGAGATATCCGGCGTAGAAGCACGACGGAGGAGGAGCGAAGATCACGGACGCCGTACCGGCCGCGCTCCCCGAGAGGCTCTGGAAAACCACGTTCGACGCTCCCGGCGACGAAGCCGAGCGTATGAACACGGAGACGGCGCCGCTCGCCTCCGTCCGGCGCTCCTTCGTATCCGGGGTCGACGGATCCTGGTCGTCGCTCCCGACCGATCCGAGCGACGGCGTGACGCGCACGAGGGTTCCCGGAGAAACAACGTTGCCGTACATGTCCCGGATCGGCCGAGTGGTGATCGAGCTCACGCTCGTGCCGTTCGCGGTGATCGTGTCGGGGGTCACCGACGCGAACGCGATGACGCCGCTCGGCGCCTCGGGAGAGACGACGATCGTATCGCTGTAGCTCGTCGCGCCCCCCGCGAGCGTGCGGGCGCGGAGCACGAGCCGCTCCGCGACGGTGTCGCTCGCGTTCGCCGTCGCGCGCCCTCCCGAAAGGACGACCGGATTGACGGCGTAGGCGGCCGATCCGTCGCTTCCGAGATCGACGCGCGTCGTATCGTCGTCCGCCGCCACGTTGCCGTTGAGATCGTACGCGACGATCTGGACGGCGAAGCTCTCTCCGGCCTTTTTCGCGAAGCCGTCCGGTACGACGTCGAAACGGGCGATCGTCCCGGCGATCGTGCCGACCTCGAAGACGACCCGCTCGAGGGCCGGCGGATCGGCGTCGAGAATGGAGGCGGTCACGGTGTTGAGCCCGGCGTTCGGATCCGTCACGAGGAAGCAGCTCGCCGCTCCGCCGGCTCCGGTGAGCACGATCCCGTCGTTCGGAGCGCCGGTGCCGTCCCAGAGCGCGGGCGCGCCGCCGAGATTGCTCGTGATCTGGAACCGCACGATCTCTCCCGCGACGGCGTTTCCGTAACGGTCCCGCACGCGGACGCGGAGCTCGACGCCGGCGCCGACCGTGACGCCGGCCGTGTCGCCCGATATCTCGGTGATCCGGTAGGCCTGGGCCGGCGCGATCGTATAAGAAGCGCCGGGAGCGGAGAGCGTATCTCCCGCGAGCGAGAGGATCTCGATGCGGTTCGCGCCGGCGACCGAATCGAACGCGGCGAACGACGATCTTCCCGCCTCCAGCGTCATGATTTCGGGATTGAAATCGACCGACGCGCGAAGGGCCGCGGGACGGAGCTGCGTGCCCGAATCGGTGTCGATGAGGTTGCCGTAGACGTCGTACGCGGCGACGTTCCCCGCGAAGATCTCTCCCGCCCGGAAGGAGGTTCCGGACAAAGCGAGCTCGACGCGATCGACCTCGCTCCTCGGGATCGTGGCCACCGTGTAGCTCTGCGTCTCGAGCCCTTCGGGATTCGCGTCGAGGATGGCCGCGCGCACGCGGTTCGTTCCGCGAATCGTATCGGTGCGGAACCAGACCCACGCCGCGCCCGAAGCGTCGGTAACGGCGAGCGGAGAGGAAACCCGGCCGTCCCCCTCCTGCACCGTGAAGAATACGTTCTGTCCGTCGACGGCGTTTCCGAACGCGTCGAAGACACGCGCGCGAAGACGCAGTGAATCCCCCGCCGCCACTCCCGCGCTGTCGCCGCCGATCTTCGCGAGAAGGTACGCCGCGGCGTTGTCGACGGCGATCGCGCCGCTGTACCCCGCGGCCGCGTTGCTCGCGCTCGTCACTTCGATCCGGATCAGCTCCGCCGCTTCGTACCGGAAATTCGCTCCGCTGTAGAGCCCGTTCGCCAGGGTGCCGCTCGCCACGGAAAGCGCGCGCGAAGCCGCCTGCGTGCTGTCGGAGGCTCGAACCGCTCTAAAGTCTATGTTGTAACCAGCTGTTAATACTCGGTTTCCGTAGGCGTCTCGCGCTTCCGCGCTGAGCGTGAAATCGGCTCCTGCCGTCGCGCTCGCCGGGGCGGCGACGGCGTACGAGCTCACGGTTTCGTTCGCGACGATCTCCACCGCGCACTGCGCCGGGGCGAGAAACTCGGCCGCGTCGCGCGCTGCGATCTGCCACGCGCCGGCCTGCGTGCCGCGCCCATAGATGACGACGGCTCCGGCCGAGAGATCCGCTTCGGTCGCCGGCGCGCCGAAATCGACGAGACTGAAAACGAAGCCGCCTCCCGGGGGCGGCTCGAGAACGATGTGGCTCGTGTTCGAAAGATCGCGGTTGCCGTTCCCGTCGACCGCTTCGACGAGGAACGAAAACGCGATCCCCGCCTGCGACGTCGGGCCGGAGAGGAGGGTCGCACGAAGATCGGTCGCGCCGCTCGATACGGTCGAATAGACGGCGTCGACGACATCCGCGGCCGGGATAGAATTGTGGTACGCGTCGATGACGTCCTGCGCCCCCGCGGTGGCCGGCGCCGCATAAGCGACCGAGACGGTGCCGGTGCTGTCGCTCATGCCGCGGCGCATCCAGAGCGAGAGTTCCTCCGTCGCGCTGCCGGGAGCGGCGCCGAGGAACCCGTCCGGCGCATCCTTGATATACATCGTCACGTACTGACCGAACACGAGGTTGCCGAAAGCGTCCCGAAGCGTCGCGGTCACGATCGTCTCGGTGTTCACCGTCACCGGCTTGCTCGCGGGCGCGAGCACGATCGAGGCGATCGGTCCGTGATCGGCGATCGCCGTGAAGTACGCTTCCCTCGTCCCCCCCGTGGAGATGGAGGCGGTGACGGCGTTCACGCCGGCGCCGCTCGCCGTGCCGAGGCGCCAATGCTCGCAAGATGCGGTCCCCTGAATCCCGGTGACCGCCGTCGTCTGCTGGCCTGGCAGCGCGACGCTCGCGTCGACGTATCCGCCGCCCGCGGTCACGGCGAAGCTCACCGTGACGCCGCTCACGCGGTTGCCGAACCGGTCCTCCACCGCCACGACGAGCGGCAGAGGCACCGGCGTGTCGACGACGGCGCGCTGGCCGTTCCCGCTCACGACGAAGACGCTGTCCGCCGCGGCGGGCCCCACGATGAGCGGAGCCGCGGAGAGCGAGGTCACGCCGCCGCTCGACGCTCCGATCGTCACCGATTCGACCTTCCGGTCCGTGATGAGGAGCTCGGCGTCGCCCGCGTCAGCGAACACGAACTGGTACGTCACCGTGTCCTGCGTTTCCGATACGATCGAGCCGGCGGCGTTGCCGAGCCCCCACGTCGCCTCGTCGGCGGCCGAAGCCCTCAGCGGGTACACCCTGACCGCGCCGGCGAAGGAGGTGAGCTTGTTGCCGTTCGCGTCGCGCGCGTCGACGGTCACCGACGCGGGAACTCCCGCCGTCGCCGATCCCGCGTGCGTGACGATGAAATGATGAAGGGCCCCCGCGGTGAACGCGACGGGGACGATATCGTCGAGCGGCACGCCTCCCGCGCGGGCGCGGACGCTCTTAATCTCGGCGACGGTCGATTTCACGTTTCCGACCGCGCGGCCGTCCGCGCCCGTCACGCCGACGGGCTGCGTAATCACGTTCCCGCTCCCCGAACATTCTATGGCGACGAGCGCGCCCGCGATCGGATTCGCGTCGGCGTCGCGCACGCGCACCGTCACGGACACCGCGTCCACCCCGTCCGCGATGATGGTCGTCTTGTCGACTTGAATTTCTGAAACGCCCGGATCGAACGGCCCCGGCACGAAGCTCACCGCGGCCGCCGCCGCGACGAGCGCCCCGTCGACGCGGCCTCGGATCGTCTTCGCCTCGGCCACGGTCGATTTCACGCTTCCGACCGCGCGGCCGTCGGCGCCGGTGAACCCGACGGGCTGATGGATCGCGTTCCCGCTCCCCGTGCACTCGATCGCCACGGTTCTTCCCGAAATCGGATTTCCGAGGGCGTCCCTCGCGGTGACGGTTACGAGCACGGAATCCGCGCCGTCCGCCGTTATCGTCGTTTTGTCGACGCCGAGACCCGATACCGACGGATCGAAGGGACCCGCGACGAAAACGACCGGAACCGCGTCCGCGAGATACAGAGCGTCCACCCGCGCCGTGATCGTCTTCCCCGCCGCGACGGAGGATTTCACGCTTCCCACGGCCCGGCCGAGAGCGTCCGTCGCGCCGGCCGGCTGCCGGATCGTGTTTCCCGTTCCGTTGCATTCGATCGTCACGGCCCTGCCCGCGATCGGATTCCCGTTGGCGTCTCTGACGGTCGCCGTCACGAGAACCGAATCGACGCCGTCCGCGACGATCGTCGTCTTGTCGACCTCGAGATTCGAAACGTTCGCGTCGAACGGACCGGCGACGAAGATCGCCGGCGCCGTTTCCGTCACAAGAACCCCGTCGACGCGGGCCGCGACCGTTTTCGACTCCGCTCGCGTCGACGCCACGCTTCCGACCGCGCGACCGTCGGCTCCCGTCGGAACGGCCGGCTGCTGAATCGCATTGTCGCCGCCCGAACATTCGATCGTAACGGTCCTTCCGGACACCGGATTGCCGCTCGCGTCCCGAACCGTCACCGTCACGATCCCCGCGTCGACTCCGTTCGCGACGATCGTCGTCTTGTCGATCGCCACCGTGGAGTTGTCGGGATCGAACGGACCCGCGACGAAGGTCACCGCAGCCTGCTCCGCGAGGTACAGACCGTTCGCTCGCGCCCGGATCGTCTTCGCCTCCGCCGTCGTCGATACGACGCTCCCCCTCGCCGTCCCGTCCGCACCCGTCGCACCCACCGGCTGTCGGATCGCGTTCCCGCTCCCCGTGCACTCGAGCGTCACCACGCTCCCCGTTATCGCGTTCCCCTCGGCGTCCCGAACCGTCACCGTCACCGAGATCGAGTCCGCTCCGTCCGCCGCCGCGACACTCTTGTCCACCGCGACGTCCGACACCGACGGATCGAACGGACCCGCGACGAAGGTCGCGACGACGCTATGATCGATATACACGCCGCCGACGTGCGCGGTGACCGTCTTCTGCCCGGCGACCGTGGACGTCATCGAACCGTTCGCGCGGCCGTTGGAGCCGGTCACGCCGCCGGGCTGCGAGATCGAGTTGCCCGAGCCCGTCGCCATGAACACCACCGTCGCGCCGTCGACGCCGTTGAAAAACGCGTCTCGGACGTACGCGACGAGGGGGACCGGGTCGGCGCCGTCCGCGACCGCGAGCGGATCGGCGGAACCGACGTCCGAAGCGACCGGACTGTAGGCGGCGTGATCGATGTAGATCGAGGCCGAAGCCGCCTCGAGCGTCGGCGGCGTCCCGTCCTGATCGAAGAAACCGAGAATATACGGCGTGCTGAGCGCTTTGACGGTATTCCGGTAATCGAGCGATATCGAGGATACGCCGGCCGGGATGACGATCTGCGAGATCGGGGTCGAGTGATCGGCGGTCGCGTAGAAGCTCCCCGGCTGTCCGAAGAGCGATATCGTTTGGCTGCTCGAGGCTGTGCTCGGGTTGCCGAGAGAATCCTCGATCCGCAGGCGATACCGGACGTATTCGCCGGCGATCGCGAGCGTATCGGCCGGAACCGCCCGGAGCCTGAACGGCTCGCCCGGCTCGACGGTGACCGTCTGCTGCGGATCGATCCAGCCCTGTTCCACCGCGGACGCGGTGATCGTCTTTATTCCGGCGACGGGGTCACGATAGTAGAAGAACGCCGTATCGGTCCCCGCCAGGATCGTCACCGTATCCGTCTCCGAAAAACCCGCCCCGGGAGCGGCGGAGAAACGTCCGGTCGGCGCGCTCGAAGCGAGGTGAATGCGCAAATCCGCCTCGACCGGCGAGGGGCTCCCGAACTCGTCGAGCGTCGCGAGCCCGATCGCGCCGCTCTCGCCGTCCGCGGGAAAGACGCGCGGAGGCGTGACGAATACAAGTTGCGCCGCGATAATCGCGACGATGTCGATCCGGGGGGACGAGGCGATCGGCATCCTGCCCGGGCCGTTCGAATCCGACCGCACGAGAAACTGGACTCCGGTTTGGGGGTTGCTTTGCGCGACCGCGGCGCCGCTCTGATGGATCGACGCGTCTCCGTACACGACATCGACCGTCTGGTTCACCTCGAGGGCGGCGACGGAAACGACGATGTTTCTTCCGCTGATCGACAATGCCGGCGTCCCGAGCGTCCCCATCGACGACGCCGTAACGAAGCCGCGCGCGGAGGAGTTCGATAACTGCGGGGCGCTCCAGCCATCCGGAATCTCGATTTCGATCGTTCCCGCGACGAAGGTCTCGGCGGCGGTGTATGTGATCGTCCATGTGCCGGCCGAGCCCGCCGCGACAGCGGCGGAAGGGGCGATCGAAGCCGCGCCCGATCCCGGCCCCGCCTGGGCGCCGGCGGCCGCGAGCATGCAGATGAAAAGCCCGAATACGAGCGCCGCGGGGCGAATGTTCGATCGCTTGTTCATGTCTCGAATACGGCTCCCGACCGAGGTCTGAAAATGGTTCAGAATCAATACCGCAAAGTGCATGCCAACCAACCGCCGCCACACGAGAGGCTATGACAAATTCCCGCTCCTCTCAAGCGGGCGATTGGCGGACGGCCGAAAATCTCCCCCCTCTTGTGACGTAACGACTTTTAAATTAATTGATTACAATATTCTCTTTGGATCGGCTCGAGCGTCGTTCCCTCGCTATTTCCGGGGACTTGACCCGCGAACGGTATTCGAGGACCGCCGGCGCCTTGGCGTAACTTATTATACAAGCTGAAAATAGCAAACTCCATAGCAATCTGCAATACCCGTTTCGCCGCGGCTCCGTTCCACTGTGAACGATAGTCCGCTCGGGCCCGTTAGGGAGCTATCACCGCCACGGAGTTGTACCCCCCGAAGCCGTCTTTCTCACGCTCGGGATTCCCGGGATCCGGGATCCATTTTTCCCCGTCGACCACGAACTTGTATTCGTACCGGCCGGGCGGAAGCGGAAGAACGATCGACCAGAGCCCCTTGTCTTCGCGGTCGAAGAGCCGATCGGCGGTCGGCGACCACCCGTTGAAATCTCCGGCGATAGCCACTTTCTTCGCCTTAGGGTGATGAAGGCTGAAACGGATCCCGCCCTCCGCGCGCTCGGGTCCCGCCGCCCCCCGTCCGCCCTCGATCCCCGAGAAACCGGGACCGCAGGCGGGAACGATCGCCGCGACACAAAAAAGGAAAGCGAGAAACGATCTCGTCCACATGTGTTTCATGCTTTACGGCACGATGAGCAGGTTTGCCTTCCCCCCTCTCCCGTCGTCCACGATCCGCGGATTGTCCGGATCGAAAAGCCAAACGGATTCGTTCACGAGAAATCGATACCGGTAACGTCCCGGCTCGAGACGCACCGTCACCTCCCAGACGCCGCTCTCGGCCCCGCCCCGCATGAGTCCGACGAGCACCTCTCCCGCTTCCGCGTCGCCGCGCGCCCAGTTGTTGCCCGGCCAATCGCCGGCGATCTGGACCGTGCGCGCCGACGGGCTCTTCAGTCGAAAAGTGACTTCGTCCCCCGACACGACCGGCGAGGCGACGCGGTTCTCGAGCAGGCCGCCGCACGAGGCTATCGTCCCGAGAGCGGCGACGAGCGCTCCGACGGCCGACGGGATCGAGAGGATCTTTCGCATGGCGCGATAATACTCCCGCGGGCCTAGAATGTAAAACCCGCTTGCACCGTTACGAGCCAGTCGTCGGCGAGCGCCTCCTCGGCGTCGAGCAGCCTTCTCACGGCGGCCCGCTCGCCCCGCGCCGCCAGCACGCCGAAAACGTTGCGATCCTCGAGATAGCGCTCGCGTCCCCATTCGGCGTAATCGTACAGCCAGCGGTCGAACGCGTACGGGTTGACGCCGCATCCGACGAGACACCAGCACGAGGGGGCGATCGCCGCGTGCACACCGAGAAACGCCTCGATGAACTCCCCTCGCGCGTCTCCGTGGCGATAGGACGCGCCGCGCATGTCGAGGATCAGCGCGGCCCGGGAATGGATGCGCGTCCCGTTCGAAAACCGCGCTTCGAAGACGAGCGGAGAATAGTCGCCGGAGCCCGACCGTCTCAGGAGCTCGAACGCCGATCCGGCGCCCCATGGGAGCCCGTCGACGGGCTCTCGCCGCCACGCGACGGCGAGCCGGATCTCGCGCACCTCGCGCGCGGAAAGAAACGGAATGCGATCGAACGTCACGCGGTCTCCGTCGAGCCAGAAGTTCTCCGACGAGAGCAGGAAGCGGTCTCCCGCGCCGGAAGATCCGTAGATCTCGATCGCCCCGGCGAGGCTCGCCGAGAACGGCCCCTCGTCGTACGAGAACCGAGCGGACACCTCGTCCTTCGTATGAACGGGGCCGGCGGCGGCGAGCTCGTCGATCGTCGTTCTCTCGACGGCCGCGCGCGCGCCCACATGGGCGCCGTTGCGGGACACGCCCGCGGCGAACCGGTATCCGCGCTCCCACTCGCGCTCGAACGTCGAAACCTCGAACGTATCGACCGACGCGGGCCGCGCGGCCGAGGCGATCCGGTCGCTGCGCCCGAGCAGAAACGCGCCGTCCACGATATAGCCGCCTCCCCGCAGCTCCATCCGCCCGCCCCACATCCCGACCCTCTCGTGGCCGAGATACGCGATCCCGCCGTTTTCGGGCGAGCGCCACTGCCCCGAAACCGGCCGCGTGTCGTACCGGGCGAGAGCGTGCAGAACCGCGGGGCCGATCTTCGTTCCGATGCGAAGACCGAGAGCATCCGCGTCGAGCCGATCCCGACGCGCCGTCGAGTCTTCCGGCGACATCCCTCCCTCGAGCCCCGAGCGGTATCCTTCGATCCGGCTCGCGTACACGATCCCCGCGAGGAGCCCGCCGACGAGCTTCCCGTCGAAGCCGGCGCCCCGGCTCATGAGGCCGACAGGATAGGAGTAGGGCCCAACGAGACCGAAGAGGGGAAACGACGCGCCGTCCTCGATAAGCGCGCCCGCCGATCTATTGAAGAAACTGATCGTCCGGCCGCCGAGTTCGTAGGACGCCTCTCCCCGTGCGAGGTACGAAGCGCCGCGCGGATCCTCGTCGTTTCGCGCGCGGGCCTCGAGCCCGACGAGCCAATCCACCCTCGCTCTTTCGTCGACCGCTCCCGCGATCCGGGCGCCGCCGAGAAGGGCCGTTTCGGCCGGGCGGACGTCGACACGGATCGTCGCGGACGCGTCGATCCGCTCCCGCTTGCGGACTCGCTCCGCCGGCGAGTCGGCGCTGAGATACACCTCGAGCCCGTCCGGGATTTCGACGAGCGTGAAACACGAGTTTCCCTCAGCGTCGCCGCACGGATTCTCGGGGTCCCGCGTCGAAACGCCGTCCGCGATGAAGCGGTAGCGGTACGAACCGGGCACGAGGTAGAGGCGGATCTCGAAGCGTCCGCCGCTCTCCGTCATAAGGTCGATCGTCGGATTCCATCCGTTGAAGTCCCCGACGAGATAGACCCGCTCCGCCCTTGACGCCGAGAAACGGAAGACGACCTCCTCCTCGTCGACGGCGACCGACGAGGCGGCCGGCACCGGACGGAGAGCGGCGAGAACGGCCGCTATCGCAAACGCGCGGAACGCCCCCGCGGCCATCACATGCCTCCCAGCGCGAAACGCCCGGAAACGACGATCGACCGGTCTTCCGGAGGCGCGAGCGGCTCATCGCCGAAACGCATCGCCGCGGCCTCGAAGCCGGGCGCGAAGGAGCCCCCCGCGACGGTCAGCAGGAATCGCCCGCGCGGCCGGAACTCGAATCCGACGCGGTACCGGCTCGTGCGCGATTCGAAAAGATACAGCGCACCTCCCGCCGTCACGGTTCCGGTGAGCCTGATGGAGCTCTCGGCGAACAAGGCGACGTCGTTCACGTCTCCGAAATCGTCGATCCGCGCGGCGAGAAGCGTTCGCGAGAGTCCGACGTCGCTCGCGAGCGATACGACGAGAGAGGGCCGCTCGCCTTCCGCCGCGATGACGCGGTTCGAGATCTCGAAGCCGCCGCGATACCGCAGTCTCGCCTCCCCGGCGATACGCCGGTAGGCGTCGCCGGCCCTGCTGCCGTCGACGGCATCGATCGAGAGAAGGGCGTCGCTTCGAGGCGGCCGCCACCAGACGAGGAGTCCCGTCTCGTCGGCGCCCGGAACGATCTCGCCCTGCGGATTCGCGAACGCGGCTCCCGCGAACCGGTAGCTCGGCACGACGCCGGCCGATCCGAGCCGCTCGCCGCCGAGCGCGAGCCCCTCGATCTCGACGTGGAAGGCGCCGTTCTCGGAGAGAACGCGGGAAGGCGCGGCGAGCTCGAACCTCCCGAAATCGAGGTCGAAGAGCGACGCGCCGCCGAGATCGTCCCATCCGCCGGGCTGCGATCGATAGAGCTCGGCGACGAGAGCGACCTCGCCGGAGCGCGCCTCGACATCGACGCCGACCGTGACGGCGTCCCCCGCCGAGAGAGAACGAACCTGCGAGAGAAGCGCTCCCGCGCGGAAACGGCCGCGGCGAGCCGCTTCGAAGCGCAGCGAACGGAACACGTCGCAGCCGCGGCGAAGGAGGGGCAACCCTCCCGTCCGCTCGATCTCCGCGTGGTCTCTCAAGGCGGTCTCGAGGTATCGGATCCGCACGCTCCGCCCGACGCGGGCGCCCAGGGACAACCCATCCCCCCTCCCCTCGAGAAACGGAGCCTCGTCGGAGACGATCTTCATGAGGCGGTGATCGGTTCGAAAGAGCCTCTCGCGCAGAAAGAGCCATCCGGCGATCGACTCTCCGAAAAGAGAGAAGGAGGCATGCCCCTGATCGAGCATGAAACGGTTTTCCCGCCCCCATCCCTCGAGACGCCTTCCCGCCGCGCCCTTGAGAAACACGGCGATGCCCGACCCGGCCCGCGCTTCTCCGAACACGGCGAGCCGGTCGGCGAGGTGCGAGACGGTCTCCTCGTCGTTCCACGGGAACGCGGCCGACGTCCGGACGATCTCGAGCCTCGGCGCGTAGGCGGCGCCCCAGACGAAGCGGGCGAGCGAATCCGGCTCTCCGGCGCGCGCGGCGCCGGGAGCGGCGCTCAGCGCGAGAAACGCGGCCGCGAGACGGCCGGCATCCCGTGCGACCTTCCGCGTGCGCCGCCTCACCGCCATTCGGCCTCCCGCGAGGGTTTGAGCGTTCCCTCGCATGAAATCATCCACGTCGCGCCCGAAACCTCTCCGGGGACGAAGGCGACGCAGGCCCGCAGCCGCCGGCCGGTCCAGCGCACGCCGCCCGACGCCTTGCCGTTCGAGAGGCCGAAGATGAGCTCGACCGGAACCGCGGTGCGGGCGACGATCCCAAAATGCTGCGCCGTCTCTCCGCCGGAGGCGCTCCGCGCGAACGACAGCGTGACGGCGTTCTCCCAGTAATAGGAGAAGCCCCATCGGACCGTTCTCCCCCATCCCCCGGAATCCCCGGCATCCGCATCCCGGTCGAAGACGTTTCCCGCCGCGTAGCCGAACGAGACGACGGGAAGCGGCCGGACGATGACGCCGATGTCGGCCCCGACCGGCGTCCATTCGTTTTCGCTTGGAGGTTCCGGCGCCGACGCGGCCGCCCTGCCGGCGACGGCGGAGGCTCCGATCGCGATGTACGATCCCTGCGTGCCCGAGACGACCGTTCGCGCGGCGCCCGCGGCGATGAAATCCTCTCCGGCGGCGTCCCCGGCGAGCCGGTACCAGCCGACGCCGAAGCTCGCGAACCCGGCGCCGCCGCCGAGAGCGAGACGCGTTTCGCGGGAAAACGCCGGCAGGCCGGCCTCGGCGTAATCGGCGTAGGCCTCGAGGCCGCCGACGGATGCGAGACCTGCGGGGTTCACGAACATCGCGTCGATTCCGTCCGCGCATGAAACCGTCGCTCCTCCGGCGGCGGCCGACCGCGCGGTGAGCGCCGTCCGATCGAAGCGGCCGTGAGCGGGAGCGGCGTGCGAGACGAACGCGAGGGCGAGCGCGGCGATGACCGCCGTTTGAGAGAGCGCGCCGGCGCACGCGCGTTCCTCATTCATCGGCTTCATCGATGCGCTTGAGCCCCTCGAGGATGAGGTAATCGAGCTTGACGTCGAGAAGGATGTCCTCGTCTTTCGGCAGGACGCCCTTCATGAGCAGAAACTGGCCCCGTTTCCACGCGAGCACCTCGTACACGACTTCCTTGATCTGCTCGCTCACGGCCGCCACGAGCGTCTCGTAATCGAGATAGCTGTGCGCGATGAGGCTGTGGCCGATGCGGCCGCATCGCTTCGCGGTGAGGCTCTCGCTCAGCACGGTTTCGAGCTGCCCTCGCGTGATCCAGCCCTTCTCGACGAGAAACTCGCCGAGTTTCTTCTTTCGCGTGTCGATCGTCGCGTAGATGAGCTCGCCCGTCTTGAAATAGAAGCTCGCCACGTTCTCGGGAGTCACGAACTTGAGCTCGCCCGTGATCCCCGCCATATTGACGACCTGAAAGACGAGCGACGGCTCCAGAACGGAAAGATCCCCTCCGAAATCCACTGCGCCCCTCCTTCGTGCGGACGGCCTCTCCATAGCCGCCTCGGAGGGAGAGTAGCACGGAGCGGGGTGCGGCCGTCAAGGAAAGGGATGCGGCCGGAGCCGCTTCGGGCGGCGGCTCCGGCGACGGCGACGCCTCAGCGGCGTGCGGTCAGGGCGGCCTGCGCCGCCGCGAGGATCGCGACCGGCACACGGAAGGGCGAACAGCTCACGTAGTCGAAGCCGGCGCCATGAAAGAACGCGATGGATGAAGGCTCTCCCCCGTGCTCGCCGCAGATGCCGATCTTGAGGCCGGGCTTGACCGACCGCCCCTTCTCGACTCCGATGGCGACGAGCTTGCCGACCCCGCCGACGTCGAGCCGCTGAAAGGGATCCGCCGGCCAGATGCCCTTCTCGAGATAGCTCCCGAGGAACGAGCCCGTGTCGTCCCGGCTGATGCCGAGGGTGGTCTGGGTGAGGTCGTTGGTGCCGAACGAGAAAAAGGACGCCGTGCCGGCGATTTCGTCGGCGGTGAGGGCCGCGCGCGGGATTTCGATCATCGTCCCGACGAGGTACTCGATCTCGACGGCGTGTTCGCGCTGGACCTCGATCGCGACCCGGTCGACGATCTCCTTCTGGAGCTCGAGCTCGCGCACGTGGCCGACGAGCGGAATCATGATCTCCGGGCGGGGACGGCGTCCCTGCTTCACGAGCTCGCACGCCGCCTCGAAGATGGCCCGGACCTGCATCTCGGTGATTTCCGGATACACGATGCCGAGTCTGCATCCGCGGTGTCCGAGCATCGGATTCGCCTCCTTGAGGGCGGCGATCTTTCGCCGCAGGCGCTCGGCGGGAACGCCCGTCTTCTTCGCGAGATCGTCGATCTCGCGGCCCTCGTGCGGGAGGAACTCGTGAAGCGGCGGATCGAGCGTCCGGATCGTGACGGG
>DHHB01000012.1:10476-12814 GCA_002403075.1 bacterium UBP1_UBA4783 | reverse complement strand
AAGAACATGTGCTCCGTGCGGCAGAGCCCGATCCCCTCGGCGCCGAACGCGACCGCCTTCGCGGCCTGCCCCGGAACGTCGGCGTTGGCGCGCACCCCGAGGGTCCGGATGACGTTCGCCCACGACATGAGCTCCTCGAAATCCCGATAGAGAGCCGAGGCGTCCTCGTCGAGCGTCTTGTCGAGAAGCACCTGCAGCACCTCGGACGGCTTCGTGTCGATCTTCCCGGCGATCACCTCTCCCGTCATGCCGTCGATCGAAATATGCTCTCCTTCGCGGATGACGCGGCCGCCGACCGTGATGGCGCGGTTCTTGTAGTCGATGGCGAGATCCTTCGCCCCGACGACGCAGACCTTGCCCATCTGGCGCGCGACGAGCGCCGCGTGCGACGTGGCGCCCCCCGTCGACGTGAGGATGCCCGACGCCGCGCTCATGCCCCGGATGTCTTCCGGGCTCGTTTCGACGCGCACGAGGATGACCTCTTCCCCGCGGCCGGCCCACTCCTCGGCGTCGGCCGCGTTGAAGACCGCCTTGCCCGTGGCCGCTCCCGGTCCCGCGTTGATGCCCTTCGCGACGAGCCGTCCCTCCCGGAACGCCCGATCCTTGCCGGCGGGGTCGAAGACGGGCCGCAGGAACTGGTTGAGCTGTTCCGGCTCGATCCTGCGGATCGCGTCTTCCTTCGTGATGAGCCCCTCGCGGACCATGTCGATCGCGATCTTGATCGCGGCGAAGCCGGTGCGCTTGCCCGAGCGCGTCTGGAGGATCCAGAGACGGCCGTTCTGTATCGTAAACTCGAGATCCTGCATGTCCGCGTAATGGATTTCGAGCGTCCGGCGCACCTGCTCGAGCTCGGCGTAGATCGAGGGCATCTCCTCCTCGAGGGAAAGGAGGTCGCTCGACCCTTTCTGGCGGCGATTGATGGGCTGCGGCGTCCGGATGCCGGCGACGACGTCCTCTCCTTGCGCCTTCATGAGGTATTCCCCGTAGAAGACGTTCTCGCCCGTGGCCGGATTTCTGGTGAAGGCGACGCCGGTGCCCGAATCCCCGCCGAGGTTTCCGAACACCATCGCCTGGACGTTGACCGCCGTCCCCCAGTCGTCCGGGATGCGGTTGAGGCGACGGTAGGTCTTGGCGCGATCGTTGTTCCACGAGTTGAAGACGGAGCCGACCGCCTTCCAGAGCTGCTCCATGGGGTCGGACGGGAACTCGATCCCGAGGGCGGTGCGGATCATGTTCCGGTAGCGCACGATGAGATCGGCGAGATCGGCGACGCCGAGCTCGACGTCTTTCTCGACGCCGCTCTCGCGCTTTTTCGCGGCGAGTATGACCTCGAAGGGATCGTGATCGTCCTTGTCGACCGGTTTCAACCCGAGCACGACGTCGCCGTACATCTGGATGAAGCGCCGGTAGCAGTCGTACGCGAACCGTTCGTCCCCGGATCGCGCGGCGAGCGCCTTCACCGTCTCGTCGTTGAGACCGAGGTTCAGCACCGTGTCCATCATGCCGGGCATGCTGGCGCGCGCTCCGGACCGGATCGAGAGGAGCAGCGGATTGCTTCTCGAGCCGAACTTCGCATCCATCTCCCGTTCGACCCTTTTCAGGTTCTCCGCCACCTCGGCCTCGAGTCCGGCGGGATACGCGCCGCCGTGCGCGTAGAAATGGGTGCATACCTCGGTCGATATCGTGAATCCGGCGGGCACCGGGATGCCGAGGTTCGTCATCTCCGCGAGCCCGGCCCCCTTTCCCCCGAGAAGCTCCTTCATGGAGCGGTTCCCCTCGGCCTTGCCGCCGCCGAAGAAATAGACATGCTTGGCCTTCACGGAAGACCTCCTATTCGATTTCTTATCAATGAGTTGCGACGCTGATCTATCGATATTTTTCATTATGTAATGTATAGCGCAGCGGAGCGAAAACGGCAAGGAAATTGTGCGCCCGGGTTCGACCGCGCGGTCCGCGCGGCGGGACGGCGGATCCCTCACTTCACGTGGACGACCTTGACGCGGACCGCGAGCTCCATCGAGGAGGCGACGAGAAAATAGACCCCGCTCGCCACGCGGCGTCCGGCGTCGTTCGTCCCGTCCCACGATACGCTCCACGTTTCGGCGGCGGGGCGTCCGTTCGCGAGTATCCGCACGAGGGAGCCCCGGCAATCGTACACCTTCACCGTCACGGGAGCGAGAGCCGGAGAGAGCAGCTGAAGCCGCGTCTCGCCGCTGAACGGATTGGGGAAGGGAGCGCCCTCCGCGAAGGAGGCCGGCCACGACGACGCGAGCGCGGCGTTCGGCGTGCCGTACCCGTAGGCGTTGTCGGGGAATCCGCTCCGGGACGCGGTCGCCCG
>DHHB01000012.1:0-10348 GCA_002403075.1 bacterium UBP1_UBA4783 | reverse complement strand
GCCGTCGGTCCGCGGGAGCTGAAATACGCGATCTCCCCGAGGCAATCGACGGCGCCGGCGGCGATCACGCTGTCTCCGTCGGCCGGAGCGACGAGCCCGGCCGTGCCCCGGTTTCCGGCCGAGTTCACGACGACGACGCCGTGCGAGACCGCGATATCCGCCGCGCGCGTGCACAGCGCCGTCTCTCCGTCGAGATCGCCGGAGGTGTACCAGTCGTAGTAGCCGAGAGAGCTCGCTACGACGTCGGCGCCGGCGCTGTCGGCCCATTCGAGCCCCGCGATCCAGTGATCCTCCTCGATCGGAATTTCACGGTCGACGATCTCCGTCTTGGCGAGAAGGTAGCGCGCGCCCCACGCGGGCCCATAGAGCTCTCCGTCGCTCAATCCCGCGATGACGCCGAGAACGGTCGTTCCGTGTCTGTCCTGCTGGAAAGGATCCCCGTCCTCGTTCGAGGTCGTCGAATCGTTCTGAATGAAATCCCACTGGGCCTCGACGTCCACGTGGTCGAGCGCCTCGTGGTCGAGCCGGAATCCGGTATCGAGTATCGCGACGAGGACGGGAGCGGTTCCCCCCGCCGCGCCCGAACCGTTGAATCCGCGTTCGAGGAGCGCAGCGGCTCCGATCTGTTCGAGCTGGCAACCGCTCGCCCCGTAACGGTCGGCGGACGGCGATCGAGCCGCTTCCCGCGCCGGCGGAACGGGCGATATCCCGTCGGGATCGATCGGCGGGCGGCCGGCGGCGACGCAATCGATCCGCCGGACGGCGGGCACCGCCGCGACGGCTGCGATCGCCGATACGCGCACGTCCGCGCTCACCGCGTTGAAATACCGCGACGCGTGGCGGATGCGGACGACATGGGGTCTGATCAGATCGACGGAAACCCGGTCGACGGGGATGTCGCTTTCGTCCCGCGGCCCCGCCCCGCGGCGAGCACGCCGCGCGGCCTCCCTCTCCGTGACGGGCCGTTTCGCCGCCGGGCTCCGGTCGCGGAAGAAGATCCAGACCGCGAGCGTCTCATCCGGTTTCGCCGTCTCGATCCGGGAGAGAAGTCGCTGCGAGGGAACTCGATCGACGGTCCGCCCGTCGACGCCTGCGGCGCCGGGCGCGCCCGCGGAAGCGTCCGGAGAGACGTCCGCCGCGGCGAGAAGCCAGCAGAGACCGAGCGCCGCGAATCCGGAGGTTCTCATTTCTTCGGCGGAGACGCGCCCATCGCCTTGATCGTCTCGAACGCTATGAAATCGGCGTGATGGAGCACGATGGCCTCGGGGCTGCGATACGAGCCCTCCCCTTCGCGCGAATGGACCGCGATGATGTGGTACACGTCCTCGGGAAGATCCCCCTTCATGGCGAGACCCATGCCGGAGAGCGGATGGCGGAGCAGCTTGCCGCTGCGGGACACTTGAAAGCCCCCCGCGGCGCGCTTGTACTCGAGCAGCTTGCCGACGTCGTGGAGCAGGGCGCCGGCGATGAGGATATCGTTGTCGAGTGGGACCGATCCGGCTTTCTTCATCGTCTCCGCGACCGAGCGGCATATGCCCGTCACGAGGCGTGTATGCTCCGCGAGCGTGACGCTCGTCTCGCCGACGAGCAGCGTGAAGGGGATCCCCTTGATGTCGTCTCCGGACCATCCTCCACGCCGGTACGCCTCATCCCACACGGCGGCGACCTTGTCGGCGAGAGAACGGTCGGTGATCCACTCGAGCTCGGGATAGATCGCTCTCCAATCGGTCATGCGTCGCTCCTTTCGTGCGCTATCTCCGTCTGCGGCGGCGTCCGCTGGGGCTGCCCGCCGGCCGGCCCTCGGCCGGCCTTTCGTCGCCGTCATCCGCGGCGTCCGGCGGCCGGCCGGCGGAAGGCGGCCGCGCGGAGGCTTCCCGAAACCTCCCGATACCGAGATAGCGCGCAATGTTGGCCCCGGGTTCGATCTTCGGAACGATGATCTTCTTCTCGGTCGTCATGACGACCGTCACGCCGGGCCCGTGACCGCTCACGACGCACGAGGCGTGCGCGATGACGCCGATCGAAACCGCGCCCCCGCGGATCGATCGGCCGAACCGGCAATCGGCGTCGCGGATCGCGACGACGTCGCCGAGCCGGAGGCTCTGCAGACCGTAGCGCTGCACGACCTCCACGTCGGCGAGCTGAATATCGAAATCGCCGCTCCAGCTGTGGCGCGATCCCATGCCCGATCCCATGATCGAGGCGGGGATCACGTGCGTGACCGGCACGACGAGGTTCCCGCCCTGGACGGCGATCCCCATCGCGCCGAAAAGGCCCGGATCGACGCTCATGACGCGGACGTCGGGATAATCCTTGAGAAGCAGCCCCTGCCCCACAGCGCGGATCTGGATGCGGTCGCCGATCACGAGCTTGTCGAGCACGGCCGGCGGGAAATCGATGATGACGTGCTCGACGCCCCCGTGTTTGCCGGTGACCGCTCCGCGGGAGCCCGCGGCGTCGCCGCTCACGACGCGCGCCTCGTTCCCGAGGCACGTCAGCACGCTGAGCGCCCCGAGACTCGCGCCGTCCCGCTCGCGTTCGTCGAGCGTGATGCTGACGCCGGGCTCGAGGTGATCCCCCGCGGCGTTCAGCGCGGAATCCCCCACCATGACGTTATAGGTGATGCCTCCCGTTCCGGGAAGCACGCTGATCACTCCGTTCGGATCGATGAGGTACGGGCTCTTGAGCGCCATCCGGGGATGGGAGATGACGCCGAGCACCGACTTCATGACGCAGTTTTGCGCGTTCGTTCTGATCATCGACATCCCTTCGCGTGCCGGTCCGCGGCGCCCGCGCGCCGGACGCCGCGCGAGAGGCGGCCGTTAGTCTTGATCTATCTGCGCCTTCTGCAGCGTGCCGCTGAAATCCACGTAGATCGATTTCCATTCGCTGAAGGTGTCGAGCACCGTGTGCGACGCCTCGCGATGGCCGTTCCCCGTGTCCTTCACCCCTCCGAAGGGGAGCTGCACTTCGGCGCCGATCGTCGGTCCGTTGACGTACGTGATGCCCGCTTCGATATCGCGGATCGCCTTGAAGGCGGCGTTCACGTCGCGCGTGTATATGGAGCTCGAGAGCCCGTACCGCGTGCCGTTCAGGATGCGGATCGCGTCGTCGAGATCCTCCGCGTCGATGACGGCGAGAACGGGGCCGAAGATCTCCTCCTGCGCGATGCGCGCGGAGGGCGCGACGTCGGCGAAGATCGTCGGTTCGTGGAACCAGCCGTCGCGGAGCGGCCCCTCCGCGAGCGGTTTCCCGCCGGCGACGAGCCTGCTCTCGGATTTCCCGATCGCGACGTATTCCATGACCGTCCGGCGCTGCCCCTCGTTCACGAGCGGACCCATCTCCACGGACTCGTCGAGGCCGTTGCCGACGCGGATCCTCTTCGCGCGCTCGACGAGCATCGCGAGGAAGGCTTCCTTGATCGGCTTGTGGAGGATGAGGCGCGACGTCGCCGTGCACCGCTGCCCCGTCGTTCCGAAGGCCCCCCAGAGCACCCCCTCGAGCGCGAGATCGAGATCCGCGTCCGCCATGACGATCTGAGCGTTCTTTCCGCCGAGCTCGAGCGAGAGGCGTTTGAGCCGCTTCCCGCAGCGCTCCCCGATGTCCCGGCCGACCGCCGACGAGCCGGTGAAGGATATGAGCCGGACGCCCGGATGCTCGACGAGCGGGATCCCCACGCCGCTCCCCGTGCCGTGCACGAGATTTACGACGCCCGCGGGAACGCCCGCCTCGATGGCCGCCTCGACGAGCTTGACCGCGGACGCGGGGGTGTCGCTCGCCGGCTTCAGCACCACGGTGTTTCCGCAGATGAGCGCGGGGAACATCTTCCACGTGGCGATGGCCATCGGGAAATTCCACGGCGTGATGAGACCGCAGACGCCGACCGGACAGCGCACGGACATGCCGAATTTGTTCCGGAACTCGACCGGACAGGTGTCTCCGAAGAGGCGCCGCCCCTCCCCCGCCGCGTAGAAGGCGGTATCGATCCCTTCCTGAACGTCGCCGCGCGTTTCCTTGATTATTTTTCCCATCTCGCGCGTCATGAGGCGCGCGATCTCCTCCTTGCGGTCCTGCAGTATCCGGCCGAGGCGGTACAGGATCTCTCCCCGCTTCGGAGCCGGCGTGAGCCGCCACGCGTCGAAAGCGTCTTCGGCGGCTTTCACGGCCCGGTCGACGTCGACCGACGAGCTTTTCGGAAAGAGCCCGACGAGATCGTTCACGTCCGCGGGATTTCTGTTTTCGAAGAACTCTCCGCTTTCGGCGGGGGCCCAGTCGCCCCCGATGCAGTTGAGATATCGTTCGGCCACGATTCACCTCCGTTGGCGCGCGCGCCGGCACTGCGCCGGGCCGCGGCTTCCGCGACGAAACGCGGAGCATGTATTGTCCCAGAAAGCGGGCCTCC
Source organism: bacterium UBP1_UBA4783 (assembly GCA_002403075.1). Classification (GTDB taxonomy): domain Bacteria; phylum Krumholzibacteriota; class Krumholzibacteriia; order Krumholzibacteriales; family Krumholzibacteriaceae; genus SSS58A. The sequence continues at coordinate 5,946 of DHHB01000012.1, read as the reverse complement.
CGTCAAGATGCAAGGGCCGCGCGGCGTCCTCCCCCCGGCGGGAAGGGGGGCGGATGACCCGCGCCTCCCCCTAAAAAAAGGCCGCCTCCGTTTCCGGAAGCGGCCTTCGAACGCCCTGCGGCCGGTGTCACCGGATCACGACGATTCGGCCGTACATATTCTCCCCGTTCGCCGCTTCCACGCGGTAGATGTACACGCCGGAACCCACCTCCGAACCGTCCTTGTTCTTCACGTTCCACGTGACGACGCCGTCGGTGCCGTCGGGATTCGCGTGATGGTGCTCCCATACGAGATCGCCCGCCACCGTAAATATCTTGATCTCGGCGTCGCCCGGCATGTTGAAGAACTTGACGCTCTCGTCGGGGTAATTGTGGTAATAGGGCGACGTCGCGGCCGAGGTTCCGGTCCGGTACGGATTCGGCACGGCGAATATCCTGTCGACTCCCTCGCGCGTGTCCACCGTCATCACGATCCGGTGAGCGGTTTCCTCGCAATCGACCGGGTTATCCGGAGTCGCGGGATTCTCCGGATCCTCGTCGCAGATGAAATTGTCACGTTTGTTGAACTGCGATCTGCCCTTGAAATACCCCTTGTCGAAGCAGGTGACGTGGTAGAAATAGGTGAATCCGACGAAGACGTCCCTGTCGACGAACTCGTAATAGGGCCTTCCGAAGCCGTCGAGCTTCGGCCATTCGCGGAAGTAGAGCGAATCCTCCACGACGCCGATGAACGCGTCGTCGCGGGAAAGCTCCTCGATCACGAGCATCCGGCTCGGCACCGGGGACAAGCCGCGCCAGACGTGAAACCCCTCGTACGTCTGGAGATCGATCTCGAAGAACGCGGGCTGCTTCGCGTACGTCGTATCAACGACGCCGTCGCCGAAGGTCAGACTGACGCCGAGATCGAGCGTCGCGCCGGTCCGCTGCCCGCGGAGCACGAGCGGAATCGGGCTGCCCGGCGTGTAGGAGAGGGATCCGAGGTTGAACTCCTTCGCGTACGAGTCGAAGCGGTCCCGCAGCTCGGCGAGCATGCGGATGGAGGGCGTGTGTCCGACGGTGTCGCGCGTCACGGAGCCGCCTATGATGCGCGTTATCTTGACGGTGCGGTCGATGGCTCCCCCGTAGAATCCGAGAACCCCGACGCGCGAAACGGCGGGATCGTTCACGTACCAGTTGGTGAAATCGCGGGAGCCGGACACCGACGCCGCCCCTTCGGCGGGCGGATACCATCCGACGACGAGCGTCGATCCGTCGCGTCGGACGTAGACCGAATCGGGCGGAACGATGGCGAGCCGCATCGTGTCGATCGCTGCCTGCGCCCACGCATCGGCGCCCGCGACCGTCATCCCGAGAAGAGCGAACGCCAAAACCGTTCCCCGTCGAATACGATTCACCATGCCTCCTTTGTTCGCCGTCTCCGCCGGAAACGCCTCACCCGGCGAGAATCTGCCATTTCCTGAATATCGTGTTGATGATCGCGTCGACCTGCGACCGGTTGAAGTACCAGAGCTCGAATCCGAAATGGAAGCTCGGCGCCGCGACCTCGAGACCGCTGTCGGCGTCGGGCACGATATGGGCGTACTTGGTCACGAACAGCGAGATCGACGTGCCGTTGAGTGCCGAGAGCGTGTTTTTCGCCCGCATCCGGTAGATCGGATGGAAGCAGGGCTGATTCCTCGTGAAGTTGCGGTTCATCCAGTACGCGGGATCGTATATCTCGACGAGCGTGAAACCGCCCGGACGGGGATCCGGGGCGTTCAGATCGAAGAACCGGTTGGCCGCGGTCACCTCCGACCACAGGTCGAGCTGATTGGGGAACCCCGGGATGCTATCGTGGTACGCGTCCGTCGATTTCGTGGCGTAGATCATGCAATCGTAGTTCCGCACGCGCCGCGTGGGCATATCCTCGTCGCGGCGCAGCGTGCCGACGATCTTGTCGAGCATCGACACGCAGTAGTCCTTGAACGGGAAGGTGTTCACGCCGCTCGTATCCCCCTCGCATCCCGTCGTGTTGCCGGTGATTTCGCACTTGAGACTCATGGGGAAGCTCTGCGCGATCGGCAGCAGAGACGCGGCGAGACCGCCCGTTCGCTCCGAGTTGCCCTCCGTGAGGAGATGCCCGCCCTTCGCGAGAAAGAGCGACAGATAGTTGACGGTCACCTGGCTGCCAGTGCCGACCAAGCTTTCCGGCGTAAACCTGATGACGTCGTCCCACGCGCCGAAATCGGGAGCCGACGAATACGTCCAGATGATGTTCTTGTAACGGCCGATGAGCGAGATGAGCGGCGCCCGGCTGTTGTAGCTGTAATAGGCGTCGTACACGTCGCGCGTCGGATCGAATCCGATCGTCCGGTTGCAGAAGCCGAGCCAGAACGCGTCGTGCTCGTTCTCCGTCGGCGTCGCGTAGTCCGTCTGCGAGAAGTTGGACGACGGGAAGTCGTCGACCCAGAGCAGGTTCCGGTCCATCCGGAACGGCACGATGTTGATCTCGATCTGCCCGAGCGTCTCGGTCCCCGCGTTGTCGACCACGCGCACGAACAGCGTGTGCACGCCGGAGTACCACGTCGCCGTGCAGCCCCGCACGAACGGCGAGCAGTCGGAATCCCAGTCGTCGGGGTTGTTCAGATCGGAGACGTCCCACCCGTACTGGTAGCACACGACCTCCCCGCCGTAGCTCGACGCGTCGGCGGACCACCGGAAGTTGAGCGTCACGCCGGGGGGAAGATCGCGCTTTTCAGCGCGAAGGATCGTGCCGAGGAACCGGAATCCGCCGAGGAAAGGCTCGAATATCTGCAGCAGCGGCCCCGCCGCCTGCGACACGATGAACTGCCGAACGTTGGACCGCCGGTCGAAGATGCCCGTGACGGCCCCCGCCTCGTCCTTCGCCTGCACGGCGAAGATGTGGGAGCGGTTCATCTCGAGCACCTCGTCGTCGCCGAGGATGGTGATGCGCCCCGAATCTCCCGGCGCACGGTACCAGACCCAGGGACCCCATTTGCTCTCGTAGCGCTCGGGATGCGCGTTGAGGTCCGCGACGATGTCGAAGCTCGGATCGTACACGCCTTGCGGATTCAGGATAAGGCTGTAGAGCCACCGCACGGAATCGGGATCCTGAACGTTGTCGGGCGAATCTATCGGATCCCGCCCGGTCCACCCGAAGGTGATGACGCGGCTGAGGCTCTGGGTGGTCGTGCTGGACGGAGGTCTCGGGCGCTCGATGTTGACGAACGGGGCGAGCGTCCACGCGGTAAAGGACCGGTAGACGGGGATCGAGCGCTTGCCCTGCAAGTCGACGGCGCGGAGAAAGAACGTGTGCGTCTTGTCGTAGCGGGTGTAGAGCGTGTTCCCGATCGTGACGTTGCGGAACGTGTCGTTCGCGGAAACGCGGAAGACGCTGTCGTGCGACGTCGTCCGGAACCACTTGTCGAGTCCGGTGGTGTCCTCGGGATTGAATCCGTACGGATTGCCCGGCGCTACGACGAACTCGTACGCGAGCACCTCGCCGTCGGGATCCCATCCGCCCCAGTAGAAATGCACCTGATACCCGGTGGTGTCCCCTTCGACGGGGCCGCTCGAAAGCCAGACTTCGGGCGGTTGATTCCCGCCCTTTTCCCCGATGAGAGTGTTCTCGCATCCGAGCATAAGCACGAGCGCCGCGAGCGCCGCCGCGCCCCCGATCGAAAACGCCTGTTTCATATCGCCCCGATCCTCCTCATCCCATCCTGCGGGTGGGATGGCAAAACGCACGCGCCCCCTACCTCACGAGCTTGAGATACACCGTGCCGGTGCGGGTGGCCCCCCGGGCATAGTTGGACAGATAGTAATCGTTCGTTATCCAGTTGTTCGCGGGTATCACGTTTCCGAATTCGTCGAATTTCGGGCTGATCCCGCGGATGCCTTCCTTGAACGTCTCCGTGTCCTTGACGTCCCGGCCGGTGACCTGAAGGCCCTGCATACCGAGAAACGCCGGCGGATTCGCGAGGAGCGAATCGGCTTGTCTCCTGATCCCGGCCGTATCGGTCACGAAAGGAACCGTGATGCTGAACGAAACCTCCTGCTCGAGCAGATTGAGGGGTCTGTTGAACTGCCACTCCCCTTCGCGGTAGTACGGGTAATCCTGGTCCGGATCGGAAATGCGGTACCGCCAGGCCTTGACGCCGGAGCCGACGGGATCCCGGCGGTCGTCATGTCCGCCGGCGACGATGACGTACTTGAAATACTTCGTGATCGTCGCCCCGACGACGACCTTGACGTCGTACGGGCAGATCAGGTCGCCCGCCGAGCCGCGCAGAGGCCCGAGCCAGCTTATGCGGAGCGTGTCGTTCACGGCCGGACGAAAGAGCGTCGGCGTGCGCTGGTCGAAGAAACCCGTCTTCATGCTGTCTATGCTCGGGGGGAAGTTGCCGATGAACGACACCACGGCGGGCGTGCCGTCGGGCCGTCCCTGCTCGTCGTAGGAGCGAGCGAGAAACCGGTAGTCGAACGATCCGACGCGCATCGTCGTCGAATCGATATCGCGTCCGGTGTCCTCGACGTCCGCGTTCGGGTTCGTGTCCTCGGGGACCTTGAGGGGATACCAGGGCGACAGCTTGTCCGTCACGCGGGCGCCTTCCTCGTTGTACGCCCAGCGGTTGTACTGGAACTGAAACCGGATGGGAAGCGGCGGATTCGTGAACTCGAGATCGTCCTTGGCGTCGTCCCATCCGCGGTACCTCATGCGAAGACGCGAATCGTACGGAAGGGTGTCCCGAACGGCGCCGTCGAAGTACACGGTGAGGCTCTCCGGAACGCCTGACTGAGGCGTATAGAAGCAGTCGCCGTAGAGAATTTCGGTGTCGGGATCGTGGTTGATGACGACGCGGCAGACCCCCTCCCCCGTGATGATGTCCGATTTCGAGAGCGCGCCCGCCTCGTCGCGGGCGATCACCTTGAAATTGAAGGCGCCGCTCGGAAGCACGTCCGCGCCCCTGTTGGGGAGCTCGATGGCGATCACCTGATCCTGTCTCTCCGGAATGAGCCACTCGGGATTGCCGTCGTTGTTGTAATCGGGGTAGACCTTGCCCCCGTAGCTCCAGCGGTATCCCGTGATGACGTTGTTCACGGTCGTGGCGATGAACTTGATCGTGAAGGGGGCGAACATGCTGATCGTATCGAGTGCGCTCGGCGTGTACGGCTTGTCCCCCGCTCCGAAGTTCAGCCAGAATTTCACCGTCGGAACGCCGCGCACGCGCGCCAGGAACTGGATGCGGGCCGGACTGGGATCGATTCTGCCGCCGTCGTCGATAGCCGCGATGTGGAAGGCCTGCCGGTTGATCTGCGCGAGCTTGCGCTCGTCGAACCCCCTGAAGATCATCACGGTGTCGGTTTGCGTCGTGAAACGCCCCCGGAGGTAATCCGCGATTCGCGCCGCCGGATTCCAGTCGCGCTGCTCCGCGTCGGGGTTTCGGTTGGGATCGAGCGTGAGAAGCGTATCGGATATGTACCATATGTACCGCTCGACCGTCCCGTCGTCGTCCGTTCCGTGCCAGAACATGTGCACGCGGTAATCGGTCGCCGTCGTCTCGGTCGGAGCGCTCGTGAGGTACGTATTGGGCGCCTTGTTACGGTCGAGCGGTTCCTGCTCACGGCGGCAGGCCGGGAGAACCATAGAGAGCACGAGAGCAGCGGCCAAAGCCGCTTCCACTGCGACACATGCCTTGATCCGTCCCATAGTCCCCTTCTTTGTGTGGCGGAATCGAATGCAACCAGCATCCCAAAGCTATATGTAATATAGGATTTAATACCCTTCTGTCAAATTGATTTTCGAGCCTCCGCGCAAGCGGCGAAACGGCCCTCCGGCGCGCTCCCCGGGGGAAAAAAAGGAGCCGGGAGCGAGGCTCCCGGCTCCTTCCAGGTCAATCAGCGAGACCCGGTCGACGGCATGCTACCGCAGCATGACCATCTTCTT
>DHHB01000025.1:4269-7639 GCA_002403075.1 bacterium UBP1_UBA4783 | reverse complement strand
GACGTCGACCATCGTGAACTCGTGGGTCGTCTTCGGCATCGCCTGATCGGGGCGCTCCTTCTTCCCCTTCTCCATATTCGCCGTCCACTCGTCGATGGTCATCTGCGAGACCTCGCCGTTTCGCAGCGAGAACATGACGAACATCGGATGGAAGCCCTTGCGGGCCGCCTCGACGTCGCGGTTCACGTGAATGCCCTTGACGTAGGCCTCCTCGACGACCTTCTTCACGGCTTCCACGTCCTTGTCCGCGGCGGGCTTCTGCGCGGCCGCCGGGACGGCCGCGAGCGCCGCCGCCAGCAGAGCAGCGATGAATCCTCTCATACGGGCACCTCCTTGGTATGCGACATTATACACCCACCCCTCCGAAAAGCTCCCCGATATGTCGAAGACGGCCGGCTCCGCGGGCTTTGACTTCAGTGGGGCAGCCCGATGGAGGCCGCGCGAGGCGGGCTTTGACTTCGGCGGGGCCGAGTATTATCCTTTTCATCGACATGAGGATACGAACTGCAATCGGCATGGCGGCTCTCTTCGCGCATCTGCTCTTCGCGGCGGCCTTTCCCGGCGGCCCGGTGCGATGCGACGAGGGAGGCGGCGTCGTCAGGATGGAGCCCGCGCACGGCCCTCACGCCCCCTCGTGCTGCCCGGCGCCGATCGAGGCCTCGACGCTCGAGCTCGATCACCGGGACCACGACCATGGCGGATGCGTCGACGCCGAAGCCGAAGCCGCCGGCGCGCCGGCCAAAGCGTTCAAGATGAAACCTCCGTCCGCGGCGCCGGTCGCGTTCGCTGAGGCGGCCCTACCCGGCGTCCACACCGCGGGCCCCGCCGCGGCGCCTCGTTCCCTTTCGCCCCCGCTCGCCGAGCATATCTCCACGACGGTCATACGCTCCTGAGCGCTCCCGCCCACGTTTCGCTTCATTCTCCACGCTGATCGCCGAACGCGGCGAAAGGAGTTTCGATGGGAGTCTATCTACGGACGCTCTGCGTCGCGTGCATGCTGGCCGCGTCCTCGCGGGCCGCGGCCGGGACCGCCGGGCGGATGAGCTTCGAGGAAGCGCTGCGGCGCGTCATCGACCATAACCACGGGCTGCGGGCCTCGGGGCTCGCCGCCGAATCCGCCGATGAGGCCGCCCGTCAGTCGCGTGCGCTCCCGAACCCCCGCGCCGAAGCGCGGCTCGAGGATCTCGGACGCGGCGAGCTCGAGCTGAGCCTCGTTCAGACCTTCGAGCTCGGCGGCAAGCGCGCGGCGCGCTCGACGCTCGCGGGTTCGGACGCGCGGGCCGCCGCGACGTTCCGCGACGCCATGAAGATCGAGCTCGCGGCCGAGACGATGCGCCGATTCGCGGCCCTCGCCGCCGCCGCGCGCAGGGTCGAGCTCGTCGACGAGGCGATCGATATCGCCGGGACGACCGTCGCCGAGATCGAGCGGCGGGTCGCGGCGGGCGCGGCGCGGGAGACGGATCTCCTGCGGGCCCGGATCGCCCTCGAGGAGCTCCGCGCGGAGCGCGGCCTCCTCGTCCGCGGCGTCGAGAGATCGACGCTCGCCCTCACGGCGCTCTGGGGCGCGCCGTCAGCCGCTCCCCTCGAGATCTCCGGAGGTTTCGCGTGGCGCGTCGCTCTCCCCCCGGCGGACAGCCTGCGCTCGCTCGCCCTCTCCCACCCGGAAGCCGCGCGGCACGGAGCGATGAAGGACCGCGCCGCGGCGGAGCTCGCCGGCGCGCGGGCCGGCCGTTTCCCGGACATCGACGTCGGCGCCGGGATCATCCGCTACGGCGAGACCGGCGACGCGGCGCTGGCTCTCGGCGCCTCGGTTCCGCTCCCCCTCTTCAACCGGAACGCCGCCGCCGTGCGGGAGCGCGAGCGTCTCGTGGAGGCCGCCGGAAACGAAGTCCGCGAGGCGCTCGTGCGGAGGGAAGCCGACGTTCTCGCCGCGTGCGCGGCGTTCGACGGCGCGGCGGACGCTCTCGCCTCGCTCGACGCCGAGATCCTCCCGCGCGCCGAGACCGCCTTCGAGCGGATCAAGGCGTACTACGCGCAGGGGTCCGCGGGTTTTCTCGAGCTCAACGAGTCGCGGGGCGATCTCGTTCGCCTGCGCCTTCGCAGAATCGACCTCCTCGAGGAGCGCGCCTCGGCCGCGGCCGGGATCATGGCGCTCACCGGATACCCTCCGGATGTTTTCGCCGCTGAATGAAAGGACGACGCGATGAAGACCGTATGCAGACTGTGGGCCGCCGCCTCTATCCTGCCGCTCGCGTTCCTCGCGGCGGGTTGCCGCGGCGGGGCGGGAGACGGAGCGGATCACGCCGCCGCGGCGCGGACTGGCGGCGGCCAAGACGCCTCCGCTGCGGAGTCCGGCCACGACGAAGGCCACGGCCGCGAAGAGGACGCCGTGGCCCTCACCGCCGAGGCGATGCGGCTCGCGGGCGTCCGCATCCGGGAAATCTCCCTCGAATCCATCGGGCGGACGATCGAGCTCCCCGGCGAGATCCGCTACAACGACGAGCGCCTGATCCACATCACGCCACGCTTCGCGGGCGTGATCCGCGAGGTTCGCGCGAGGATCGGGGAGCCGGTGCGGCGCGGGGAGATCCTCGCCGTCATCGAGAGCAACGCGAGCCTCGCACCCTACTCGATCGAGGCGCCGATCGCCGGGCGCGTGGTCGAGATGCACGCCTCCCTCGGGGAGTTCGTCGGCGAGGATCGCGACCTTTTCGTCGTCGCGGATCTCTCGACGGTCTGGGCCGATTGCGAGGCGTTCGTCGAAAACCTGCCGTTCGTGAGCGTCGGCCGGCCGATCACGATCACGGCGGTCGGATCGGAGGAGTCCGTCGACGGGACGATCGCGTACGTCTCCTCGGCGCTCGATCCCGCGACCCGATCGGCGGTCGTGCGCGCGATCATTCCGGGTGGCGGGGTGTGGCGGCCCGGGGTCTTCATCCGGGGGATCGTCCGCGTGCCGGCCGGCCCGCGCGTGCCCGCCGTCGCGCGCGACGCGGTGCAGCTCCTCGGCGGGAGGCCCGTGATATTCGTCGAGGGGGACGAGCGGGGCGAGTTCCGGCCGGTCGCCGTGAGAACGGGGCGACGCGACGGCGCGTTCGTCGAGCTCCTCGAGGGTCCGCCGCCCGGCGCGAGATACGTCGCCGAGGGCGCATTCGACATCAAGGCGCAGATCGTGACCCGCGAGGCAGGCGCTCACGCGGGACACGGCCACTAGGAGGAGCGGGCGAATGAAATCGTACTTCGAATTTCTCCTGCGCAACCGGCTCGTCGTCGTCCTCGCCCTCTGCGCGCTCGTCGGCTTCGGCCTCTACGGCTACTCGAGGCTCCCGACCGACGCCTTCCCCGACATATCGCCGGTCATGGTCCCCGT
>DHHB01000025.1:145-4256 GCA_002403075.1 bacterium UBP1_UBA4783 | reverse complement strand
CTCCCGGACGTCGCCGTCGTCAAATCGACGTCGGCCTTCGGCATGGCGGTCGTGTACGTCTACTTCGACGACGGCGTCGACATCTATTTCGCGCGCCGGCTCGTCGCCGACCGTCTCGCCGCGGCGTCGGCGTCGCTGCCGGACCTCGACGAGCCGCCGACGCTCGGCCCCATTTCGACCGGTCTCGGCGAAGTGTTCATGTACTACCTCGCGGCCGATTCGACGGCCGACACGGGCGGCAAGGAGCCGCTCGCGTGGCTCCGCGAGCTCAACGACTGGGTCGTGAGCGTCCGTCTCATGACCGTCCCCGGCGTCACCGACGTGCTCTCGATGGGCGGACACGTTCTCCAGTATCAGGTGAACGTCGATCCGTACGCGATGCGCCGGCACGGGATCAGGCTCGACGAGATCGTCGAGGCGATCACGGCCAACAACCGCAACGCCGGCGGGCAGTTCCTCGTCGTCGGCGCGGAGGAATACCTCGTCCGCGGGGTCGGACTCATCGAGCGGCGGGAGGATCTCGCCGGCGTGCAGGTGAAGGTCGTGCGGGGCACGCCCGTCCGCATCGGCGACGTCGCCACGGTCGAATACGGGAACGCCGTGCGCCGCGGCGTCGTGACGCTCGACGGCCGGGAGGAGGTCGTCGCGGGGATCGTCATGAAGCTCTACGGCGAGAACACGTCGAAGGTCATCGAGCGGCTCGAGGGCGCGATCGGCGAGGTGCGGGCGTCCCTGCCGCCGGGCGTCTCGCTCATCCCCTACTACAATCAAGAGACGCTCGTCACAAACGCCGTCGGCACGATGAAGACCGCTCTCTGGCAGGGGGCGGCGCTCGTCGTCGCGATCCTCGTCCTCCTCCTCGGCCATCTTCGCGGGGCGCTCATCGTCGCGCTCTCGCTCCCGCTGTGCGCGCTCATAGCGGCGCTTTTCATGGGGTGGAGCGGGATCTCGGCGAACCTCATGTCGCTCGGCGGGATCGCCATCGCGGTCGGCATGCTCGGCGACGCCTCGATCGTCATCGTCGAGAACGTCTGCCGGCACCTCGCGGAGGAGCGGAACGCGGGCCGCAAGCGGCTCGATACGATCGCGGCGGCCGGCGCCGAGGTGGCGCGCCCGATCCTCTTCTCGGTCGCCATCATCATCGTCGTGTTCCTGCCGCTCTTCTCGCTCGAGGGCGTCGAAGGGAAGATGTTTTCGCCCATGGCGTTCGCGACGACCTTCGCGCTCGGCGGATCGATCGTCGCGGCGCTCGTCTTCGCCCCCGTTCTCTCGTCGCTCCTCCTGCGGGTCAAGCCGAGGGACTGCCCGCGCTGCATGGACTGGCTCATGCGCGCGTACCGGCCGCTGCTCGCCGGGGCGCTCCGGCGCAAGCGCGCCGTCGTCGCGGCGACGCTGCTGATCTTCGCGGGAACGGCCGCGCTCGTCCCGCGCCTCGGCACCGAGTTCATTCCGACCCTCGAGGAGGGGGCGATACAGATCAACGTGGCGATGGCCCCCTCGATTTCGCTCGAACGCGCCGTCGACACGGTCATGAAGCTCGAGCGCGAGATCCGGGGTCTCGGCGAGGTCGATCACACGGTGTCGAAGATCGGCCGCCCCGAAGCGGGGAGCCACCCCCACCCCGTCAACTCCGCGCACATCCAGGTGGCGCTGCGGCCCCGCTCCGAGTGGCGGAGCTTCCGGAGCAAGGCGGAGATCGTCGAGGTGCTCGACCTCGCGCTGTCGCAGTATCCGGGGGTCCAGATCACCTTTTCCCAGCCGATCCAGAACATGTTCGACGAGCTTCTCTCGGGGGTGCGCACGCAGCTCGCCGTCAAGATCTACGGCGAGGAGCTCGACGTGCTCCGCGCGAAAGCCGAGGAGATACGGGCCGCCGTCGAGGGGATCCCGGGGCTCGTCGATCTCTCGGTCGAGCAGAGCTTCGGACAGCCGCAGGTGCAGGTCGTCCCCGACCGTTACGCGTGCGCGCGCTACGGCGTCGACGTCGCGGACGTGCTCGAGACGGTCGAAACGGGCGTCGGCGGCAGGGCGGTCGATCAGGTGTATCTCGGCACGCGCCGCTTCGACATTCAGGTGAGGTACCGGGAGCAATTCCGGGCCGAGCCCGAGGCGATCGGCGCCCTCATGGTGCGGACGCGCGAGGGAGGATCGGTGCCGCTCTCGGTCGTCGCCGACATCCGCAGCCTCGTCGGCCCCATCCTCGTGAGCCGCGAGCGGAACGAGCGGCGGTGGGCGGTCACGGCGAACGTGCGCGGCCGCGACCTCGGCGGCGTCGTCGCCGACATGCGCGAGCGGATCGGCGAGCGGGTCGAGCTCCCGCCCGGCTACCACGTCGAGTACGGCGGGCAGTTCGAGAATCAGGAGCGCGCCATGCGGCGGCTCGCGATCATCGTCCCCGCGGCGCTCGCGGCGATATTCCTCATGTTGTACCTCTCGCTCGGCGCGCTCCGCTCGGCGCTCCTCATATTCACGAACGTCCCGCTCGCGCTCGTCGGGGGCGTGCTCGGGCTTTTCGCGTTCGGGGAATACCTTTCGGTGCCGGCGTCCGTGGGGTTCATCGCGCTCTTCGGCATCGCCGTGCAGAACGGACTCATCCTCGTGACCTACATCGACGAGCTGCGGCGATCGGGGATCGACACGGCGAACGCGGTGACGGAGGGCGCGCTGCTGCGGCTCCGGCCCGTTCTGCTCACCGCCCTCACGACGGTGCTCGGGCTCGCGCCGCTCCTCTTCGCGCGCGGGATGGGCTCCGAGGTGCAGCGCCCGCTCGCCGTCGTGGTCGTGTTCGGGCTCGTCTCGTCGACCTTCCTCACGCTCTTTTTCATCCCGGCGCTCTACGGCTGGTTCGCGCCGCGGCGGCCGAACGCCTCTTCCTCCGCTGGGGCGGTCGAGAGGATATAGAGCAGCCCGCAGCCGGCCGCGAGCACGAGGCAGAGAAAGCCGACGTGCGCGGCCCCGTACGGAAATCCGCGGCCGAGGAGACGCTCCGCGAACGCGGCGAGCGTCTCCTTGCCGGCGGGACGGTCGGCGCCGAGCGCGAGCGCGACGCCGCGGAAGAAGTTCGCCCCCCACTCCCCCGCCCCCCAGAGAACGGCGAGCGCGGCGGCCCCTATCCGGTGCGGGCGCCGCTTCATGAGCCCGATCGCGACCGGAAGGATCGGCGCGGCCCAGAGGATGTATCCGGGATACGACACGGAAAGCAGCATCAGCGCGCCGACGATCGTCCCCGAAAAGGTGAAGGAGAGCGGCCGCCCCCGCGCCGCCGACCGTCGGGAGAAGACGAGCGCGAAGACGGCGGCGAGCACGAGCGAGACGGCCCGCGCGGCGCGCTGCGGCGGCTGGAACCCCACGTTCCACGCGAGCGCCCAGATCGAAAGGCAGGAGCCGGGATCGACGTCATGGCTCACGATCGGCGAGAGCCCGTGCGCGATCCGGTGATAAGCGGCGTAGGCGGCGAGCGCGCCGAGCGCGAGGGCGCTCCACGCGGCGGCCCGCCTCCACGGCGCGGGCGAAACGAACGCCGCCGCCGGAACGAGCACGAGCAGGAAGTATTTGCCCGCGAGCGCCGCGGCGACGAAGAGAAACGGCACGAGCTTCCACCGTCCCGCCGCCGCGGCGGCGTACAGCGCCGCCGCGAAGAGCGAGACGTATATCTCCTCCTGCGGTATGAGCGCGATCGCGCCGAGAACGGACGGCAGGAGAACGAAGAGGAGCAGCAGGCCGCGGCGACGCTCCTCCGGGATTCCACCCGCGCGGCGGAGCAGCGCGTCGAGAACGAAGAGCGCGGCGATCGTCCACGAGAGAACGCCGAGCCGGAACCCCCAGAACCCCCCCGCGATCCGGAGCCACGGCGCGACGAGCAGCGAAAACACGGGCGGCAGAAGCGGCGGGAACGATCCCCAGTTGTCGCTGAGCCCCGCGGCCCGGTAATCCCTCCACAGGACGAACGGATCGCGCACCATGCGCGTCAGCGTGACGACGTCGTCGGCGATCTCGTTCCCGCCGCTCGCGCGATGGAGCGCGAAGGCGATCGTCGCGCTCGCCGCGACGAGCACGACGAGCGGAACGAGGAGACGGGGGATGCGGGGGAATTTCATGCGCGCATCCTTCG
>DHHB01000025.1:0-125 GCA_002403075.1 bacterium UBP1_UBA4783 | reverse complement strand
GCGGAGCTTCGCCTCGCCGCGTTTGGCCGTCGCGAGGATCTGGTGGATGTCCACCGGCTCGAGACGGTCGGGATCGGCCTTGTCGGTCACGACGGAGACGCCGAGCACCTTCATGCCGCCGTGCA
>DHHB01000098.1 GCA_002403075.1 bacterium UBP1_UBA4783 | reverse complement strand
GCGCGGGCGCGGTCATCGTCTTCGCCCGCACGGATCCCGGCGCCCGCACAAAGGGCATCAGCGCGTTCGTCGTCGATCCGTCGATGCCCGGCTTCTCGATCGGAAAGGTCGAGCGGAAGATGGGGCTTCGGGCGTCGCGGACGGTCGAGCTCGTCTTCGAGGACTGCCGCGTTCCCGCCGGGAACCTTCTCGGCCGCGAGGGACAGGGGCTCAAGATCGCGCTCGCCGGCCTCGACGGCGGACGCATCGGGATCGCCGCGCAGTCGATCGGCATCGCCCGGGCGGCGCTCGACGAGGGGATCCGGTACGCGCGCGAGCGCACGCAGTTCAATTCGCGCATCGTCGATTTCCAGGCGACGCGCTGGAAGATCGCCGACGCGGCGACCGATATCGAGGCGGCGCGTCTCCTCGTGTACCGCGCGGCGAAGCTGCGCGACGCGGGCGAGGCGTACACCAAGGAAGCGGCCATGGCGAAGCTCTTCGCGAGCAGGGTCGCGAACCGGGTCGCCTACGACGCCCTCCAGATGCACGGAGGGGTCGGCTACACGCAGGAATTCATCATCGAACGGCTCTTTCGGGACGCCCGGGTGACCGAGCTGTACGAGGGAACGAGCGAGATCCAGCGCCTCGTCATCTCGCGCGCGGTCATCGAGGAGTTCGAGCGGACGATCCCGGAGTGAGCACGAGGCCGGCGAAAGGAGGAGCCGTTGAAGATCATCGCGCTCATGAAGCGGGTGCCTGACACGGAGGCGAGGATCCTCGTCAATCAGGAGGGCACCGGCATCAAGGACGACGGGATCAAGTACGTCATCAGCACCTATGACGAGTACGGCATCGAGCAGGCGCTCCGGGTCAAGGAGAAGGCGGGCGGCCCGAGCACGGTGACGGCGGTGTGCGCCGGCCCGGAGGAGGCGACCGAGCTTATACGCACGGCGCTCGCGATGGGGGCCGACGACGCGGTGCACGTCTGCGATCCGGCGCTCGCCTCCGGCGATCCGTTCCTCGCCGCCGCCGCGCTCGCCGCGGCCGTCAAGGAAAGCGGCTTCGACATCATCTTCTGCGGCAAGCAGGCGATCGACGACGACATGGGCCAGGTTCAGACCATCCTCGCCGAGATGCTCGACGTTCCGCAGGTCAACGTCGTGACGGGTTTCGAGCTCTCCGGCGACGGCTCCCGGGCGACGCTGCGGCGCCGCATCGAGGGAGGGGACGAGATGATCGAGACCGCCCTGCCCGCGATCGTCTCCTGCGAGAAGGGGCTCAACGAGCCCCGCTACGCTTCGCTCCCCGGCATCATGAAGGCGAAGAAGAAGGAGATCCGCACAAAGACGCTCGCCGATCTCGGCGTCGCCGTCCCGGGGGAGGCGCGGAGCGCGATCGTGCGCTGGGTGCCGCTCCCGAAGAGCTCGGGCTGCCGGATGGTGCAGGCGGAGGAGGCGCGGGACGCGGTTCGCGAGCTCGTGAAGCTTCTCCGCGACGAGTCGAAGGTCATATAACCGCGGCGAAGACACGGAGGAGAGATAGATGTCCAACGATATTCTGATATTCGGCGAGGTCCGGGGCGGCGCGCTGAAAAAGGTGACGCGGGAGCTCATCGAAGCCGCGCGCCGCGTGTCGAAGGACACCGGCGGCGCCGTCGACGCGGCGCTCGTCGGCGCGGGCGCCGAGGCGGCCGCGAAAGGGATCGCCGATTACGGCTTGCGGAAGATCACGGTCTTCGAGGGGGACGCGCTCGCGAGCTACTCGACGGAGGGCTACGCGGCGGCGCTCGCCGGTCTCGTGAAGGAGTCGAGCCCGTCCTACGTGCTGCTCGGCGCGACGGCGATGGGCCGCGATCTCGCGCCCCGCGTCGCCGCGAGGGTGGACGGGGTCATGTTCAGCGACTGCGTCGATATCCGCATGGAGGGGGCCGCGTGCGTCGTGCGCCGTCCCGTGTATTCGGGCAAGGTGTACGTCGAGCTCGCGCGGCGCGGCGAGCGGACGGCCTTCGTCACGATCCGCCCGAACAACGTCCCGCCCGCCGCTCCCACGGGGGGGAGCACGCCGATCGAGAAGCGCGGGCCCGCGGCCGCGCGCGAGGCGATACGCGCGCTCGTCCGGGAGATCATACCTCTCGAGGGCGGACGTCCGGATATCACCGAGGCGGACGTGATCGTATCGGGCGGCCGGGCGATGAAGGAGAAGGCGAATTTCAAGATCCTCGAGGATCTCGCCGACGCGCTCGGCGCGGCGGTCGGCGCCTCGCGGGCGGCGGTCGACGCGGGGTTCGCCCCGGCGGCCGTGCAGGTCGGACAGACCGGCAAGATCGTCAATCCGAAGCTCTACATCGCGTGCGGCATCTCCGGCGCGATTCAGCATCTCGCCGGGATGCGGACCTCGAAGGTGATCGTGGCGATCAACAAGGATCCGAACGCGCCGATCTTCGAGCGCGCGACCTACGGCGTCGTCGGAGACCTCTTCGAGATCGTTCCGATGCTCACCGAGGAGATCAAAAAGGCCCTCGCCTAACGAGAGGAGGAGCGCATGACCGCGGGCGGAGTCGTCCTTCTCGTTCTCTTCGCCGCCTCGTTCGCGGCCTTCGGTCTCGTCGTCCGGTTCCTCTGCCGCATTCTCGCGGCCGGCAAGCCGGAGAACCGCTTCAACCGCGTGCGGGATCGCGTCTGGGCGGTCGTCGTGTACGTGGGCGCCCAGCTGCGCGTGCTCGCACAGCCGGCGGGCCTCGGGCACTTCGTCATCTTCTGGGGATTCGTCTTCATCACGATCGGCACGCTCGACCACATGCTCTCGCAGATGTTCGGCGGCTTCACGCTCGACCGGATCGTCGGCCGGACGGCGGGATCCGCGATCCTGCTGCTTCAGGACGTCTTCGGGATACTCGTGATCGTCGCGCTCGCGGTCGCCGCGCTGCGCCGCTTCGTCCTCAAGCCGGAGCGCCTGAAGATCGACGATCCGAAGGTTCCGGTGCAGGCGGGGCTCATCCTCTCGCTCATCTTCGTCCTCATCCTGCTCATGTACGGCGTGCGCGGCACCGAGATCCTCATGGGATCCGAGCGGATCACGCGGGCGAACGCCCCCGTCTCCGCGGCCGCGGCGGCCGCGGTCGGCGGACTGGGCATGAACCTCCCGATCGCCTACGGCGTCCTCTCGTGGCTCCACAACGGGATCATTTTCTTCTTCCTGCTCTACATCCCGTTCTCGAAGCACATCCACATCCTCGGCGCGATCCCGAACGTGTTCTTCAAGAACCTCGGATCGACGGGCACGCTCAGCCGAATGAACTTCGAGGACGACGCCGCCGAAAAGTTCGGCGTTTCCGAGCTTCCCGACTACACGTGGAAGCAGCTCCTCGATCTCTACGCCTGCACCGAGTGCGGACGCTGCCAGGTGGCGTGTCCGGCCTACCGCACCGGCAAGCCGCTCTCGCCCTACCGCGTCATCCACCGGCTCCGCGCGCGGCTCATGAGCGACAAGGGCGGGCTTCTCTCGAAGGGGGAGGCCGTTCTGCGCAAGACGCCGATCGTTCCCGACGCGGTTTCAGAGGACGAGATCTGGTCGTGCACCACCTGCGGCGCGTGCATGCAGGAATGCCCGCCGTTCATCGAGCACGTGCAGAAGCTCGTCGATCTCAGACGACACCTCGTCATGACGGAGAGCCGGTTCCCCGCGGAGATGCAGCCGGTATTCAAGAACATGGAGGTGAACTACAACCCGTGGGCGATCGGCTACTCGTCGCGCGCGGATTGGGCGGAAGGGCTCGACGTCCCGCTCGCCTCCTCCCGCGGGAGCTTCGACGTCCTGTTGTGGGTCGGCTGCGCGGGATCGTTCGACGCGCGGGGGCAAAAGGTCTCCCGCGCCGTCGCGGCTCTGCTGCGGCGGGCGGGGGTCGATTTCGCGATTCTCGGCGCCGAGGAGATGTGCTGCGGGGAGACGGCCCGGCGGATGGGGAACGAATACCTCGCCCAGACGCTCATTCAGTCGAATATCGAGACGCTCAAGAAATACCGGTTCAAGACCCTCGTCACCGCGTGCCCGCACGGGTACAACTCGTTCCGAGCCGAGTACCCGCAGTTCGGGCTCTCGGTTCCGGTGCGGCACCACAGCGAGCTTCTGCTCGAGCTCGTCGCCGCGAAGAAGCTCTCGCCCCGACGGGACGGCGGGCCGCGCGGGGCGTTTCACGACTCGTGCTATCTCGGGAGGTACAACGGCGTCCTGCGGCAGCCGAGGCGGGTCTTATCGAGCGCGGCGAGGGTCGTGGAGTTCCCGCGGCGCCGTTCGCGGAGCTTCTGCTGCGGCGCAGGCGGCGGCAGGATGTGGATGGAGGAGCATCTCGGCACCCGCATCAACGAGGAGAGGACGAGGGAGCTCCTCGGCCTCGGCGTCGATCGCGTCTTCACCGCCTGCCCCTATTGTCTGACGATGTTCGAGGACGGACTGAAGAGCCTCGGACGCGAGGACGTCAAGGCGTACGATATCGCCGAGGTGCTGCTCGAGGCCTGCGGGGGATAGGGAGGGCACGGAGCGCGATCCGCGCGGGCCCGCCGTACAAAAAGAAAGCCGTGCCCGGCCGGGCACGGCTTCTTCGCAATCTTCGTCGATAGCGCCTATTCGTCCTGCCAGGTGATCGCCTCGACCGGGCAGTTGTCGATGGCCTCCTGAATCTCCTCTTCGGTCGCCCCGGCCGGATCGGAGATGGCCGCCACATCCCCTTCCATCTGAAACACGTCGGGGACGGTCTCGACGCAGAGCTCGCATCCGGTGCAAAGATCGGGATCGATAGACGGTATTCTCGCCATTGTTACACTCCTTTTCCAAAAGAGCCTTTCCCTAATTAACAGCCGTTCCGACCGGTGTCAAGATTTTTTTCTCCCGCTCGCGTCGTCAGAAACGCTTCGTAATATCGAGAGATACGAGCGTGATCGAGAAATCGTCCTCACGCCGCGAGTGGCGCTCCGGCTCGTGATCGAGGAAGAGGTTAATGGAGTAATCCATTGGCAGAGTTAGGCTTCCCATGATGGAGACGCGGTTGACGAGGAAATCGGAGTAGAGGTAGTTCTCCGCGGCGGTGTAGTCCCGGTACCCCGGCTCGTACGAGGCGCTGACCCAGTAGCGCTCGCCGCCGAAGGCCTCGACGCCGAGGATCAGGGATCCCTCCCGGTATCGCTCCTCGGCAAAATCGGCGCACAGCATCTGCGCGTACCGGGGCTCGAGGAAGAGCGTCGCCGCCGTTCCGGCCGGGATGCGGGTCCGGACCCCTCCGCGGACGAACTGGCTGTCGAAATAGACGGCGTCCGGACGGTCGTAGGCGAGGATCTCGGCCTCGCCCCTGATCGAGACCGAGCGTCCCGTTTCGAGGCCGAGAGCGGCCTCGAATCGGGAGTTTACGAGCCACGAGTCGCTCCGGATGTTCTCCCGGTAGTCCCGCCGGTCGCCCGAGACGCCGAATTGGAGCGACAGTCTTCCCGCCGCTTCCCGGGCGTCGAGCTCGGCGAGGATCCTGTCGAATCCGAGCGCGGTCGTGTCGGGGGTCTCGCGGGAGCCGACGCTCGCCGAGACGAGAAGCGAGCGCGCGTAATCCGATCCCGCCTCGAGCTCGATCCCCGCGTCGCGATACGTGTAATCGTAATCGAAAAGGGTCCGTTCGTCGAAATCGACCAGCTCGAAACGGGCGCGCGCGCCCGCGCGGAAGCGGCCCGAAAGGCGCGTCCGCACCTTGACGAGCGCGTTTCCCTGCAGGTAATCGTTGGCGGCCGCGTAGTCGCTTCCCTCGCGGAAGTGCTTGTACCGGAATCCTCCCCGCAGGTCCACGCGCCAGGCCCGGGCCGGTTCGAACGAGGTGTCGAGATCGAGGGATTCGTCCATCGTCTGGTTTCCGTATCGCAGGAGGTTCGAGAGGTTCGCTCTCGCCGCTCCCTTCGAGAGCGAGAGAACGTTGCCGAGGCCGGCGTAGACGTCGTGCACCGCCTCGGCGGTGTCGTCGTCGAGGATGGTGAACCGGTCGATGAAGGAATCGTAGCCGAGGGAGAGGCGGCTCGAGAAGCCGGCGCGGATCGGTTCGGCCCCGCCGGCCGGCGCCGCGCCGGCGGCGAACGCCGCGCACGCGGCGAACGCCGCGGCCGCCCGTATGGCGAGGGTTCCTCGCTTCATTCGTTCCGTCCGAGGAGCGCCGACGCTTGGTCGAGAATCCGCAGCGCGGCGGGCGTTCGCCCGTACAGGTACATCTCCTCCGCGGCCGCGACGAGCGCTCTCGCCTCGAGAGCCGCCGGGTCGCGCCGCTCGGCGCCGCCGCGATCGAAGAACAGCGCGGTCACGGCGCCGTGCCGCTCGAGGAAGAGGTCGTCGAGCATCGAGGCGCCGAGCGAATCGGCCGCGAGACTGTCCGCGAAGACGATTCGAGCGACGGCGGGCCTCTCGTGCGCGCACGCCTGAAGCGCGAGCGCCGCGAGGCCCGCCGCGATGACGGCGATCAGCGTGCGCATAGATCGCTTATCCTCTGATACATATTTCGGGCGATCGCGGTCTCGGCCGCCGCCTGTTCGAACCGCGAAGCGCCGGCGTGCTCGCGGGCGCGGGCGAGATGCGCGTCGGCGCGCTCGACGAGCTCCTTGACGCCGGGGGCGGAGCAGGGCCCCGCGAGATTGCGGGCCTCCTCGCGAATTCTCTCGACGTGCGCGATCCGCTCCATGACGCGCTCGCCCGAGAGGGCGCCGCCCTCCTCGCGCACGGTATTCCGGAGCATCTCGCGCGCGCGCTCGACGAGGGCGAGCCCCTCGTTCTCCCGGCCGGCGGCGATCTCTTCCCCTGCGCGGTCGAGCATTTCGCGCGCGCGCGCCATTGTTTGAGTCGTCCGCGGATCGAGGTCTCCGCCGTCCTCGCGCATTTCGCGTGCCCGCTCGAGGAGCCGGTACGCCTGCTCGAGATGAACGCCCGCTTCCCCGGCGGCCGGCGGAACGAGCCTCACGGCGGCGCGCAGCATCCGTTCGCACGCGTCGCACGATTGACGGGCCTCGCGATAGCGGCCGGCGGCGAGCTGCTCGCGCGCCTGCTCGAGCTTGCGCTCGGCGGCGCGGATCTCCGCGCGGGTCTTGTCGTCGCCCTTTTCGCCGACGCGGTCGCGCGAGCGTTCCATGAGCCGTTCGAGGAGGGCGATCCGGCGCTCGAGCGATTCCTTGAGCATGCGGGTGCTCCGCACTCGCTCCTCCGCCTTGACGGCGAGCTGGCGGGCGTTCGCCGCGAGCCTGAGGGCGAGCTGGTAACGGTTCTGCTGGGCGTTCGTGCGCGACTTGTCGAGGAGTCCGCGAGCCTCGTCGATGAGCTTCATCGCATGGTCGTCCCGCAGGCCGCCGTCGATCATCATGTCGCGGACGTTCTGCAGGCGTTCGCGCGCTTCCTCGGCCACGCGCGCGTGGCTTTCCTCGCTTCGGATGTCCGCCCGGGCGAGCGACATCGCGTGCCACGCCTCGTCGCGCGCCTCGAGCGTCAGCCGCAGCGCGAGGCGGTAGCCGTTTCCGCGGTAGTTGGTCCACGCCCGCGTTTGCAGCTCCATGGCGAAGCGAAGGGCGACGCGGCCCTTTTCGCTTCTCGTCTCGTCCACGATCTGCTTCGCCCGCGCGATCACCTCGTCGGTGCGCTCGAGCGCCTCGAGCGCCCGCATGCCGTCCTCGGTCCCCTGCGCGAGGGCGGTGGAAGGCGGCGCGAAAACGAACGCGACGGAAAAGACGAGCGCGACGGCGCCCATCATCGTCCTGAGATTCCTATATTTGATCCTTCGGTCCATAGCTTTCGAGCTCCTTTCCTGTCATCCGACAAGGTATCGAGGCAACTCACGTGCCATGGCGAGGAAATATCGCAAGTCCATTCGTATTAATATGTTGCATACAGTATTCGCGCGAGGAACACGGGCCGTTTGTCCCGGACGGTTCAGCGCGGGTGACCCTCGGGGTACAGCTAGCGCTCGTCCGGCTCGCCGGCCGCGCCCTCCCGCGATCCGAACCTCTCCAGCCTCCCATAGAGGGCCCGCCTCGTGATGCCGAGCGTCGCGGCGGCCCTGCTCTTGTTGCCGCCCGCCGCTTCGAGCACGAGCTCGACGAGACGCTTCTCTATCGCTGGAAGGTCCATCTCGCCGATAAGGGACCGCAGACGCTCCTCGGCGGAGCCCCTGCCCGGACCGCCGCCCTCGATCATGATGTGCGCGGCCGTCACGGAGCCGCCGCCCGCGAGGATGGTGGCGCGCTCGAGAACGTTCCGGAGCTCCCGCACGTTGCCCGGCCACGGGTAGCTTCTGAGCTTCGCGGCGGCGTCGGCGCCGAGAGCGGGGACGGCCGGGCCGCCGCGCCCGGCGCCCTTCCATTCCCGCAGGAAATGCTCGGCGATCGGGACGATATCCTCCTTGCGGTCGCGCAGCGGCGGAATCCGTATCGGGAACACGTTGAGCCGGTAGAAGAGATCCTCGCGGAACCGGCCTTCCCGCACGAACGCCTCGATCTCGCGGTTCGTCGCGGCGATGATCCGAACGTCCACGGTGACCGGCTTCGCGCTTCCGAGCGGGAGGAACTGCTTGAGCTCGATCGCGCGAAGCAGCTTGGCCTGTATCGCGAGGGGGGCCTCGCCGATCTCGTCCATGAAGAGCGTGCCGCCCTCGGCGAGCTTGAACTGGCCGGGCTTGCGCTGCGCGGCGCCGGTGAAGGCGCCCTTCTCGTGGCCGAAGAGCTCCGCCTCGAGAAGCGTCTCCGGAACGGCCGCGCAGTTGAGCACGACGAACGGCCCCTTCGCGCGGGAGCTCCTCGCGTGGATCTCGGCCGCGACGAGCTCCTTGCCGGTGCCGCTCTCGCCGAGGATGAGGACCGGCGTGTCGGCCGGCGCCACGAGGCCGATGAGATCCCGCACCGCGCGGATCGCGGACGAATCGCCGATGATCCGGCCCGTGGCCGCGCGGGAGGAGAGCTTGTCGCGGAGCGCCGCGTTCTCCGAGACGAGGTCGCGGCGCTCGATGATGCGCCGGAGCAGCATGACCACCTCGTCCATCTGGAACGGCTTGATGAGGTATTCGTAGGCGCCTTGACGCATCGCCTCGACCGCGGTCTCGGCGCTCGCGTAGGCGGTCATGATGACGACGTCCGTGTCGGGCGACGCCTTTTTCGTCCGGCGCAGAAGCTCGATCCCGTCCATGCCCGCGAGGCGCAGGTCGCAGAGAACGACGTCCGTTTCGCCCCGTTCGATCGCGGGAAGCGCCTCCTCGGCGCTCGCCGCCGCGGATGCGTCCATGCCCTCCTCGGCGATCCGCTCCACGAGAAGCTCGGTGATCTTCCGCTCGTCGTCGACGATCAGTATCCGTGTCATGCTCACGCTCCGTCCCGGCCGCCGGCGGGACCGTTCGTCCCGGCCGGCGCCGGCAGAAAGACGCTCACGACGGTTCCCGCGCCCGGCGCGCTCTCGACGGTGATCTCTCCGCCGTGAGCCTCGACGATCTTCTTCGTGATGGCGAGTCCGAGACCGCTTCCCTTGGATTTCGTCGTGAAGAACGGCTCGAAGATCCTGTCGAGATCCTTCGGCGCAATCCCCGCGCCGGTGTCAGCGACGCACGCCCGGTAGCGCCCGCCTTCGATCGCCAAGGAGACGGAGATCGCGCCGCCGGCCGGGGCGGCCTGCCGGGCGTTGAGAAGTATGTTGAGAAAGGCCTGTTCGATCCTCTTTTCCTCCCCGACGAACGGCGCCTCGGCGCGCTCGAAGCGGGTCTCGACGGCGACGGGATCCTCGCCCCCCGATTCGCGCAGGTTGCGCGCGCACCGGTCGAGCGTCGCGACGAGATCCATCGGGACCCGGCGCGCGGGTTCGTCCCGGGCGAAGAGGAGGTAGTCGGTGAGGATTCCGTTCAGGCGGTCGACTTCCTCGATGACGTAGCTCTCGACGTCGGGGGCGCTTTCGGGATGCTTCGCGCGGAGCTTTTCGGCGGCGCTCCGGATGATGAAGAGCGGATTCCGGATCTCGTGCGCGATGCCGGCCGCCATGCGGCCCATCGCGGCGAGCGATTCGGCCCGCGCGAGGGATTCGCGCGCGGCGGCGAGCGAGGAGGCGGCCCGCAGGGCGAAAACGGCGAAGAGCACGATCCCGGCCGCGGATATCGCCGTCACGGCGACGAGGATGAGCCGCAAACGCGCGAGCGCTCCGAGAAACTCCGCGCTCGCCTCGACGCCGACCACCGCGTCGGCCGCCGTCCCGCCCGGCGGAAGCGGCGCGTACCCCGCTTTGAGATAGGCGCCCTTTTCTCCGTACAGATCGGTCGCCGCGACCTCGCCCCGGAACGCGCGTTCGAGCGCGAGGTAGTCCGCCTGCCAGTGGGGGTACTCGGCGTCCTCGGGGTAGAGCGCCGGCTCGAGGCTCAGGAGCGTGACGTAATCATCGCGGAGCACGACGACGTTGAACAGCGAGTGGCGGTCCCGTATCCGCTCGAGCCCGGCGCGCGCCGAATCCGCCGCGGGGGCGCCGGAGAGGAGGTCCCGCGCCGGAGCCGCAGCGAAACGCGAAACCTCCGACGAGGCGAGCTCGGCGATCGCGGCGAGGCGCCGCCCGAACTCCTCGTCGAGGCTCCGGCGCGTTTTTGCGTAGTAATACCAGTCGGCGAGAACGAACGCGGCGACGAGGATGACGACGGCGAGCGCCATCCAGCCGCTCCGCAGAATCGAGATCGATCGTGTTCGCTTCATCGTGTTTTGGGCGCCGGTCCGGCGCGCGTGCCGGATGATACGGCCCGCCGCCGGATCGCGCAACAGATTTGCGCTTGTGCGCACCGCGGCGGGAGTCGTAGATTTGCCGTGTGGCGGGAGCCGCGCGCCGGCGGCCCCGCGCGATTCACCGGCCGGCCGAAAGTCCGGCATCGAAGAAAGGCACGCGCGATGATTCGAATCGAGGGAATACGCCGACCGTTCGCCTTCGCACTGCTCGCCGCCGCGCTCGCCGCGGGAGGATGCGGCGGGGGCGGAGACAAACGGGGGGCCGCGAAACCGGACGAGCTCACGGTGCTCTTCTCGAGCGATCTGCTCGGCAAGATCCGCTCCTGCGGATGCACCGTCGAGGACATGGGCGGCGTCGGCCGGCGCGCGACCTACACGGATCGCGCGCGCGCGTCCGTCCGGAACCTCGTCGCCGTCGACGCGGGGGACATCATGACCCCCGACCTGTCGTTCTCGAAGGCCGAGGCGCAGCTCGCCTTCGACGCCCTGAACGTGATGAAGCTCGACGCGGTGACGCCGGGGGAGGCGGACTTCGTGTTCGGTCTTCCGTTCCTCCAGATGCTCGCGAGCCGTCTCACGATGCCCGTGGTCGCGGCCAACCTCGTCGACGCGGCGACGGGGGAACCGGTCTTCGCGGCCTACACCGTGCGCACGCTCGCGGGAGGGCTTCGCGTCGGCATCACGGGCGTGATCGACGAAGATATCAAGTTCCCGACCTATATCGACGCGTCGGGATTCCGCGTGCTCGGCGCGGAGCAGACGCTGAGAAAGCTCATGCCGGAGCTCGCACGCGAGGCCGACTTTCTCATTCTTCTCAGCCACATGGGGCTCGAGCGTTCGAACGCGCTCGCCAAACGGCTCGGCGGCTTCGATCTCGTCGTCGTGGGGCACGGCAGGCCCGTTCTCAAGAAGCTCGAGAAACAGGGCGAGACGATCATGCTCGCCACCGGAGGCGAGGGACAGTACCTCGGACGGGTCGATCTCTCCCTCTCCGCTTCGGGGGACGTCGTCGAGGGATCGATGCGCCTCGTGCCCCTCGAGGACGCGATCGAGATCCATCCCGCGGTGAAGGATCTGTTCGTTCAGTACGGCCTCGAGCTCACCGAGAAGGAGCGGAACAAGAAACGATGAGGCGCCCGCGGAGCCTCCTGCTTTCGAGTAACTCTGTGCCTTCTATGTAATTAAATTATCGTTGACAAGGCGCGGGGAGAGTATTAATTTACTCCGGTACGTTCGTTCACAACGCGAGGTTACCCGCGCGCAAAGCCGGACCATTCACCTGTTACAAAGGAGCCCGTGTATGTCGAAGCTTTTTGGATTCCTCGCAGTCGCGGTTCTTCTTTCGGCCGTCGTCGCCGGTTGCGGCGGAAAGCTCGAGGATACGTACGTTCAGACCACGCTCAGAGACGCGGCGCGCGGCGACGTCGTGAGCCCCAGCTTCAAGTACAGCTTCGATACGCCGACGATCATCGGCTCGGCGAACAACGTCGCGCTCGTCCGCGACGGCAACATCATCGAGTTCTTCGTTGGAGACGGCATCGCCGAGAAGACGGGCCAGCTCGCCGGAAAACGGTTCGTCGTCCACGCGCGCAAGTACTTCACGCCGTACATCCATTTCGTGGTCGATTACCTCGTCGCCGGCGCGGATACGATACAGGTCGGCGAGATCGCGACGCAGCTGCCGAACACCCGTTCGGCGGCTCAGTTCACGGCTCCCGAGGAATACGAAACGATCGACATCGTCAAGCTGACCCCGTCGCTTCCGGACCTGCGGGGCATCGCCGACAAGAAGTTCAAGGTCGCCGGCGCCGGCATCTCGTGGGAGCAGGTCGGCGACAGGTGGAGCTACTCGCTCAATCTCAAGAACGTCCGCTTCTTCATCGACGAGAGCAACGACGCGATGCTCGCCATCATGAACGCGATCATGAACGAGGGGAAGACGTTCGAGGGCGGCGTGCAGTACACGTCGACGCCGACGAGCCTTCCGCGCGAGTACCGCGAGCGCTTCCGCTCGGGCGGGAACGTGAAGGTCGGTTACATCCTCTACGGAGGCAACGCCGTCCTTATTTCGATGTAGATCGCGGACCGGCGTTTTCGAATATCGGAAGTGCGGCACCTCGCGTGCCGCACTTTTTTATTGGGCGCCCCCGGGACCGGTTTCCCCGCGCGGAACCGGCCCGAATGGGCTTGACCGTGCGCGGCGCGTGCGCTAGCGTGAGTGCGATTTCACGGTTCCCGCCGGGCTTTCACACGTGGAGGTTTCGATGGGCAAGGTGGCGGAGCGGGTGGAGCGGGTCATGGTCGTCGCGCGGAAGGATTGGCGGGAGTCCGTCAACGGCAGGTTTCTCCTCTTCCAGTTCACCGACCGGGAGGGCCCTCTCAAAGGGGTGCTCTGGCAGGCGAACGACGAGATCGACCGAGCGATCAACGTCAACGACGTCGTTCGGATCAAGGGCGAGCTCAAGGCGTATCAGGGCGCGTTCGAGCTCCACGTCGCGACCATCGCGAAGCTCGGGGAGAACGAGTACGATCCCGCGCAGTTCATCCCGGCATCGCCGGAGCGGACCGACGAGGTGCACGAGCAGATCCTCGGCATGATCGCCGCCGTCAAGAACGAGCACCTGCGGACTCTGCTCTCCGGCATCTTCGAGGACGCCGAGTTCGCGGGGCGGTTTCTCCGCGCTCCCGCGGCGCGCGTATGGCACCACTCCTACCTCGGCGGGCTCGCGCAGCACGTGCGCGACATGGCGCTGATCGCCCTTCGGGTGGCCGACGTGTATCCGGAGGTCGACCGCGACCTGCTCCTCGCGGGCGTGCTCGCGCACGATCTCGGCAAAGTCGAGGAGCTCGAGATCACGAACCGCATCGACTACAGCGACGCGGGGCGGCTACTCGGCCACATCACGCTCGGAACCGCGTTCATCGACGAGCGCATCCGGCGGATCGAGGGGTTTCCGCCGGAGCTCGCGCTGAAGCTCAAGCACATGATCCTCAGCCATCACGGCCAACTCGAGCACGGATCCCCCGTCGTGCCGATGACGATCGAGGCGATCCTGCTCCACTACATCGATAACCTCGACGCCCAGACGCGCGGCGCGCTCCAGGTGCTCGACAAGGACACGGGGCGTTTCGGACGCTGGACCGAGTACGTGAAGCTCCTCGACCGTTTCCTCTATCGCGGCGACCGGCCGCTCGAGGACGCGGAGGAGGGAACGTGACGTGAACCGTTTTCCGGCGTGGGTGGAGATAAACCTCGACGCCGCGCGGCGCAACATCGAACGGGTCCGCGCGATGGTGCCGCCGGGGGTCGCGATCCTTTTCGTCGTCAAGGCCGACGCGTACGGGCACGGCGCCGTGCGGATCTCGCGGCTCGCGGAGGAATGCGGCGTGGCGATGCTCGGCGTCGCGACGCTCGACGAGGGGCGGGAGCTCCGCAGGGCGGGCATCGGACTGCCGGTCCTCGTGCTGAGCCCCGTTCTCCCGCAGGAGATCGACCGGGCGCTCGAGAACGATCTCGCGGTGACGGCCTCCTCACTCGAGTTCGCCGAGGCGGCGGGGGAGGCGGCGCGCAGCCGGGGAGGAACGTGCACGCTCCACGTCGAGATCGACACGGGGATGGGACGCGCGGGCGTTCCGCGCGACGAGGCGGTCGATACGATCGTCCGCATGAGCGCCGTTCCCGGCGTGCGCCTCGAGGGCGTCTACACGCATTTTCCCGTATCGGACAGCGACAGCTCCTTCACGCGGGACCAGATCGACTCGTTCACGGCGATCGTCGACCGCCTCGCGGCGGCCGGCGTCACGTTCCGTTACGTGCACAGCGCGAACAGCGCCGCGATCATGAACTTCCCTTCGTCGCATTTCAACCTCGTGCGGCCGGGACTCTTCGTCTACGGGCACGCGCCCTCGACGGCCCTGCATGACCGGATCGACGTCGAGCCCGTGATGAGCTTCAAGGCCCGCCTCGTGCTCGTCCGCGACATGCCGGCCGGCGCGAGCGTGAGCTACGGGCGGACCTACGTCGCCCAGCAGCCGATACGCATGGGCGTCGTGCCGGTCGGGTACGGCCACGGCCTGAGCCACCGGCTTTCGAACAACGGACATTTCCTCTACCGCGGGAACCGCGTGCCGATCGTCGGGCGCGTGACGATGGACATGACGATGATCGACCTCTCCGCCTTTCCCGACGCGCGCGTCGGGGAGGAGATCGTCATCTTCGGGCGGCAGGGCGCAGGCGAAATCACGGCCGACGACGTCGCTCGCTGGGACGAGACGCTGAGCTACGAGGTTCTCTGCCGCATCAGCAAGCGCGTCGCGCGCATCTACCTGCGGAGCGGCCGGATCGAGAGCATGAAGACGCTGCTCGGCGTCCGGCACGCTCCCTGAGACCGCGGCGCGTCCCGGTCCTTCCGCGGGGTTCCTCCCGGGCCGGGACCGCGCGGGGCGTTTCATGAAGAGGCAAGCGGTGACAATCGTGCTCGACGGCGTCGGCGCCGGCGAGCTTCCCGACGCCGCGCGCTACGGAGACCGCGGCGCGAGCACCCTCTCGAACACGGCGCGGGCCGTCGGCGGGCTTCGTCTTCCCACGCTTCAAGCGCTCGGGCTCGGCGGCGTCGCCCCGATACGGGGCGTCGAGCCCGCGGTCCGTCCATCCGCCTCGTTCGGCCGCATGGCAGCTCTGTCCCCGGGAAAGGATTCGACGACGGGACACTGGGAGCTCATGGGATGCGCGCTCCGCGAGCCCTTTCCCGTCTATCCGGACGGCTTTCCCCCCGATATCGTCGCCGCCTTCGAGAAGCGCGTCGGGCGCGCCGTGCTCGGCAACCGCGCCGCCTCGGGAACCGCGATCATAGAAGAGCTCGGCGCGGAGCACCTCCGCACGGGCCGGCCGATCGTCTACACGTCGGCGGACAGCGTTTTTCAGATCGCGGCGCACGAAGCGGCGGTCCCCGTGCGCGAGCTCTACCGCATGTGCCGGACGGCGAGGAGCGTCCTCGTTCCGCCGCACCACGTCGCGCGGGTCATCGCGCGGCCGTTCACCGGGAGTCCCGGCGCGTTCGTCCGCACGAAGCGCAGGCGCGACTTCTCGCTCCCGCCGCCCGGACCGACCCTGCTCGACGACCTCGCGGAGGCCGGCGGCCGGGTCGCGACCGTCGGGAAGATCCACGACCTGTTCGCGAGGCGCGGCATCGCCCGGATCGTGCGGGCGGGCGGGAACGAGGCCGCGATGCGCGGCGCCGACCGCGTGCTCCGCGAGGGCGACCCGTTCTCGCTCCTCTTCGTGAACCTCGTCGATTTCGACATGATCTGGGGGCACCGGCGCGATCCCGGGAGCTTCGCGCGCGGGCTCGAGCGCTTCGACGGCTGGCTCGCCCGCTTCATGGCGCTCCTCCCGCCGGGCGCGCTGCTCGCCGTGACGAGCGATCACGGATGCGATCCGACGATGCCCGGATCGGACCATACGCGGGAGTATTCGCCGATTCTCGCCGCGATCGCCGGTTCCGGCCGCGCGGGCGTTCCGCTCGGCGCGAGGGATACCCTCGCCGACCTCGCCGCCACGCTCGCCGAATGGTTCGGCCTGCCGCCGCGGACGGGGAAAAGCTTTCTCGCGGCTCTCGAGTGAGCCGCGTGTCGCGAAGGGAGACGACGGTGGAGAACATCGATCTCGCGCGGCTCATCGATCACACGCTTCTGCGGCCCGACGCGGCCGCGGCGGACGTGAAACGCCTCTGCCGCGAAGCCGTGGAGCACGGCTTCTTTTCGGCGGTCGTCAACACGCACTGGGTGCCGCTCGCCTCCCGCGAGCTCGCCGGCACGGACGTCGTCGTGTGCTCCATCGCCGGGTTCCCGCTCGGCGCCGTCGACCGCGAGGTCAAGGCGTTCGAGGCGGGCCGGGCCGTGCGCGCCGGCGCGCGCGAGATCGACATGGTGATGAACGTCGGCGCCTTCAAGTCGGGAGACGCCGACGCCGTCCGCACGGACATCGCGGGCGTCGTCGCCGCGTGCGGGGAGGCGCTCGTCAAGGTCATCATCGAGGCGGCGCTCCTCGACGACCGGGAAAAGGCGCGCGCCTGTCTCCTCGCGCGGGAGGCGGGAGCGCGTTTCGTCAAGACCTCCACCGGATTCGGCCCGCCGGGGGCGAGCGTCCGCGACGTCGAGATCATGCGCCGCGCGGTGGGCCCCGGATTCGGCGTCAAGGCGTCGGCCGGAATCCGAACCGCCTCCTTCGCCCTCGAGCTCGTGCGCGCGGGCGCCGACAGGATCGGAACGAGCGCGAGCGTCGCGATCATGGAGGAATGGAAGAAGCTCCCGTGAACGCGTACGACGTCATACGGAAAAAGCGCGACGGCGGCCGTCTCGACGAGGACGAGATCCGCGGATTCGTCGCCGGCGCCCTCGCGGGTGAGGTGCCCGACTATCAGGTCGCCGCGTTTCTCATGGCCGTCATGCTTCGGGGCATGACGAGCGGCGAGACGGCCGCGCTGACCCGGGTCATGCTCGCGAGCGGGCGCGCGCTCCGCGTCGACGATTGTCCGGGTCCGCTCGTCGACAAGCACAGCACGGGAGGGGTCGGCGACAAGATCTCGATCCCCCTCCTTCCCGTGGCCGCTTCCTGCGGACTCTTCGTGCCGATGATCTCCGGGCGCTCGCTCGGTCACACCGGCGGCACGCTCGACAAGCTCGAGTCGATCCCCGGCTTCGCGACGGCGCTCGACGAGGAGTCGATCGGCCGGCTGGTCCGGGCGCACGGCGGGTGCTTCGCGGGTCAGACGGCGGATCTCGTCCCCGCCGACCGCATGCTCTACGCCCTGCGCGACGCCACGGCCACGGTCGAGAGCGTTC
The DNA here is from genome assembly GCA_002403075.1 of bacterium UBP1_UBA4783. Classification (GTDB taxonomy): domain Bacteria; phylum Krumholzibacteriota; class Krumholzibacteriia; order Krumholzibacteriales; family Krumholzibacteriaceae; genus SSS58A. The sequence goes on along the minus strand of DHHB01000098.1, from coordinate 3,592 downwards.
CGCTCATCGTCTCGAGCATCCTCTCGAAGAAACTCGCGGAGGGGATCTCGGGCGTCGTGATCGACGTGAAGTGCGGTCGCGGCGCGTTCATGGAGACGCTCGCGGACGCGCGGGGGCTCGCGGGGGCCCTCGAGGCGGCCGGAGCGGCGATGGGCGTTCTCGTGAAAACCCTCGTGACGTCGATGGACGAGCCCCTCGGCGCCGCCGTGGGCAACGCCCTCGAGATCGAGGAGTCGATCCGCGCGCTCGAAGGGAGGGGACCGGCCGACGTCGTCTCCCTTACGGTGCGGCTCGCGGCCGAGATGCTCGTCGCAGGCGCTCTCGCGCCGTCCGTCGCCGAGGGCGAGGATCTCGCCCGCCGCGCGATCGATTCGGGACGCGCGCTCGAGCGGTTCGAGCGGATCGTCGCCGCGCAGGGGGGGAGGATCGATCTCTCGGCCCCGCGGTTCGGTCTCCCGGCGGCTCCCGTCGCGAGGATCGTCCCGGCCGCCGGATCGGGATACCTCTCGCGCCTCGACGCGCGGATCGTCGGCGAGACCGTTCGCGAGCTCGGGGGCGGGCGCCTGCGCCGGGAGGACGCCGTCGATCCTTCGGCCGGGATCGTGTGCCTCAAGAAAACGGGAGACGCCGTCTCCGCGGGAGAGCCGCTCTTCGAGATCCACGCCGCGACGGCCGCAGCCGCGGAGGCCGCGGCGCGGCGACTCGAGCGCGCGACGGGCTTCTCCGGAGAGCCCATCGCGCGCCCGAGCCTCATTATCGATTGAATCTCTCTCGATCCGATGCCGCGGACGCGCCGCGGCTCAGCGCGGCACGACCTTCTCGCGGGAGGCCTCCCGGTCGAGCTCCCGGAAGTCCTTTTCCTTGTCGAGCAGGTCGTACTGGCTCACGCGGTGGATGTCGCACTGACGCCCCGGCTCGCTTCCGCCGATGAAGATCTCGCGATGCACCTTCGGGCAGTACGGCGTGCCGAGCAGCCCCGATTCCCCGCAGATGATCTCCTCGACGATGTTGTCGGGCACGGTGAACGCGGGCCCTCGGTTCGTCGGGTAGAACGCCTTCATCGCCTCGGCCCATATGGGAAGCGCGGCCCGCGCGCCGGTCATGCCGCTTCCCATGGACTTCCGCTCGTCGAACCCCGTCCAGACGCCGACGACGATCTCGGGCGTATAGCCGACGAACCAGGCGTCGGTGTACTCGTCCGTCGTTCCCGTCTTTCCCGCGACGGGGACGTCGAGGCCGTAGGCGCGGGCGGCGGCTCCCGTTCCCTGCACCTCGTCGATCACGCTCGTGAGCATGTCCGTGATGATGTAGGAGACGTCGGCGCCGAGGACGTCCTCGTGATACTCGCGATACTCCTCGAGGGTGTTGCCGTTCCGGTCCTCGATGCGCAGGATCGCCATCGGCTCGGCCCGCAGCCCCTCGGCCGCGAGACAGCCGTACGCGGCGGTGAGCTCGAGCAGCGTGACCTCGTTCGTTCCGAGAGCGAGGGAGAGCACGTTCTGGAGGCGGCTCTTGATCCCCATCCGCTTGGCGACGTTGATCACCGTGGGCGGCCCGATCGCCTGAATGAGCTTGACGGAAGGGATGTTGAGAGAGCGCGAGAGCGCCTCGCGCAGCGACACGGCCCCGTGAAACTTCCGGTCGTAGTTGCGGGGCTTCCAGACGTCGCCGTTCGGAAGCTCCACGACGAACGGCGTGTCGATGAGGATGTCGGAGGGGCTGTAGCCGCTCTCGAGCGCGGCGACGTAGAGGAAGGGCTTGAACGCCGAGCCGGGCTGGCGGGGCGCCTGCAGGGCGCGGTTGTACTGCGTCTCGCGGAAGTTCCGTCCGCCGATGAGGGCGAGAATGTGCCCCCTGCGCGGATCGATCGCCGCGAGCGCCCCCTGGAGGTACTCGGCCTTCACCTTCTCGCCGCCCGCCGCCGCCTTTTCGTACTGCGCGCGCGTCTGCGCGAAGCGCTTCTCGCTCTCGAGCCGCACCATCTGCGCCTCGAGAGCGCGCTCCGCCGCGCGCTGAAGCCGGGCGTCGAGCGTCGTGTAGACGGTGTACCCCTCGCGGTAGATCGGACGCGAGCCGTACTTCGCCTCGAGGATCTGCCGGATGTGCTCGCAGAAGTAGCCGGCGAACTCCTGATCCTCCGAGACCTTCGTCACGATGTCGAGGGAGCCGGCCTTGAGCGAATCGCGCTCCGCCTTCGTGATGACGCCGAACTCCTCCATCTCTCCGAGCACGGTCTGCATGCGCCGCACCGATCGCTCGCGATTCGTGAAGGGGTTGTAGCCGCCCGGATTCTTCGGGAGCCCCGCGAGCAGCGCGATCTGATTGAGACCGAGCTCCTGCACCGGCTTTCCGAAATACTTCCTCGAGGCGGCTTCGATGCCGTACGTGCCCTCGCCGAAGTAGATTTGGTTGAGGTACATCTCGAGGATCTCGTCCTTCGAGTACGTGCGCTCGATCTTGAAGGAGAGCAGCACCTCCTTGATCTTGCGAGCGAAGGTCTGCTCCTTCGTGAGGAAGAGATCGCGCGAGAGCTGCTGCGTGATCGTGCTCGTCCCGCGCGCGCCGCGCAGATCGAAGAGGTTGCTCGCCGCGACGAAGATGAGCCGCCGCAGATCGATGCCGCTGTGCTCGTAGAAGTGACGGTCCTCGACGGCGAGGAACGCGCGGCGGGCGGCGAGGGGGATCCGATCGAGCGGGACGAAGACGCGGTTCTCCTCGTAGAACTCCCTCACGACCGACGAGTCGCGCGCGAGAATGCGCGTCTTGAGCGCGGGCTCGATCATCTCGAGCCGCTCCATCGAGGGCAGATCGCGCGAGAAGTAGACGACCGCTCCCACGGCGACGCCGAGCATGCACACGAAGCACAGCCCGAGGCTCCAGAGGAGGATCCGCTCTCCGCGCGTGAGTGGCCGGAACGCCATCGTTCGTCGTCTCCGTTCGCTGCGCGGGGCCGCGCCGTGCGGCCGCCGGCTGCGGATACTGTAGCGACAGCGCCGCCCCTTTTCCACTCTTTTCGGGCGCGCCCAGCGGCTCGATCGGGGCTCAGAGAAGAAATCGCGCGATTCCCGATAAAAAGGTGTTGACAAACCGGCCGCCGACCCTTATATACACTGCACGCCTAAGGCAAAGCATGATAGTGTTTTGCAGGCCTCCAAAATTTTTTGCAAATCCCCTCGATAGGGATTGACAAAAAGGGCCAATGGGTATATATTGGCCTTTTGGAGAAAATCCATATAGGGATTTCCGTTCTTTGAAAATGAAATAGCGTGCGATGCCCTTGCCAGATGGTTCGGGCCCGCCGGTCCTTTTTGGATCGATGGGAAGAACGTCAATTCGAGCGTAGCGCAGGCTACGGCTCTTCGGTTTTTATTACAACGGAGAGTTCGATCCTGGCTCAGAATGAACGCTGGCGGCGTGGATTAGGCATGCAAGTCGAACGAGAAAGCATTCTTCGGATTGCGAGTACAGTGGCGGACGGGTGAGTAACGCGTGGGAAACCTGCCCTCGAGTGTGGAATAACAGTTCTAACGGGCTGCTAATACCGCATAACATTGCAGACCGCATGGTCTGCTCTCAAAGATGGCCTCTACTT
>DHHB01000077.1 GCA_002403075.1 bacterium UBP1_UBA4783 | reverse complement strand
ACGCGCAGGGTTTCGAGGTGTTCTTTCTCGCCCCCGCGCGGACGGTCGACGAGGAACGGCTCGCGCGCGAGGAAAACGCCGCCGGCGCCGTCCGCGCGGGCGCGCTCGACGAGAGCGCCGGAGACATCGATTTCATTCTCTGGGACATGGCCCAGAACGAATACATCAACGAGAGCAGCGATCTCGCCGAGATGATCCAGCGCGAGATGGCGAGGACGCTCGATATCCGAAATCGCGGCGTCAAGCAGGCGGGTCTCTACGTGCTCAAGGGGCTCGCGATGCCGGGCGTTCTCGTCGAAACGGCGTTCCTCTCGAATCCGAAAGAGGAACGGCTGCTCCAGAGCGCGGAGTTCCGCGACCGGGTCGTCGAGGCGATCGTCGGCGCGGTGCGCGCGTTTCAGTCCCGGTACGCGGCGCCGGCGCGCCGGTAGACGTTTCCGCGCCGCGGCGAAAGGATGGTCGCTACGAACATCGGACGCAAGATCGCGATCGCGCTCGCGGCGCTCGCCGCGATCGTCGCGATCGTGTTCCTCGTGCCGCGGTTCCGCGGGGACCGCGAGCGCCGCCCCCCCGAGGCCCAGCGGGTGTCGGGCGAGACCCGCAGCGTCACGCTCCATTTCGGCCGCGCGGGCGCCGACGGATTCGCGGCGGAGACGCGCGAGGTGCCGGCGTCGCAGACGTTCGAGGGATCGGTCAAGACGGTCGTCGGCGAGCTCATCGCCGGCTCGACCGATTCGAAAAAAGTGAACGTGATGCCGGAAGGCGCCGACCTGCGGCAGGTCTTCTGGGTCGAAGACACCCAGACGCTGTTCCTCGATTTCAACCGGGCCTTCAAGGACAACCATCCGGGCGGGAGCGCCGGGGAATATTTCACCATCGGCTCCGTTCTCAAGACGATTTCGGCCAACTTCCCGCAGGTGGCGAAGGTGCAATTCCTCATCGAAGGGGGAACGATCGAGTCGCTCGCGGGGCATTACGCGATCGACAAACCGATCGACGTGAAGAAATGGCGGTAGGATGAGCGAGCGGGAATCGAACCCCGGAGAAGGCCGCCGCGCGGCGATCGGCGTCTTCGACTCCGGCATCGGCGGTCTCACCGTCGTGCACGAGCTTCTCATGCGCCTGCCGAACGAGGACATCGTGTATCTCGGCGACACGGCGCGCCTCCCCTACGGAACGAAGAGCCCCGAGACGGTGCTCCGCTTCTCGCGCGAGAACCTCGCCTTCCTCAAGCGCAAGAACGTGAAGATGATCGTGATCGCCTGCAACACCGCATCCTCGAACGCGCTCCCGCGCCTCGCCGAGGAGGAGGAGATACCGCTCGTCGGCGTGCTGCTGCCCGGCGCGCGCGCCGCGGCCGGAGCCACGAAGAGCCGGCGCGTCGGGGTCATCGGCACGACGGCGACGATCCGCTCGGGCGGGTACGAGGACGCGCTCTACGCGATCGACCGGGGCATCAAGATATGGTCGCGCGCGTGTCCGCTCTTCGTGCCGCTCGTCGAGGAGGGGTGGCTCGACGACGATATCACGCGCCTCACCGCGAAGCGGTATCTCGACCCGATGCGGGAGTTCGGCGCCGACACGCTCGTGCTCGGCTGCACGCATTACCCCGTCATCAAGGGGGTCATATCGCGCGTCGTCGGGGACGGCGTCGCCCTCGTCGACTCGGCGCACGAAACCGCCGCCGAAGTCGCCCGGGTGCTCGACGCCGGGGGGTTGCGCAGCGACCTCGACCGCCCCGGACGGATCACCGTCTACGTGACCGATATCCCGTACCTGTTCCGGGAGGTGGGGGAGCGGTTCCTGCGCCGCCCGATGGAGCGCGTCGAGAGGATCGATCTCGAGGCGGTGCTCGTGAACGGGAGCGGCGCATGACGGGGAAGATCGTGCTCGCCACGCGAAACGCCGGCAAGATCCGCGAGATCCGCGGCATCCTCTCGGATCTCGGCGCCGAGCTCCTCGACGCGCGCGACGCGGCGCCGTACCCGGAGCCCGCCGAGGACGGCGGCACGTTTCTCGAAAACGCCCTCGCGAAGGCGAAGGCCGCCCACGAGGCGACGGGGTATCCGGCCCTCGCGGACGATTCCGGCATCGAGGTGGACGCCCTCGACGGAGCCCCGGGGGTCCGCTCGGCCCGGTACGGGGGTCCCGGCCTCGCTGACGCCGACCGCTGGCGCAGGCTCCTCGAGGAGCTCGCTGAGGTGCCCGACGAGCGGCGCGGGGCGAGGTTCCGGTGCGTCGCCGCGCTCTATCCGGCGCCCGGCGCGCCCGGACGGGCGCTCTGGACGGAGGGGTTTCTCTACGGCCGCATCGCGCGCTCGCCGCGCGGGGAGAACGGTTTCGGATACGACCCCGTCTTCTTCGTGCCCGAGCTCGGCCGGACGGTCGCGGAGATGACGGAGAGCGAGAAAAACGCGATCAGCCACCGCTACCGGGCGTTCATCGAGATGAAATACCTGCTCGCCCGGGAGGCGTAGGGAGGAACCGGCGTGCTCCAGCTCGTGAACATATCCAAGCGATACGACGGCGTGACCGCCGTCGATTCCCTGTCCCTTTCGGTCGAGCCCGGCGGCATCTTCGGATTGCTCGGCCCGAACGGCGCCGGGAAGACAACCACGATCCGCATGATCATGGGGATCATTCAGCCCGACGACGGCGAAGTGCGTGTCTTCGACGAGCCCATGAGCGAGCGGCTCAAGGACCGCATCGGCTACCTGCCCGAGGAGCGGGGGCTCTACCGCAAGATGAAGGTGCTCGATCACCTCGTCTTCCTCGGGGAGATCAAGGGCGTGCGCGCGTCCGTCGCCGCCGAACGGGCGCGCCGCTGGCTCGACCGGGTCGATCTCGGCGGCTGGGCGGACAAGACGGTCGAATCGCTCTCGAAGGGGATGGCGCAAAAGGTCCAGTTCATCTCGACCGTGCTGCACGATCCGAGGCTCGTCATCCTCGACGAGCCCTTCTCCGGGCTCGATCCCATCAACACGCAGCTTCTGCAGGACATCATCGACGAGATGAGGCGCGAAGGGCGCACGGTCATCCTCTCGACGCACCTCATGGATCAGGTCGAGAAGCTCTGCGACCGCATCTGCCTCATCAACAAGGGGCGCGCCGTGCTCGAGGGACGGCTCGCCGACGTCAAGATGCGCTTCAGCAAGAACGTGATCGCGTTGCGGTTCTCGGGAAACCGAGCGCACCTCGAGCGGCACCCCGGCGTCGAGCTCGTGCGGACCTTCGGCCAGGAATACTCGCTCACGCTGCGTCCGGGCGCCGACACGAACGCGATGCTCCGCCACGCCCTCGAGGGCGGGCGCGTGGAGCGTTTCGAGATCGGGGAGATGTCGCTCCACGACATCTTCATCGCGCAGGTCAGGGCGGAAGGGGGTGAGGTGTCCGATGAAATTACTCACGGTCGCTAAGCGCGAATACCTCGAGCGCGTGCGGAAACGCTCGTTCCTCATCGGCACGATCCTCGGCCCGCTGCTCATGGGCGCGATGATCGTCATCCCCGGGCTCCTCTTCGAGCGCGCCCCCGAGGGGCGGACGACCCTCGCGGTCGTCGATCTTTCGGGAGAGATCTTCGAGCAGTTCGCGGCGGCGCTCGACGATACGCTCCCGGGCGGCGGACGCATGTTCTCCGTCCGAGCGACGCCGGCGGCGGAGACGGATCTCGACGCCGTGAANNGCCGACGTCATGGACGCCGGGCGGGCGACGTACTTCGGCAAGAAGGTGAGCAACATCCGCACCATCGAGCGGATCGAGAGCGGACTCAGCGAGACGATCGTCGTCCGCCGGCTCGCCTCCCAAGGGCTCGACTACGCGCAGGTGAAGGAGATGACGAAACGCGCGAAGATCGAGACGGTGCAAGTGCTGAAGGGCGCAGAGAAGGCGAGCGAGTTCGAGAAAACGTACGTCACGACCTTCATCTTCATCATGATGCTCTACATGACGATCCTTCTCTGGGGCATGGCGGTGCAGCGGAGCATCATCGACGAGAAGAACAACCGCGTCATCGAGGTTCTCCTCTCATCCCTCAAGGCGTTCGATCTCATGGCGGGGAAGATCGTCGGCGTCGGGGCGGTCGGGCTCACGCAGTACGCGATCTGGGCGGTCTTCGGGCTCGGCATCTCGGCCTACGCGCTCAGCACGGGGGCCTTCGCCGGCGTCGTCAGCTTGAGCCCCGTCACGCTCGGTTTCTTCGTGATCTTCTATCTGCTCGGATTCCTCTTTTATTCGACGCTCTTCGCGGCGGTCGGCGCGGTGTGCAACACCGACCAGGAGGCGCAGCAGCTTCAGACGCCGATCGTGATGTGCCTCGCCTTCACGATCGTTATACCGATGGCGGTCATGCAGAGTCCGGAGGGCACCTTCGCGACGGTGTTCTCGATGATCCCCTTCTTCGCGCCGATCCTCATGTTCATGCGGATCAACATCCTCATGCCGCCGGCCTGGCAGATCGCTCTCAGCATCGCGATTCTGCTCGCGAGCATCTACGGCTCGGGGCTGCTGGCGGCGAAGATATTCCGCGTGGGCATCCTGATGTACGGAAAACGCCCCGACGCGCGGGAGATCCTGAAATGGCTCCGGCGGGCGTGACGGCGCGGTCAGGCGCTACATCTTGATGATGGAGTACTTGAGCCGCACGGCGAAGTAGGAGAACAGCTCGTCCGAGTCGCTGTCGAAGAAGTTGTACTCGAACTCTGCGCCGATCCCCTGCATCCCGAACAGGTAGTAATCGAAGCCGATCGACGCGGCGCCTCCCGGGTGGAGGCCCGCTTTCCAAACGCCGCCGATCGGGGTCGTGTTGAGGTGCGGAACCGTTTGGTACGCGCCGGCGGCGACCGACGCGTAGATGTGGGCGAGAGGAGCGACGTTGAGGTTGTACCGGGCCTTGGCGAGGATCGGAATGACGCCGAGACGCTCGTACACGGTTCCGCCGTCCGGGTATTCGACGGCGCGGAACGAGCAGATGTCGAACCCGGTCGAGAGACCGACCGAGATGCTGTTCGTGAGCATCTTGCCGACCTGAAGATCCAACCCGGCGAACCCCATCTGGGCCTTCCGGACCGTCGCCTGCGCGAAGCCGAGGCCGAAGTCCGCGACGTACTGGTTCCGCGTCGCCTGGGAGAACGCGGCGACAGGAAGCGCGGCGCAGATGAGCGCGCCGGCGGCGATGACCGTTGCTGCTTTCGCGATCTTCAAGTCATTCCTCCATCGATGCGTTGTTCGTGCCGTCTACCGGGGCAGCTCGAGAGAGCGCGCGGCCGGCGTGTATACGTATCCGGGAACCCACGAGATGCGGATCACCTGTCCGATGGCGTCGGGTATGCCCGTCACGGTATCGAGCAGCTGCTCCCTGCCGTAGTTCACGAGGATATCCCAGCAGCCTTCCTCGAGCTGGATGAGCTTCGCCGTTCCCGGGGAGAGGACCTGCGTTTTCGACAGGAGGCTCTCGCCGAACTGCAGGCTGTCGCACTGCTTGACGCTGATCTCGTTGATCTGGAGGCTGTGGGCGTTCTGGAATATGACCGCGCCGACGTCGTCGACGAGGGAATAGACGGTCTTTTCCTCGCTCTGTATGGTGACGCTCTCGACGAACGGCTTTTTCGTCCACGCGGATCCGGATATCTCGACGTCGATGTCGGTCGGGCCGACGACGAGAGCCCTCTTGCCGATGTAGACGTTCATCGTCACCTCGTCGCCAGGAGCGATCTCGACGAACTGGTCGTCGACGTATCCCTCGAACTCCGTCTGGCAGTCGTTCTTGACGACGAGGTCGCCGTCCTGCGAACATCCGGAAGAAATCCCGGCGGCGACGAAAAAGACGAGGAGCGCCCCGAACCTGATCCTGCCCATGATTCCTCCTTGCGGCCTATTATAATCCCTTATCGAAGGGAAAATAGCATTCGAAGCCGCCCTTGTCAATTTCGCATTTTCTTTGCGATAAGTGACGGTTTCCGTTAGAGTAAGGTGTGCGCGGGGCGGCGGCCCGGGGAAGGGGCCGCCGCGGCCGCCGAAGCGGTGAAACGATGCGCGTTCTCATGGTGCAAACCTATTATTTTCAACGGGGCGGAGACTCGACCTACATGCTCGGGCTTTCGAAGCTCCTCGAGGAGCGCGGGCACGAGGTCGTTCCGTTCGGCATGCGGACCCCGAGCAACCTCCCGACGCCCTACGCGGACTACTTCGTGAGCGAGATCGATTTTCCCTCGTTGCTCGCCCGGCGCTCCCCCCGCGCCGCGTGGCGGGTGCTCGCGCGAAGCGTCTACAGCGGCGAGGCGCGCCGGAAGATCGCCGCGCTCGCAGACGCCGTGAAGCCCGACCTCGCCCATTTCCACAATATTCACGCCCATCTGACGACATCGATCGTCTCGCCGCTTCGCGCGCGCGGCATCCCCATCGTCTGGACGCTGCACGATTTCCGGCTCGTGTGCCCGAACACCTCGTTTCTCCGCGGCGGCGAGATCTGCGAACGCTGCCTCCCGAACCGTTACTACGAGGCGGTGCTCCGCCGCTGCAAGAAGGGGAGCCTCCCCGCGAGTCTCGTCGCTGCGATCACGACGCTCTACGACCGCGCGGCGCGCGTGCCGTCGCGGATCGACCGGTTCGTCGCCCCGAGCGCGTTTCTCAAGCGGAAGCTCGTGGAGGGCGGTTTCGATCCGGCCCGCGTCGCCGTCGTTCCGAATTTCGTCGATCTCGACTCCTACCGCGCCCTTCCGGAGAAGGGCTACTTCGTGTATCTCGGACGGCTTCTCTACGAGAAGGGGCTCGACTACCTCGTGCGGGCCGTCTCGAAGCTCGAGACGGGACGCCTCGTCATCGTCGGCGAGGGGTCGGTCGAAGGGGATCTGCGCGCGCTCGCCCGGGAGCTCGGCACGGACCGCGTCGAGTTCGCCGGCCACAAGAGCGGGGAGGCGCTCCGCCGCCTCGTGGCGGAGTCGCAGTTCGTCGTGCTGCCGTCGCGCTGGTACGAGAACCTTCCGTTCGCGATCATGGAGGCGATGGCGTGCTCGAAGCCGGTCGTCGCCTCGAACCTCGGCGGCATTCCGGAGATGGTCGACGACGGCGCGACGGGGATGCTCTTCCCGATGGGGGACGTCGACGCCCTCGCCGACCGCCTCCGGAGGATGCTCGGGGATCGCCCGGCGCGCGAGGAGATGGGGCGGCGGGGGAGAGAGAAGGCCGAGCGCCTCTACGGGCGCGAGGTCCACTACGAGCGGATCATGGAGATCTACCGGGACGCGGCCGGCGCCGGGCGCGGCAGCGCCGCGGGCGATACGTCCGGGAAAACGGGTCGGGGCGTGGCGCAGTCAGGCTAGCGCGCTTGCCTTGGGCGCAAGAGGTCGCTGGTTCGAATCCAGTCGCCCCGACCATTTATTGTCGCGCGCCCGAAGAGGGGGAGATCAGGCGTGAAAAAGACGAGCGCGGCCGACGAGGCCGCACGGGTATTCGACGAAGGGTACAACTGCGCGCAGGCGGTCTTCTCCGTTTTCGCGCCGCGGTACGGGCTCGACGGCGAGACGGCGGCCAGAACGGCGTGCGCCTTCGGCGGCGGCATGGCGCGCGGCGGCGACGCGTGCGGCGCCGTGACCGGCGCGCTCATGGCGATCGGCCTCGCTCTCGGTGGCGGCCGGACCTCGGACGGCGACGAGAAGGCCGCGGCGTACGACGCCGCGCGGGAGTTCATGAAGCGCTTCCGGGAACGAAACGGCGCGGTCGCGTGCCGCGAGCTCCTCGGCTGCGAGATCGGCACGCCGGAAGGACACGAGCGGGCGAAGCGCGCGGGGCTCTTCGACGATCTTTGCCCGAAGCTCGTGAGGGGCGCCGTCGAGACGCTCGAGGAGATGCTCTCGGAATNNCCGCGCGCGCCGGCGGACCCGAGGTTTTTTCGCTAACGGAAAACTCACGAGCCCCTAACGGCCGCCTCGCATTTTCCTGTTATTCTTCCGTACGGATATACTATTCTACTGCCGCCTACGGGATTCGCGGCGAAAGCGAGGCTCCGCATGAGCGCCGAACATATACTCGTCGTCGACGACGAGGAGGATATCCTCGAGCTCGTGAGCTACAACCTCGTGAAGGCGGGGTATCGCGTGACGAAGGCCGTTTCCGGCGAAGAGGCGCTCAAATCGGCGCGCGCGAAGCCGCCCGACCTCGTCCTTCTCGATCTCATGCTGCCGGGCGTCGACGGGTTCGAGGTCTGCAACACCCTGAAGCGCGATCCCCGCACGGCGAACGTCCCCGTCGTCATGCTCACCGCGCGGGGGGAGGAGCCCGATATCGTGGCGGGCCTCGAGCTCGGCGCCGACGACTACATCACGAAGCCGTTCAGCCCGCGCGTCATGATCGCGCGCATCCGCGCCGTTCTCCGTCGGAAGACGAAGGCGCCGGCCGAGGAGACCGCGGTCATCAAGCTCAAGGATCTGGTGATCCATCCCGGCCGCCACGAAGTCGCGGCGCGGGGGAAAAGGATCGATCTCACCTCGACCGAGTTCCGCATCCTCCATCTCCTCGCCCGCCGGCCGGGATGGGTGTTCACGAGGCAGCAGATCATCGACGCGGCGCGGGGGGACGAGTACCCCGTCACCGACCGTTCCGTGGACGTCCACATCGTCGGGCTCCGGAAGAAGCTCGGCGCGCTCGGCGAACGAGTCGAAACGGTCCGCGGCGTCGGGTACCGCTACCGGGAGAGCTGACATGCGCCGCCGATCGCTTCTCTGGCATCTCTACCCGTACCACCTGCTCATCGTCGCCGCGGCGCTGCTCGCGACGGGCGTCTACGTCTCGCGTTCGATGCGCGATTTTCACGTGCGCGCCACGGAGGAGTTCCTCGGCGCGCAAGCTCGTCTCGTCGAGCGCTCGCTCGACGAGGCCGTTATCGCCTCGCGCGAGGCCGCCGTCGATTCGCTGTGCAAGGATCTCGGCCGCGCCACGGGCACCCGCGCGACGGTCGTCCTCGCCGGCGGCCGGGTGATCGGCGATTCCGACGAGACGCCGGGACGCATGGAGAATCACGCCGACAGGCCAGAGTTCGCCGGAGCGCTCGCGGGCGGCACGGGAAGGGCGACGAGGTTCAGCGACACCCTGCGGCGAAACGAGATGTACGTCGCGGTGCCGGTCCGGCGCGGCGGCGCCGTCGTCGGCGCGGTCCGCGTTTCGATGCCGCTCACGGCGATCGACGACAGGCTCCGGGGCCTCCGGATCCGCATCGCCGCCGGCGGCCTCGTCGCGGCGGTGCTCGCCGGGGTCGCGAGCTACGCCGTCGCGCGGCGGATCAGCCGTCCCCTCGACGAGATCAAGCGGGGAATGGAACGATTCGCCGGCAACGACCTTTCGTACCGTCTGCCCGTATACCGGCTCGACGAGGCGGGCCAGCTCGCCGAAAAGCTGAACGAGCTCGCCGAGCGCCTCGACGGGCGCATCCGCGCGGAGGTGGGGCAGCGGAACGAGCAGGAAGCGGTGCTCGCGAGCATGGTCGAAGGGCTCGTAGCGGTGGACATGGACGAGCGGATCATGCGGCTCAACCGCGCGGCCGCCTCGTTTCTCGACGCAAGCGAGGCGGGCGCCGTCGGCAGGAGCATCCAGGAGATCGTCCGCAACCCCGAGCTCCAGCAGTTCGTGAAGAGAGCGCTCTCGAGCGCCGAGCCCGTCGAGGGGGACGTCGCGCTCCGCGGTCCGCTCGGACAGCGTTTCCTGCAGGCGCACGGAGCGGAGCTCCGCGACGCCGAAGGGCGGCGGATCGGCGCCGTCATCGTTCTCAACGACGTCACGCGGCTGCAGCGCCTCGAGGAGGTGCGGCGCGATTTCGTAGCGAACGTTTCGCACGAGCTCAAGACCCCGATCACGTCGATCAAGGGCTTCATCGAGACGCTTCGGGACGGGTCGGCTCACGAAGCCGACGACGCGAAGAAATTTCTCGACATCATCGCGAAGCAGGCGGACCGGATGAACTCGATCGTCGAGGATCTCCTCTTCCTCTCCCGTCTCGAGCAGAACGGAACGCGCGGCGGGGTGTCGCTCGAGCGCGTCCCGCTCCGCGGCGTTCTCCTCGAGGCGATGGAGATCTGCGGGCGCGCGGCGAAGGAGAAAGGGGTCGCTCTCGAGCTCGATTGCCACGAAAGCGTCGCGGCGACGATCAATCCCGCTCTCATCGAGCAGGCCCTCGTCAACCTCATCGACAACGCCGTGACGTACAGCGACGCTGGCCGCTCCGTGCGGATCTCCGCGCGGCCGGACGGCGACGGGATCCGGATCGACGTCGCCGACCGCGGCTGCGGGATCGAGCGCGAGCACCTCGCGCGCATCTTCGAGCGGTTCTACCGCGTCGACAAGGCGCGCAGCCGCAAGCTCGGCGGCACCGGCCTCGGACTCTCGATCGTGAAACACATCGTGCAGGCCCACGGCGGTTCGGTGTCGGTCGAGAGCGCGCCCGGCGCGGGCAGCACGTTCACGATCCGTCTGCCGCAACCGGCGTAACGGCGGCGCCTTGCGCGCTCGCGAAAAACTCACGCCCCCCTCATAATCCCCTAACGGCTCTTCCGTATCATATGTCGCGACGGCCGAGGCGCGAGGCGCGCGAGGGCCGTGTCAGGATCGCTCTCACGAACCCGAACCGAGGAGGTGCCGAGAGTGAGAACGAGAGTCGTAGCAGCGATCGTCGGTGTCATGGTGCTGCCGGCGATGGTCCGCGCCGGCGAGTGGCACGAGAAGCTGAAAATCAAAGGGGATTTCCGCCACCGCCACGAGCTCATTCAGGTGGAGGACAAGGAAGACAACAATCGTTGGCGGATTCGCGCGCGTCTCAGGGCCGAGGCGGAGATATCCGAGGCGTGGAGCGCGGCGATCGGTCTCGCGTCCGGCTCGGACGATCCCGTTTCCACGAACCAGACGCTCACCGACGGATTCGCCACGAAGGGGTTCAGCCTCGATCTCGCCTACTTCGATTTTCATCCGAAAGCGATCGCCGGCCTCGCCGTCGTCGGCGGCAAGATGAAGCTCCCGTTCGAAACGGCGGACAAGACCGAGCTCCTGTGGGACGGCGACCTCAACCCCGAGGGGCTCGCGCTCCGGTTCGGCCGCTCTCTCGGCGCGAAGGCGAAGATGTTCCTGAACGGCGGCCTGTTCTACGTCCGAGACAGCGATCCCGACGACGAATCGTACTTCGCCGGGGTGCAGGCGGGCTTCAACGTGAAGGTCTCCGACGACGTCAAGATCACGGTCGGGGGAGGCTATTACGACTACAGCGGCGCCCAGAACATGCCCTTCTTCTACAAGCCGGACAAGAACTACGGCAACTCGAAGAAGGTCATCGGTTCGACCGCGTCGGGGGACGTCTACGGGTACGCCCTCGACTACGACGAGTTCGAGGCGCTCGGCGTCGTGGACGTCGCCCTCTCCGACAAGGCCGGTCTCAAGCTCTACGGCAACTACGTGACGAACGTCGCGGCGGACAGCCTCGGCGCCGGCTGGCTCTTCGGAGGCGCCCTGAGCAGCGGCAAGGACAGGGGTTCCGTGAAGATCTACGCGAACTACCGGCAGCTCGAAGCGGACGCCGTAGTCGGCGCTTTCACCGACTCCGATTTCATCGGGGGCGGCACGAACGGCAAGGGGATCGAGCTCGGGGCCGCGTACGGCGTCGCGAAGAACGTGAGCCTCGATCTCACCTATTTCGTGAACACGAAGGGGATCAAGGACGCGGACGACGAGATCGATTACAAACGCCTGCAGGCGGATCTGCAGCTCAAGTTCTAGGAGGACGGTTTCCTCACGAAATCCTAACGAAGCGTTAACGAAACGCTGACGGAAGCGAACTATAATAATGGAGAGAACGAACAGGGAGGATACGATGTCGAGAATGAAGCATACGATCGCGATCACGCTCGCGGCGGTGGTGCTCGTCGCGGGTCTCTTCGGAGCGGGTCCGGCGGCCGCTCAGGCCAACAGGATCATCATCGACGGCTCGACCACGGTCGGTCCGATCGCCAAGGCCTTCGCCGAGTACTACATGCAGAAAAACCCCGGCGTCAACGTGACGGTGAGCGAATCGGGCAGCGGCAACGGCGCGAAGGCGCTCGTGAACGGCATGTGCGACATCGCTGACATGTCGCGCTTCATGAAGGACGAGGAGTTCAAGGCCGCCGTCGCGAAGGGCGTCTTTCCCGTCGCCCACGTCGTCGCGGTCGACGGCATCGCGATCATCGTCCACCCGAGCAACCCCGTCACGGGTCTCACGGTCGAGCAGGTGCGCGACATCTACACCGGAAAGATCACGAGCTGGAAGCAGCTCGGCGGCCCGGACGTCAAGATCGTGCTCATCAGCCGCGACACGAACAGCGGGACCTACGAGAGCTTCGAGGAGCTCGTCATGAATAAGGCGAAGATCGTCGCGACCGCCGAGTACGTCGGATCGAACGGCGCCATCCGCCAGCGCGTCCAGAGCACGCCTGCGGCGATCGGCTACGTCGGGCTCGGCTTCGCGGACCGCACCGTGAAGGCGCTCAAGATCAACAATGTCGCTCCGGACAACGCGACCGTCTCGTCGGGCGTCTACCCCGTGGCGCGGCCGCTCTACATGTTCACGAACGGCTATCCGAAGCTCGGCAGCCACCTGCACGCGTTCATCACCCTGTATCTCGGCCCGAAGGGGCAGGAAATCGTCGAAGAGATCGGCTTCGTGCCGGTCACCAAGTACTGATGCACGAGCAGCTTCTCATGACGAAGGGGGCGAGGCGGCGGAGCCGCCTCGCCGCCCTTTTCGGACATTCCGTGCTCGCCGCGGTCGCCTCGAGCTCGATCATCGCGCTCCTCTTCATCTTCTATTTCATCGTCAAGGACGCGGTGCCCTTTTTCCGCTTCGAGGGGGTCCGCGAGTTCTTCGGAAGCGTGCGATGGTATCCCTCGCGGGAGGAGGCGGAGTTCGGGGCCCTCGCCATCTTCATCGGCAGCGCGCTCGTGACGATCGGCGCGAGCGTCGTCGCCGTGCCGCTCGGCGTGCTCGCGGCCCTGTGCCTGAGCGATATCCTGCCTTTTTCGGTGCGGCAGATCGTGAAGCCGGTCATCGAGATGCTCGCCGCGATCCCGTCGGTTGTGTACGGATTCTTCGCGCTCGTCGTGTTCGCCCCTCTTCTCCAGTCCCACGGCGGGAGTCTGCTCGCCGCGGGAGCGATCGTCGTGCTCCTGCCGTTCGCCCTCGTCGGGTCCGCGATCGCGGGCAACGCCGCGGGGGCGCGCGCGCCCGAGGCCTCGCGCCGCGCCGTGCGCGTCGGAGCGGGGCTCGCCGTCGGGGCGCTTTTCGCCGCCGGTCTCGCGGCGCTCGCCGGCGCGCTCGGGCGGCTCACCGTCGGCAGCGGCACGAACGCGCTCAACGCGTCGATCATCCTCGGCGTCATGGCGCTCCCGACCGTCGTGAGCGTCTCCGAGGACGCGCTCGTCGCCGTGGGGAGGGATCTCCGCGAGGGGAGCTACGCGCTCGGCGCGACCCGCGTCGAGACGCTGCTCCGCGTCGTCGTCCCCGCCGCGAAGAGCGGCATCCTCGCCGCCGTGATCCTCGGCGTTATGCGCGCCATCGGCGAGACGATGGTCGTGTGGATGGCCTCGGGGAACGCGGCCAAGGTGCCCGAGCCGTGGTTCAACCTCCTCGAGCCCGTTCGCACGCTCACCGCGACGATCGCCGGAGACATGGGGGAGGCCGACCACGTGTACGGCTCCTCCCGGTATCACGTGCTGTTCGCGATGGCGCTCTGTCTCCTCGCCGTCGCGTTCGTCATGAACCTCCTGAGCGAGCTCGCCGTCCGTAGGCTTCGGCGGGGGAGGACATAGGGGATGGATCCCGGATCGCGCAAAACGTTCGATCGATCCTTCACCGCCGTGGGGTATTTCTCCATCGCGCTCATGGCGGCGGCCCTCGTCGTGCTCCTCATGCCCATCTTCGCCAAGGGATCCGGCGCGTTCGTGTTCCGGGGCACCGTCGAGAACCGCCGGCTCATGCTCGAAAAGTTCGGCCGCGGCGACCGCGCGGCGATCGAGGCGGAGAAGGCGGCCGCCGCCGCCGCGAGGGCGCCCGTGTACGAAGCGATCGCCCGCTTCGAGGCGGCGCTCGACACCGCGGACGCCGAGGACCGGCGCGGCTATCGAAGCGATTTTCGCGAGGTGCGGGAGCTCGTCGCGGAGCTCCTCGGGCCCGCCCCGGGACGGCAGACGCCCGTGCTCATACGGGACCAATACGGCCAAACGCGCTGGGATCGCGCCTCCGTGGTCCTCCATCGTATTCTCTACGTCGAGGACTACGACTATTCCGACGCGACGAAGATGGGGGTCAAGGTCGCGACGCCCCGCGTCGAGCGCTTTCGCGGCACGGCGCTCGAACCGCTCTTCGGCGTTCTCGAGCGGGACGCCCGGGCCATGCTCCGGCCGCGGACGACCTTCTACTGGCGTTTTCTCTTCGATCAGTCGTTCGACGCGCATATCTTCGGCGGCATCTGGCCGGAGCTCCTCGGCACCTTCTACCTCGCCGTCGGCGCCATGCTCTTCGCCGTGCCGCTCGGGATCGTCGCGGCGATCTATCTCGCCGAGTACGCCGGCGAGAGCGCGTTCGTGAGCATGCTCCGCACGTGCATCAGCTCGCTCGCCGGGGTGCCGAGCATCGTGTTCGGTCTTTTCGGGCTCGCCTTTTTCATCAACACCCTGCGCGTCTCGCCGTCGAAGAGCGTGCTCGCCGGCTCGCTGACCCTCGCGCTTCTCATTCTCCCGACCGTCATCCGCGCCTCCGAGGAGGCGATAAAATCGGTGCCCGTCGCCTACAAGGAGGCGGCGATGAGCCTCGGCGCGAGCAGGTGGCGCTCGATCGTCACGGTCATTCTGCCGGCCGCGCTCCCCGGCGTTCTCACGAGCGTCATCATCAGCATGGGGCGCGCGGCGGGGGAGACGGCGCCTATCATCTTCACGGCGGCCGTGAGCGTGGGGAAGCCGCTCGCGATCTGGCAGACGCTCTCGCAACCGACGCCGGCGCTTCCGTGGAACATTTACAACCTCGCGACCGAGCACGAAGCGGTCGATGAGATCCGCCACGTTCAATACGGCATGGTCCTCACCCTCGTCGTGCTCGTGCTGTTGCTCAACCTCGCCGCGATCGTTCTGCGCGCGAGGGTGTCGAAGAAGCTTCGAGGGTAGAACCGTCGGCCGGCCGGCGGCGGGCCGGCGTCCGACATGGAGGTGCGCGACGTGCACGCACGTATCAATCTCGCGGAACAGCCGGCGCGGCCGCCCCGCGGCGGGAACGCCGCGGCCGGCGCCCGGACGCTCATCGCGGCCCGGGAATTCTCCGTCTTCTACGGTTCGAAGGCGGCGGTGGACAAGGCGTCGCTCGACATCCCCGCCGGATTCGTGACCGCGATCATCGGCCCGAGCGGCTGCGGAAAGAGCACGTTTCTGCGCGCCATCAACCGCATGAACGACCTCATACCCGGCTGCAGCGCGACGGGCGGACTCTCGCTCGACGGACAGGAGATCTACGCCCCCGAGGTCGACGTGGTGGCGCTCCGGAAGATGATCGGAATGGTGTTCCAGAAGCCGAATCCGTTCCCGAAGAGCATATTCGACAACGTCGCGTTCGGTCCGCGCATCCACGGGACGGGCGACCGCTCGAGCCTCGGCGAGATCGTCGAGCGCAGCCTCAGGCGCGCCGCCCTCTGGGACGAGGTCAAGGACCGGCTCGGCGACAACGCCCTCGGCCTCTCCGGCGGCCAGCAGCAGCGCCTCTGCATCGCGCGCGCGATCGCGGTGAATCCGCGGATACTTCTCATGGACGAGCCCGCCTCGGCGCTCGATCCCCGCTCGACGGCCAGGATCGAAGACCTCATCGGCGAGCTGAGGGGCGACTACACGATCGTGATCGTCACCCACAACATGCAGCAGGCGGCCCGCGTCTCCGATATGACCGCTTACTTCTACGAGGGACGTCTGATAGAATTCGGCGACACCGGCGAGGTGTTCACGAAGCCGAAGGAGAAGCACACGGAAGATTACATCACGGGCCGCTTCGGATGATCCGCGGCGGGAACCGCGGCGCGGCCGCGGCGAAACAATCAAACCGGACGGGGTGAATCGTGTCGAAGCATCTGGAACGGGAGATCGAAAATCTCAAGAAGCGCGTGCTCGCGCTGAGCGCCACGGTCGAGGACAACGTTTACAAGGCGGTCCGCGCCCTCACCGAGCGCAACTCGTCGCTCGCCGAAGAGGTGATCGCCTCGGACGACCGCGACATCGATCAGACGGAGATCGAAATCGAGGAGGAATGTCTCAAAGTGCTCGCCCTCCATCAGCCGGTCGCCGGGGACCTGCGCTTCATCGTCGCCATACTCAAGATCAACAGCGATCTCGAGCGGATGGGGGACCTCGCCGTCAACATCGCGGAGCGGGCGGCGTTTCTCGCCTCGCGGGCGCGCGTCGAGATCCCGCTCGATCTCGCGCTCATGGCGGAGAAGACGAAGGAGATGGTCCGCAGGAGCCTCGACGCGCTCGTGAACCGCGATTCAGGGCTCGCCCGCGAGGTGCTCGTCGCCGACGACGAAGTGGACGCGATGAACCGCGAGATGTACATCCGAATTCAGGACGCCATCCGCCGGAATCCGGAGGAGCTCGAGAGTCTCATCCATCTCCTCTCGTGCTCGCGCCACCTCGAACGGATCGCCGATCACGCAACGAACGTCGCCGAGGACGTCGTCTACATGGTCGAGGGCGTCATCGTCCGCCACCACGCGGAGGACTACCGCTCGCAGACGTGAAACGAGCCCGGCAGGGGCCGGGCTCGCTCGAAGACCGGGAACGCGCCGCCGGCGCTCAATGCTCGAGAACGAAGATCACCCGCATCGTCACGCGGTACTCGACGATCTTTCCCTTCTCGATGTGCGCCGTCTGCTTGACGACCTCGAGACCGGTTATGCCGCGGAGCGTCTTGCTCGCGCGCTTGAAACCCTCCTGCGCCGCCTCCGTCCAGCCCTTCGTCGAGGAAGCGACGATCTCCGTGACGCGTGCGATCGCCATGGCGAGCCCCCTTTCACGTTTCCTTCCGAACGCCGTTTCGTGTCCGCATGAACGCCCCGCGCGGGGCGCCCACGGCGCATCATAGCACGGAACGCCTCAGAATGTCATCGTCGTGCCGACCGCGAACGACCGCCCCGGCGAGGGGTATCCGGCGACCTCGTCGTATCGCTCGTCGAGGATGTTGCCGCCCCTGCAGAAGACCTCGTATCCCGGCGCCGGCCGCCACGAGACCGCCGCGTCGAGCAGGGTGTACGCCTTCGTGTAATGCTCCCCGAGCGGCCCGCCGAAGTCGTTGTCGAGGCGCCCGCCGGCGAACGAGGCCGACACGAGCGTTTCGACCGGGCCCGCGGCCACCGTCACGGCCGCGCCTCCGCCGTGGCGCGGGCGGCGAAGCAGCCACTCGCCGGTCGAGCGATCCTCGGTCCGGGTGTAGGCGTAGTATCCCTCGATATCGATACCCCGCCGCGGACGGAGCGACGCGCGGATCTCCACGCCGTCGCTCGCCGCCTCGTCGATGTTGCCCGCCGTATAGGTCGAGAAGTCGAACGAGATCATGTCGCGGTACGCGTTGCTGAAATACGACGCCTCGAGGCTCGCGCGGCCCGCGAAGAGCTCCCGCCGGGCGCCGCAGTCCCACCCGCGGCTGTGCTCGGGGGCGAGCGACGGATTGCCGTAACCCGGGTAGTAGAGCTCGTTGAGGCTCGGCGCGCGGAACCCCGTGCCCGCCGAGGCCTTGATCGTCGCTCCGATGCGGGGCGCCGGGTACGAGGCGGAGAACCGGTAGGTGGCGACGTTCCCGAACTCGCTATGCCCGTCGAAGCGCGCCCCCGCGGAGAGCGTCGGGAGGCCGGGACGGTCGGCGATGCAGCTGAGAAACGCGCTCGCGTTGCGGATGCGGTCGTCGAAGCTGGTCGTGCCGAAGGGGGAGTATCCGCTGTTCGTCGTCCGCTCCTCCTTCCATTCGGCGCCGGCGGTGATCCAGAGCGTTTCGCGGATGCGCAGGTTGTTCTGCCAGAGGGCGGTCGCCGCGCTCGAGGCGATCTCCGAAAAGGCGTCGCCCGAGTAGGGGCCCGCCTCCGACGGATCGACGGGATCGTCCCACGTGATCTCGCGGGAGAGGAACGAGGTCCGGATCTCGTGGCTCCACGCGCCGTTCTCGATCCGGCGGTACGCCGCCGAAGCGACGACCGAGCCGCCGCCCTGCCGGGCGTTCGGGTCCCGGTCGAATACCGGGCCGCCGAGGCCGGTGTTCGCCCGGTTGTACCGGAGACTGAGCGATACGTCGGAGCCCTCGCCGGCCGCGGTCGAGACGGCGGCCGAGAAGGCGCCGCGCCGGTGAAAATCGTTTCCGCCGGGACCGTCGGTCGTGAACCCCGAGATCGCGTACGAGTAGCTGTAGGCCGGGCCGCCCCCCGAGATCGAGGCCGCGCCCTCCGCGCTCCCGAACGTTCCGGCCGCCGCCGTGAGACTCCGTCTCGCGCCCGATCGCTTCGCGTGCGTGATGACGTTGATCACGCCGCCGATCGCGTTCGATCCGTAGAGCACGCCGTGCGGCCCGCGCACGATCTCGATGCGCTCGACGCCGGCGGTCGAGAGGTCGGAGAAATCGAAAGCGCCGGTCGTCGGGTCGTTCATCGGCACGCCGTCGAGCATGACGAGGACGTGGTTGCTCGCGGCGCCCCGCATGAAGACGCTCACGGCCTTGCCGGCGCTCCCCGACCGCGCGACAATGAGAGAGGGGACGCTCCGGAGCGCGTCGGCGACGTTCTCCGCGCGGCGCGCGCGGATGTCGGCCGAGGTGAGGACGGTGACGAATCCCGCCGTCTTGTCGACGGGCCATTCGATGCGCGTCGCGGTGACGACGATCTCGGGGCCGGGGTAGATCCGCTCGCCGCCGCCGGCGTCTCCGGACGCGCGGGCCGGGGACAGGAGAGAGAGGGTGAGGAGGGCGAGAGCGGGAACAGTTCGGGAGAAACGAGAGCCTGCCATACGAAACCTCCACCTTCGTGAGTTTCGGGGCCTATGGATTCTTCAGGCAGGTCTCCTGACTTGTGGCTCCGTCGCCCCCGCCCCCTTCCCAGCGTTACGCCAGTGGTATCGGGCGGGAGGCTCGCCATTCACAGTGGCGGGTCCGTGAGGGGGTCTCACCCTCTTCCCTGTTCGGCTCCTTGCGAGCACCTGAAGAATATGTGTGCATGCATGCTAGAGCGCGCCGCCGCCCCGTGTCAACCGAAATGGGGCAGGCGCGAAAAGGGCCGGGCCCCGTTCGGGGCCCGGCCATCGGCGTTCGCGATTGCCTTTCGATATCAGCCGGCCTGCTGCTCGGCCGCCTTTTTCAGCTTTTCGTTCGCCATGATGCCGACCTCGACGCGCCGGTTGAGGGCGCGACCCTCGTCCGTGGCGTTGTCGGCGACCGGGCGCGATTCGCCGTAACCGTTGATCGCCATCCGCATCGACGCCACCTGCAGCCCCGCGAGGTAGCTCGCGACCGACTGCGCGCGGCTCTGGGAGAGCGTCAGGTTGTATTCGTCGGAGCCCTTCGAGTCGGTGTGGCCGTCGATGAGGATGTCGGTGTCCGAGTACTTGTTGAGGATGACGGCGAGCTTGTCGAGGTTGGCCCGCGCGTCGGCCTTGAGGTTCGACTTGTCGAAGTCGAAGAGGATGCCCGAATCGAACGTGATCATGATGCCCTCGCCGACGCGTTCGACGCGGGCGCCCTCGAGATCCCGCTGCATCTCCTCGGCCTGCTTGTCCATGTAATTGCCTATATATGCGCCCGCGGCGCCGCCGACCGCCGCGCCGATGATGGCGCCGGCCGCCGTATTGCCCGTCTGCTTGCCGATGACCGCGCCCACCGCGCCGCCGGCCGCGGCCCCGATGGCCGTGCCCTGCACCGTCTTGCTCAGCCCGCACGACTCGTGGACGCCGGCGAGGAGTGCGGTGAGGAGAACGAAAACGACGACGTTTCTCATGACAGACCTCCTTCTATCCCGGGACGAAGTATGGACGACGGCGCGTCGGGCGTCAAGACCGGAATCGCCCGCGATATGCCCGCGAAAGGGCGCGGCGCGCGCGCGAATCTTCGGCGGGCGGTTCCCGCCGGAGATCGATCCGGCGCCGGTACGGCCGTCAGTAATCCGCGTCGGAATCGGAGCGGGATAGGTACCACGACGCCGCGTCGAACATGCCCTGCGCCGCGAGCTCCGGATCGGCCGCGTGCAGCACGATCGAAAAGTCCTCCCCGAACGAGCAGGGGAAGGCCGCGGACACGATCGGGGCGAGAGCGGGAGGGAGCTCGACGAGGGCGGCGGCCGCGCCGCGGGATTCGAGGAACGAGAGCGCGTCCCGGGCGAGCGCGAGGACGGTTTTCCCGTCACGGGGATCCGCGATGAGATCCGCTATGACGCCGATCGGGATTCGATCGTCCGTTATCCGCACGATCGCGAGCCCCGACAATCCCGCCGCGCCGCGCGCTTCGACGAAATAGTACGTGTGGAACGGATGGGCGCCGAACCGCCACGCGAGGTATTTCTCGTCCCGCTCGAAGGCGAAGCGGTATCCCGCCGCCGCCGACCTCCACAGCGCCGCCGCGCCCGCGGGCAGCGTGTCGGAGACGGACGGATCGCCTCCTAAGTGGAGCCGCCCGGACGGACGCGCGAACACGCGCGCGAGACGCAGGAGGTTCCTTCGCTCGGATCTCCGGAGCAATCTCGCCGCGAGCCGGGTCCGCGAGAGAACGATATGCATCTGGGTAAATCCCCATATCCCCTTGAAGCCCCGATTGACGTAGAGCGAATAGGCGATGGGGCCGTACCCCTTTCCGACGGCGACCGCCTCGCCGCTCTTCCACGCGTCGACGAGCTTCTTTCCGATACCCGCGCCGCGGACCGCCGGATCGATCAGAAGATCGCCGGCCCATATCGCCGGTATCACGCCCCCGGGGGTTCTGATGCGGACGGCGTTCGTGCCGATCATCCCGACGATCTTCGAGCCGAGCTCGGCGACGAGGATCCCCGGCTTCCCTTCGGGGTGGCTCCAGTACTGCCATTTCCAGCGCTCGCCCCGTTTCCGGAAGGCCGCCTCGCGGAGCTCCAGCGGGTATCTGCTCGCGAAGAAACGGCCGGCGGCGGCTTCTTCGCCGGGATCGATCTTTCGAATGCGGACCTCGGTCGCCACCGTCATCCTCCGAACGCCTTGAGTATCCCGCTCGCGCGGGTCTCGAACTCCTCGTAGGACCAGCGGTCGTCGACGCCGACCCTGTGTATTTCGAAGAGGTCGTCGCCCGGCCAATGAAGACCGTGGATGGTGCTGAAGGCCGCCGCGTAGCCCGCTTCCCGGACCTCCCGCTTGACCGCCTCGTTGAAGTCCGCGCGGCTTCCGTTCGGATAGGCGAAAACGGAGACCGTTTTACCCGTGATCGATTCGAGCGCGCGTTTGCATTCGCGCACCTCCGTCCGCACCCGGCCGGCGGGCTCGCTCGACAGTATCGGGTGGGTGACCGTATGCCCGCCGAACGCCACGCCCTGCGCGGCCATTTCGCGGATCTCAGCGCTCGAGAGGAAGCGGACGTCGTCGTATTCGGGACCGTTCCGCGGCACGCGAAGGGCCTCGCAGATCCGGTCGAGGCGCCGCGCTTTTTCGTCCGCGGGCGCGGTTTTGAACGATTCCTTGAGGAGACGTAGGGCGGACGCCTTGGCCTGCGGCGTGCTCATATCGACGTCGCGCGCCAGCACCCCGCGCGGCAGCGCGGCCGCCGCGGTCTTCGCGACGGCGTAATTCAGGATGTCCGTCGGCAGCACCGCGGCGGTATCCGTGAAGCCGGTCGAGACGAACACGGTGAACGGGAGCCCCATCGCCTTGAGGACGGGGTAAGCGTGCGCGTAGACGTTCCGGTAGCCGTCGTCGAAGGTGATGACCGAGACGTTCCGCGGTCTCTCGCGGTTCAGCATGCGCGAGACGAACTCGTCCATCGAAACGATCCGAAAGATCCGCGCGAACCTCCCGAGGAACGCCTCGAGCTTTTTCGGCGATACGATCTTGCCTCTCGAGTTGAACGGGCTCGCGGCGGCGTCGGGGAGAACGCCGTGAAACATCAGCACGGGAACGCTCGACGAATGGAGCTTTCTGTAGACGCCGACGAGGCGGAGCGTCGAGGGCAGCGTGTGGAGAAGAGCGGCCATGCGCGAGACAATCCTTTCCGGTCGAGGCGTCCGGCGCGAACGCGCGCGCATCATACCATACGCGCCCGTCCGTCGTGGATTCATTTTGCTTGTGCGCCGCCCGAGGGATTCACTACCATGGCGTGATTGCGGGCGTTTCTCCGCGGGGCGCGCGGCCGGTTCGGCCCGCCGCCGCCGCGGGCGAGGACATCGGATGAAGCTTCAAACGTCGAACACGATCGGCCGCGGCAGGCTGCGCGTCCTGCTGCTCGTTCCCGAGCTCGGGATCGGCGGCGCCGAGACGCACGTCATGCATCTCGTGGAGCGCCTCGACCGGTCGCTCTTCGCCGTTTCGCTCTGCGCCCTCAAGCCGGGGATCCCGGACTGGGAGGAGAGAGCGGCGCGCGAAGCGGAGAGCTTCACCGTTCTCGGATTCCGCATGAGGACCCTGCCGCTCGCGATCGTCCGCCTCGCGGCGCACCTCAGGCGCGGGCGGTTCGACGTTCTCCACTGTCACCTTTCCCTCGCGGACGCGATCGGAAGGATCGCGGGCTCGATCGCGCGCGTCCCCGTCGTCGTGACGACGGAGCACGGCAAGCACCTCTGGAAATCGAAGCCGCATCTTCTCCTCGAGCGGATGCTCGCGCGCGCGACGGACCTCAGGATCTGCGTGAGCCGCGATATCGTCGAGATACGGAAACGCCGCGAGGGTACCCCCGGCGACAAGCTCGCGTACATCCCGAACGGCGTGGACCCCGCCGCCGTGAGAAGAACGGTCCGCGGCAAGGCGGCGGTTATGGCGGAGTTCGGTTGGAAGAGCGGCGACCGGCTTCTGCTCGCCGTCGGGCGCGTCGTGTCCGCGAAGAGCTACGCGACGCTCGTCGAGGCCGTGTCCATACTTCGCGAGCGGTTTCCCGACGTGCGGTGCCTCATCGTCGGCGAGGGGCGCTGTAGGGAGGAGATACGGGACGCGATCGCGCGTTTCGGCGTCGGCGAACGTATGGCGCTCCCCGGATCCCGGACGGATATCCCCGATCTCCTGTCCGCCGCCGACGTGTTCGTGCTCACCTCCGTGCGGGAGGGGCTGCCCGTCTCGCTTCTCGAGGCGATGGCGGCCGGCAAGGCGATCGTCGGGACGTTCGTCGGGGGCGTCCCGGACGCGATCTCGGACGGGGTGAACGGGCTTCTCGTTCCGCCGGGGGATGCCGCCGCGGTCGCCCGGGCGATCTCGCGCCTCTTCGACGATCCCTCGCTCGGGCGGACGCTCGGCGACGCCGCGGCGCGGACGGCGGAAGAGCGTTTCAGCATCGACGGGGTGGCGCGCCGGGTCGGCGAGGCGTATCTGGCGCTCTACGCGCGCAAGCAGCCGACTCGGGCGAAGAACGCCTGAAGCGGCGTTCAGGAGGCGGATCGTGAAACGGAAAAAGAAGAGAAAGGTGTTCCCTTCGGCGTCGGAGGACGCGCGCGCCGCCGAATTGTTCGTTCCCTCGCCGCAGACCGAGTCCCCTTCGTATCGTTTGGCCTTCGCCGATCGCGAGTTTCTGCTCCGGGACGAGCTGCGCCCCGTGCGGCTTCAGCTCGAATTGCTGAAACCGGAGCTCATATTGCAGAAACACAAGATCGAAAGCACGATCATCGTCTTCGGAAGCGCCCGGCTGACCGAACCCGGGGTCGCGCGCGCGCAAGCCGCCGATGCCGAGGCCGCCGCCGCGAGGGATCCGTCGAACGAGACGCTCGCGCGCGCCGCGAAGATACGGCGGCGCGTCGCCGAGAACTCGAAGTACTACGAGGAGGCCCGAAGGCTCGGCTCCCTCATTTCGAACGCCGTGCGCTCGTCCCGCGACATTCATTGCGTCGTCGTGACGGGCGGCGGTCCAGGGATCATGGAAGCGGCGAATCGGGGAGCCCATGACGCCGGTGCGGAGAGCATCGGTCTCAATATCGTCCTCCCTTTCGAGCAGAAGCCCAATCCGTACATCACCCCCGAGCTGTGCTTTCAATTCCACTACTTCGCGATACGAAAGATGCATTTTCTCATCAGGGCGAAGGCGCTCGTCGTGTTTCCCGGCGGTTTCGGCACGCTCGACGAGCTCTTCGAGACCCTGACGCTCATACAGACGATGAAGATCGAGCCTATGCCCGTGCTCGTGTTCGGAAGGGAATTCTGGAGCCATATCATCGATTTCGACGCGCTTGTCGACGAAGGGGTCATCGCGCCGGAGGATCTTGATCTCTTCCAGTACGTAGAAACCGCGGAAGAGGCGGCCGGAATCATCGCGAGAACCTGCAGAAGATCGAGCAATTCCGGGCGGCCGTCTGCGCCCCGGCGCGCGGGCCGCGGCGCGCGGACGCCCTGACGAGCCTTCGCGCGCCTCGCGCCGGCGGGGAAGCCATGAAGAAGGATCGCGCGTTCATTCGCAATTTCGAGGCGGCGAGCCGTCTCGAGACCTTCCTGATCGCCGCAA
>DHHB01000014.1 GCA_002403075.1 bacterium UBP1_UBA4783 | reverse complement strand
CGTATCCTCGAAATCGTTTCCGCGAAGGGCGTCTCGCCAGGGGCGTGGTCCTCGGCGCTCGGCCGCATGCCGGTCGAGGACGTCGAAGGGATGCTCGCATCCCGCGAGGGGCGCGAGCGCTTGAGCCGCACGCTCGGGCGCCGTGTCGCCGAGCCGGACGGAGCCTTCGTCGAGGAGCAGCTCCGGCGTCTCGACGCGGGAGGATACGGCCTCATCTCGATCCTCGACGAGGAGTACCCGGGGCTTCTGCGCGAGATCCAGGAGCCTCCGCCCGTTCTCTACTACGCGGGGGACCTCGCCGCGCTTTCGAGACCCGCTCTCTGCGTCGTCGGGTCGCGCCGCGCGACGAGACGCAGCCTCATCACGGCGCGTGATTTCGCGCGCGACCTCTCGCGCCTCGGGTTTCATATCGTGAGCGGTCTCGCCCGCGGGATAGACGGCGCGGCGCACGAGGGGGCGCTCGGCGGTCCCGGAGGCACGACCGCCGTGCTCGGATCGGGCCTCGACGTGCTCTATCCTCCGGAGCACCGTCGTCTCGCGGAGCGCATCCTCGAATCGGGCTGCGTCGTCTCGGAGTTCCCTCTCGGCACGGAGCCTTTTCGCTACAACTTTCCCCGGAGGAATCGCGTATTGAGCGGCCTCTCGCTCGGCGTCCTTGTCGTCGAAGCGGCTCTCGAGAGCGGCGCGATGGGAACGGCGGGGTGGGCGGCCGACCAGGGGCGCGAGGTCTTCGCGATCCCCGGGCCGATCGACGATTCGCGGAGCTGCGGCCCTCACAAGCTCATCCGCGACGGGGCGCATCTCGTCGAGTCGCCGAAAGAAGTCGCGGAGATTCTCGCGGGCGGGAGGGCCGGGTCGAGCCCGCGGGAAGAGGCGCCGGGCGAAGGGCCTTGCGGCGGGACGTCCGTCGGCCGGCTCTTCGCGGCGCCGCAGCTCGGGCTCTTCGGCGAAGACGAGCGCCGCGTGCTCGCGGCGCTCGATCTCGACCCGAAACATATTGATGAGCTCGTGCAATTCTGCCATATTTCTCCGGCGATTATCCTGCCGATCCTCCTCGATCTCGAGATGCGGGGCGTGATCGTATCGTGCGGGAGCGGGTCCTTCGCGCTCGCCGCGCCGGCCGGCTGAACACGCGGGAACACGGGCGATGGAGCAGGCGACACAATCCACCCCGCGCGCCTCGACGCGCAAGACGGTCTCGATCGTCCGCTGCGCCGCTTATGAACCGGCCGAGATCCGCGACGCGCTCCGCCGCGTCCTCGAGCCGCTCGGCGGCATGGAAGCCTTCGTCCGGAGCGGCCAGCGCGTGCTCCTCAAGCCCAATCTCCTCTCCGCGAAGGATCCGAAGCGCGCGATCACGACCCATCCGAACCTCGTCGAGGCCGTCGCGGACGAGGTGCGCCGCTGCGGCGCGACGCCCGTCGTCGGCGACAGCCCCGGGGGCGCGATCCGCGGGATCAAGCGCGTGTGGGCGAACACCGGCATGGAGGAGATGGCCCGCCGCGCGAACATCGAGCTCGTGAACTTCGAGGCATCGGGCTCGCGCGGGGTCAAGTTCGGCTCCTACACCTTCTACGTCGCCAAGCCCGTCCTCGAGGCGGACGTCATCATCAACCTCCCGAAGCTCAAGACGCATTCGCTCACGCTCCTCACCTGCGCCGTGAAGAACATGTTCGGCGTGATGCCGGGCTTTCGCAAGGGAGAGCAGCACAAGCTCTATCCGATGCCCGCCGAGTTCGCCGCGATGCTCGTCCACCTCTACAAGCTCGTGACGCCGTCCCTTTCGATCGTGGACGCGGCGCTCGCGATGGAGGGGAACGGGCCGAGCTCGGGGATTCCCAAATGGCTCGGGCTCCTCATGGCGGGGGAGGACGCGATCGCCGTGGATGCCGCCGCCGCGCGGCTCATCGGCTTTCCCGACGGGTTCGTCGACACGACGCGCATCGGCGCCGAGATGGGTCTCGGCGAGGGACGCGTGGAGGAGCTGCGGCTCGCGGGGGACGCGGCGGACGTCCGGGCGGACGGATTTCTCTTGCCCTCGAACCGCGTGCACAAGCTCGTCCCGCGCCCGCTCGTGAAGCTCGTCGCGCCGTTCGTGTGGGTGAAGCCGGTCATCGACCCCTCGAAGTGCATCGGCTGCGGATTCTGCGCCGAGAGCTGCCCCGTGCAGACGATCGAGAAGGAAGGCTCCGTGTACCGCATCGACGACAAACGCTGCATCAAGTGTCTCTGCTGCCACGAGCTCTGCCCCGAGTCGAGCATCGAGATCAAGCTGAGCTGGCTCGCGAAATTTTTCGCCTGACGGAGAGCGGGAGGGAAGGCGGCCGCGTCATGAGCCTCGCGTGGAAACCGATTCGCCACCGCTTCGAGCTCGCGGGCGTGCGGTTTCTCATCGCGCTCCCGCGGCTCCTGCCGTACCGCTGGGCCGTCAAGGCCGGCGGGACCTTCGGGCTCCTCGCCTTCGATCTTTTCCGCATCAGGCGCCGCGTGACGCTCGAGAACCTCGACCGCGCCTTCGGCGGCTCATACACCGGCGCGGAGAAAGCGCGCATCGGCCGGCGCTCGTACGT
>DHHB01000099.1 GCA_002403075.1 bacterium UBP1_UBA4783 | reverse complement strand
GCCGGCTTCGATACGCAGCCTCCGCGTCCGATCGCCGTCGCGCTCTACTGGGTCGTTCAGGAGTGTCTCGCGAACGTGCGGAAACACTCCGGCGCCTCGCGCGTGAAAATTATGCTGGCAAAGGGCTACCCCTTTGCTATACTGAGCTGCGAAGACAACGGCAAGGGATTCTCGATCAACGAGGGGATACGAAGAAAAAAGGGGCTCGGTCTCGTATCGATGCGGGAGCGGGTCGAGTTCCTGGGCGGCTCTTTCCAGATTAAATCCTCGCCCGGAAAGGGCACCCAGGTGCGGATCAAGATACCTCTCGAGGCGCATCATGCTCGATAGGCTTCGTGCCATTCTCGTCGAGGACCACACGATCGTCCGCGAGGGGCTCCGCCCCCTTCTCGAGGGCCGGGGTGTGGTGATCGTCGGAGAGGCGGGGGACGGGCTCCAGGCGGTCAAGCTCGCCAAGGAGGAAAAGCCGGATCTCGTTATCATGGATCTCATGCTACCCCGTCTCAGCGGCATCGAGGCGGCGAGGCGCATCCGGAAGAGCCTTCCGAACGTCAAGATCATCATGCTCACGATCCATGACGAGCCCCCGTTCGTCTTCAAATCGCTCGAAGCCGGCGCGAACGGATATCTCGTGAAAGAGTCGCCGCTCGACGAGCTCATCGCGGCCATAAGGGCCGTCATGTCCGGGGAGACGTATCTCAGCTCGAACTTTCCGCGGACGCTGCTCGGATCCTACGCGAAACACCGGCAGCGGGGAAAGAAAACGGACGAGTTCGCCCTGCTCACGAAGCGGGAGAGGGAGATACTTCAGTATATAGCCGAAGGATATACGAGCCCGCGGATCGCGCAGACGCTCTTCATAAGCCGCAAGACGGTCGAGAATCATAGAGCCAACATTATGGAAAAGTTGAACATACACGATACTGCGGGGCTCGTGAGGTACGCGATCAAGATAGGACTCGTGGAGTGAGTCGAGATGATGCCGCGCAACTCCTTTATTTATAAAGGAATAAAATGTTCACGGAAAATGAGTGCAAATACCCATTGAAGTGTATAATGATAGTGGGTATTCTAGTATAGGTCAGAGAAAAAAGGCTATCTCAGGGACGCAACAAAGAATCGAGAACTCAAAAACGACGCGGAGGTAGGACTAGCGCATAGTCTAGCCGACAAGAAGCCGCAAACAGGGTTTGCCGCCTGATACCGCGGAACCGATCCCATCCTACCAACAAACCCCATCTCTTCCCCTAGGAGATGAGCCGCTTATCTGGGAAAGGTTCCCACCCGGAAACGGGCCGAACCACCAACGCTCCGGTGAGAGTCCCTTAGGATCGCTTTCCCCAAATGGAGCTGAGGTTCACCATCAGGCGGCAATTTTTAAAGGGCGGAGGACCGTACGGATCCTCCGCCCTTTTTCCGTTTCGGGGGCGCCCGGCGCCTCGGAGCGGCGGGGGTTCAATGGCCCGGGCCTCCGGGGCTCAGTGGCCCCGGGCGCAGGAGCGTGCGGCGGACCGTGAATGAGCCGGCCGCCCGGGCTGTATCGCCTTCGGTATCGCTCGGGGGCGCTCATCGATGAAACGAACGGGCGGCTGGATCGAAAAGAGGAAACGGATCCGACTCGACCTCGCGCGCGAGTTTTCCGGGCGCTCCGGCATCGCCGAGGGCGTTTTTCTTCGCTCGTTCTACGACGCATCGTTCCTCCCGTCCATCCGGGAATTCCAGATCCGCTTCGTTCCCGACGCCGGCACGCTCGATGAGATCCTCTCGGCGGTGGGAGCGGCGACCGGACTCGCCGCGAAGGCGGTTGCGTCGCATTTCTCCGGGCGCGACACCTTTCCGCAGTTCGGTGAACGTCTTCTCCGGGCGGGCGCCTACGAAGCGGAGGCGGGATGAACGCGCTCTCGGCCGCGGCTTTCGCCGTCGCCCTCGCCCGCGCCGCCGCCGCGCCCGGCGGCGATCTCGCGGCGGGCGGCGCCGTGTACTACGAGCGGGGGCATTACTGGATCGAGATCGCTTTCCGCGACGGGGCCGGGCACGACACGATCCCGCCGGACCTCGCTCCGAGCCGCTTCGAGATAACGAGGATCGGCGACGATTCGGGCTTCAAGCCGACGAGGATAGAGGCGATCCGCGCAAGCAGGACTTCTCAGCGCGTGATCCTCTCCACGTCGCGGATCGAGGGCCGCGCGTGCTACCGGGTGGTCTTCACGCCGCTCCGCGGCCCGCGCGTGGCGGTCGATTCGATCTGCGATCCCTTCGCGCTCGAGGCGGGCGCGGGCGAATGGCGGAGCAAGACGTTCTTCCGAAGATACGTCGCCTCCGCCTTCCACATGGACGGCGGGGAGAGCGGGCTCAACCAGCTCGCCTACGGCTATGATTTCTCGAACGAGCGCGCCGCGGCGCGTCTGCGGCTCGCGCCGCGCGTTCGCGCCCGCGGGTGGACCGCGGAGGCGAGCGTGAAACGCGACGAGACCTCCTACACGCCCGCTGCCGGCGGGAGGACGGCGGCCGTGCGCGCCTCCCTCTCGGCGTCGCTCTCGCGGGCCGTGTGGGCGAGCGATCTGCGATGCGCGATCGCCGCATCGTACGGCGCCGATCGAACGACGCTCGAGCGCGCGTGGGGCGACTCGACCGTGCGCTCGCGGAGCGCCTCCGTCGAAGGGCGGGTGCGCTTCGACAACCTCCTCGACCCGGTGAACCGTTTCCCGGCGAGCGTGTTCGCCGGGGTCGAGGCCGCGTTCGGATGGGCGTGGTATCTCGCGGAGGGGGACGGGCCGCTGGGCGGACGGCGCTCCGGACGCCTCGCGCCCTTCGCCGGCCTTGGCGCCTCCTGGACGTTTCTCTACGGGGTCCGGCTCTCCTACTCGCTGCAGTCGTTCTGGCCCGCGTCGGGGGGAGAGACGTTCGCGGCCTTCCACTCGGCGAGGATGAGGATGCTTCTCGGCGACGTGCTCGCGCGGCGGTCGGAGCGGGCGTATCACCCCGACGTCGAGGCCGTCTGGGAGTGGGGCAGAAGACCTCCCCTCCTCGAGCGCGAGGAGAGGATCTCGATCGGCTTCATCTACGATCTCTATCCGTGGTAGTGCCGCCGCCGAGGACGCGGACGAAGCAGCGGCGCGTCCTCGGCCCGTCGAACTCGCAGAAGAAGATCGCCTGCCACGTGCCGAGGGCCGCGTCGCCGCCGCGCACCGGCACGAAGGCGGAGACCCCCGCGAGCGTCGATTTCACGTGCGCGTCGGAGTTCCCCTCGGCGTGCCGATACCCGGCCCCCTCGGGGACGAGCCGCGAAAGCGCGTCGAGGATGTCGCGCGCGACGTCGGGATCGGCCTTCTCGTTCACCGTGACGCCCGCCGTGGTGTGCGGAACGAACACGTGGCAGATTCCTTCCGCGACGCCGCTTCGGGCGACGGCCTCCCGGATGTCTGCCGTGATGTCGACCATCTCGTTTCTCGCGCGCGTGCGGATCGAGAGCTCGTGAAGCATGACGGAAGCCTCCTTGCGGGCGGCGCCAGGCGGCGCCATTATGAGGGCGCCATTATGTTCCTTGACCGTACCGCGGACCCTCCGTATACTATCGCATTCCTGCGAAGCGTTCAATTTCAAGGAGGTCCATAGACATGTCCATCAGCGGCCTGGAACCGAAGATTCTCTGGAAACAGTTCGACAAGATACGGAGCATCCCCCATTGCTCCGGCCACGAGGATAAGCTCGCCGAATACCTCATGTCCTACGCGAAAAGCAAGGATCTCGAGGTCGAAAAGGACCGCAGCGGGAACGTCATCATCCGCGTCCCCGCCACCCCCGGACACGAGGGTGCGCCGACGGTCGTCCTTCAGGGTCACATGGACATGGTCTGCGAGAAGAACTCGGACGTCGTCCACGATTTCTCGAAGGATCCGATCGAACTCGAGTTTCGGGGGGAATGGCTCACGGCCAAGGGGACGACGCTCGGCGCGGACAACGGCATCGGACTCGCCGCGGCGCTCGCGACGATCGAAGCGAAGGACGCCGTTCACGGGCCGCTCGAGCTGCTCTTCACGGTCGACGAGGAGGTCGGGCTCACGGGCGCCGGCAAGCTCAAACCCGGTTTCGTGAAGGGCGGCATGCTGCTCAACCTCGACAGCGAGGAGCTCGGCGCGGTCTATATCGGCTGCGCGGGCGGCGGCGACACGACGCTCAAGCTCCCGCTCTCGTTCTCCGACTCCCCGGCCGGCACGAAGGGGTTCGTGCTTCGCGTTTCGGGGCTTCGCGGCGGACACTCGGGGATCGACATCCACGAACAGCGCGGCAACGCGATCAAGGTCCTCGCCCGCTGTCTCTGGAAGGCCGCCCGCACGCAGCCGGTGCACGTCGCGGGCGTGCGCGGCGGCAGCAAGCGGAACGCCATTCCGCGAGAGGCGGAGGCGGAGCTCATGGTGCTCGAAACCGCGGTCGACGACCTTTCCGGGATCATCGGGGACGAGGCGGCGAAGATCGCCGAGGAGCTCGGCGGGCAGGAGACGAACCTGTCGGTCAAGATCGTGCCGGCCGACCGTCCGTCGCCCCGCGTCATGGACGCCGCGTCCCAGAAGGCGCTCCTCAACCTCCTCATAGCGCTTCCGCACGGCGTCTTCACGATGAGCTACGACATCCCGGGGCTCGTCGAGACGTCGAACAACCTCGCGACGGTCGCGACGGGCGGGGACGAGGCCGCGATCGGGCTCTCGACGCGAAGCTCCATCGTGAGCGCCCTCAAGGCGCTGCGCGACAAGATACGCGCGGCCGCCGAGCTCGCCGGCGCGGCGGTCGAGGAGAACGAGCCCTACCCGGGCTGGAAGCCGAACCTCGAATCGAAGCTCCTCGCCGTCGTGAAATCGGTCCACGTGAGGGAGTTCGGAAAGGATCCCGCGCTCAAGGCGATCCACGCCGGGCTCGAATGCGGCATCATCGGCGAGAAGTACCCCGGCATGGACATGGTCTCGTTCGGCCCCTGGATCGAGCACCCGCACTCCCCCGAGGAGCGGGTCAATATCCCGTCGGTCGAAACCTTCTGGAAGGTGCTCCGCGCGGTGCTCGCCGAGCTCGCGACGAAGCGGATCGCCTAGCGGCTGAACGCGGGCGGGACCGGCGCGCGGCGACGCACGCGCCCGCGGGGCTGTCGAGGCGCACAAAAGCGGCCGGGGTCGCGCGACCCCGGCCGCGTCGTTTTCGCGTCCGCCTCGGGTCGAATCCCGTCGCGCCGCGGCGGGACCCGACCCTTCGGCTTTCCGCCTATTCCTCCGTCATGAACGGGTACCGGTAGTCCTTCGGGGGACAGAAGGTCTCCTTCAGCGTCCGCGGGCTCGTCCAGCGGATCATGTTGAGGATGCTCCCCGCCTTGTCGTTCGTGCCGGACGCGCGGCTTCCGCCGAAGGGCTGCTGTCCCACGACCGCGCCCGTCGGCTTGTCGTTGATGTAGAAGTTGCCCGCCGCGTCCCGGAGCGCGCGCGTGAGCTCGACGATCGCCTCGCGGTCCTCGGCGAAGATCGCGCCCGTGAGCGCATACGCCGAACCCGTGTTGACGAAGCCGATCGTTTTTTCGATCTGAGCGTCGTTATAGACGTAGATCGTGAGCACCGGTCCGAAGATCTCCTCGCGCATCGTCTTGAAGTCAGGGCGCTTGGCGACGATGACGGTCGGCTCGACGAAGTAGCCCTTGCGGTCGCTGCAGCCGCCGCCCGCGATGATCTTGGCGCCGGGGGAGCGCTTCGCGTAGGAGATGTACGCCTTGATGCTCTCGAAGGCGGCCTTGTCGATCACGGCCGTCATGAAGTTCCGGAAGTCGCGTACGTCGCCCATCTTGATCGTTGCGATCTCGGCGAGCAGCATCTTCTTGACGCGAGGCCAGAGGCTCTTCGGAACGTAGGCGCGCGAGGCGGCGGAGCATTTCTGGCCCTGGAACTCGAACGCGCCGCGCACCATCCCGATGACGAGCGGCCGGACGTCGGCCGTCGGGTGAGCGAAGATGAAGTCCTTGCCTCCCGTCTCGCCGACGATCCGCGGGTACTGCTTGTAGTTCTTGATGTTCGAGCCGATCGTTTCCCACATGCTCTGGAACACGGCCGTGCTGCCGGTGAAATGGACGCCGGCGAGGTCGGGATGCGTGAGCACGAGGTCGCCGACCGTCGAGCCCGCTCCGGGGATCATGTTGATGACGCCGTCCGGAAGCCCCGCTTTCCTCAGGATCTGCATGACGAAGTGGGCCGAATAGACCGCGCTCGAGGCGGGCTTCCACACGACGGTGTTGCCCATCATCGCGGGCGCCGTCGGGAGGTTCCCCGCGATCGCGGTGAAGTTGAACGGGGTCACGGCGAAGACGAAGCCGTCGAGCGGCCGGGCCTCGCTCATGTTCCACATGCCCGGCTGCGATTCCGGCTGCTGGGCGAGGATCTGTTTCATGAAGTACGCGTTGAAGCGCAGGAAGTCGATGAGCTCGCACGCCGAGTCGATCTCCGCCTGAAAGGCGGTCTTGCTCTGGCCGAGCATCGTGGCGGCGTTGAGCGTCGCGCGATACTCCCCCGCGAGGAGATCGGCCGCGCGCATGAAGATCGCGGCGCGCGCTTCCCACGGCATCCGGGACCACGATTCCTTGGCGTCGAGGGCGGCCTTTATCGCCGCCTGCACCTCGCGCTTGCCCGCCTTGTGATAGACGCCGAGCACGTGCTTGTGGTCGTGCGGCATCACGCAGAGGCCGGTGTTTCCCGTGCGGACGTTGCGTCCTCCGATGACGCACGGGATTTCGATCTTCTTTCCGGAGAGCTCGCGGAGCTTCGCCTTGAGCTCCGCCTTCTCCTTCGAACCCGGTCCGTACGCGCGGATGGGCTCGTTCACCGGCATTTCGATCTTGGGGATTCCTGCGATCATTCACCTACCTCCGTCTGGGTGTGGCATTCCGAACGAACGAGGGGCCGCGCCCCTCGACATGTGAATTCGTTAGAAAAGCGCGGCGGAATAACGATTGGCAATATACCACGCCGGCGCCCGCGGGTCAAGCCGCCGCGGGCGCACGGGCTCGCGGACCGGACTCCCGGGTTCGCGGCCCGGCGGGAGATCGCGGGCGTTCGCCGACGGGTGCGCCGGAGCGCTAGCGGGGCGCGGAACCGCTCCGGACGATCTCCCGAAGGTAATCCTCGAAGAGCTTTTTCTGCGCCTCGCCGCGGCGGGGGCTCATGTAGTGGAAGAAGTCGAACATGACGAACCCTTCGACGAACGGCGCCGCGGCGTCGATCTGGCGCCGGATGCGCTCGACGCCGGCCGGTTCGGAGTTCGCGCCGTCGGGGCAGCGCCTGAAGATCTCGACGTCGGACCACAGCGCGACGCGGGAGGCGCGGCAGGCGTCGCGTATCGCGCGGAAGTAGGGAACGATCCGCCGCTCGAAATCGGTTTCCCAGCCGCGCGCGCCGACTCCGTCTTGCAGCATGAGAATGTCTATTCCGGATCCCGGAAGGAGCGCGGCGTACATGCGTCCGAATTTTTCCGGCGACGCCGTTCCCGACATCGCCGGAGCGATCGCGACGGGTTTGTCCCCCGAAAGAGCCCGGCAGCAATCGCCGAGCTTTTTATAGAACGTCCGGATGCGGAGCGTGTACTGAAGCGGATACGTGGCATCCCGGATCTCCTGCGGAAGGTACCAGCCGGCGAAGGACGCATGGCGGCCGTATCGGCGCCACGCCTCGTTCGTGACGGCGACGCTTTTCGCCGACGCGCGATCGAGATAGCCGGGATCCTTTATTCGCGACCACCATAGGTCGGCGTGGGAGAGCCCTACGAAGACGCGCATGCCGTGCTCGTCGGCGTAGTCGAGGATGATTTCCGTGGGATCGGGGGCCGAGCGATCCGCCGGGATGAATCGAACGTTCTGGAACTCGAGCCACTGCACGATGACGAGCGTGATCCCCGCCTCGCGCATCGCGTCGAGCTCGAGGCGCCACGCCTCGCGATCGAGCTTCATCATCCACGGTTGATACTGGACGAACGTGCCGGCGACGGCCGAGGCGTCCCGCGCGGGCGAGGCGACCGGAGGCCGGGGGCCGGGAGCCGCGAGGATCGAGGCGACGAGCAAACTAGCGATCGACCGGACGGCCCGGGAGGAACTCCCGCATATAATCCTCATACAGCCTTTCCTGCGCCTCGCCGCGGCGGGGGCTCATGTAGTGGAAGAAGTCGAACATGACGAACCCTTCGACGAACGGCGCCGCGGCGTCGATCTGGCGCCGGATGCGCTCGATCCCCGCGGGCTCGGATCCCCGAGAGGCGCGTTTGCGCTGGAAGATCTCGATGTCGCTCCACAGCTCGACCCCGGCTTCGCGGCACGCGTCCCTCATCGCCCGGAAGTACGGGACGACCTTGGCGTCGATATCGTACTCGCCCCTATGCGCTCCGAGGCCGTCCTGGAGGAGCACCATGTTCACGCCCGCTCCCGACAGGAGACCGGCGAAGACGGCGCGGAATCTCTCGGGCTCGGGCCGGTCTCTCGGGGCCGGCAGGGCCGGAGAGATCGCCACGGGCTTGCCGCCCGAGATCGCGCGGCAGCGATCGCTCTGCCGCCGGTAAAACCCGCGCAGGAGATCGAGATGCTCCCGGCCGTATTCGGCGAACCGGGGCTCTTGAGGGATGTACCATCCGGCGAACGAGGCGTGATCCCCGTACCGAGCCCACGCGAGATCCGCGAGCCGGAGACTCATTGCCGCGGCGCGGTCGAGGTACCGGGGGACCGAGAACCGCTCGTGCCACCGGTCTTCGGTATGGAGCCCCACGAAGACGCGCATGCCGTGCTCGTCGGCGTAATCGAGGATGATATCGGTGGGATCGGGGGCCGAGGGATCCGCCGGGATGAATCGAACGTTCTGGAACTCGAGCCACTGCACGATGACGAGCGTGATCCCCGCCTCGCGCATCGCGTCGAGCTCGAGGTGCCACGCCTCGCGGTCGAGCTTCATCATCCACGGCTCGTACTGGATGAACGTCCCCTCGATGGGCGGCCGGGCCGTCTCGGCGGCGCGAGGCCCGAGACGCGCGGCGGGGAGGAGCAGGGTCGATGCGAGGACGATCGAAGCGTATGCTTTCATAACGGGCACAGTATAAGACGTATGCGGCCTCGTCGGCAAGGGCCGCCGAAGCTCGAGCCGAAGCTCGAGCGGCCCGCCGGGGATGTCGGGGGAGGTCCGGCGGAGGCTATTGACTTCGGCCTCGCCTAGCTGTTATCTTCACGAAGTTCGGCCACGGAATTCGTCGCAACAGGGGAGTAGCTCAACTGGTAGAGCGTCGGTCTCCAAAACCGGTGGCTGCGGGTTCAAGTCCTGCCTCCCCTATTTTTCTCTCCTGCCGCGGCGCCGCATCCCCGCGACGGGGTTCCGCTCACGGAGGAAGCTGACCGCATGGGCATACGCAGGGTAACGAGCGGCATGCGGCCGACGGGAAGCATGCACCTCGGCAATCTCCACGGCGCCCTCGACAACTGGGTGCGCCTCCAAAACGACTACGACTGCTTCTTCTTCATCGTCGACTGGCACGCGCTCACGACGCCGGGCGGCGGCGACGCCGTCGGCTACGAGAACGTCGGGAGGCTCCGGGAGAACGTCGTCGAGATGGCGATCGACTGGGTCGCCGCCGGCCTCGATCCCGGGAAGTGCGCGATCTTCATCCAGTCGCACGTGAAGGAGGTCGCCGAGCTGCACCTCCTTTTCTCGATGATCACGCCGCTCGGTTGGCTCGAGCGGAATCCGACCTACAAGGAAATGGTGCTCGGCTACAAGATCGAGCACCCGAGCTACGGTCTCCTCGGGTACCCGACGCTCCAGGCGGCCGACATCCTCGCCTACAAGGGCGAGTTCGTCCCCGTCGGCAAGGATCAGGAGGCGCACGTCAACATGACGCGCGACCTCGCGCAGCGGTTCAACAGCCTGTTCGGCCGCGAGGTGTTTCCGATCACGGAGGTGCTCCTCACCGAGATCCCGAAGGTGCCGGGGATCGACGCGGCCGACAAAAAGATGAGCAAGAGCTCCGGCAACTACATCGCGCTCGCCCACGACGAAGCGGCGACGGCCGAACGTGTGAGGATCATGTTCACCGATCCCGTGAAGATCCGAAAGAACGACAAAGGGCATCCGGACGGCTGCGTCGTATACGCCTTCCACGGTTTCTACAACAAGGCCGAGCAGCCGCTCGTCCGGGGCGAATGCGAAGCGGGGCTTCGCGGCTGCGTCGACTGCAAGAAGCGGCTCGCCGAGCGGATGAACGAAGCGCTCCGCCCGATCCGGGAGCGCCGCCGCAATCTCGCGGCCCATCCCGGCCGCATACGCGACATACTCATCGACGGCGCCGCGAAGGCCCGCGATGCAGCGCGCGCGACGCTCGACGAGGTCCGCGACGCCATGAACCTTCCGCCGAAGGACGGTATCTGATGAAGGATGCCATCGATTTCTTCATTTCCCGTTTTCGAAGCCACCTCGATCCCCCGCACGAGCCCGCCGCGTATTTCCGTCCGCGTCCCTACCGGAACGCGGCGGTGAGCTTCCGGAAGTGTTCGCTCGCCGATTTCGACGAACGCCGCCGGACGCTCGTCGAGGAAGCGGGGCTCAACGTGTTCCTCTTCCGCGCGGACCGGATCCCGGGATGCGATCTCCTCTCCGATTCCGGCACGGGGACGATGACGATGGAGCAGTGGGCGGCGATGCTGCTCGGAGACGAGGCGTACGGTTCGAACGAGGGGTACTTCGAGCTGAAGGAGCAGATCGCCCGGACCTTCGGGCCTTCGTGGCGTCAGCGGCCGGGCCTCCGGACGGGCGAGCACGAGCCGCTCTTCATATTTCATCAGGGGCGGGCCGCCGAGAACGCGTTCTTCAGCGTCCTCGCGCGCGAGCTGCGGCGCTTCGGCGCGCCGCAGGCGAAACCGCTCTCCGGGGGCCTCGTGCCCGAGCTCCGAACGCGGATCGAGCACCGCATGAGGCCGATGCGCGGACCGGTGGCGGGGGACGCCCCGTTTTACGTCATTCCGAGCAATTCCCACTTCGACACGACCGAGGGGAACATCGCCGACAAGCTCATGGTTCCGCTCAATCTCCCCTGTCCGGAGCACCTGGCCGGCGACGAGTCGTTCCCCTTCCGCGGCAACATGGATCTCGCGGAGCTCGAGAGCCTGCTCGCCTCCGAGCGCGAACGCGTGCCGGTCGTGTACCTCACGGTCACGAACAACACGGGGGGCGGACAGCCCGTATCCATGGAGAACATCCGGCGCGTCCGCGAGATCACCCGCGCGCACGACGTGCCGTTCTTCATCGACGCCTGCCGGTTCGCCGAGAACGCGTGGTTCATCCGCCGCCGGGAGCCGGGATACGCCGACCGGTCGATCGAAAGCATCGTGCACGAGATGTTCGAGAACGCCGACGGTTTTCACATCAGCTTCAAGAAGGACGGGCTCGCGAACATCGGCGGCGCGCTGTGCATCCGGGAGGAGAGCGCGTTCACGAAACGCTTTCCGAAGTTCGCGAACGAGCTCACCGATTACCAGATCATGACGGAGGGACATCCGACCTACGGCGGCCTCGCCGGGCGAGACCTGCGGGCGATCGCGGAGGGGCTTCGAACGGTCACTCGCCGGGAGTACCTCGATCTTCGCATCAGGCAGGTCGAGCGTTTCGGGGATCGCCTGCGGCGGCTCGGCATTCCGACGATCAACCCGGCGGGCGGCCACGCGATCTACATCGACGTCGACCGGTTCTTCGACGGCGGCTCGCGCGACGAGGATCTCCGGGGAGTGTCCCTGACGGCCCTGCTCCTCATCGCGGGGCACCGGTTCTGCGAGCTCGGGCTGTACGCGTTCGGCGCCTTCGACGGCGTCCGGGAGATCCCTCCGGAGCCGCGCGTCAACAACGTCCGCGCGGCCGTTCCGCGTCTCGCCTACGAGGACCGTGATCTGCTCGCCGCGGCGGAGGCCGTCAAGCTCATCTACGACCACCGCGACCGTATACCGGCCGTCCGCGTGGAGTACGGGAGGGACCTCAAACTGAGGCATTTCAAGAGCCGTTACTCGTTCGTCCTCTAGCCCCGCCGGGTGCTTCCCGTCGGCGCGAGGCGTCCCGGTGCCGGCGCTTCCCCTTCGCGCGGCGCGCGAAACCCTCCTTTTCCGGACGTTCCACGGGAAAATGGAATAGATCCTGCTAATCATCGCTCCGGCTAGCGGTTATGCAGCGTATCCTCCGCCCGCGCGGGCGTCGTTCGCCGCGAGGAGCGGGCACCCACTGGAGGTACAGTGAGCAGCGCCAACGAAACGCAGACGCCCCCGAACGCCCCCGCCGAGGCGGGAAACGGCGACCGGGAGCGGCCCGTCGATTGCCGGGAGACCGACCGTATGAATCCGTACGACGATTCGGACGCTTCCTTCGTCTACTGCGACGTCCGGGGGGATCGGAGCGACGAGGAGCGGCAGCTCGCGGCGGTCATGGAGATCGCGAACGCCATCAGCTCCCGGCTCGATCTCAATCAGATCCTCTCGGCGATCTCCCGGGAGCTCTCGAAGGTCATCGAATACGACATCGGGTGCGTCGCCATTTACGAAAAGGAGCGGTGCGGGCTCTTCATGCGCCACGTGTGGCGCAGGGGCGGCGAGACGACGGGGGAGGGGCGGTTCGTGCCGCTCGACGATTCGAACCTCGTCGGCTGGGTCGCGAACCATCGCAAGCCGGTGCTCCGCTGCAATATCCCCGCGGACGGCCGTTTCCGCGAGATCATGAAGGAGGACGGCCTCAAGTCGGACATCGTCGTTCCTCTCGTGGCGAAGGACACGCTCGTCGGCACGGTGAACGTCGGGAGCTACGAGCTGAACCATTTTTCCGATTTCGACCTCGACCTCGTCGTGCGCTTCAGCAAGCTCACCTCCATCGCGATCGAGAAATGCCAGCTCCTGCGCGAGCTCGACGATCTCGGGGAGAAATACCGCCT
This sequence comes from bacterium UBP1_UBA4783, assembly GCA_002403075.1. Classification (GTDB taxonomy): domain Bacteria; phylum Krumholzibacteriota; class Krumholzibacteriia; order Krumholzibacteriales; family Krumholzibacteriaceae; genus SSS58A. Next base: position 16,955 of record DHHB01000099.1, on the reverse strand, counting down.
CCTCATGAAGAACGCGAGCGAGATCATCGTCATCCTCAACGCGCAGGGGGAGTTCGTCGAGTGCAACCGGGCGATGTGCGAGATCTCCGGCTATCGCCCCGACGAGCTCATCGGCCGGAGCATGTTCCTCGTCACCTTCCCCGAGCGCATGGACGAGGCGAAACGGCATTTCTTCCAAATGCTCCGCGGCGAGATCACGAGGATATCCGAGGTTCCGTGCCGGAAGAAAAACGGCGACATCGTCGTTATCGACATCAGCGGCGGCGTCATGCGTATCAAGGGGGATCCGTACGTCGTTCTCATCGCGCACGACATCACCGATCGCAGGGCGCTCCAGGAACGCATCACCGCGCAGAACGACGAGCTCACCGAGATCAACCGGAAGCTCCGCGAGCTCGACGATCTCAAGAACGAGTTTCTCGGACGGATCAGCCACGAGCTGCGGACTCCGCTCTCGGTCATCATGGCGTATACCGGCACTCTGCTCGAGGACCGGGACCAGACGATCGATCCCCAGACGCGCTCGGAGTTCCTCCGCATCATCGACGACCACTCGAACAAGCTCCTCGGGCTCATCAACGACCTGCTCGATCTCTCGCGCGTCGAAGTGTCGCGGACGATGCTTCACAAGAGCGAGGGAAGCCTGAACGACATCGTCAAGATCTCCCTGCGCATCGCCGAGCCGGTAGCGGCGCAGCACCGCGTCGAGCTCGTCGCGGAGCTCGACGCGGCGATCCCTATCATGAGCTTCGATCCGCTGCGCATCCGGCAGGCGTGCGTGAACCTCCTCGGCAACGCGGTGAAATTCAGCCACGACGGCGGCGTCGTCACGATCAGCTCCCGAGGCGGAGACGGCGAAGCCGTCATCTCGGTCACCGATCACGGCGCGGGCATCGGGAAGGACGAGATTCCGAAGCTGTTCGAGAAGTTCTCGCAGCTCGACGGCGGCGCGTCACGCGAGAAGGACGGGCTCGGGATCGGGCTGAGGCTCGTGAAGCACTACGTCGAGCTTCACGGCGGCCGGATCTGGGTCGAGAGCGAGGCGGGGAAGGGATCGACCTTTTCGTTCTCCATTCCGTGCCGGCAGCAGGAATAGCCGCCGGATTCACCGACACGGTCCGTTTCGGCCGTAACGCGCGAGCCGCCTCACCGAATGACGAGCTCGCCGGCCTCGAGTTCGATGCGCCGCGAGATGGAGGTCACGGCCAATCCGCCGATCCTCATCTCCGCCGTCGGATCGTCGGGATCCGCGCCCTCGACGACGATGCGCGCGAGGTTGCCGGTGTCCTTTCCCTGCTCGACGATGAGATCGCCCGACGTGACGACTCCGTGGCGGAGGAGGTACGAGGTCAACGCCGCGGCCGCGGTGCCCGACGCCGGATCCTCCCACATCCCGAGAGCCGGCGCGAAGTGCCGCAGGTACGCCGTGCAGTCGGACGTGAACACGTCGAGCGAAAAGAGGTGATTCGTGTGGATGCCGTACCGGCGGTTCATGAGACCGAGCTTGATGAGATCCGGGTTCATGTCCCGGATCGTTTCCTTGTGGAGGACCGGAATTATGAGCTGCTCGAGCCCCGTCGTGACGATCTCGAGCGGGAGCCCCGTGCGCGCGATCTCGCTCGCGTCGATGCCGCAGAAGCCGGCGATTTCCCGGGCCGACACGTTCGACGGCCGGTGCCGTTTGACCGTCTGGTGAAGCATGATTTTCTCGAGCACCCCGGCCGGCGTTCCGCCGATCGAGACGATCGTTCCGTTCTCCACGCCGGACCGGGAAGGGCCGGCGGGTATCCCCGGCCGATAGTGAACGTCGAGCCGGATGAGCCCAGCGCGCGTCTCGAAAAGCGTTTTCGTGACGCCGTCCTCGAGCGGGATGCGCCCTTCCTCGAGGAGCGCGAAGCAGGACGCGATGAGGGCGTGTCCGCTCATGTCGAATTCCTCGGACTGCGTGAAGAACCTGACGCGGAAAAGCGCATCCCCGCGCGATGGGAGCGTGACGAAGGCCACCTCGGAGAGATTCATCTCCGCGGCGATCGCCTGCATCGATTCGCCCGGGAGGGACTCCGCTTCGGTGACGACGCCGGCCGGGTTGCCCGCGAAGGGCGTCGTCGTGAAAACGTCGACCTGCTTCATCGAGATTTCATGCATGAGCGTCTCCTTCGCGGCGGTGCGTTGCAAAACGCGAAGCGAGCGGTGCAAAGTCCGGTATTCTTTCCGCTTTTCCCAGAAGCTTCCCGTTCGTATCCGCAAATGCCGTTCAATTTATAACCCCATGAATTAAAATCAGTTACGCTTTGAGCTCGCGCGGACCGCCGGCGGGAGGGCCGCGCGGGGGCTTCCGCCCCCCGGTGGTATAGCAATTGCAAATCCGGTTCCGCACGCCGCCCCGCACTCGACGGGGGGCAGGGTCGGGACCATCGAAACAGAGCTTCCGACGCGCGGACGCGCGACGGGCCGCGGGACGGCGCCGTCGTTTCGCGGGCGGAATGCCGGAGCGTGTCGATGTCGAACGTCGCAAAGGATATGGAGCTCGCCGAGCTCATCGCGCGGCTCAACACGAAGTTCGGGAAGGACCTTTCGAGCTACCGCCTGAACTGTCTCGGACGGCGCATATCGCTCCGGATGTCGATGCTCCGCGTCGAGAGCCTCTCCGAATATTTCGAGTATCTCTCGTCGAACCGCGAGGAGATCGAGCACCTCCTCGACACGGTCACGATCCATGTCACCGAGTTCATGCGCGACGCCGAGGTGTTCGAGGCCGTCGCGCGGGACGTTCTCCCCGCGGCCGTCGCCCGCGCCGCGCGCGGGGGGGCGGGCGCGATCCGCGTTTGGAGCGCGGGGTGTTCGACCGGCGAGGAGGCGTACAGCCTCGCGATCGTCGTCCTCGAATACCTGCGCGCGCATCCGGCGGGCGTCGGACTCGAGGTGTTCGCCACGGATATATCGCGAGAGGCCTGCCGTGTCGCCAGACGCGGGATCTACGACCGGCGGAAGCTGGACCGGATTCCGGCGGCGCTTCGCGACCGCTATTTCGAGTCCGTTCCGGAAGGCGTGCGAGTCGCGCCCGAGGCTCGGCGCGTCGTTCACTTCTCCGTGCACGATCTCTTCCAGCCTCCCCGGTACGGCAATCTCGACATCGTCGTGTGCCGGAACGTTCTCATCCATTTCGATCACGTCGTCAGGGACGAGGTGCTCGATCGCTTCCAGGGCGCGCTCGGCCGCGGGGGCGTGCTCGTCCTCGGCAAGACCGAGGCGATCACCGGCGCCGCCGGGTCGCTCTTCCAGCTCGCCGATCCGCGAAACAAGATATATGCGAAGAAATGCTCCGCTCTTCCCAGAGGAGGGAAACGATGAAAGTGAGCATGCAGAGCACGAGCATCGGCTCCAAGGTGTTTCTCGCGCTGGCCGCGGTGCTCGTGGCCGTCTGGCTCGTGAACTACGGTTCGTTCATGCACCTGTCCAAAGAGGCGGGGATGAAGGCCGCGAGCGTCGCGGCGCACGCGTCGCCGGAGGCGTCCCGCGACGCGGCGGTCGCGCACGTCCGCTGGCGCGCCCTCTCGCTCTCGGGGGCGAGCCTGCTGGCCGGCTTCGGGGCGGTATGGCTCATCATGCATTTCTTCCTCCGCCGGCCGATCAATAAACTGCTCGAAGCGAGCCGCGCGCTCGCGAGCAACGCAGGCGATCTCACGACGACGGTCGCCATCCGCTCGGACGACGAGCTCGGGAAGCTGGGCTTCGCCATGAACGAGCTCTTCTCCAACATCGGCGGCATCATCCGAATGATCAGGACGACCGCGGACAAGGTCAACTTTTCGGCCCAGAACCTCTCCGCCGCGACGGAGCAGATGAACTCGATCACCGAGGAGACGTCGACGACGGTCCAGAACATCGCCAAATCGACCGACCACCAGGCCCGCAAGGTCGACGAGATGATCATGGAAATCCGCAACATGGAGCGGTCCGTGAAGCAGGTGGCGAACAGCGCGGAGCTCGCGGCGTCAGCGGCCACGAACGCCTCCGAAACCGCCGCGAAAGGCGGCGATTCGGCGAAGGAAGCCGTCGAGAAGATCAACAAGATCTACACCGTCATCCAAGAATCGGCCGAGATCATCCGCCACCTCGGGGAACGGTCGAGCCAAATCGACGAGATCGTCGACGTCATCACGGACATCGCCGATCAGACGAACCTGCTCGCGCTCAACGCCGCCATCGAGGCGGCGCGGGCGGGCGAGGCGGGGGCGGGGTTCGCCGTCGTCGCCGACGAGGTCCGCAAGCTCGCCGAGGGGAGCGCGGAGGCCGCCGACGAGATCGCGACCCTCATCCGCAAGACGCAGGAGGAGACGCGCACGGCGGTGAAGAGCATCGAGCTCGGCGCCAAGGAGGTCACCGAGGGCAAAGAGGTCATCACGCGCACCGGACAGTCGCTCGACGAGATCGTCGAGGTGCTCCGGAGCTCGTCCGACATGGCGCGGCGCATTTCGGCCGCGACGAAGGAGCTCTCGCGCGGCATGAAGAACGTCACCGGCTCGATCGACGAGATCGCCTCGAGCGCCGAGAAGAACGCCTCCGCGACGCAGGAGACGGCCGCCTCGATGGAGCAGATGACTTCCAGCATGGAGGACGTCGCCTCGTCGGCGCAGAAGCTGAGCGAGATGGCGATCCAGCTCCGCGAGCACGTCGGCCGGTTCGCCGTCGGCGCCGCCGAGCGCGAAGAGCAGACGGCGCAGGCGTGAGGCGCAGCGCGCTGCGGAAGGAATGATGTGTCCATGAAGCACGATCGCGTATTCGACAGGTCGCGGGCGGGCACGCAGCTCATCACCTTCAGGCTCGGCGCCGAATACTACGGCATCCACGTGTCGAAGGTACGGGAGATTCTGCGGCCGATCGACCTATTCCCCGTGCCGGGCATGGGAGAGCGCGTCGAGGGGGTCATCAATCTCCGCGGCGAAATCATTCCGGTTTTCAAGATCTATGTGCTCCTCGGACTTCGTTCCGAGACCGCGGCGGACTCGACGCGCAAGCGCCGCATGATCATCATAGACGCGGTCTCGGGGAGCTTCGGCTTCTTCGTCGACGAAGTGCTCGAGGTGGCGCGCATACAGGCGGAAGAAATGCAGGCCGCGCCCGCGCTCGGCGCCGACGGCCCGCGCGAGGCGGTCGTCACCGGCATCGTGAAGGTGTCCGGCCGCATGGTCGTCTGCATCGATCCCGAGAACATCATCCCGGACGACGCTACGGCAAAGGAGATCGCGATTGGCGGTTGACGGCGCAACGCGGCGGGAGATCACGGTGGCAGTCGCGCAATTCGGCATCGGGCAGGCGCCGGGAACGATGATGACGCTGGCCCTCGGATCGTGCCTCGGCATCGTGCTGTACGACCCGGCGACGCGCATCGGGGCGCTCGCGCACGCGATGCATCCCCGGCGCGCGCGGGTCAAGAACAACGCGAACCGGGCCAAGTTCGTCGATTCGGTGCTTCCCATCCTCCTCGACGGGATGGCGCGCCGGGGCGCCCGGCGCGAACGCGTCGTCGCCAAGATATTCGGAGGGGCGCGGATGTTCGAGAGCTACGCCGGAAGCGCGGGCGTGATGCAGATCGGCGACGAAAACGTCGCCGCCGCGCGGGAGGAGCTCGCCTCGATGGGCATTCCGATCGTCGCCGAGTGCGTCGGCGGAAAAAGCGGCAGAACGATCGTGCTCGACCTCTCGAACGGCTTCGTCGCCGTTCGCGACGTCGAATCGAGCGAGGCGGTGTACTGATGCCGGGAGAACGCACGGAAGCACGCCCGATCCGGGTCGTCGTCGGCGAGGATTCGCCGCTCATGCAGACGATGATCGTCGAAGCGCTGCAATCCGATCCGGGGATCCGGGTCGTCGGCAGGGGCGCCGACGGCCGCGCGGTGCTCCGTCTCGTGTCGGATCTGCGCCCCGATTGCGTCACGCTCGATCTCGAGATGCCGAACATGGACGGGCTCGAAACGCTTCGCTATCTCATGAGCGAATGGCCGACGCCCGTCGTCATCGTGAGCGCCCACACGTCCGAGAGCGCCGAGATAGCGCTCGCCTGCCTCGAATACGGGGCCGTGGACATCGTTCCGAAGACGTGGGGCGGCGTCCGATTCACCGCCGGAGAGCTCGTCGAGAAGGTCAGGGACGCGTCGTCGATCGACGTCGGGCGCATGCGATTCGCGCTGCCGGAGATCGCGATCGGAGCGAAGCCGCGCACGGCGTTCGCGCCGCAGCTCGGAGCCGTCGTGATCGTCGGGGCGAGCACGGGTGGACCGCAGGCGCTCATGGACCTCGTGCCGCGGCTGCCGCGCGGCATCCCGGCCGCCGTGGTCGTCGTGCAGCACATGCCGGCCACGTTCACGCGGTACTTCGCCGAGCGTCTCGACGCGCGCTCCTCGCTCGACGCGCGCGAGGCGGAGCACGGAGATTTCCTCGAGCCCGGACGAGTCCTCGTCGCTCCGGGCGGGATGCACCTCATGCTCGGCGAGCGGGACGGAAGGCCCGCCGTCACGCTGCTCGGCAAGAACGAGCGGCAGCGGACCGCCTGCCCGTCGGTCGATTTCGCGATGACGTCCTTCGCGCCGGTGTTCCGGGAGCGCCTCGTCGGCGTCGTGCTCACCGGCATGGGCCGCGACGGCGCCGCCGGCTGCGCGGCGGTTCGGGCGAACGGCGGGACGGTCATTTGTCAGGACCGGGAATCGAGTCTCGTGTTCGGCATGCCGGCCGCCGTCATGGGAAACGGCGCCGCCGACTTCGTCGTGCCGCTCGGCGGCATCGCCGATCGCATCGTGAAAACCGTTTCGAGCGTTTCCTCGCGGGAGAGCGCGCATGAACGTCGCTGATTACCTGGAGCTCTACAAGAGCGAGGCGGGCGAGTCCCTGCAGGCCCTTGAAAACGGGCTCATCGGACTCGAGTCGTCCGCCGAGCCGCGGGCGCAGATCGACGAGCTCTTCCGGAGGGCGCACAACCTCAAGGGGATATCGGGAGCGATGGGGTACGACGCCGTCGTCGAGGCGAGCCACGATCTCGAAAGCGTGTTCGACGGCCTCCGCAAGGGGGCCGCGATCACGCCCGAAACGATGGACGGACTCCTCGCCTCCGTGGACCGTCTGAAGGCGCTCGTCGGGCGCGCGATCGGCGCATCCGCGGACGCGCCCGCTCCCGGGCCGCAGGCTCCGGCCGCGGCCGCCGACCGGCCCGCGCACGAGCTCGGAGAGCGCATAACGGCCACCAAGGTCGAGCTCGAGCGACTCGACCGCCTCATGGACCTCGTCGGCGAGCTCGTCGTGAGCCGCATCCGCTTCAGCGCGATCGCGGAAGAGATGGGATCGCGGCCGCTCCTCGACGAGCTCGCCCGCTCGTGGCGTCTCGTCTCCCAGATTCAGAAAGAGGTCATGGAAGCGCGTCTCATCCCCGTCGGCCAGGTTTTTCAGCGCTTCCACCGTCTCGTGCGGGATCTCTCGCGCGAAACGGGAAAGCCGGTAAAGCTCGACATTCACGGGGCCGAGATCGGCCTCGACCGGGTCGTTCTCGAGGGAATGGTGGATCCGCTCGTTCACCTCATCCGGAACGCCGTGGATCACGGCATCGAACCCCCCGACGAGCGGCGCGCGGCCGGAAAATCCCCCGAGGGGAGGATCATCCTCAGCGCGAGCCGCGAGCGCAACCACGTCGTCATCGAGGTCGTGGACGACGGCCGCGGCGTCGATCTCGAAGGCGTCGCGCGCGCCGCGGCGGCGCACGGCGCCGGCCCGGTCCGCGCGAGCGACATCACCGAGGAGGAGATCTGCCGGATCATCACGACGCCCGGATTCAGCACCGCGGAGGGCGTGAACACCCTCTCAGGGCGCGGTATCGGCATGAACATCGTCAAGAAAACCGTCGACTCCTTCGGCGGATCGATCCGCATCCGGACGACGCCGGGCCGGGGGACGATGATGTCGCTGCTGATTCCGGTCAACCTTTCGATCGTCAAGGCCCTTCTCTTCGCGGTCGGCGACGACATCCACGCCGTTCCGATCGAGTACGTGAAGGAGACGAACCGCTGCGAGATCGGCTCTCTCAAGACCGTCCGGGGCGGACTCGTGCTGCCGGCCGCCGGCGAGGTCATTCCGGTCATGAGATTGGACGAGCTCTTCGGCGTTCGGCTCGAAAGGTCCGCGGAGCGGTACGAGAAGATCATCGTCATCGACACCGGGGTCCGCCGGATCGCGGTCGTCGTCGCCCGGATCATCGGTCAGCAGGATATCGTCATCAAGGCATTGCCGCCGTTCTTCCGCGGTGTCCGGGGGATCTCGGGGGCCACCGTGCTCGGCAGCGGCAAGATAGCGTTCATTTGGGATCCATGTGCCCTCTTTGAAGGAAGGTGCGCGTATGAGCCCGATCAAACGGCCGTCCTATCTGCGTCTTGACGCCCTGAAGGAACTCGGGAACATCGGGGCCGGCCACGCGGTCACGGGATTGTCGGCGCTGCTCCGCAGGCGCGTCGACGTCAACGTGACGAACGTCGACCTCATCCCGGTGAAGATCATCTACAACTTCTTCAACGGGCCCGAATCGATGGTCTCGGTCATATACATCGAGGGCTACAGCGAGGGGTTCCGCGGGATGATGTTTCTCATCTTTCCGCATCCCGAGGCCGAAAAGCTCGTCGAGATCGCGACGGGGGAGAAGCTGCCGCAGGGCTCGATGCGCGACGAATACTCGCTCTCGGTGCTCAAGGAGATCGGCAACATCATGTGCGGATGCTACCTGAACGCGCTCGCCACGTTCGTCAACCGGAAGCTGCTCCACTCGGTGCCCCAGGTGTCGAACGACATGCTCGGGGCCGTCATGGATTCGGTGCTCGTGGACCTGAGCATGGAGTCGGACTATGCGCTCGTCCTCGAAACGGCGTTCACCATGGGGACGAACGGGTGCAAGGGCTTCCTCTTCTTCGTTCCGACGGCGGAATCCCTGGATACGATTTTCGAAGCGATCGGTGTCGACTGAAGGGAAAGGAGCACACCAGTGAAACTGAGGGTACTCATCGTTGACGACGCGATATTCATGCGGAAGATGATCTCGGACATCCTCGTCGAGAACGGCATGGAGATCGCCGGCGAGGCGGACACGGGCGCCAAGGCCATCGAGCGGTACAAGGAGCTTCGTCCGGATCTCGTGACCATGGACATCATCATGCCGGAGATGAACGGCATCGACGCGGTCCGCAAGATCCTCGAGCACGACGCGCAGGCGCGGATCGTCATGTGCAGCGCGCTCGGCCAGCAGGCCCTCGTGCAGGAGGCGATCACGGCGGGCGCGAAGGATTTTCTCATCAAGCCGTTCAACGCCGCGCGCGTCGTCGAGGTGATCGCGAAGGTCACGAGCCAGGTGCCGGCCGCGTAACGACTCGCTGAAAGGACCAGGACATGCCGGAGCTGACCGAACAGGAACGCAGCGTGCTCCTCAGCTTCGCCTCGCGCGTGGAGCGGAGCGACCCCGGGGCTCTCAACAACCTCGGCGTCCTCTACTTCCGGAAGGGGATGTTCGCGGAGGCGATGGAGCAGTTCAAGGAAGCGCTCAAGGTCGATCCCAAATTCGACCTTGCCCGCGAAAACATCCGGTACCTATTCGCGGAGACGGGACTCGAGGATCCCGACGTGAAACGGTGGCGCGATGAAGTTCGGCGCGACCCGGAGAACCACGAGGCGCTGCTTCGGCTCGGCGTGAGCTATCAGAACATGGGGCGTTGCCGCGAGGCGGCCGAGATCCTCGGCGCCGTGGTCGAGCGCAACCCCGGCCACACGATGGCGCGTTTTCACCTCGCCACCGCGCTGAAAGCGCAGGGGCTCTACCAGCAAAGCCTCGAGCACTATCAGGCGATCAACGCCGGATTCGCGAAATCGGCGGTGTTCCATACGGATCTCGGCGAGGTGTACTACAACCTCGGCCGGACCGACGAGGCGATCGCGGAGCTCAACGAGGCGATAAAGCTCGACGCCGATTACTGGCGGTCGCACTTCCTCCTGTCGTTCGCGTACGGCGACAACGGACAGCTCCAGGAGGCGCTCGAGGAGAGCCGCGTGGCCTCCCGCCTCAATCCGTCGTTCCAGAACACGGAGGCCAATCTCACCCTCTCGAACTACGCGAGGGGCGGGGCGATGGAGGCCGTTCTCGCCGGCGGCAAGGAGGTCGCGAGCCTCGAGAGCACGAGTTTCACGCTCGGCATGGCCTACCGGGAGCGCGGATTCCTCAAGGAGGCGCTCAAGGAGTTCCAGAAGGCGCTCGGGGACATGCCGGACGCGGATCGCGTCCACGTCGAGATCGGCAAGATACACGCGGCGGGGGGGAACTACGACGGCGCCGCGGAGGCGTTCCTCAAAACGCTCGAGGCCAACGCCGAGAACGCCGAGGCCTATCGGTATCTCGGCGCCGTGTACCACCTTCAGGGAGACCTCGGCGGGGCGGCGCTCTGCTACCTCCAGTCCTTCCGGCTCAACTCCGCCGACGCCGACACGATGAACAACCTCGGCGTGCTCCTGTTTCAGGTGGGCCTGCGTGAAGAGGCGGAGCGCATGTTCAAGAAGGGGCTCAATCTGAAGCTCTACCACCTCGAGCTCAATTACAATTTCCTCAACTGCCACTTCCTCAAGGAAGAGTACCCCATGGCGGAGAACCTCATCCAGCGGTTCGAGGCCTTCATGGGGAAGAGCCCGCTCCTCTACGAGAAGCACGCGATCCTGAATTACAAGATGAACCGGCTGACGCTCGCCCTCTTCGATATCGAGAGCGCGCTCGCGCTCGACAAGAACCACAGCGACGCGCTCTACCTCAAGGCGCTCTGCTGCCTCCGGGAGGAGGATTTCCAGGGCGCCATCCAGGCCGTGCTCGACGCGTCGAAGATCAACCCGCGCTACACCGGATTCGCCTTTTTCCTCGCGCTCGATCCGACGCACCGCGCCGCTCCGCCCGCGATCGACGCCGGAACGGCGGTCGAGCCGGACGACGACCTCATCGAGCTTCTCCAGAGCGGCCTCGCCCGGCGTTTCGACAAGATCAAGGATTATCTCGTCACGGTCGTCGAGAAGGGGAAAGAGCGGCTGCGCGAAAAGAGCGCTCCGAAAGCGTCCGCGCCGGGGGCGCGGACGCCGGATGCTTCCGCCGGCGTCGAGGCGGCGCTGGCGCGGGGCTCCTCCGGCGCGGCGGCTTCCGCGGCCGTCGTGAACCGCGTCGACCGGCCGCGCGCGGCCGGCGACTCCGCACGACCCGCGCGACGCGACGACGAGGATACGGACGACGTTCTGGAGGCCCTGACCGAGATAACGCCGGTAGAGGACGGCTCGATATGACCATTCAATCGTCGATAAAGGATCTCGGGCTCTTCGATCTCTTCCAGGTGCTGCACATCAACAAGAAGACCGGGCGTCTCATGGTCACGGACGGCCCCGAAGGAAAAGAGGCGCAGATCGTCTTCGCGAACGGCGACACGAGCTTCGCCGTCATCCACGACCGCGTGCCGAAGGGGATCGAAGCGCTGCTCGTCGAATGGGGCGTCGTGGACGAGGCGTCGCTCGGCCGCATCGAGAAGAACCGGCGCAAGTACCCGACCCTCGTCGAATGCCTCGAGGGGGAGGGGATCGCCTCGCGCGGCCACCTGGAGAATTTTATCGCGAACTGCGTTCGCGAGAACGTCTACGAGATATTCAAGTGGGATCGCGGCGAATGCCGTTTCATCGAGGAGGAGATCGACGAGCGGCGCGAGATCCTCGTCCCGCTCAATACGGAGAATCTCATACTCGAGGGCGCGCGCCGGATCGACGAATGGTCGAACATCGGGAACAAGGTTCCCTCGCGCCACAGCGTGTTCAATCTGAGCGCCGATTCGCGCCAGGGCCAGCAGCTCAACCTCAAGCCGCGCGAATGGGAGATCCTCGCGCTGATCGACGGCAAACGTTCCGTCAAGGAAGTGAACGACGCCGTCGGCGGGGATCTGTTCACGACGAGCAAGCTCATATACGGTCTCGTCGTCATGGGCGTCATCGAGCTCGCGGGCGGCGAAACGGCCGCCGGATCTCCGGGACCCGAGAAAGAGGCCCGCCTCGAGGATCTTCTCAAGGCGGGACGCGAAAGATACGGCCGGCTCAATCTCGAGGGCGCCGCGGCGCAATTCGAGAAAGCGCTCGCGCTCGACCCCGAGTGCTTCGAGGCGCTCCGGATGCTCGGCGAGATCTGCTACAAGACGGACCGGCTGAGCGAGGCGCTCATGTACCTCTCGAAGGCCCGTCTGCTCAACCCCGAGAACCAGAAAGCGATGTTCATCAAGGGCTACCTGCACGCGCGGATGGGGGAAGTGGCCAAGGCGATCGCGGAATGGGAAGAGCTCAAGGAAAAGACCGCGAACCCCCAGATCGTCGAGCTCGTCTCGAAGAAGGTCTCTCTCGCGCGCGAGTGGGAAAAGGTGCTGCAGGAATACTGATCGCCTGCTCCGTCCGCCCCGCGCGACCGCCCCGGGAAAACCCCGTTGCCCATCCGCCCGTTCCGTGCTAGCATCCCCTCTTTCGAGTGATACGGTTTCGCGCGGACTTCGCAGGAGGTTGTTCATGCGCTTTCGCATACTCGCGCTCGCGTTCACGCTTTTCGCGGCGCCGGCGGCGCTCGTCGCCGACGAGGGGATGTGGCCGATCGACATGGTCGACAAGCTCCCGTGGGCGGAGCTCAAAAAGATGGGGCTCGAGCTTCGGCCGGATCAGATCTACGACGGGAACGGACACGGCCTCGCGTACGCCGTCGTCAGTCTCGGCGGGGGCACCGGCTCCTTCGTCTCGCCGAACGGCCTCATCCTTACGAACCATCACGTCGCCTTCCGGGCGATCCAGCGCGCGAGCACGCCGGAACACAACTACATCGAAGACGGATTCTACGCGGCGACCCGGGCCGACGAGATACAGGCGCCCGGCTACAGCGCTTCGGTTCTCGCAGGTGTCGAGGACGTCACGAAGAAGGTGCTCTCGGCGGTGACCGACGGGATGAGCGATCTCGAGCGGCATCGCGCGATCGAGCGCCGCGTCAAGGAGCTCGTCGCGGAGGCGGAGCGAGGGCGGGACCTCGAATGCCGCATCGTCCCCTTCTACGAAGGGCTGCAGTACAAGCAATTCACCTTCTTCGTCTGCAGGGACGTGCGCATCGTCTACGCCCCGCCGGCGTCGGTGGGGAACTACGGCGGCGACGTCGACAACTGGATGTGGCCGCGGCACACGGGGGATTTTTCGTTCCTTCGGGCGTACGTCGCTCCGAACGGGGCTCCGGCCGAATACGCCGAGGAGAACATCCCGTACCGGTCCGACGTGTATCTCCCGATGTCGATGCGCGGCGTCAAGGAGAACGATTTCACGATGATCGTCGGATTCCCGGGGAAAACCGGACGCCATACGACGTCCTTCGGCGTGTCGCATCTCCAGGACTACTTTTATCCGACGCGTATCGCGATGTTCCGCGATTGGCTCGGCATTCTCCAGGAAGAGTCGAAGCGCGGACCGGACGTCGCGATCAAGGCGGCCTCCTTCGACCAGATGCTGAACAACTCCATGAAGAACAGCGAAGGGATGCTCGAGGGCTTCGCGAAGGGACGCCTGCTCCGGAAGAAGATCGACACCGAGAAGGCGTTCACGACGTGGCTGGCCATGAATCCCGGCATGCAGACGACGTACGGCGACGTCCTGCCGGGCATCGCGGCCGTGTACGAGGAGCAGAAGACCTACCGGGAGAAGAGCGCGATCATGGCCCTCATGGCCATGGGGTGCCAGATGCTGAGCGCGGGGTCCACGCTCGAGCGCTGGAGCGAAGAGAAGACGAAACCGGACCTCGAACGGACGGCCGGGTATCAGGATCGCGACGTTTCGCGCATCAAGCAGCGGCTCCGGATACTGCAGATGAGCTACGATCCTCGAACCGACCGGCGTGTGCTCCGGTACTTCGTCGATCTCGCGGCGAAGCTCCCCGCGAACCAACGGATCGCCGCGATCGACGCGGTGCTCGCGGGGGCGACCGGGGACGACGCCGCGGCGAGGATCGACGCGTGGCTCGACCGGCTCTACGCGGGAACGAAGCTCGGTTCTCCGGAGGAGCGGATGCGCCTGTTCGATCTTCCGCGGGAGGAGCTGCTGGCGCAGGGCGACGCGTTCGTCGATTTCGCGGCGGCCTTCGGCGCCGAGAAGCGGGAGCTCGAGGACCGGGAACACGCCGTCGCGGGCGCCTTGCAGCGGCTCGGATCGCGCTACATGGAAGCCGTCATGGCGTGGAAGGGCGGCGCGATCTATCCGGACGCGAACGGCACGATGCGCCTCACCTACGGGCAGGTCAAAGGGTATCGGCCGCGCGACGCCGTGCAGTACCGGTACATCACCTCTCTCGCCGGCGTCGTCGAAAAGCACACCGGCGAGGATCCGTTCGACTGTCCGGACCGGCTCCTCGAGCTCGCCGAAGCGATGGAGTACGGTCCGTACGAGGACGCGGCGATCAAGGACGTTCCGGTCGATTATCTCAACACGTGCGACATCACGGGAGGCAACTCGGGAAGCCCCGTCGTAAACGGACGCGGCGAATGCGTCGGCGCGGCCTTCGACGGCAACTACGAGAGCATCTCGTCCGACTACCTTTTCCGCAAGGAGACGACGCGCTCGATCAACGTCGACTCGCGCTACATCCTGTTCATCCTCGACCGGATGAGCGGCGCGAAACGGCTCCTCGAAGAAATGAAGATCCGCTGACGGGGCGCCGGGCGCCGCGGACGACGAACGATGGGCGAACTCTACGCGCTGCTCACGGCGGTCATGTGGGCCGCCGCGGTCATATTTCTCAAGCGCTCGGGCGAGACGATGCCGCCCTTCGCGCTGAACCTGTTCCGCGTCGGATTGTCGAGCGCCGCCCTCGTCGTCACGGTGATCGCGGCGGGGCAGGAGCTGCTGTACCCGGCGCCCCTTCTCGACTATCTCACGCTCTTCGCGAGCGGCGTCGTCGCGATCGCCGTGTCCGACACCTTTTTCCTCATGGCCCTGAACCGCATCGGCGCCGGCATCATGGCGATCGTCGATTGCCTGTACGCGCCGAGCGTCGTCTTTTTCGCCTTCATCATGCTCGGCGAGCGCCTCGGACCCTGGCAGTACGCGGGGATGGCGCTCGTGATCCTCGGCGTGATCATCGCCTCCCGGCACGAGCCGCCGACGGGGGCGACGGTGCGCCAGATCCTCGTCGGCGTCTTCTGGGGCGTCTGCGCCATGGCGACCGTCGCCTTCGGCATCGTGCTCGCCAAGCCCGTGCTCGGCAGGTCCCCGATACTCTGGGCGACGACGATGCGCCAGCTCGGCGCGCTCGCCGTGATGGTGCCGACAGCGCTCGCGATGCGAAGCCGCCGCGAGATCTTCTCGCTCTTCGTGCCGGGGCGCGGATGGCGGTACTCGGTGCCGGGCACGCTGATCGGCTCCTACCTCGCGCTCATATTCTGGATCGGGGGGATGAAATACTCGCTCGCGGGCAGCGCCGCGATTTTGAATCAGACGAGCTCGATCTACATCCTCATCTTCGCTTCGATCTTTCTCAAGGAGCCCTTCACGGTCCGGAAGGTGATCGCATCCGCGCTCGCGATCGCCGGCATCGTCATGGTGACGCTCGGGTGACGCCGGCGCCCGGGCGGCCCCGCGGCGCTACGTTCGAGGAACGCGCGCCTCGCGCGGCTTCGCGGCGAGCGCGCCGGCTTCCTCGACGCCGAGTTCGTCGAAGACCTCCCGGCATTCTCCCTCCGCGTCGCGCGCGAGGATCTCCTCGCGCCGGAGCGCCTCGTCGCGCGAGAGAAGGCCGCTCCGCACGAGGTGGGCCATCGTGAACCCGTCTCGCGTTATCCCCGTGTCGCGCAGGTGCTGAAAATTGCCGAAGCAATGGATGCGGCAATCCATGCGCGATTCCTTGTCCGCGGGCGACTGCCAGCCGACCTCCCGCCTGAGCGTCTCGATCATCGGGTAGGGATCGTACTCGACGTAGTCGAAGAGGCTGAGGGAACGCACGCCCTTGCCTTCGTACGAAACCTCGAGGAACGGATTGAGCGTCCGCGCGCCTTCCGGGGCGCCGGAGGCGACGTTGTCGCGCACGCCGTAGTAGAGGCAGCGGAGACCGTGCGCCGCGCCCACGATCGTATCGGCGACGCCGCGGCGCCGCCCGGCGAGCGTCCGGGCCGCTTTTCCCGCCCGCCGGAACACGTTGCCGAACCTTCCGAACGCCCGGCGGTGCGTCGTCGCCTTCGCGCTCAGGAAGTACGCGGCGCTGTCCTCGAAGTCCGTCGAACCCCAGATGATGAACGGAACGCCGTGTTTCCGGCATTCGTTGATGACGAACGAACGGATGTTGTTCTCGCAGTTGCCGCACATGCGTACGAAACGCCCGAGTCGCTTCGACGTCTCGAGCGCCTCGCGGACGAGGAGGCGGCGGTAGACGGTGGGTTCTCCGATCACGAGCGCGACGCCGAGCGCCGCGCATTCGCGCTCGACGTTTCGCCGGGCGAAATCGTTCGTGAAGCCGCTGTCCATGAAGAGCGCGAGCGGCCGAAGTCCGAGGGTTCGGACGACGTAGTAGAGAACGTAGCTCGAGTCCTTGCCGCCGCTGATCGGCACGGCGCAGTCGTACGAGCCGCCGGCGCCGGACGCGAGAAGCTCCCGAAGCGCGCCCTCGCCGAGAACCGTCCGCTTCACCTGCGGCGTCGTCCCGCTCGTCCGGCAAAAGCCGCAGACGCCGTCCGTGAACGAGACGCCGGGGAACGTGTCGGGAATGATGCATATCGAGCACCGCTGCATGTTCGTGTCCCGTCCTTTCAGCGGATGAGGCCCGTCACTTCGCGCGCTCGAAGCGGACGGCGCATCCGCCGTCGGCCGCCATGTCGATCGCGAGCGTGTCGGCGCCCGTCACGCGGCGCTGCGAGACG
>DHHB01000029.1 GCA_002403075.1 bacterium UBP1_UBA4783 | reverse complement strand
TGTTCAGCTCATCCGCTATCCTCGCCTCTATCGCCTTCTCAATATCCCCCTCAAAGTTCGGCTTGATCTCCTCGAATGCCTCTGCTACCTTGTGCTCCGAGAAGTCCAATTCTCGCATGGGTGTACGCTCCTTTCTGGTTTGCTAGCCCAAAATTGGAGAGTACACCCTTCTCTTTTCCCAGTCATCGTCTCCCGAAAGTGCGCACTCAAGGTTACACAACCAGAGCCTCATGCCAATGGACATGAGGCGCCAAGCGAGGTATAATCGCCTCGCAAAGTGGACTCAGCAGACCGGATAAATACTCAAAAGACGCTTAGGATACTGATATCCCCCGCGGATGCGGATGAAAGAAAAGCCCCCGGCTCTGGGCCGGGGGCTTTCTATTGGTAGCGGGGGCTGGATTTGAACCAGCGACCTTTGGGTTATGAGCCCAACGAGCTACCGGACTGCTCCACCCCGCATCAATGCGACGCTATATACTATGGCTTTCGACCGCTCCTGTCAAGTGCGCTCCGACGATCGGGCGCTTTTTCGGGAAGCGCTTCCGGCGTGACGATGCGGTACACGCGGTCGCCCTCCCGGAGGTACCCGTACTTCTCGCGGGCGACCTTCTCGATGGCGAAGGCGTCGCTCTGCAGCCTCGCGATCTCGGCGTCGAGGAGCGCGTTGCGCGTCTCGAGCTCGGCGATCCTCGCCTTTATCTGAGCCATGTCGCGCTGGGCGGACCAGAGCCGCCATAGGCCGACGTCGCCGGCGATGAAAATGAGCGCCACGAGGGCCACGACCGCGACGAGCATCGCGCGGGCGAACCGCGGGCTCACGTCCACGCTGCGGCGTACGCGCAGATACCGCGAGCCCTGTCCCCACAGGCTCTTCATCGAGACCCTCCGAACGCGTCGCGGCCCGGATAGCGGCCGATCTCACCGAGCTCCTCCTCGATCCGCATGAGCTCGTTGTACTTCGCGATCCGGTCGGTGCGGGACGCGGAGCCCGTCTTTATCTGTCCGGCGTTCACCGCGACCGCGACGTGCGCGATCGTCACGTCCTCGCTCTCGCCCGAGCGGTGCGAAATCACCGACGTGTATCCCGCCCGCTTCGCCATCTCGATCGTGTCGAGCGTCTCGGTGAGCGTGCCGATCTGGTTCAGCTTGACGAGGATGGAGTTGGCCACCCCTTCCTCGATCCCGCGCGCGAGGCGCAGGGTGTTCGTCACGAAGATGTCGTCGCCGACGATCTGGATCCGGTCCCCGAGCCGCTCGGTGAGGAGGCGCCAGCCGCTCCAGTCGTCCTCGGCGAGGCCGTCCTCGATCGATACGATCGGGAAGTCCTTCACGAAGCCCTCGTACAGGCTCACGAGCTCGCCCGCCGAGAGGACCTTGCCTTCGGCGGCGAGATGGTAGGCGTCCTTCTTGAAGAACTCGCTCGCCGCGGCGTCGATCGCGAGGGCGACGTCGTCGCCGGGCCTGTACCCCGCCTTCTCGATCGCGCGCACGAGCACCTCGAGCGCCTCCCGGTTCGATCCGAGGTTCGGCGCGAACCCGCCCTCGTCCCCGACGGAGGTCGCGAGACCCTTCTCGGCGAGTATCTTCTTCAGGGCGTGGAAAACCTCCGCCCCGGCGCGGACCGCCTCGCGCAGCGATTCCGTCCCGAGGGGCACGATCATGAACTCCTGGATGTCGACGTTGTTGTCCGCGTGCTTGCCGCCGTTCAACACGTTCATCTGCGGAACGGGGAGCACCTTCGCGTTTACGCCTCCGATGTACTGGTAGAGCGGTATCCGGAGGGCGTCGGACGCCGCTTTCGCCACCGCGAGCGAAACGCCGAGCAAGGCGTTCGCGCCGAGCTTGCCCTTGTTGGGGGTGCCGTCGAGCCCGCACAGAACCGAATCGATGTAGATCTGGTCGAGCGCGTCGAGATCGACGATCTCGGGGGCGATCGTTTCGTTGACGTTCGTGACGGCCTTGAGGACCCCCTTGCCGCCGTACCGTTTCGGGTCGCCGTCGCGCAGCTCCACCGCCTCGTGCTCCCCCGTCGACGCGCCGGACGGGACGATGACCCTTCCGAACGCGCCGCCCTCGAGATACGCGTCGACCTCGATCGTCGGGTTGCCGCGGGAATCGAGCACCTCGCGCGCGATGATTTGCTCGATCTTCGTCATGGGTCCCCCTTTTAACTAACGTGAATACAACGGGTAATGCGGCCAGCGCAATCGCCGAAGTGTAGGAGGGGGGCTCGCGGGGTGTCAAGCGAAATCAGGGAGCGCGGGCGCCGCCGGGCCGCGCGGCCGGATCCCATGGCGCCCGCCCCGCCGCCGCTTGCGGAAGGCGGATCGCGGGCGGAGCGGGAGGGGCAACATTCGGCTTTTCAGCCCTTCGCGAACCTGGTATCGTCCGGTTCGATATATGAAACGTGGGCGCGCATTTTCCGTTTATAGCCGCGAAACATTCCAAACTCCCGTTCGTATGTAAAGGTGCGAGGCTTGAGCGACGAAGACAGAATACTTATCGCACGTTGCCTGAAGGGGGATGAGAAGGCCTTTGAAACACTGCTCAATAAATATCGCGCGTCGGTCTTCAGCATCTGTCTCAGAATGGTGCGAAACCGCACGACCGCCGAGGACATCGCCCAGGAGGTGTTCATCAAGGTCTTCTCCGCGCTCAACCGGTACGATCCGGCGTACCCGTTTCCGGGATGGCTCAACCGGATCACGTCGAATCTGTGCATCGATCACCTGCGGCGCGAGAAGGAGCGGGTCGTCTCGCTCGACCAGCCGGCGGCCGGCAACGACGATCTCTTCGTCCAGCTCGCCTCCGACGGCGCCGGCCCCGATCGGGAGGCGGAATCGAAAGAGATGATGGCGATCCTGGAAGAAGCGCTGTCCCTGCTGCCGGAGCATTACCGGATCATCGTGGTGCTCAGGCACCAGGAGCAGCTTTCGTACGAGGAGATATCCGATACGCTCGGCATCCCGCTCGGAACCGTGAAGGCGAGGATCCACCGGGCGCGGAACATGATCGTGGAGCATTTCAGGAAACGGGGCGTTCTGCCCGGCGACCTGGAGATCGGCGGTGAATGCGTATGATGAAGGGAACGAAATGGAGAGGGGCGGCTCGCGCGGCGGTCTTCGCCGCGGCGATCGCCGCCGTCGCGGCGGGGGCCCGCGCGGACGAGCGCAGCGAAACCGTCAAGAAGAGCGCGGCGCTCGACGGAGCGAAGCGCGTCGTCGTGAAGAACGCGCGCGGAGACGTTTTTATCGAGGGCGAAGCCGGCCGCGGCGATATCCTCTGCGAGTACGTGAAGACGGCGAGGGGGCGCAAGCGCGACGAGATCGATCGCTCTCTCGCCGCGATGGACGTCGACGTGA
Source organism: bacterium UBP1_UBA4783 (assembly GCA_002403075.1). Lineage (GTDB taxonomy): Bacteria > Krumholzibacteriota > Krumholzibacteriia > Krumholzibacteriales > Krumholzibacteriaceae > SSS58A. The sequence continues at coordinate 42,970 of DHHB01000029.1, read as the reverse complement.
AGCGGATCGGGGACGCTATCGAGATCGAGGCCGTCTATCCGAAACGGCCCGAGGGCGACCGGGGATTGCTGTCCCTCATCATGCGGCGGTACACGAGCGTCAGCATCGATATGCGCATGTGGGTGCCCGCCGAGGCGGCGCTCGCCGTCTCGGGCGGATCGGGCGATGTCGACGTCGCCGGGATCGCGGCGGCCGTCGAGATCTCGGCGTCGAGCGGAGACATCTCCGCCCGGCGGATCGGCGGGCCGCTCGAGATCCAGGTTTCGAGCGGCGACATCGAGGTCGAGGACTCGGCGGGACCCGCGGAGCTGTCTGCGGCGAGCGGGGACATCGACGTGAGGCGCGTCGCGAAAAGGGTCGCCCTGCAGTCGGCCTCGGGGGAAATCGTCGCGTCGGATCTCGGCGGCGATCTCGTCGTCTCGAGCGCCTCCGGAGACGTGGAAGTCTCGGGGGTCGGTTCCATCGAGTACCGCGGCACGAGCGGCAACGCCGTGTTCACGGGCGTGCGCGGCGGCGTGGCGGCGAGCACGGCCTCGGGCGACCTGGAGATCGTCGCGGCGCCGGGCGGCGCCGTCAATTTCGATCTCGCGAGCTCGAGCGGCGGGATCGTTCTCTCGTTCGAGAGGGAGATCCCCGGCGGATTCGCGCTCAAGGCGCGGACGACCACCGGAGAGATCGCGGTGAGCCTTCCGATCAAGCTGCACAAGGTCAGCAGGCGCTATCTCGCGGGCGTCGTCGGAGAGGGAAGATCGCTCGTCTCCGTCGAGACCTCGAGCGGCAGCATAACGATAACCGGCGCGGGGAAGTGAGATCCGATGGAATGCCGCCTGTACAGTATGCTCATCCAGCGCTACCACGACGGCGAGCTCGACGCGGTCGCCCGCGCGGAGTATGAGCGCCATCGCCGCGCCTGCGCGGCGTGCCGCGAGCTCGACGCCCGGTACGCGCTCGTCGCGGGCGCGCTCGGCGCCATGCCCGTGTACGAGCCGTCCCCCGAATTCAACCGGCGGGTGCTCTCGCGCGTCGACGTCGCCGCGTACCGGACCGGTCCGGCGAAGCGCTTCTTCGGCGCCGTGGAGCGCTCGTGGAACGCGCTTCCGATCCCCGTTCGCAGGGGCGCCGTCGTCGGCGTCCTCGCCGCGCTCGTCGTCGGCGTGTACAAACCGCTCTTCGATTACGTCGTTCGCACCGTCGGCCTGGGAGCCGGCGGGCTTTGGGAAGGAATGCGTTTCATGCATCAGCTCCTCGGCAAGGCGGCGGGCGTGATGAAGGCCTCCGGAGCGGTCCGGGACTACGAGGTCGTCGGACAGACGCTGCTCCGCGCGCTTCCGAAACCGGCCGAGGGGATCAATCCCGTCCAGGCGATCGTGCTCGCCGCGGTCCTCGCGGCGGCCGCGGTCGTGCTGATCCGGGTGATCGGTTCCGCGCGCAGAAAGGGAGAGAGCAATGTTTGCCTTCTGTAACGCCGCAGTCGCGAAAGCGCTCCTCGTCGCGGCCGGATTTCTCGCGGGCGGAGCCCGCATGCCCGCGGTCGGAACGACGGTCCGCGGCCCGGTCGTGGCGGTCGTCGTTCCGGCGCCCCCCGACACCGTTCGCGCGCCGAAGCCGGCGAAACCGCCGAAGGCGCCCGAGATGCCCGTCACGATCACGATCACCGACGAGGGCATCCACGTCGACGGCGAGGGAGCGTTGAAGATCCGCGTCGACGCCGAAAAGCTCGAAGAGATGAGCCGCAGGATCAACCGCGACGTGATGAAGCATCTCGAGGATCTTCCCGAATCCCTCGCGGCGCTCCTCGGCGACGAATACGACGCGAAACGGTTCGATCGCGTCAAGGGGTCCGACGTCGTGCAGGTCGGCACCGACGTCTTCATCGCCCCGAACGAGCTCGTCAACGGCAACGTCGTCGCGATCGCCTCCAGCATCCGCATCGAGGGGAAGGTCACCGGCGACGTCGCGGCGATCTTCGGGAGCGTGCGTCTCGGACCGGACGCGATCGTCAACGGAGAGGTCGTGTCGATCTTCGGGAGCGTCGACCGCGAGGACGGATCGATCGTCCGCGGCGAGACCGCCGTCATCGGCGGCCATCATCGCCGCGGGATCACGTACCCGATCGGCGTGTTCGGCGAAAGCGTCGTCGGGGGCGTCGCGAAGATAGCCATGTTCCTCATCGGCGTGCTTCTCATGCTCATTCTCCTGTTCTTCATACCCGCGCGCATGCGCGCGGCGGCGGACTACACGAGCGGCTCCTTCTTCAAATCCCTCGGGATGGGCCTGCTCTTCTTCTTCGGCGGGTTCGTGCTCGTCGTGATCCTCGCGATCATACTCGCGATCACGATCGTGGGGATCCCCGTCGCGGTTCTGCTCGTGCTGAGCTTCGTCGCTCTTCTCGGGATCGGATATTCCGCGAGCGCCATCGCTCTCGGATCGTTCGTCGTCCGCCGGTTCGGAGTCGAGGGGGATTCGATCTATCTGCAGGCGATCGTGGGGCTCTTCCTCCTCGCGATACTCGGCATCGTCGCGAGCTTCATGACGATGAGCCCGATATTCGGGCCGGCGCGCGCCGTTCTCCGCGCGGTGGGCGGGATCGCCCAGTTCGCGGCTCTTCTCGCCGGCACGGGGGCCTTCATCCTCTCGCGCGCGGGGAGCCGCGGCCGGGACGCCGCCATCCCCGGATCGGGTGAGACGGCGGCGCGATAGCGTTTTGACATCGGCCGGCTCGCCATGTATCTTATGGCGTGAAAGATTCGCCCGCTCAAACGAATCGCGGCGCGCCGGCGAGCCCGGGGAGAGCTTTCACGAAGGTTCTCCTTGTATCGTTCATAGTCGCCGCAGGTCCTGATCCGCGTGGAATCGCGGTCGCGGCCGCCCCGCGCCCGGGACATTCCGGCGAACGGATCGGCGCCCGCCTCGGTCTCGTCGAGAGGATGTTCGGAGCGGGGAGCGCGCGTTCGCTCGCGGCGGACGGCTCCGACGGCGGCATCGAGGAGACCTGCCGCAACCTCGGCCCCTACTACGGCTGCTCGATCGACACGATCGTCGTCGCCGGAAACACGCGCACGAAGCCCGCGGCCATCCTTCGCGAGATGGCGACGAAACGGGGGAGCTGCCTCGACGAGAAGCTCATCCGGCGCGACGCCGCGTTCCTGCGCGGTCTCGGCTATTTCGCCGAGGTGAGTCTCGACGCCGAGCAATCGGCGCCGGGCGTCTGCCGCCTCATCGTGTCGGTCGTCGACCGGCCCGGGCTCTTCATGCGTTTTCCGTATCCCGTCGTGAACTACGATTTCGAGAAGGGGCTGAGCTACGGCTTCACCTGGAAGGTGAAGAACTTCCGCGGCAACGCGGAGAACCTCTCTCTGTCGGCGATCCGGCGGCAGGAAAAAGAGCAGGGCGCGGGATTCTCGTGGAGCAACCCGTGGTTCGCCGGGAGGCGCGTCCGGCTCGGCGTCGACGCCGGGGCGTACCGCAGGATGGAAGAGCCCGGCGACGCGAATGAGGAGTACGTGCGTGAGCGCGTCTCCGCCGGCGTCGGCGTCGGCGTTCCGCTTTCGCGGAATCTCGTGCGGCAGATCTGGTTCAAACCGAGCGTCGCGTTCGAGGCGAGGGGCTCTCGCCGCGTGCTCTCCGACGGCGACGGGGGGATAGGGACGGCCTACATCAGGCAGAACTTCCTTTCCGCGGGGGGCGAGATCGAATACGACAGCCGCAGCGACCGCATATCCCCGTTCGACGGCGCCGTCGCGAGGCTGCGGATCCGCCGACTCTCCTCCGTTCACGGACTCGAGGAAAGCTACATCTTCTACGGGGCGTCCGGCTATTTCTACATTCCCGTGGGCGACGAACGATCCTTCATCGTCGCGGTTCGGTCGGACGTCCGGGAAGGCGATCTGCCGACGTATTACGACATGAGGCTCGGCGGCGTGAGTGACGTGCGCGGCTATTCGAACGACGGCGAGCGCGGCAGGGTGAAGCTCGTCGGGACCCTGCAGTACCGCGCGCGTTTTCTGGGCCCCCGGGTCTTCCGCCTCCCGAAGATCGGGGAGTTCGACATCGCCATGAACTGGACGGGCTTCGTCGATACGGGAACCCTCACGGACAGCATGCTCGATATCGACACGTCCGTGTTTCATTCCACGGTCGGTTTCGGAATAGAGATAATTTCGCCGCTGCGCGACATCATGCGTCTCGAGCTCGCGAGCGACGGCACGGGGCAACCCGCTTTCTACCTCACCGCGGGCACGGATTTCTAGGGACGGCCGAGCTTGCCATCCCCCGCACGGCACGTGCGGGAAAAATCTCGCAGCGATGGAATTACATGGATAATCGAGTCAACTTATTTATTCACTATAAATTAGCCTGGACTTTCCTCTCTGATGGAACCTCTATATGGGTCAAAAACCCCTCTTCGTGAACGCTCGGCAATCCCACTTCGAGGGGAAGCCTTCTTTTCCTCCAATCGTCGCGCGAGCCGGGACCGCGGCGGACGCGAATCAGTAATTCCACAACAAGCTCTTAATTAATAAGTTAAACGATATTCTGCGAAACGCCCGGCCGCCTCGGCCGTGATTCCGCCGCCAGGCATGCCGGCCGGTGCCGCGCTTTCCCGTAATCGGGACCCATCGTTGCAGTTTCCCCCGAGAGACGTTTGCCGGATTCGGCGATGGGAAGGGCGCAAGATCGAGAGATGGGAATTACTAATACCTTATATAAATGCAAGATAGCAGTTGCCATCGCGGCCGCGACCTGCGTGTGGTCGGCTGTTGTTCCCTCCGCGGCGTTTGGTGAAAATCCCCTCATTCTCCGCAACGGTCTCGAGATATCCCTCTATTCCCCGGATGACGTGCTTTCCATGACGCACCGGGACGATCTTGGCCGGCTGATCTTCGATCTTCCGGGCGGCGTATCCTACATCTTGATCGATGACATCGACGATCCCCAGATAGCGAACAAGGGGGACGGAACGTTTCATCCGATGAACGTCGAATGGGTTCTCGACGCCCTCGCCTCGATCGACGTTTCGAACGGCGACATCGACGTTTCGGCCTCGGTGTACGTGCTGCCGTATCCCCGAAGCGGTTTCCTGACGAGCACCGCGTGCGGGAGCGATATCTTTCTTTCGCCGGGGGTCATCGAGATACCGCGCTCCCGGGTCGCTTGGACGGCCACGCACGAGCTCGGCCACGTGTTTCAGAGGCGTTACGCCCCCGAAACGAGGGACGGCGGCTGGGCGGAGTATCTCGAGATCCGCGGGATCGACGACGAGACGAAATACTGCGCGGACGCCGCCCACATGAACCGGCCGGTCGAGATCTTCGCGGAGGACTTCCGTTACCTCTTCGGCGGCGCCGAGGCGGTCGCCTCGCGCACGATCGAGAATACCGATCTTCCGCTTCCCGACGACGTGCCCGGCTTGGAGGATTTCTTCGTTTCGCTCGTCGCCGGCGAACGCGTCGTGAGCATCATGGCGCCGGAGCCGCTCGCGTGCTCCCTGTCGAACTATCCGAACCCGTTCAATCCGACGACCACGGTCCGCGTCGCGCTGAGCGGCGCGGCGATCGAGGCGCCCGGCGACGTTTCGCTCGCCGTCTATCGCGTCGACGGCGCGCTCGTCCGGGAGCTCCATCGCGGCCCGGTTCCGGGCGGCGCTCTCGAGGCGCGCTGGGACGGCACTGACGAGCGCGGGAACCCCGTCGCGAGCGGCGTGTATCTGTGCCGCGTCCGATCGGGCCGCTTCGCCGCGACAAGCAAGATGCTGCTCGTTCGATAGTCCCAGTCTCTTTTGAGTAGATCGGGCCCGCTTTCCACGACATTGCTTCGCGTCCGGGGTTCCGGGTCCATCAGCCGCGCGAGAGCCGCCGGCAGCGCAGTTGGCCGCAGGCCGCGCCGATATCCCTCCCCTGACTGCGCCGCACGGTGACGGCGGGCGCGGTCGGGAGAAGCAGGCCGATGAAGCGCTCGATCCGGTCCTCGCCGGGGCGCCGGTGCTCGCAGCCGTCCCATTCGTTGAACGGTATGAGGTTGAGCTTGAAGGGGCCGCCCGACGAGAGCGCCGCGAGCCGGCCGGCGTCCTCGTCCGAATCATTTTCCCCGGCGATGAGAACGTACTCGAGCGTGACGCGGGCGCGCCGCGCCCGGGCGAACTCGCGCGCCGCGGCGAGCGTGTCGCCGAGATCGCGCGAGCCGGGCATGAGGCGCCTTCTCGACTCGTCCGTCGTCGCATTGAGGGAGACGGCGAGGGAGAAGCGAAGATCCGTCGCGGCGAGCTCGCGGATCCTGTCGGGAATGCCCACGGTGCTTACCGTTATCCGTTTCTCCCCGAGCCCGAACCCCGCCTCCAGATTCAGTATCCCGATCGCGGCGGCGAGGTTTCTCATGTTGAGGAGCGGCTCTCCCATCCCCATGAAGACGATGTTGAACCGCCGCCGCGGCGGCAGGTAGCCGGACTTCTTGAAGAAAAGAACCTGATCGAGGATCTCCCCGCTCGCGAGATCGCGCTCGAAGCCGCCCTCCCCCGTCCGGCAGAAGGAACAGCCGAGCGCGCAGCCGGCCTGGCTCGAGACGCATATCGTCCGGTGCCCGTCCGCCTCCATGAGGACCGTCTCGACGAGCGCGCCGTCCGCCGTCTCGAGCAGAAACTTCTGGCTCGCGTCGGCGCCCGAGCGTATGCTCTCGACCAGCCGCGGAGCCGTGACGACGAACCGCTCGTCGAGGCGCTCCCGCAGGTCGCGGGGGAGGTTCGTCATCTCCGCGAAGCTCGCTGCGCCTTTCTGATAGAGCCATTTGAGAATCTGGACCGCGCGATGGCGTTCCTCTCCCATGGCGGCCATCGCGGCGGCGAGCTCGTCGGCGGAAAGGTCCTTGATGATCCGTTTTTCCATGCGTCGCGCGACCTCCGGCGCTCATCGGCGATGATACGGAAAAGTACGGGCGCGTCCCACCGAAAAAGCGAGATACGCGGATGCTGCGACCTCGGGAGCAGCTATGTCCGCCTGCTCGTCGCCGAGGGGGAGTTTCCGGAGGACGGACGGCTCGAGAGCGGCCGGTTCCGGGGCCGGACCGTCCGCGACGAACGCCGCCACATCGGCTGGGGAGAGGATCTCGCCTCGGACGGATCGATCGGGAGCGCGGCCATCTCGCGTTCGCTCGAGCTCGCCCGGGAGCTCGTCGAGATCTCGCGCGGCGCCGGATGTCCGCGTCCGGCCCTCGTCGCGACGAACGCGCTCCGGGAGGCGCGCAACGCCCCGGCCGTGGCGGGGGCCGTCGAGCGGGAGACGGGCCTCTCCGTGCGCGTCCTCTCGCAGCGCGAAGAGGCGTCCTACGGTTTCTTGGGGGCCGCCTTCTTCGCGAGGCCCCGCGGCGGGCTCTGTCTCGTCGATATCGGCGGCACGAGCACCGAGGTGTCGTGGGGGCGCGGATTGTCGATGGAGGGGTTCGCCGGGTTGCCCGTCGGCACGCACCGAGTCCGCGCGGCTCTCGCCGCCCGCGCGGAGGGAGAGGGGGGCGCCGCGCGCGTCGCGGAGCTCCTCGAGTCGTACGACGCGTCTATTCCGGCGCCCGGCTCGGCGGTTTATCCCTTGCCGACGTTCGCGCAACGCCCTACAATGCTCGCCACGGGCGGGACGGCGGTTTCGCTCGCCGTTGCGCTGCGCGTGCTGCGCGGGCTCGAGCCGGTCTTCGAGGAGGCCGGGCGGATGACGCTCGACGATCTCGGTCTCGTGAGGATGTGGCTCGCCGGAATCGTCCGCTCGGGAGAGGAGGGCTCGCTGCCGTTCGACGCCGGCCGCGCGCGGCTCCTGCCCGCAGGCGTCATGCTCGCGGAGTCGCTGCTCAACGCGCTCGGCGCGCGGGAGTTCGCCGTGACGGCACGGGACCTGCGCTGGGGCGTCGTGCTCGAGGGAAGGGGTGCATAGCGGATGAGCAAGCGAGTTCTCATCGTCGACGACGAACAGAGCATCCGGAGCTCGCTCGAACGGCTGCTCACGTTCGAGAAGTTCAAGACCTTCACCGCCGCCGACGGCCGCGCGGCGATCGAGCTCGCCGCGAGCGAGCGCGTCGACATCGTGCTTCTCGACATCAAGATGCCCGGGATGGACGGGCTCGAGGTGCTCGGGGCTCTCCGGGAGCAGTATCCCTCCCTCCCCGTCATCATCATATCGGGACACGGCACCATCAATACGGCGGTCGAGGCGACGAAGCTCGGCGCGTTCGATTTTCTCGAGAAGCCGATCGACATGGAGCGCCTGCTCCTCACGATCCGCAACGGCCTCGCGCAGGCGGAGCTCGCGCGACGGAACGTCCAGCTCGAGAGGCGCGTCGGGCTGAAAACCGAGATCATCGGGAACCATCCCGAGATGCTCTCGATCATGGAAACGGTGACCCGGGTAGCGCCGACGAACGCCCGCGTCCTCATCATGGGCGAAAACGGCACGGGAAAGGAGCTCGTCGCGCGCAAGCTCCACGAGCTCTCGAAGCGGGCGGGAGAGCCCTTCGTCGAAGTGAACTGCGCCGCGATCCCCGAAGAGCTCATCGAAAGCGAGCTCTTCGGCCACGAGAAAGGATCCTTCACGGGCGCCGTTTCGCAGCGCATCGGCAAGTTCGAGCTCGCCGACGGCGGCACGCTTTTTCTCGACGAGGTCGGGGACATGAGCCTGTCGGCGCAGGCCAAGGTGCTCCGCGTCCTCCAGGAATCGGTCTTCGAGCGGGTCGGGGGGACCGAAACGAAGCGCGTCGACGTGCGGGTGCTCGCCGCGACGAACAAGAACCTCATCGAGGAGGCGGGGAAAGGCCGGTTCCGGGAGGACCTTTTCTACCGGTTGAACGTCGTCCCGATACGCATCCCGCCGCTGCGCGAGCGCGCGTCGGACATCAAGATGCTGGCGGAGTATTTCCTGCGCGAGGTCGCGGGAGAGCTCGGGCGGTCCCTGAAGAAGCTGTCCCCCGACGCCCTCGACGCCCTCATGGCGTACTCGTGGCCCGGGAACGTGCGCGAGCTCCGAAACCTCATCGAGCGCCTCTGCATCCTCACGAGCGGCGACGTGATTCGCCGCGACGATCTCCCCGCGCTCACCATCGTCCGCGAGGAGGACGCGCGGAAAGATCCCTTCGGGCTGAGGACGTACCAGGAGTTCAAGGACTTCATGGAAAAGGAGTATCTCGAGCGCAAGCTCCGCGAGAACAACGGAAACGTCTCGCGGACCGCGCGCCAGCTCGACATGCAGCGGAGCAACCTCTACAAAAAGCTCGAGAAATACGGAATCGATTTCCGGAAGGAGGCGTCCGGCGACGACGATTGAAATATCCGTAACGCGTCATGTACTTGAGTGGAAGCACCTATAGAGCAAAAAATGCGATAAATCGGCTAAATGCCGATTTTTTATTGAGGTTTCAAAAGAAATATTTGACCGGGGAGTCGCCGGATATTATCATTATAAGCGGGTGCTAGGGTTGTGTGTGTGGGAGCCGCAAGGCTCCGGGTAAGAAGGAGATGGTAGCATGAGAAGGCTCCTCGTTCTCCTCTCTGCGCTGCTGGTTCTCACCATCTTCACCTCCTCGGCCGTTCTGGCCGCGCGGCCCTCATTGGGATACCGTATACAGTCGATCGTCGCAATGTTCCGCGTGAACGTTTTCCCCTTCTGCGGATCGTTCTTCGTTGTATACGGCGTCGACGGGCCTGCCGGCGGCGGAGCGGGTTATATACTAGGCGGTGACGCCGATGACTTCGGCAACGGAAGAACCATCGGCGATCAGCTCATCCCCGATCCGAAGGCGCCTCTTCGGTCGATCCTCGGGGGCGATGAGCGGAGGGGACCAACTGCGCCTGAGCTGGACGGACATAGCGTCTCGAACCTTGAATGATGGTCTTCGCCGGCCATCTGTCCCTGGGAGTAACCGATGCCTCAAGACCCCCACGGCAAGGACGAATTCGAGTATCCGAAGAAGAAGTCCGGGCCGAACTATAGCTCGATAGGCTCCGAGGAAGAGCTCGGGGATATGCATTTTTCCACGGAGAATTTCTCCGTGGCGCTCGAGTATTACGAGAAATCCCTTCAAAAGGTGCACGCGGCGCCCCAGCCCGCCGATCTTCTGCGGATATACCGGAAGATAAGCGCGTGCTACATCGAGAAGGGGCTGCTCCACGAAGCGGCGACATACCTCAAGAGCGCCGAGGGCTACTGCGACGAAAACGACGCGTTCAGCAAGGGCACGCTCGCGCGCCTGCGAGGCATCATACTCCGCGAGCGCGGCGCCGTCGACAAGGCGCTCCATGAGGCGTTCACGGCGTACCGGCTGCTTCGCACATCGGACGAGCACCGCGAGGTCGGGCGCGTTCAGGTGCTGCTGGCGGTCTGCCACTACCGGCTGGGCAAGCGCGAGGAGGCCGAGCAGTATTTTCTCGACGCGCTCGCGTCCTACCGGCGCATCGACGACCTCGTCGGCGAAGCGCACGTGCTGAACAGCCTCGGGATTTTCCACAAGGACGCCTGCCGCTTCCAGCGGGCCGTGCATTTCTTCAACCGCGCGCTCGTTCTCTGCGAGAAGATGGGGCTCGTCCAGCACCGCGTCCGCGTGACGCTGAACCTCGGCATCACCCACCTCAAATCGCGCGATTTCGCGAGCGCCACGAGCGCGTTCGCGAGCGCGCGGAAGATGGCTCAGCTCTCGGGGAACGAGCTTCTGTACGTTCGGAGCACGCTCGAGCTCGGCCTCGCGCAGACGAGAACCGGGGAGTTCACGGCCTCCGAGAAGCACCTGCTCGAGGCGCGCGTTCTCGCCGAGCGCAGAGGTTTCGGGCGCGAGATCGCGCTCGCCGACGAATACCTCGGCGATCTCATGGCTGCTCGCGGCGATCTCGACGGAGCGCTGCAGAACTACTCGACGGCTCTCGCGCGGGGCAAGAAGATTTCCGCCGACGGCGACATCGTCGCCGAGGTTCTTAGGCGCGAAACGGAGATATTCCTCAAGCAGCGCAAGGCGGAGGAAGCGGTCGCGGTGGGCGTGCGTGCGCTCGACGTGGCTCGCAAGTGCGGAGAAGTGCACGAAATAGGATACATCCAGCGGACGATCGGCCTCGCGCACGAGGCGCTCGGCCGCACCGACGAATCGGAGCGATACATCGCGGACAGCATCAAGACCTTCCGCGATTCGAACAATCTGTACGAAGCGCACAAAACCGGCCTGCTGTTCGCCGAGTGCACGATCGCGAAGACCGGCACGGAGGCGTTTCTGCGGGCCCGCAAGCTCGTAATCGGCACCCTCTCGTATTTCGAGGGGACCGACGAGTTCCGCGATCTCGTCGAGGGGCATCTCCTCATGGCGCGCATCGAGCGCGAACTCAAGAACCGCGACGAGTGTCTCCTGCATCTGTACGAGGCCCAACGCCTCGCGGAGGATCTCAGGGACCGCAATATGATGCGGCGCGCGCGGCGGATGCGTCGGAGCATCGAGGACGAGGTCGCGGGCGACCTCGCTCCCTCGACGGCCGTCGCGGGCCTGCCGGGCGGATTTACCGGCGTCCTCGCGCAGAATCCTCACATCGCGACGGTGCTCGACCACCTGCTCGGCGACCTGCTCGGGAAGATCACCTTCCGGCACGGATTCGTCGCGCTCTTCTCGGGTCGTTCGGGCGGCGGCCGCGCCGTGACGATCCTCGCGAGGCGGGACGTCCCGGAGCCGTCGGCGCGGATGATCACCGAGTGGTTCCTCGGACGGGAGGACGCCGATTGCTCCTCCGGAGCTCTCCTGACGGACGTTCTCCGCGACCGCCGCACGGCGGCGGTGCGCGACGTCCTTCCCGGCAACGGAGGGCCGATTTACATCCATCCGCTCTGCCGCGACGGCGAGCCCTACGGGATCCTCTTTTTCCAGTCCGGCGCCGACGGGAAAGAGCCCCCGCGCGTGGGGCAGGTGCCGGACGTCGTCGCTTCCTACGCGTCGTTCGTCGACGTTCTCGTGCAGGGAAGCGCCGTGCGGCCGGAGGCCGCACGGGATGACGCGCGCAAGCGCGGCGGCGATTTCCGGCACGTCATTACGCGCAACGACCGGATGCTCCGGGTGCTCACGCTCGCGGAAAAGGTCGCCCAATCGGACGCGACCGTCCTGCTCATGGGGGAGACGGGCACGGGGAAGGGGCTCATCGCGAACGCGATACATGCGCTGAGCCCGCGCCGGGACGGCAAGTTCATCCACGTGAACTGCGCCGCTCTCCCCGAGACGATCCTCGAAAGCGAGCTCTTCGGCCACGTGAAGGGCGCGTTCACCGGCGCCATCTGCGACAAGAAAGGGCTCCTCGCCGAGGCGGACGGCGGAACGGTGTTCCTCGACGAGATCTCCAAGACCTCGATCGTTCTGCAGGGGAAACTGCTCCAGTTTCTCGACACGATGAAGGTGCGTCCCGTCGGCGGCAACGACATGATTCCGGTGAACGTGCGTCTCGTGTTCGCCTCGAAGCACGATCTCATGTCGATGATCCGGAGCGGCACGATGCTCGAAGACCTCTATTACCGGATCAACGATTTTCCGATCACGATCCCGCCGCTTCGCGAGCGGATCGAGGATATCCATCTGCTGGCCGAGTATTACCTCAAGGTCTTCCGCGACCGGATGGCGAAGCACGTGCGAGGATTTTCCGAGGAAGCGCTCGCGCTGCTGGCGGGGTACGAATGGCCGGGCAACGTGCGCGAGCTCGAGAAGATCGTCAAGCGCGCCGTCATCCTCTGCGACGAGGAGGGACTCATCACCCCCGAGGCGGTCGCGTTCGACGAAACGGAAAGCTGCTCGATCGATCAGCGGCGCCTCGCGCTTCCCGATCGCGTCAAGGATCTCGAGAAGCGCGTCATCTCCGAATGCCTCATCAGGAACGGCTGGAATCGAAGCGCCGCGTCGAACGAGCTTCGCATCAGCTATCCGACCCTCCTCAAGAAGATCCGCGACCTCAAGATCGCGGAAGGGTATTGAGCGAGATCACCGATCCCTCAATAATCTTCATAATCCTTCGGATGGGGCCGCGGTTCGGGAGCGGTCTTTATGAGCATGCTGCACAGAGGCTATAAAGACGTTTGATATTTCAACCGCCTTCTTGACAACGGAATACGGCGATCGCGCCAGGCTCTGTCAAGGTCCTTGACCCCGTGCCGGCGACCCGTGTGGCCCCGGTCCCTGCGCCCGTTTCCGGCCTATTTGCAAACCTATTATTATAAGCGGCTTACGAGCGCGTGGAATTTCGGTCTTCACCGGCCGATTGGTACGGCTGATGCCAATGCATATAAGCAGGTATCGGTTGGCGAAGGGGATCGGCGAAGCGGAGAGACAGCAAATATTCCTTGTCGCAATTGGCTCTCCTGGAGCTATAAGGGGAAAAGGTGGGGTCTCGAGGACAAGGGATGGGCGGTGTCTCTCCGCTGATTTTTTTTAGCCCGCGAAAATTCTCTTGACCTGTCTTCGACGTCTATCATAACATCGTAATCGTCAGGGGTATAAGTAACCTTTGGAATGGCGAGATCCTAAGGAAAGCGAGTATGGACATCCCCTCCGGTGCTCGCGTCTTATGCCCCTGACTATTTCTTTCCTCGCTCCCGCCCGCGACGGCTGTTGAAACGATAGCTCCTCATCGCTCGATTCCGCGGCGTACGCCGGTTCTGTCCATCGAATAGGACACTTCTGTCGAGTTCCGACGACACGCACGGGTGCTCGTGGGCGCGCACACGAGACCGCGCCGCGTTATCCATTCGTTTTTTCGATGAGTGTAATCCCCTGGGAGAAAAACGGTTACTCGAGCGTTCGCCGCGAGACGCCGTCGATTTTTCGCCGCAATCGACGTGTGGCACAGCGGTTGCGTTATGTGTCGGGCGGAGGCAGCAAACGATGAACAGAATAACGGCAGCGACGACGATGATCATCCTTCTCCTCATATCGTGCGGGGAGAAGGAGCGCGTCGTCGAGGTGCCCGTTCCGGCGAACTGCGCTCCTTCGGCGCCGCGCCACGTCTACGCCGTCAACCTCGACGGCACGGTGAAGATCTGCTGGTGGGCGAACCCCGAAAGCGACATCGAGGGGTACGACGTGTACCGCGGATCGAGCTACTACGGCGAGTACGCCTATCTCGGAACCGTGTTCGCGGGCGGATCGACCGCCGCCGAGTTCTGTTTCGAGGATCTCGAGACGGCGAACGGCGTCCGGCACTACTACGCCGTGACGGCGTTCGCCGAAGGCGGCCTCGAGAGCGATCTGAGCTACGAGGAGGTCACGGGGACGCCGCGGCCGGAGGGGCAGATCACGCTGTACGATTTCGGGTCCCTTCCCGCGAGCGCGGGCTACGATCTTTCGAGCCGCACCAACACGCCGCAGGCGTACAACCTTTCGACGACGGACATATATTTCTCGGGAGCGGGCGGCATCGCGATCATCGCCGCGTACCGCGCCGGCGTCGAAATGCAGGATTACGGGTACGTCGGCGACTTCGACGCGATCAACTACGCTCCCGTCGAGGGCTGGTCCCCCACGCGCAGCGTCGAGGCGATCGCCGGCCATTGCTATATCGTGAGACTCGTCGAGACGGACGGGTACCATTACGCGAAATTGTACGTGACGGCGGTTACCGGGAGCTACGTCACCTTCTGGTGGGCGTATCAGACCGCTCCCGGAAACCGCGACCTCGCCCCGCCCGCACCGGGCAGCGGCGCGGGGAGCGACGCCTCGCCATTGTCGAGGATACCGATGCCCGGCCCGACAACGCGCACAACGACGACCTTGGCCGAAAGGTCAGCGATTCCCCCCATCGTTGAGAGGGCGACATGGACACGGGACGATGAGTCTCCGCAACGAACCACCGGGTAAGGCGCTGGCATACGCTTCACACGGTTCGTGTTGCCCGCGAAGGTCGGCCGAAGGGGAGAACGAAGAAATCAAATGTCGTACAGGGGCGGCACGAGGACTTCGTTCTCCCCGGATTATTTATAGCCCTTGCGAATACTCTCCCGGCCGCGTAAAATAATCGCCCTATGAAACGAATACCGCACGCCGCATCGACGCTTCTCTGCGCGCTGCTCCTCTCGAGCGGCGCCGCGCGTTCGTCGGGCGCGGGTATCGCCGCTTCGAAGCCGGGGCCGCCCCGGGGGAGCGCCATCGGTCCGTATCAGCGCGCCGCCGTGGAAAATCTGCTCGGAGGGACCGCCGCCCGCGCGGATTCGCTCCGCGTGTGCGTGTTTCGCGTCTCCTTCACCGACCGCGCCTTCAAGGCCGGGCTCGACTCGCTCTATTTCGCGAACGAGCTGCGCCATCTCGCCGAGTACTACGACGGCGCGTCGCGCCGGATCTTCGATCTTCGTCTCGAGCTCATGCCGGGCGTCGTCGCGCTCGACAGGGGCGAGGCGTACTACGGCGAGGAGGATCTCTGGAAGGAGCGGATGGCGGAGATACTCGTCAAGGTCGTTCGCGAGCGCGACGGCGAGGTCGATTTCAGCCGCTACGACGCCGTCGCCGTGATCCACGCCGGCGCGGGCCGGGAAACCGATTTCAACGACGACTCGCGTTACCAGATCTACTCGGGGTTCGTGAATCCCGAGGAGATGGCCGAGGCGCTCGCGGACACGCTCGGCACGGCGGGGGTTCCCACGAACGACGGCGCTCCCGGGGACACGCTCTACCTCGACAACCTCATGGTCTGGCCCGAAGAGAGCTCGCAGGACGGCTATACCTTCGGCTCGCTCGGCATCTTCGCCTATCAGGTCGGTCTGCGCCTCGGCATGGTGCCGCTCTTCGACACCACGCCGGGAGAGTTCCCGGATTCGCAGGGATGCGGCAACTTCGATCTCATGGGGTACGGCATCTACAACGCGCTCGGGTTCGTTCCGGCGTTCCCCTCGGCGTTCAACCGGCTCCTCATGGGGTGGGCGCCGCCGCTCGTCGTTTCAGGCGACGCGGACCTCAGGCTCGGGGACGTCAACACGTCGTCGCCGCTCGATACCGGCCTCGTCAAGATCGTCGTCAACCCCTCGGAATACTTCCTCGTCGAGAACAGGGTTCACGACGCGAATTTCAACGGCCGGTTCGATTTTATCGATCTCAACGGCAACGGGATCCCGGAAAACGAGGACACGCTCCGGGGCGCCGAGTTCGATTTCTTCATCACGGCGACGTCCAACCCGCGGCCGAAGCCCGACAGCGTCGTGACGGGGAGCGGCCTTCTCATATGGCACGTCGACGAGACCGCGATACGCCGGCAGCTCGAGGCGGGCGGGTATCCGAACGACGATCGCCTCTTCAAGGGGGTCGACCTCGAGGAGGCCGACGGCATCCAGGATCTCGACCGTCCGGGCGGAGGCTATTCGTTCGGGAGCTTCTACGATTCGTACCGGGCCGGCAACAACGACCGCTTCGCGGGGGACACCGATCCCTCGAGCCGAACGAACGGCGGCGCGCCGAGCGGGATCGCTCTATCCGGAATATCCGCCCCCGGGCGTTTCATGACGTTCTCCGTGCGGTGCTCGCTCGGGATCGATTTCACGAGGGGGGAGTTTCCCGCGGGTCCCGGTTTGTCGAGTCCGATCGTCATCCCGCTCGGCGTCACCGCGGGCGGGGGCGTCGTCATGGCCGCGGACTCGGGCTCGCTCTGGTTCGCCGTCGCCGGATCGCAGGGCTGGGACGGAGAGACGATGGAGATCGTCCGCGAGCCGGGAGCCGCGTGGATCGCGGCGCCGGTCGTCGCTTCCGCGGCGTCTCCGCGGGGGCCGGTCGTGTACGCCGTGTCGCGCGGAGGCGTTCTCCACGCTTACGAGCTGTCGGGCGCGCCGTACGCCATAGACGACGACGGAACGCCCCACACGCTGGAGCTCCGGGGGGACCGGGCGTCGGCGCTCATGCTCATCGAACGGGGCGAGCCGTCGGAACATGCGCTTCTCGCTCTGAGCTCCACCGCGGACAGCACGTTTCTTTTCCTGAGGGGATGGGAGGGGATCACGCCCGGCGCCGGCTGGATCGAACGCGGGATCGACGGATTCGAGATCGCGCTCACGGGAGGGCGCCTCGCGTCGACGCCGGCGTTCGGCGTCATGCGATTCCCCTCCGGAGGCCCCGCCGTCGCGGTGACCGAGGGTGTCTATTTCACCGTCTTCAGCGAGGGGGTTCTGCGCTTCCATTTTCTGCCGCTCGTCGGAATCCCGAACCCCTCGGCGATGAGAACCTCGGATGCCGTCGCCGCTCCGGAGCCGGGGACGCTTCTCGTTCTGTCGACGGGCGACATCGACGGAGACGGCCTCGACGAGGCGGTCGCGACGATCCCGGGCTGGGGGCTCTGCTACGCGGAGTACGGGGGTACCGTGCGGCGCGCCCGGCTGCGGGGGAGCAGGCCTTCGTCGGCCATCCTCGCCGATATCGACGGCGACGGAACGCTCGAGACGGTTCTCAGGGACGAGGGCCATCTGTATCTCCTGTCGGGATTCGGCGTTCCCACGCGCGGGTGGCCCGTTGCAATCGACGCGGCCGTCGCCTCGGCATACGGGGCCGTTCCGGCGGCGCCGCCGGTCGCCGGGGATATCGACGGCGACGGCGATCCGGAGATCCTGTTTCGCGTCGGAGGCGATATACACGCGTTCGATTTCGAAGGGCGCGAGCGGCCGGGCTGGCCGCTTCCCGGCGAGGGCGCCCGCGGCGGATCGCTTGCGCTGCTCGCGGGCGAAGGGGGCAGGCAGTACGTCGTAGACGCTGCCTCCGTCGCGGGATCCGGCGCGGACGGAGCCGTTTCATCGATACGGCGCTACGAGCCGGGGACGACGGTCTCGAGCGAGCTTCAGCTCTGGCCGTGCCTCCGGCGGGACGCCGCCGGCACCGGTCGACAGGGATTTTCGGGGGGCGGCGACGCCGCGCGGGCCGCCGTGGATCCGTCGACCTTCATCGTGTATCCGAACCCCGCGAGGGGATCGTCCTTCAAGGTCCGCGTGCTCGTTTCGAAACCGGCGCGCGTGTCCGTCGCGATCATGAACCTCGAAGGGGAGAAGGTCGCCTCCCGCGAGGGTCGTCACGATTGGCCGGCGGGGAGCGCCGTGCCGTTCGAGGCCGCGTTTTCCTCGAGCGGACTCGCGAGCGGCGTCTACCTCTGCCGCGTCGACGTTTCGGGCGACGGTTGGAGCTGGAAGGGAACGAAACGGTTCGCCGTCGTGCGCTAGCGCCCGCGCGCTCCGCCGGCGAAGCCGGCCATTGACCGGGCGGGCCGGCGGCGTTACCATTGAATATATACCACGACGGGAGGAGCCATGAACCGCACACTCGCTCGGATGCTCTGCGCCGCCGCCGCGCTCGCGGCGCCGTTCTCGAGTCTCTCGGCCCGGGAGGCGGGGACGAGCGGCTTTCTCTTTCTTCGCCTCGGCGACGGCGCGCGCGCAGGCGGCATGGGAGAAGCCTTTACGGCCGTAGCCGACGACGCCTCGGCGCTCTACTACAACCCGGGCGGCATGGCGGCGGTCGAGGGGGTCCAGCTCTGCGTCACGCACGCCGAATGGGTGCAGAACATCCGCTTCGAGCAGATCACCGTGCTGAACGAGATGTTCGGAGGGACGGCGGGGCTCAGCTTCACGGGGCTCTACTACGGCGAGATGGACCGCTACGGGGACTATCCGTCGCTCGTTCCGGACGGCACGTTCGCTCCCTACGACCTCTCGGTCGCCGGGGGGTACGCCACGGACGTTCTGCCGAACCTCTCCGTCGGCGCGTCGATCAAGGTCATATACGAGAAGATCGATTTCGAATCGGCGACGGGCTGGGCCTTCGACGCGGGCCTCGTTCACAAGAGCGCGATCGAGGGGCTCACGCTCGCCGCGTCGATGCAGAACCTCGGCCCGCAGGCGAAGTTCGTCGAGGAGAAGTTCTACCCGCCCTTCACGCTTCGCGGCGGAGCGGCGTACCGCTACGAGTCTTCATGGCTGCACGGAGACGCGATCGTCGCCGCGGACGCCCTCTTTCCGAACGACGGCGACGCGAAGATCCATCTCGGGCTCGAATACAACTACGGCCCGCATCTCTCCGTGCGCACCGGCTACAAGGGCAACTACTACGCGCAGGGGTTCACGCTCGGGGCGGGCGTCAAGTACCGGAGCCTCGCGTTCGATTACGCCTACATGCCGCTCGATTTCGAGCTCGGGGACAGTCACCGGTTCTCGATCCGCGTCGTCTCCGTGGCGCCGTAGAGCCGCAGCGAGATCTCCCCTTCCTCGATCGCGAGATAGGAGAAGTGCCGCTCCCAATCCCCGATGATGGCGAACGTCCGGCCGTCGAAGCGCTCGAGGGTGGGGCGGTGGACGTGCCCCGTCACGAAGACGTCGTTCCCCCATTTGAAGAAGGCGCCGGGCGCCATCGCGACGAGGTCGCGCGCAGAGCGTTCCGTGCGCTTCGAGGTGACCTCCTTGCTCGCCCGCGAGAAACGGCTCGCGAAGCCGTAGAGGAGACCGGGCGGAACCGCGCGGGCGAGGGCGACGACGGCGCGGTTTCTGATCGCCGCCTTCAGAGCCTTGTAGGCGAGATCGCCGGGGAGGAGCGAGTCGCCGTGGGTCATGGCGACTCGATGACCGCCGATGTCGTGGATCGCGAGCGGCGGGAGCACGGAGAGGCCGAGCGTGCCGGAGATGTGGCGGCCGAGCCACCAGTCGTGATTGCCGCCCGCGATGAAGACGGACGTGCCCCCGGCGCGCAGCGCCGCGATCGCGCCGAGGACGTCGTCGTAGAAGGGCGGCACGTAGCCGCGCGATTCGAACCAGAAATCGAATATGTCGCCGAGGAGGTAGAGCCGGGAGGCGCCGCGAAGCCCCGAGAGAAACGCGACGAAACGCTCGCGTTTCAGACGCTCGCGCGGCGCTCCGGCGTCGAATTTGAAATGCGCGTCCGAAACGAAATAGGCCGCCTCAGGCACGATGCCGCTCCCTGAAAGAGAAATCCAGCCTTCGGTACGGGCCGGATTCTACGACATCCCGTTCCCGGGGCGCCATGCGAAAAAGGGGGCGATACGGCGGCGCGGGCGAAAAAAACCTGTGGCCCGTGGAACCGCCCCCAAAGGGCTCCGCCGGCGTAACGGGAACGGCGGCAACGAATTGCGAATATAACATTTTTCGGTAATTATTCTTGACATATTTTGGGGCTTCAGGTACACTTCTTTAGGAATGGTGTGTGAAGCGGTGACAGGATAGTAAATCGTTCGCCAACGATACCTGCACGTAGAACCCCACCGAAACAAAAACTTTTTCGGGCGCCGGGTGTATAACCTGACGAGAGGTCTTACAAGGCTCGGTCATGGTTCAGGAATCGAAGGCGGGCAATCATGGACGAGGAACTGAGGGAAAAGGAAGAAATGAATCCGGATCCGAGAGGAAGCGAGTACGCGGGGGAGAGAAGCTTGGACCTCTACCTGAAGGAAATCAACAACACTCCGCTGCTCACGCGGGAACAGGAAAGGGACCTTGCGAAGCGCATACGCAAGGGTGACGAGGGCGCCCTGCACGATCTCGTGAAGGCGAACCTCCGCTTCGTCGTATCGATCGCGAAGCAGTACGTGAACCAGGGGCTTTCCCTGGCGGACCTCGTGAACGAGGGGAACCTCGGTCTCATCAAGGCCGCGTACCGCTTCGACGAGAAGCGCGGCTACAAGTTCATCTCCTACGCCGTGTGGTGGATCCGGCAGGCGATGCTGCAGGCGCTCGCCGAGCAATCGCGCATCGTGCGCCTGCCGCTCAACCGCGCCGGCACGCTGTACCGCATCGGCAAGGCCGCGCGGCAGCTCGATCAGGAGCTCGGACGGAACCCTGAAGTCGACGAAATCGCGAAAAAGTTGAAGCTCCCGCACGACGAGGTGCGGGACACTATGCAGATAGCGAACAGCCATCTCTCGCTGGACGCCTCCTTCGGGAACGATCAGGAGGAGAACTCGCTCGTGGATTATCTCGCCGACGACAATCTCGAGTCGCCGGACGAGCAGACCTACGTGAACGCGCTGAGCGAGGATATGCAGAAGGCCCTCGACACGCTGACGGATCGCGAGCGAGCGATATTGAGCCTCTACTTCGGTCTCGAGGGAGAAGAGCCGCTCACGCTCGAGGAGATCGGAAAGCGGATGAACCTCACGCGCGAGCGCATCCGCCAGATCAAGGAGAAGGCGATCCTGCGGCTTCGGCACAATTCGCGGAGCAAATACCTCAAGGGGTACGTGCAGGACTAGCCTGATTTCTTGGAAATGCCCATGAATCGGGCGGCGGGCCGTCGGGTCGCCGCCCGATTCGCTTTTTTCCACCCGAGACATCTTCGACCGGTACGAGCCTTGCATCGAATCGCTCCGGACGGGAATATTCGCTTGACAGGGCTTCCGGCGCGAAACTACCTTAACCGGAAGAGCGACGTCGTGTTCGACACTCGAAGCCCGAACGAGCGGATTCAGCGAAGGAAGCCGATGAACCGTCATATACGCTTTTTATACGAGCTCGGCGACAATACCGGCATGCGGTCGATCCGTCTTCGGCGGTCGCACGCCGCGGCGGCGGTCGCCGGGGCCGCGGGGATCATCGTCGCCGCGATCGTTCTCGTCGCCGTTCGATCCGGGGAGATCGTCCGCACCGCGACCGTTTCGAAGCTCAGAACCGAAAACGAGCAGCTCAGGGCCGATCTCGTCCGTTTCCGCGAGGAGGCCGTCAGGCTCGAGAGCCGGATGGACGTCGGGTTCGAGCTTCAGAACCGGGCCCGGCTCATCGCGAGCCTCGATCCGATTCCCGACGACGTGTGGCGCGTGGGCGTCGGCGGTCCCGAGCCCGATCTCGGCCGTCTCGAGCGGGCGTACCCGGATTCCCTCTTCGGCGATATCGACGAGGATCTCGGCCGTATGATCCGCCAGTCGGAGCTTCAGATCGAGAGCTACCGCGAGGTCATATCGATCCTCGAGAGCGAGCGCGACGTGCGGATGGCGACGCCTTCGATCAGGCCGCTTCGGAGCGGCTTCCTGTCGAGCCGCTACGGGCGCAGGATGGATCCGTTCCGCGGGGAGATCGTTCACCATCCCGGAATCGATTACCGAGCCCGCACCGGCACCCCGGTCCTCGCCACGGCGGAAGGCACCGTGCGCCAGGCCGGGCGGAACGGCGGCTACGGCCTCATGATCGAGGTCGTCCACGGAAACGGATTCAAGACCCGGTACGCCCATCTCTCGAAGATCCTCGTCTCCCGGGGTCAGAAGGTGAAGCGCGGCGAGGTCATTGGTCTCGTGGGCAACACGGGGCATTCGACCGGCAGCCACCTGCACTACGAGGTGCTCCATCGCGGCGTTCACCGGGATCCCCTTCCGTACGTCATGCCGGAGGGCCTCTGCTACGATTGATCCGCGTCCGGCGGACCGCGATATCCGGTGAATTCTATTGTCAACGAGCGCGCCCCCGGCTAGACTCCCTGCGGTGCCGATCGGCCGCATCCGCGCGGGAGACCGGCGTATCCCTCTGAGGTGCAGAATGTTCTATCGTCGTTTCGCGGCCGCGGCCGCCATCCTCTGCCTCGCGTCCGGCGCGTTCTCTCCGGCCGCATCCGCCCCGGTCACGGTGCGGGACGTCCGCTTTTGGACGGCCCCGGACTATACGCGCGTCGTGATCGACGTGAGCGGCCAGACGAGCTATTCGGTCCGGTCGATCGCCGGGCCTCACCGGGTCGTGATCGAGCTCCCCGCGTGCGCCGCCGCCAAGAGCGTCGGAAATCAGGCCGTCGGCGACGGCGTCATCGAGCGCATCCGCGTGAACCGGCTCAAGACGGGCGTTCAGGTCGTTCTCGACGTGCCGCGCGAGACCGAGTTCAAACATTTTCCCTTGAGAGCGGAGCAGGGGAGGCCCGATCGAATAGTCATCGATCTCGCGCGGACCTTGAGCGGCGCCGAGGTCGAGAAGCGGGCCGCCGAGAAACGGCGGGTCGCGGAGAGCTCCGGCTACGTGATCGCCATCGACGCCGGGCACGGCGGCGACGCGCCGGGGGCCGTTCATCACGGAATTCACGAGAAAACGCTCAATCTGCGGCTCGCGCGAATGCTCAAGGAGGAGATCGAGCGCCGAAAGGGATACACGGCGGTGCTCATCCGCGACGGCGACTACGACGTCGTCTGGTACAAACGTGTGCTCAAGGCGCGGGAGCACAACGCGGACGCGTTCGTGAGCCTCCATTTCAACGGCGCCCGGGACAGTCGCCTGAGCGGCATCGAGCTCTACATCATCTCTCCCGAGGGCGTGGTCGACGAGAACGCCGAGGCGGTCGCCGAGCGCGAGCACCTCATGCAGGAGGTGCAGGGGCAGGGGGGCGTCGTCAACGGCGATCTCGAATCGATCCTCTTCGACGTGACACGCACGAACACGATGCAGCGCAGCGCGCTCCTCACGGAGGAGGTCGCCCGCGCGCTCAAGAAGGAAAAGGATCCCCCGATCCCCTTTCGCGCGATCCGGCAACGCAACTTCGTCGTGCTGCGCGGCATCTCGATGCCCTCGATACTCGTCGAGGGCGGCTATCTCTCGAACAAGAAGGACGCCTCGATCGTCGCGAAGGACGGCTACCTGCGCTGGCTCGCGCGGTCGCTCGCGGACGGGATCGAGGAGTTTTTTCTGAAGCACCCGCCGGCTGCGGAAAACGCCGGGGAGCGGTGATTCGGGCGCATGAGATGGGAATCGGTGACGCGTGCGGTGACGGCGAACATCGCCCTCAAGATCGTTTCGGTCTTCTTCGCCGTGGTCCTCTGGTTCTACGTGACCGCTCAGATCGAGGGCACCGAAACGGTCAAGATACCGCTCGAGATCGTGAACGTGCCGGAGAGCCTCATCGTCGTGAGCGACGCCCCGCGCCACATCGAGGTCACCATGCGGGGCGCGCGGAGCGACCTTCTCAAGGTCCGCCTCTTCGGCAGCGCGCGCTTGACGGTCGACCTCGCCGGCGCGCAGGGGCGCCATCTCACCGTGCCTCTCTCGAAGGGCATGATCACGCTGCCGGAGGGCCTCAAACCGGATAACGTCTCCATCAACGCGCCGCGCGCCCTCTCCATCATGCTCGAGGAGCGCGTGAGCGCGGCGCTCCCCGTGCGCGCCGTCTTCCGCGGGGCGCTGCCGCGCGAGCTGATCCTCGTCGGCCAGCCGGCGATTACCCCCGACCGCGTCATCGCGCGCGGGCCCTCGAGCGCCATGCGCGCCGTATCCGAAGTCCGAACCGAGGCGATCGACATAGCGGGCCGCCGAGGAAAGGTGTCGCTCGAGACGCCGGTCGTCCGGCCGCGCGGGATCGAGATCGAGCCCCGCACGGTGCTCGTCGAGCTCGACGTCGCCCGCCGCGCGGAGCGCACGATCGAGGGGCTCGCGCCGACCCTCCTTCAGGTCGAGGAGGATCTCGACGTCGTATGCTCCCCGGCGAGCGCGGACCTCACCGTCGAGGGCCCCGAGGAGCTCGTCCGGAACCTCACGGCCGACGACGTTTCCATCATCCTGAGCGTTCCCCCGGGGAGCCGGGGCACGTTCGCCGTGGAAGCGGAGGTCATCCTGCCCGCGGGCATCGACAGCTTCCGGCTGTCGGTGAAATCCTTCGACGTAACCGTCTCGGCGAAACGGTAGGCGCCATGGTCGACGAACGCGCGGCGGGCGAGGGCAGGCGGGAGCAGCGGTACAGCCTCGTCTCGGATTACCTCAACCGGCGGGCGTCCGTCATCGTGTTCGCGGCGATCGTGGCGCTCGCGGCCGGCGCCGTCTTCGTGCGAACGACCGATCTCGCGCACATGCGGGTCGTGATCGGCGTCTCCGCCTTCGATTCGACGCGCTCGCACGCGGCTCTCGAATCGTTCGCGGAGTTCTGCCGGGGGAAGGGATGCGGCGACGTCCGTTGGCGCTACCTCGCCCCGGGGAGCGCGTTCGAGGGATGCGATCTGTATCTCGTGCCGGCGCTCGACGCCTCGTCGAGGCTCGCCGCCGGCGATCTCGCGTGCCCGCTCCTCGTGGCGGAGCGCGAAGCGCACAGATACTCGCGGAGCGCCGTGATCGTGCGCGCCGGCGCGGGTCCGATTCCGAACGCGCCGCGCGTCATCTTCTCGGCGCCGGGATCCGCGGCGGGGTTCCTCGCTCCCTACCGGGCCCTCGAGGCCGCGGGCGCGCTGACCGACGGCGGAACGATCGCGTTTTCGGGGGATCGACCGCGGGACGAACGGACCGCGCTCGCCGTCATCCACGGCGTCTACGACGCCGGAGGGATCTCGCTCGAGCGGCTCGCCGCCCTCGAGGCGGCCGGCGTCGTCGCGAAGGGCGAGATCAGCGTCCTGCTCGAGGGAGAAGCGGTGCCCGAGCTCGTCATCGCCTGCGATCCGCTCCGCTACGGCGCCGAGCTGCGGACCTTCGTGCGCGCTTTCCGCAAGGCGTACGACCACACGCCGCGCCTGCTCCGCAGGGAGCTCGCCGCGGCGGGAATGGCCGGGTTGTACGAGACGCGCGACGACGATCTCAGGCTCATCGCCGGGCTCGGCGCTCTCGTTCCCGCGCTCGGCGGGGGAAGCGCCACGCCGGCGCGCTGATCCGGCGCGCCGATCCGGCGCGCGCGCCGTGGAAGCGGTTGACCGCGATGAATCCGGCGGATATATTTGTGGGTCGCGTGCCGCGGCGGGTCGCGGCGGCGGAGGAGGCTCGTACGGTTCGCTGGATGAAGATACGGCGCTGGATACCGCTCGTCATGTGGGTGGCTCTCATCTTCGGGGTGTCGTCGATCCCGAAGCTCTCGAGCGACGACATCGGGTTGCCGCCCGGGTTCGACAAGATCGCTCACTTCGGCGAGTACCTCGTCCTCGCGGTCCTTTTCCGGCACGGGCTCCTCGGCGGGACCGAGCAGCGCGAAGCGCCCGTCGTGCTCCTCGTGCTCGCGACGGGACTTCTCATCGCGGGGCTCGACGAGCTGTACCAGAGCCTCATTCCGGGGCGGCACATGAGCGTGTACGATTTCGCGGCCGACGCGGCGGGGCTCCTCGCCGGCATCCTCGTCGGGATGCGGCTCGAGCGGCCGGCCCGCCGGGACGCGGAGCGCATATGAAATTCACAAGACCGCGCGGAACGAGCGACATCTTCGGCGAGCGCATGGAGCGCTGGCGCGAGGCGGAGCTCGCGCTCTCCGCGTACCTGCGGCGCTGCGGATACGGCGAGATCCGCACGCCCGTGTTCGAATCGACCGAGCTCTTCGCCCGCACCGTCGGCGAGGCGACCGACATCGTCACCAAGGAGATGTACACCTTCACGGACAAGAAGGGGCGAAGTCTCACCCTCCGTCCGGAAAACACCGCTCCCGTCATGCGCGCCTATATCGAGAACGGACTGCATCGCGCGGGCGGCATCTCCCGCTTCTACTACGCCGGTCCCATGTTCCGGTACGACAGGCCCCAAGCGGGCAGATACCGGCAGTTCCACCAGATCGGGGCCGAGGCGATCGGTTCTCCGGGACCCGCGATCGACGCGGAGATCGTCGACCTCGCCCTCGGACTCTACCGGGAGCTGGGTTTTCCGCCGCTCGAGGTGCGGCTCAACAGCGTCGGATGTCCCGACTGCCGCCCCGCGTACAAGGCCGTTCTTTCAGAGGCGCTCGCTTCCCGCTCGTCGGAGCTCTGCGGGGCGTGCGCCGGACGCGCCGCGGCCAATCCGCTGCGCGTCTTCGACTGCAAGGAGTGCGGACCGGTCAAGGAAAAGCTGCCGCTCATCACGGCGTACCTGTGCGGCGCGTGCCGGTCTCACTTCGACGTGCTGCAGCGGATGCTCGAGGAGATGGAGATCCGCTTCACGCTCGATCCGCTCCTCGTGCGGGGGCTCGATTACTACACGAAGACGGCGTTCGAGATCGTGCATCCGGAACTCGGAGCGCAGAACGCGCTCTGCGGCGGCGGGCGCTACGACGGCCTCGCCGAGGACTGCGGAGGGCCGCGCGTGCCGGCCGTCGGCTTCTCGGCCGGGATGGAGCGGCTTCTCGAGACCATGCCCCGGCCCGCGTCCGGGGCCCGGACCCCGGCCGGGACGGACGTCTATTGCGTCGTCGCGGACGAGGCGAGCGCGGGCGCCGTCCTCGCTCTCGCCCGCCGGCTGCGGGAGGCGGGCTCGTCCGTCGTCGTCGACCTCTCGGGCCGTTCCTTCAAGAAGCAGCTCGGAGCCGCTTCCGCGCACGGCGCGCGTTTCGCGGTGATCGCGGGCCTCGCCGAGCTCGCGCCCGGAACGGCGGCTCTGAAGGATCTCGAAACGGGCGATCAAACGGTCGTGACGATGGCCGAATGCGCCGGGCGCATCGCGGCGGCGCCCCGCCGGGGAGCGTGACATGAGGATCGAAGAGTTCGGCGACAGATGGAGACGCACCCATCGCTGCGGAGAAGTGAGCGAGCGCGACGACGGATCGCGCGTCGTGCTCGCGGGATGGGTCAAGCGCGTGCGGGAGCTCGGCGGGCTCACCTTTCTCGATCTCTGGGATCGCACCGGCGTCGTGCAGCTCGTCGTCGAGGCCGCGGAAGCGGATCTCCACGAGCTCTTCCACTCGCTGCGGGCGGAGGACGTCATCGCCTGCGACGGGATCGTGAGACGGCGCCCCGCCGAGATGGTGAACGAGGGGATGAAAACGGGCGGCATCGAGGTCGTCGCGGGGAGCGCCGCCGTGCTCAACCGAAGCGAGGTCCCTCCGTTCACGGTCACGTCCGAGGTTCAGGCGAACGAGGATCTGCGCCTGCGGTACCGGTACCTCGACCTGCGGCGAGAGCCGCTGCAGCGCAACCTCGCCATGCGCCACGAGCTCGCGCTCGCCGCGCGGCGGTTTCTCTCGCGCGAAGGCTTTCTCGAGATCGAGACGCCGCTGCTCGTGAGGCGCACCCCCGAGGGCGCGCGCGATTACCTCGTGCCGAGCCGGCTCCAGCAGGGAAAGTTCTACGCGCTGCCCCAGAGTCCGCAGCTCTACAAGCAGATCCTCATGGTCGCCGGATTCGACCGCTACTTCCAGCTTGCGCGCTGCCTTCGCGACGAGGATCTGCGGGCCGATCGCCAGCCCGAGCACACGCAGATCGACATCGAGATGAGCTTCATAACGGAGGAGGACGTGTTCGGTCTCGTCGAGCGTCTCATGGCGGACGTCTGGGAGGCGGCCGCCGGCGTCGAGCTGTCTCTTCCCTTTCCGCGGATCGATTACGCCGACGCGATGAACCTGTACGGAAGCGACAAACCGGATCTGCGCTTCGGCCTCGAGATCCGGGACTGCGGCGAGGCGTTCCGCGGAACCTCCTTCGGCGTTTTCCGGTCGGCCCTCGAGCGAGGGGGCGTCGTCAGGGGGATCGCGTTCGAGGGGGGCGCGTCGTTCTCGCGGAGCCGCATCGCGGAGCTCGAGGCGGTCGTGAAGGGCGCCGGGGCGGGCGGCCTCGTCTGGGTGAAATGCGAGGAGTCGGCCGTGAGCTCGCCCATCTCGAAGTTTCTCGACGAGGGCGCGATCCGGCGGCTGCGGGAGATCCTCTGCGCGCCGGGGCCCTCGCTCATCCTCCTCGTGTGCGGAGAGGAGGCCGTCGTCGCGAAGTCGCTCGGGGAGCTCAGGCTGCACATCGGCCGGGCGCATCTCGTCGGGCCCTCGGACGGCCGGCGTTTCCTCTGGGTCAACCGTTTCCCTCTCTTCGCGCGGGCGGAGAACGGCGGATGGGAACCCGCGCACCACATATTCTCCATGCCGCTCGAGTCCGATATCCCCCGGCTCGACGACGATCCGGGCGCCGTGCGCGGACATCTCTACGACCTCGTCTGCAACGGAACCGAGCTCGGATCCGGAAGCGTCCGCGTCCATCGCCGCGAGCTTCAGGAGCGGCTCTTCGAGATCATCGGCATATCGCGCGAAGAGGCGCGGGCGCGGTTCGGTTTTCTGCTCGAGGCGTTTCAATACGGAGCTCCTCCGCACGGCGGGATAGCGCTCGGCGTGGATCGCATCGCCATGCTCATGGGGGGCGGCTCCTCGATACGGGATTACATCGCGTTCCCGAAGACGGCGAGCGCCACGTCCCTCATGGAGGGGGCGCCGTCCGAGGTCGAGCCGGAGCTGCTCGACGAGCTGGGAATCCGGATCGTGAAGAAGCCGGAGCGCGCCGATACGTCCGGCTGACCGGCGGCGGGAAGCCGCGGCCGGGCTTTTTCCTTGACTTTGGGCCGGAGCGTTATTAACGTAATTACTGCATATCGTCAAGTATAAGCGCAAGGAGGAATGCGAGTTATGAAATCACGCGGGATGGGAGCATGTATCATGTTCCTTCTCCTCGCCGCCGCCCTCCTCTCCGGAGGATGCGGTCAGGCTCCGCTGTGCCAAACCAGCCTCGTCACGCTGGATGAGACGCGGCTCGACGCGGAAACGTACGAGCAGGAAGCGGCGGAGACCGCCAAGAGCGCGGCCGAGCTCGAGAAGAAGCTCGATGACAAGAAGAAGGACATCGGCGAAGTCAAGGACAAGCCGTCCGAGTTGCGCAAGAAAGTAAGCGATCGCATGAAAGGGAGCGGCAGGGAGTAGCCTGCAAGGAGTGTCGCGGATATGCGTATGAGAAGCGTCGTGCTGTTCGGGGTCCTTCCCGCGCTCCTCGCGATCACGGGCTGCAGCGGCTACAAGCCGCGACCGGTCGATATCGCGAAGGGCGAGTATTACGAGGATACCGAATACAAGAAGCTCTCGAAGCGGGACAAGGAGGCCTACTGCAAGGCGCTCGCGGGCGAGCTGGACGAACTCGCGGCCCGCGCGAAGAAGGCGGAGACCGAGCTCGAGGGCAACAAGGAAAAGATCAAGCGGCTGACGCGCGAGCTGCGCGACGCCGAGCGCGAATATACCGCCTATACGACGGAGATCGACGAGCTTTCGAGGCAGCTGCAGGAGCTCGAGAAGCTGCCGACGACGTGGAAGCTCCAGTACGGCGAATGTCTCTGGACGCTCGCGTCGAAAGAGGAGATCTACAAGGATCCACTCAAATGGCCCCGCATCTACCGGAGCAACAAGGAGCTCATCGAGGATCCCGACTGGGTGCTCGCCGGTTGGGAGCTCAAGATCCCGCGCGAGTATCCCTATTCGTATACGGTCGCGAGCGACGAATGGCTCGGCCGGATCGCGGGCTACTGGGAGATTTACGGCGATTACCGCAAATGGCCTCTCATATTCGAGGCGAACCGGGACCGGATACGGGATCCCGATCTCATCTTTCCGAACCAGGAGCTCGTGATTCCGCGGCCCGATACGCTGCGGTGACGATGACATCGTGAGGGGCACGGAACGGGAACTCTTGGCTTCCGAGGGGGGAGCCAGGAGTTCTCGCGTTTCGGGGGTGCCATGAAACGCGATTTCAAACGGCGGCTCGTTTCGATAGCCGGGGTCGATCCGGTGCGCCTGCTCGGGATCGGCGACCGGAACCTGCGCCTCATCGAGGAGCATTTCGACGAGCGGATCACCGTGCGCGGCGACGAGATCGCCATCACCGGCTCTCCGAGGCGCGTCGAGCGCCTCACGCGCGTCCTCGAACGGCTCATCGAAATCGCGGGCGGCGGGCGCTCCGTGACGGAGGCCGACGTCGTCGCCGCCATCGGCGGCGACGCGAAGGGCGACGGCCCGGCTCCGCCCCCCGAAACGCCGGGGGTGTTCTACTCTCCGGCGAGGCGGCGGGGCGTGGTTCCGCGCAGCGCGCGGCAGCAGGAGTACGTGGACGCCATCCGGTCGCACGACATCGTCTTCGCGATCGGGCCGGCGGGGACGGGCAAGACCTACCTCGCGATCGCGTCCGCGCTCGCGAGCCTCAAGAGCGGCGTCATCGAGCGGATATTCATATCCCGCCCGGTCGTCGAGGCGGGGGAGAATCTCGGCTACCTTCCCGGAGACCTGCAGGAGAAGATCGAGCCGTACCTGCGGCCGATCTTCGACGCGCTGCGCGACATGCTGGGGCAGGAGCGCGTCGCGAGGCTCATCGGCTCGGGCGTCATCGAGATCGCGCCGCTCGCCTATATGCGCGGGCGCACGCTCGAGCGGGCGTTCGCGATCCTCGACGAGGCGCAGAACTGCAGCGTCGGCCAGATGAAGATGTTCCTCACGAGGCTCGGAGAAGGGTCGAAGGCGATCGTCACGGGGGACGTCACGCAGATCGATCTCGGAGATCCCGCGCGATCGGGTCTCGTCGCCGCCCGCGACATCCTCGCGGGCATAGAGGGGATCGCCTTCGTCGCGTTCGGCGAGGAGGACGTCGTCCGGCACCGGCTCGTGAAGCGCATCATACACGCGTGGAGCGAGCGCGCCGGACGCTTCGAGCGGCCGACAGACGAGCCGCGCGCGCCGGCGCCGTCCGGGGAACGCGGCGGCGAAGGGCCGCCTGACGGAAGCCATGACTAACCGCATCGCGCGCGCGATGGAACGGGGCGATCAGCCCGGCCGCGAAGGCCCGCCGCGGCGCCTCGACATCCGCGCGGTGCTGCGCCGCGACCGCCTGCCGCTCATCTATCTCGCTTCTCTGCTCGTCCTCTCGCTCGTCCTCTTTCCTCCCGGGCAGAAGAAGACGAGCGTGCGGTTCGCCGAAGGGGACGTCGCCGACGTCGATATCGTCGCGTCCTTCTCCTTCTCCGTTCCGCTGCCGGATCACGAGGTGGACCTCGGACGCGCGAAGGCGGCCATCGAGATTCCGCCCGTGTTCGTCCGCGAGGAAGGGGCGGCGAAACAGCTCCCCGGGGACCTCGAGAGCCTCCTCGCGCGTATCGGGGAGATCGCTTCCTCGGACCGGTCAGTCCGGGACCGCGTGTCGCGGATCAAGGCGATCGCGCCCGAGCTGCGGAAGGAATCGGTCGAGCTGTTCGTCGACGCGTCCATCCGCGCCCGGATCGTCGCCGAAAGCGCGCGGCTCCAGAAGTCCCTTCTCCAGCGCGGCATCGTGAACGACGGCTCGCCCCTTCGCGGCCGCGCCTACGAGCGCGTCACCGTGATCTCCGAGGGGGACGAGAAGCTCGTTTCCGCCGCCGGTCTCGTCGATCAGGCGGAGCTCGAGCCGCTCATCACCGCCGAGGGGCGAAGGATCTTTCCCGGCAACGAGAAGGCGGTGCGCCTGTTCCGCGCCGTTCTGCGGTCGAACCTCACGGCGAACCTCGTCTTCGACGTCGCGGAGACGAAGAAGCGGCGGGAGGAGGCGACGAAGGCGGTCGACCGGTCCTACACGGTCTCCCGCGGCACGCGCGTCGTCGCGAGGCACGACCGCGTCACGGCACGCCAGGTCGCCATGCTGGAGGCGATGGAGCAGAAGCGGATGGCGCGCGAGCTCGCCACCTCCATCGGGGGCCGGATCTGGCTCTGCTTCGGCAAGGGGCTCCGGATCGCCGCGCTGCTCGCCCTGCTCGCCCTCGCGCTGCGGCGCTTCGAGCCGCGTCTCGTCGCGCAGCGGGACCGTCTCACGCTCGCTTTCATCGTCATGGTCATCTACCTCGTGCTGACGGCGGTCGTCATGAGGGTCGCCTCGCTCGATCCGCGGCTCATCCCGACGGCGTTCGTGGCGCTCGTTTCCACCGCCTTTTTCGGCGTGCACGCAGCGGTTCTCATCACGCTCTTCGCGTCGTTTCTCATCGTGGTCAATACCGCCCTTCCCGCCGGCTACGCCTTCACGGCGCTGCTCGCCGGCGCGGCGGGGATCATCAGCATCGCCCATCTGCGCGACCGGCGGAGCTTCTACACCGTGTTCTTCTCGGTTTCGGCGGCGTACGTCCTCGGCATCGCGGGGTTCGGCGTCACCGAGGGCCTCGCGCCGGCCGCCTTCGTCCGGGACGCGGCGTTCGGCGTCGCGAACGCGCTCGCCTGCACGATCATGGTGATGTTCCTCCTGCCCGTCTTCGAGTCGCTGTTCGACCTCGCGACGAATTTCACCCTCATGGAGCTGAGCGATCTCAATCGGCCGCTGCTGCGCCGGCTCATCATGGAAGCCCCGGGCACCTATCACCATTCCCTCATGGTCGGCAACCTCGTCGAGACGGTCGCCCGCGAGGTCCGCGCGAACGGGCTCGAGGCGCGCGTCGGCGCCTATTACCACGACATCGGCAAGCTCTCGAAGCCGGAGTACTTCTTCGAGAATACCGGCGACCGGGAGAACAAGCACGAGAACCTCGCGCCGCGGATGAGCGCCATCATACTCGTCGCCCACGTGAAGGAGGGCGTCGAGCTCGCGAGAAACGAGAAGCTGCCGCGGATCATCGTCGACGCGATCAGCGAGCATCACGGCCGCACCGTCATGGCGTATTTCTACCAGAAGGCGCTCGAGTACGACTCGAACGACAGCGTCAACGCGGACGATTTCCGCTACCCCGGGCCGCGGCCGCGATCCAAGGAGACGGCGCTCATCATGCTCGCCGATTCCTGCGAGGCGGCGGTGCGGTCGCTCCGCGATCCGACGGCGCCGAAGATCCGCGCGATCGTGCAGAAGATCATCGAGATGCGCACCTCGGACGGCGAGCTCGACGAGAGCGGCCTCACCTTGAACGACATCGCCATGATCCGCGAGAAGTTCATACAGCTTCTCACGAGCGTGTTCCATCCGCGGATCGCCTATCCGATGCAGCGCGAGGAGGGGGCGGTGGAAGGAGGGAGGACGCCGTGAGGATCGCGACGGCCGGCTCGCCGCGCGTCGGCGGCAGGGCCGATCTCGAATCTCTCGCCGGAACGCTCCGCGCGATCGGTGCGCCGCTGTGGCCGCGCGGGCGGACGGTGACCGTCGCCCTCGTCGGCGAGCGGCGGATGGCGAGCCTCAACCGCCGGTACAAAGGGCGCTCCGGCGCTGCGGAGATCCTCACCTTCCCGTGCGGGGACGGCCCCGGGCCGGCGGCGGAGACGCCGCTCGGCGAGATCTGCCTCTGTTGGGCGTCCCTCGTCCGCGGCGCGCGCGGCAGAGGGGTCTCGCGCCGCGCGTACGCCGCGAGGCTCGTCGCTCACGGGCTGCTGCATCTCGCGGGGCACCGGCATTCGACCGCCGCGGAGGAGCGGCGGATGGAGCGCGCCGAGAGAAGGCTGCTCCGCGGCCATCTCGGCGCGCGCGAGATAGAGAGGCTTTTCGCTTGAAGGACCGCGCCGGCGGCGGCGCGGCGAGGGAGGTGTTCCCGGGGCATGCTACCGCTTCTCGGCGCGCTCTACGCGTTTCAGTTCGTCATCGCCGCGGGTTTCGCCGCCTTCGCGATGCTCTCGCGCCTCCACGAGGAGTCGGCGTTTCCCGAAGGGATGCGTTCCGCCGTATTCGCCCGGCACATGCACCGGGGACGGCTGCACCTCATCCTCACCCTGCTCGGTCTCGAGGCGGTGCTGCTCTCGAGCGTCGCCGTCATCCTGCATCGCTGGATAGCCGCCGAAGGAAGCCCTCTCCACGCGCTCGCGGCCGTCGCGGCGATCGCCGCCTCCGTGATCGCGGTCACGGTGGCGGGGTTCGGCGTCGCGACGATGTCGCCGGCCCGGGTCGCCGCGGCGGTTTCGTGGCCGCTCATACCGGTGTATCTCGCGTTCCGGCCCGTGTCGGGGCTCTTCCTCCGGGCCGTCGGGCTCGTGTTCCCGAACCTGCCGCGCGAGATCGCGTCCCCCTTCTTTCTCTTCCCCTCGCCCCGGAACACCGGGACCGAAGGCTTCATCGAGCACAAGGGGAGCACGCTCATCAGAAGCATCCAGGAGTTCGGCGTCACGAAGGTGCGCGAGGTCATGGTGCCGCGCATCGACATCTTCGCCCTCGACGCGCATACGACCCTCGCGGAAGCGCGCCGCGCGGTCTCGGCGGCGGGGCACTCGCGCGTCCCGGTCTACGAGGGCACGATCGACCGGATCGTCGGGATGCTCCACGTGAAGGATCTTCTCAAGGTGCCGGCGGGGAACGGCGAGGCGCGGCTCGACCGGCTCCGGATCGTCCGGGAGGCGCACTTCGTTCCCGAGAGCAAGAAGATCGACGCGCTGCTGCGGGAGTTCCAGCGCGAAAAGAAGCACATGGCGGTCGTCGTCGACGAATACGGCGGAACGTCCGGCATCGTGACCCTCGAGGATATCCTCGAGGAGATCGTGGGGGAGATCCTCGACGAGTACGATCACGAGCCGCCGCTCGTGCGCCGGATCGCCCCGCGGCAGTACGCCGCGGCCGGACGATCTCCGATAGACCGGCTCAACGCCGCGCTCGGCATCTCGCTTCCGGCCGACGACGTTGACACGCTCGGGGGATTCATCTATAACTTGATAGGCCGCGTTCCGGAAGAGGGGGAAGAGGTGTCCTACGAAGGGATCAGGTTCCGGGTCGGACGGCTCGAGGGACAACGAATCGCCGAGGTGACGCTGTGGCTGAACGATCGAGCGCCGGACGGAGATTCCTGAAATGGTTCCGGCGGAAGTTCCTCACGGGGCTTCTCGTCATCCTGCCGGTCGGCCTGACGGCGTACGTGCTCTACCGCATCTTCGTGTGGGTCGACGGCCTGCTGAGACCCGTCATCGCTCGCTATCCCTATCTCGACATTCCGGGCCTCGGATTCCTGGGCGTCATCGTCGTGATCCTCGCGGCCGGCATCCTCGGCGGCGGCATACTCGGCAGGACGCTCTTCCGCTGGCTCGAGGAAAAGCTCGAGAGGATTCCGATGGTGCGCGGGATATACTCCGCGCTCAAGCAGATCAGCGAGGTGTTTCTCAAAGAGGACCGGAGCGTATTCGAACGCGTCGTGCTCGTCGAATACCCGCGGGCGCACGTGTACATGCTCGGCTTCGTCACGGCGAACTGGCGCATGAAGACCCGCGCCGGCACCGACGAGGACTTCCTCGCCGTATTCATTCCGACCTCGCCGAATCCGACGAGCGGTTTCCTCGTGGCGATCCCGCCGCAGGACGCGATTCCGACCGACCTCTCCGTCCCCGAGGCCTTCAAGGTGATCGTCTCGGGCGGAGCCGTCGTGCCGGGGGCTCACCGCGAGGCCGGCGCCGCCCCGGGCGGAGCGGCGCCGCCCTCGGGCGGGGATCCTCGGCGATGAAGACGATCGTCGCGGACCGCGCCGTCGTGCTCAGGACGTACGAGTACGGGGAATCGAGCGTCGTCGCGGTGGCGCTCACGCGCGCGCACGGGAAGCTCCGATTCCTCGCGAAGGGAGCGCGCCGGATGAGCAGCCCGCTGCGCGGCGTTCTCCTCGCGGGCGGCGTCTGCGAGACGGTGTTCTACTACCGGACCGACGGCGGGCTCAATCTCCTCACGGAGTGCGGCGCCGCGGATATCCCGGCCTCGTCGCGGGACGGTCTCGAGCGTCTGTGCATCTTTCAGGCGGGGCTCGAAATCGTCGATCGCGCGGCCGTCGGCCGGGACGCCGACGAGAGGCTCTTCGATATCGTCGAGGCGTTCATGCGTCTCGTTCCGTCGGCCGTCGATCCGTGGGCGCTCTTCTTCGCGCTCGAGATAGCCGTGCTCTCGATCGCGGGCTCGTTTCCGTCCCTCGACGCCTGCTCGGACTGCGGGAAGCCTCTCGCCGGCGCGCGTCTTTCGGTCGATCCGGCGAGCGGGCGCGTGGGCTGCGTCTCCTGCGGGCGGGGTTCCGGGCGGACGCTCTCGGCGGCCTCGTCGGCCGCGCTCGTCCGCCTCCGGCGCGGCGGTCTCCGGGAGGCGGGAAGCGCCCCGCTCGGCGGGGACGAGCGGCGCGAGATCGGAGGGCTTTTGCACCGTCTCTTCGCCGGGCACGTCGAGGGATACCGGTTGCCGAACGCGCTGCGTCTCTGCAAGGGGGTGAACGGCCAGTGACCTTTCAGAAGGTGGTGGCGGCGCTCGAGCGGTTCTGGGCCGCCCAGGGATGTCTCGTCCTCACGCCGTACAACTCGGAGGTGGGAGCCGGCACGATGAATCCG
Source organism: bacterium UBP1_UBA4783 (assembly GCA_002403075.1). Taxonomy (GTDB): domain Bacteria; phylum Krumholzibacteriota; class Krumholzibacteriia; order Krumholzibacteriales; family Krumholzibacteriaceae; genus SSS58A. The sequence goes on along the minus strand of DHHB01000029.1, from coordinate 6,127 downwards.
GCGACGTTCCTCCGCGTTCTCGGACCCGAGCCGTGGAAGGCGGCGTACATCGAGCCGACGAAGCGTCCGAAGGACGGCCGGTACGGGGAGAATCCGAACCGCGTCCAGCAATTCACTCAGTTTCAGGTCATCCTGAAGCCGTCCCCCGTCGACGTGCTGCCGCTGTACGCGGGCAGCCTCGAGGCGCTCGGCATCGACCCGCGCTCTCACGACATCCGTCTCGTCGAGGACGATTGGGAATCCCCGACGCTCGGCGCCGCGGGGCTCGGATGGGAGGTCTGGCTCGACGGCATGGAGATCACCCAGTTCACCTATTTCCAGCAGGCGGGCGGCATGGAGCTCGATCCGGTCTCGGCCGAGATCACGTACGGGCTCGAGCGGATATGCATGTACCTTCAAGGCGTCGACGACATCATGAACGTCGAGTGGGGGGACGGCGTGACCTGGGGCGAGCTCTACCGCGAGGCGGAACGCCAGTGGAGCCGTTTCAATTTCGAGGCCGCGGACGCGTCGTTCCATTTCGACATGTTCGAACGGCTCCAGCGCGAGACGCTCCGCCTGCTCGGGGAGGGGCTCGTCCTGCCCGCGTACGATTACGTCGTCAAGTGCTCCCACGTGTTCAACATCCTCGACGCGCGCGGCGCGGTGAGCGTATCCGAGCGGACGAGCTACATCGCCCGCATCCGCGACCTCGCGCGGCAGACCGCGGCCGCCTACGTCGCCGAGCGGCAGCGGCTCGGATTCCCGCTGCTCGATCGCGGCGGCGCGCGCGCAAAGGAGCGGACGTGAAACGGGATTTTCTCCTCGAGATCGGATGCGAAAACCTCCCCAGCGGATACGTGAACGAGCTGCTCGCCGGGCTCCGGAGTCTCGTCGAGGAATCGCTGCGCGCCGACCGGATCCCCTGCGACGGCTTCTCCGTTTTCGGCACGCCGAAACGTCTCGTCGTGCACGTCGCCGGGGTCGCCCCGAAGCAGGAGGCGGCGGAGGATCGCGTCGTCGGCCCTCCGGTGAAGGTCGCGTTCGCCCCCGACGGAAGCTTCACGAAAGCGGCCGAGGGGTTCGCGAAGTCGCAGGGCGTCTCCGTCGACATGCTCGTTCGCGTCGAGACGGAGCGCGGGGAGTATCTCGCCGCCGCGAGGCGCGAGGAGGGAAAACCGTCGATCTCCGTGCTCCGCGAGCGCGTGCCCCGCTGGATCGAGGGGCTGCGGAGCCCCAAGACGATGAGGTGGAACGCGGGCGCCCCTCCGTTCGCCCGTCCTATCCGCTGGATACTGTGCCTCTACGGGAAGAGCGCGGTCAAGGTGCGCGCCGCGGGTCTCGCATCGGGGCGCCGCACGCGTCTGTCGCCCCTCTCGGAGGACTCGATTCCGGTCGAATCGCCGGCGCGGTACTTCGCGCTCATGAAGCGCTCGCGCATCGTCCTCGATCCGGAGGAGCGCCGCGGGATCGTGCGCGCCGAGGCGCAGCGGCTCGCTGCGCGTTCGGGGGGCCGCCTCGTCGAGGACGAGGAGCTCGTCTCTATCGTCGCGAACCTGCTCGAATCCCCGGTCGCGCTCGCCGGATCCTACGACGCCTGTTTCCTGAGGCTCCCGCGCGAGGTGATCGTCACGGCGCTCAAGAGCCATCAGCGCTACTTTTCGATCGCGGGCGGCGACGGGGCGCTGCTGCCGCACTTCGTCGCGTTCGCGGACGGCGTCCGCCGAAACGCCTCGGGCGTCGTTCGGGGGTACGAGCGCGTGCTGCGGGCGAGGCTCGACGACGCGGTGTTTTATTTCAAGGAGGACACGGCGAAGCCGTTCGAGCGGATGGCGGAGAAGCTCTCCGGCATCGTGTGGCTCGAGGGGCTCGGCAGTCTCGCGGACAAGGCGCGCCGCATCGAGGCGCTCGCGCGTTTCATCCGGGAGGCGTGGGGGATCGAGGGGGAGCGGCTCGACGAGCATATCACCCGTGCGGCGATGCTCGCAAAGGCCGATCTCGCGAGCGAGATGGTGAAGGACGGCAAGGAGTTCACGGCGCTTCAGGGTTATATCGGGCGCGAATACGCGCGCGTCTCCGGTGAGGCCCCGGAGGTGGCGGACGCCGTTCTCGAGCATTACCTGCCGCGTTTCGCGGGCGACCGTTTGCCGCGCGGGCGCGTCGCCGAGCTCGTCGCCATAGCCGACAAGATGGACACGATCACCGGCTGCTTCATAGCGGGGCTCGAGCCGACCGGCTCGCAGGATCCCTACGGCCTTCGTCGGCAGGCTCTCGGCGTGCTCCGGATCGTTCTCGGCACGGGCGCGACCTTCTCGCTCGAGGACGGCATCCGGCGCAGCGTCGATCTCTTCGGGGAGGCAGCCGCGGCCTCGAAGCGCGGGAACGGGCTCGCCGCCGCGATCCGGGAGTTCTACTCGCAGCGGTTCCAGGCGATGCTCCGGAGCGAAGGCGCCGATCACGATCTCGTGGCGGCGGTTCTCGCCGCGCCGTGGGAGTATCCGCGCGCCGCCGCGGCGGCGGCGGCCGAGCTCCGGCGCCTCCGGTCGGCGGGCGCCCTCGCGCCGTTCGTCCTCGCGATGAAGCGCGTCGCGAATATCATTCCCAAAGCGATGAAAACGGGGTTCACGCCGGATCTCGGCGCGCGCGCTCTCGACGGATTCGCCGAGGGGAGCGCGGGCGATCTGGGTTTCTCGACGGAGCTTTTCGCGTCGGAGGCCGAGAAGCTCCTCTACGAAGACGTCTCGCGTGCGTGCGTGCGGCTCCGCGAGGCGAGGCGTTCGGGGCGGTCCGAGCTGTCTCTCGAAATCCTCGGATCGTTGGTGCCCGGCATCAACAGATACTTCGACGACGTTCTCGTCAACTGCGAGGACGAAGGCGTGAAGAACAACAGAATCGCTTTTCTCACAAGAAGTTACATGGTCATCTCGCTTTTTTGCGATTTTTCGCTGATCGCAGGCGAATAGGGCCCCCGGGGGCGTAAAAAAACTTAATCCGACCCCCGAATTCCCCCGATGTTACCGCTTGACATCGCTTTAAAATCTGTGCTACAATGCCTCTGTCTCGCAAGCAGAGTGGAGGAATACCCGAAAGGGTCTGCCTCCTTTATGGAGCGGGGTTACAACCCCCACCGCCGTTTGGAGAGCCAGGCTTACTCGACACTAAGTTCAGGAACTCTGACGGATGGAACCCTGCTTGCTGTCGAATCCGGGAAGGAGGCGATGAACACGAGAGATTCGATATAAAGGGGGTTTGGCACTTTGCTTCGAGATTCAATTCGTTGTGCGTCGATTACACATCGTTGTTTTCTAAACGATGGGGGGAAAACAATAATGAGAAAGGCACTAGTACTCTTACTAGGCGTCTGCTTCGTTGCCCTGCTCATCGGCTCGGTCGCGGCTCGCGAAGTCGCGAATCCCGGCAAGCGACCCCTGAAAGACTGGTCGAACGGCGAGTTCCCCGAACTCAACGACCCGGGTCTGCGCGGTCTCTACGAGTCCGCGGCCGTCGATACGTACTGCATCGTGTGGTACACGTTCGAGACGAACAACTGGCAGGGCTGGACCAAGATAGACTTCACGTCCCAGAACGACTCGTACTTCCACGTTGACGATTTCGCCGGTCTCGGCGGAGGCAGCTTCGGCGGCCTCGTTCCGGTCGAGGGGACGAAATCGATGTGGTGCGGCGCCCGTCCGAACACGAGCGATCCGTACCTCTGCTCGTGGCTCAATGCCCCGGGCTACGGCAACTCGTGGAACCAGATGCTCATCACCGATCCGATCACGTTCGTCGGCGCGATCACCTTTACGTATTCGATCTACTACGATTCCGAGCCCGATTACGATTTCACCGACGTCGAGTACGACGCGGGCGGCGGAAACTGGCAGCGGATCGCGCGCTACGACGCGGACGGCGACAGCTCGGCGAGCCACTTCTTGGCCCTCACCCAGGCCCGCACGAAGCTCCGCTTCCACTTCACCGCCGACGGCGCGTGGAGCGATCAGGACGGCCTTTGGAACACCGACGGCGGCTGCATCGTCGACGCGCTCCGCGTCCGCGACGCGGCGAGCCTCAACAACTATCAGGATTTCGAGGCCGCGGCAGTCGGCGCGAAAGACGTCGGTATCTGGCACTCCCGCCCCGAGCAGCCGTTCGGCACCTACTCGGGTCTGCGCAACAACCTGACCGACAAGGATCCCTGCGGCGAGAACTTCGCCACGCAGGTCGTTTTCTTCGTCGGTTCGCCGAACCCGAGCGGCGGCTATCCGGGCCTCTATGACACCCCGTTCTGCGCGGGTCCCGGCGGAACCTCCGCTCCGTGCCAGACTGAAAGCATCATTTCGCCGGTCCTCGACATGACCAAGTACACGACGAACAACAGCAACGTCCAGAACGGCACCATCCCGCCGGCGGACCTTCCGCTCCTCGGCGGAACGTACCTCCGGTTCACGGTGTACCGCGATATGCCGCTCGCCAACCTCACGTTCTACGTGTGGTCGGTGCGGTCGATCGACGCGCTCGGTTGCCCGGGCGCCTGGAAGGACGACAACTTCGTGTACTACGGCCCTGATCAGGACTACATCTACATCACGCAGGACGTCAGCAAGTACATCGGCACCAACGAGCCGGTTCAGATCTCGGTCGGTATCCAGGATATGTGCGACGTGTGGTACCTCGTGAACGGCAACTGCGCCGCCCACACTCCCGCTCCCTGGATCGACAACGTGCGCCTGTACCGGTTCAAGACCGCCGGTCCGCAGTGGGGATTCCGCGACCTGGATTTCTTCCAGGATAACTTCCCCACGGCCGAGTACAACCTCGAGAGCACCATCCGCTGCGACGCGGCGAACGACATCTTCACCAACGACAACCCGGTCATCCGGCCGGGCGACTCGATGGTCGTCGATTGTACGTCGCTCCTCGGCGGCGGTGTCGGGACCGATCCGACCTTCGGCGGCCCCGCCGTGTACCTCAACGTGAAGTGCACCTACATCGGCCCCGCCCCGACGAAGCCGAACCTCTACGGTCCGACGCTCGCCGGCTCGGTTCAGGTCGATGACGATCCGCTCATCATCGTCAACTTCAACTACGTGAGCGACGACGGCGTCTGGACGAAGATCCAGTGCGACAGCGCGCGGACGGGCGCCGGTAAGGTTCTGGGCAAGTACATGATCGATCTCAACGACGAGCTCTTCACGAGAGGCTACCGGATCGACTTCTACTTCAGCGCGAAGGACGCCGCGGGCGTCGAGTCCTCGCTGCCGCGCTACGCGCGCAGCGGCCCGCCGTACTTCGAGTGGACCTGCTTGCCGACGCTCAACAGCGACGTGCTCTTCGTGGACGACTTCACCGGCCGCGGCTCGTTCGTCGGCTCGGTGGAGAACTACTGGATGCCGGTGTTCGACGCCGTGCTCGCTCCGCCGAACAACAACGTCGACAAGTACGACGTGAACGGCCCGAGCTCGCTCGTTTCGAACGGTCCGGGAAGCCGCGCGAAGAACTTCCAGCTGACCAGCGTGTACGAAAAGATCGTCTGGGACAGCGGCGATCTCGAATCCGGCACGATCAGCGAAGGCACGGTCTACAGCGACAAGAGCAACGACGCTCAGATGCTCGTCGACTGGATGAGCCTCTCCGAGCACAAGGTCGGCCTCTGGATCTGCGGCGACGACATCGCGTACGATCTCGACGGTTCGACGGCCGCTTCCGCGCTCAACCTCTTCAACGTGTGCGGCGTCGACTTCGTCGCGACGAGCTACTTCGATGAGACCGGCGGCCGCACGGGCGGCGGCGTCGTGACGCCGCTTCTCACCGGCAACGCGGACGCGGGTATCTTCGTCCACGGCGGAGTGCCCGACAAGTTCTACGCGTTCGGCGGCTGCTTCGTCATCAACCAGTTCGATTGCCTCGAGAAGGCGGGCACCGGCAAGTACGCTCTGAGCTACCCCTCGTATCTCGGAAATCCGTACTACGCCGCGATCGCCAACGAGACGACGAACACCGGTAGCTACCCGGTTCGGACCATGTGGTTCGGCTTCAGCTACCAGTACGTGCGCGACGACGTCCAGGCCACGCCCGCCGATCGCTTCGAGATCGCGAAGGACGTGTTCGACTGGATGCAGAACGCGACGAACAGCGACGTCACCGACGC
>DHHB01000021.1:7740-39556 GCA_002403075.1 bacterium UBP1_UBA4783 | reverse complement strand
GGTACGCGACCATCTTCGGCGAGGTCAAGAAGCCCGGCTGGTTCGAGATCCTCGAGCACGAAACGATCCTCGATCTCATCGACAACGCGGGCGGATTCACGACCGACGCCCTCGGGGACAGCGTCGTCCTCGCGCGCGTCCAGCCGAACGGCTCCGTGCGGTCGCGGACGATGCCCGCGGCGGGTTTCGGCGAAAAGCTCGTCGACAAGGACGAGGTAGGCGTTTTCAGCAGGTTCAAGTACCGGAAGTTCGTGTACGCCGAGGGCGCGATCCAGCGAACGGGCCGGATCTATCTCGCCGAGAACGAGGGGCTCGCCGAGCTCCTCGTCCGGGCGGGCGGCTTCACGGCCGACGCCGATCTTGCGGCGGCCTACGTCGGCAAGCGCGGCGGCGGCGTGATCCAGCTCAACCTGCGCGACTACCTGCCGCCGAACGCGGCGAAGAATCTGCTCCTCGACGACGGCGACGTCCTCGCGATACCGCGCGTTCCGAAGACCGTCACCGTCGGCGGAGAGGTGAACGATCCGGGAGAGTTCGAGTACATGGGGGATCTCACGATCGTCCAGTACATCGGGCTCGCGGGGGGGCCCTCCAAGGAAGGGAGCGTGAACCGCGTGATCGTCTACTCGAAGGACGGGACGGCGCGGAACGTCTCCCGCGACGATCTGCCGAACCGCGGAGACGTGATCGTCGTGAAGCGCGGGTATTCGCGGATCCTCGCGGACGTCTTCCGAGGGGTGCTGAGCGCCGGGACGCTCGTCGTATCCATCCTCATTCTCACGACGAACAATTGAGGTCGCCATGCAAGAGAACGCGCCGTACGTGAAGAAGGTCCGCGCCGAGCTCGACGCCCTCCGCCGGACGCTCGAGCGATTCCCCGAAGAGGAGGAGGCGAAGCTCGTGCGCATGGCCGGCGTCGTCGCGAAGGCGATCCGCGCGGGAAGGGTCGTCTTCACCTGCGGCAACGGCGGCTCCGCCGCCGACGCGCAGCACATCGCAGGCGAGCTCGTCGGCCGTTTCCGTCACAAGGTCTCCGGCTACAAGGCCTCCGCGCTCACGACGAACAGCTCCATCGTGACGGCGCTCGCGAACGACTTCTCCTTCGACGAGGTTTTCTCGAAGCAGATCGAGAGCCGCGGCGAGAAGGGGGACGTGCTGCTCGCGCTCTCGACGAGCGGGGCCTCTCCGAACGTGCTCCGCGCGGTCGAGGAGGCGAAGCGTCTCGGGCTCCACGCGCTCGCGTTCTCCGGCAAGGGAGGCGGCGAGCTCGCCGCCGCGGCCGATATCGCCGTCGTGGTTCCGCACGACGACTTCGCCCGCATTCAGGAGGTGCACATGACCCTCGGGCACATCCTGTGCGGTCTCGTCGAGGACATGGTATGTCCCCGGACGTGACGGGGGGAGCGGTGTGAGCCGATGACCGGCGATCCCGCCATTCTCTTTCTCACCAAATACGGCCGCCGCGGCCCGAGCAGCAGGTACCGCGTTCTCCAGTACGTTCCGAGCCTCGAGGCGCGCGGCTTCCGCTGCGACGTGCGGAGCCTCCACGACGACGCCTACCTCGAGGCGCTGTTCGCCGGAACGGGAAGATCGATCCTCTACCACGCGTATCGTTTCCGCGAGAGGGCGAGGGCCGTGGCCGCGGCGCGCGGATACGCCGCCGTGTTCGTCCAGAAGGAGCTCGCGCCCGGCGCGCCGCCCGTGCTCGAGCGGCGGCTCGCCGCCTCGGGCGTTCCGGTCGTCCACGACATCGACGACGCGATACACCTCAGGTACGAGGAGTCGCGCAATCCGCTCGCGAGGCGCTTCCTCGCCGGAAAGATCCCCGAGGCGCTCTCTCTCGCCTCCGTCGTGCTCGCGGGGAACGAGTATCTCGCCTCGTACGCCTCGCGCTGGAATCCGCGCACGCTCCTCTTCCCGACGGTCGTCGATCCGGCCAAGTACGAGGCCGCGCGGCGGGCGGCGCGGGGGACGGCGGACGGGAGCGGCGGGGCGGCTCCGGTGGTCGTCTGGATCGGCACGCCCGACGCCGCGCGCTTCATCGACGAATGCCGCGACGCGCTCCGCGAGGCGTCGGCCCGGCGCCCGTTCATCCTGCGCGTTGTCGGCGCGCCGGCGGTCGCGGCGTCCTTTCCGGGGGCCGAGAGCGTTCCGTGGAGCGAGGAGACCGAGGCCGAAACGCTCGCGCGGTCGGACATCGGCATCATGCCGCTTCCCATGAACGAATGGACGAAGGGGAAGTGCGGGCTCAAGGTCCTCCAGTACATGGCGAGCGGGCTTCCCGTCGTCGCCTCCCCGACGGGAGGGGCCGACCGCATCGTGGCGCACGGGGAGACCGGATTCCTCGCGCGAACGCGCGTCGAGTGGGTCGAGCGGCTCGTCGCGCTCCTCGAGCGTCCGGAGCTCCGGCGGACGATGGGGGAGCGCGGCGCGGCGCGCGTCCGGGAGGCGTGGAGCCTCGATCTGTGGGCGCCGCGCATGGCCGAGGTGCTCTCGCGCTGCGTCCGCGGCGAAGGAATCGAGGGGCTCGAGTGGTGAAGGTGCTGCAGCTGTGCGCCGTCGATTTCACGGCGTATCATCTCCTCCGTCCGCTCGGTCTCGGGCTGCGGGAGGCCGGATTCGAGGTCGTCTTCTGCTGTTCCCCGGGCGAGGGGCTCGACCTGCTCGCGAAGGAGGGGTTCGAGACCCGCGCCGTGCCGATCGCGCGCAACTACAACGTCGCGCTGCACGGGCGCTCCTTCGCCGCGCTGCTTCGTCTCATGCGGCGCGAGCGGTTCGCGATCGTTCACGCGCACACGCCGGTCGCGGGACTCATCGGGAGGGCGGCCGCGCGGATCGCGCGCGTGCCGGTCACGGCTTATACGGCGCACGGGTTCTATTTCCACGAGGGGATGAGCCGGCCCGTGCACGCGCTCTTCGCGGGGCTCGAGCGGGCGGCCGCGTCGTGGAGCGACGTCGTCTTCGTCCAGAGCCGCGAGGATTACGAGGACGCGCTTCGGCTGCGCATCGCGCCGCCGCGCAAGCTGGTTCACATCGGGAACGGCGTCGATCCCGTTCGGTTCGGCGCGAAGCTCCACGCCGCGGCGGCCGCGAGGTTCCGGGAGGAGCACGGGATCGGCTCCTCTCCCGTCGCCGGCTTCATCGGACGGATCGTACGCGAGAAAGGGGCGGTCGATTTCGTGCGCGCCGCGGCCGCGGTGAAGCGCGAGGCGCCCGGGACGAAGTTCGTCATGGTCGGCGATCCGCTCCCGAGCGACCGCGATTCCTGCTTCGACGAGATCGTCCGCCTCCGCGGCGAGCTCGGACTCGGCGGCGATCTCGTCCTCGCGGGCTACCGGAAAGACGTTCCCGAGATCCTCGCCTCCTTCGATCTCTTCGCGCTGCCGAGCCGGCGCGAGGGGATGCCGCGCGCGCTCCTCGAGGCGATGGCCACGGGGTTGCCCGTCGTCGCGACGAACATCCGCGGCTGCCGCGAGGAGGTCCGAAACGGCGAAACGGGCTTTCTCGTGCCGCCGCGCGATCCCGCGGCGCTCGCGGGAGCGATGGTCCGGATGCTGCGCTCGCGGGCGCTCATGTCGCGCATGGGAGAGGGCGGCAGAGCGCGGGTTCTCGAGCGTTTCGACGAGCGCCGGATCGTCGCGCTGCAGGTCCGGCATCTCGACGCCCTCGCCCGGGCGAAGGGCCAGAAATAGCTTGTGAGGGCCCCTCCCGTTCGGTATCATCACCCAATCAAACCGACAGATCCTCCGTCGCGTCGCGAGGCCGCGGAATCATGGCTGGACTGCTGTTTTTCATCGAGGCGTTTATCCTCTCGTTCCTGCTCACGGGGGCGATCCTCCGGTTCTCCCTCAGGCGCCGGCTTCTCGACGTGCCGAATGACCGCAGCTCCCACACGATCCCCAAGCCGCGCCTCGGGGGGATCGCGATAACCGCCGCCTTCTTCGTCTCGTGCGCGACGCTCCTGCTGCTCGGATGGCGGCCGCTCTCCTCGGGGGCGGCGCTCGCGGGCGCCCTGGCCGGCGGCGCCGTCATCGCGCTCGTCGGGCTCATCGACGATCTGCGCGGTCTCGACGCGCGGCTGAAGCTCCTCGCGCAGATCGCGGCCGCCGCGATCGCCGTCGCGTCCGGCGTCGTGCTGCGGGAGTTCAGGCTGCCGCTCGTGGGGACGCTCGATCTCGGCGCGTTCGCCGTTCCCGCCACCGTGCTCTGGATCGTCGCCATCGTCAACTTCTACAACTTCATCGACGGCATCGACGGGCTCGCCGCGGGCGTCGGCATGATCGCCTCCTCGTTCCTCTACGTGCTCGCCGGGCTCGCCGGCGCGTCGGACTTCAGGAGTCTCTACGCCGTCCTCGCCGGCTCCTCGTTCGGATTCCTCCGGTTCAACTTTCCGCCCGCGCGCATCTTCATGGGGGACATGGGGAGCACGTTCATCGGCTACACCTTCGCCGTGCTCGCCGTCGCGGGCGAGGGGCTCGGCATCCCCGCCTTTCTCACGCTGCTCTTGCTCGCGAGCGCGATCGGCGACGCGGCGCTCACCCTCGTGCGGCGGTCGCTCCGGCGCGAGAGGCTCTTTCTGCCCCACCGAACGCATTACTACCAGCGTCTCACGAGCCTCGGTCTCTCGCACAAGCAGGTCACGCTGCTCGAGTACCTCGTCACGATCCTTCTCGGCGTGAGCGCGGTGCTCGCCTTCCGCCAGGAGTGGACCTTCGTCGTCTTTCTCTCCGTCATGTGGATCGGCTTCTTTCTCTGGACGCTCGCGAAGATCCGGAGCATGGAGCAGGGGAAGCGTCTTTTCTGGGCCGGCCGCGCCCTCGGAATCGCGTTCGGCGATCTCGCCTTCATCGCGGTGAGCTACGTTCTGAGCTGGTGGCTGCGTCTCAACTTCCGATTCCCCGAAGCGGAGACGGCCTCCCTGTTGCGCAGCCTCCCGCTCGTGCTCGTGATCCGCACGGCCGTCTTCTTCTGGTACGGGCTCTACCGGAACGTCTGGCGGTACACGAACGTCGACGACATCGCGCGGATCGTGAAGGCGGTCACCCTCGGCTCGGTCGTCATGGTGGTCTCGTTCACCCTGCTGTTCCGTTTTCAGGCGTTTCCGCGCTCCGCGTTCATCATCGACTGGTTCATCCTCATCGTCTTCATGGCGGGCTCCCGCGTGGCGACGCGCTGGTTCCACGAGCTGCCCGCCCGGGAGGACATCTCGGGAAAACGCGTCATCGTCGCGGGGACGGGGCCGGCGGCGGAGCTCGCCCTCGCCGAGATCAAGCGCGCCGGCGGACGCGATCCGATCGGCTGCCTCGACGACCGGAGCGAGATGACCGGCAGGATCGCGCACGGCCTCACCGTTCTCGGCACGCTCGCCGGGGCCGACGCGGCCGCCCGCGAGCACCGCGCCGACGAGATCGTCGCGGCCGCGGCCTTCTACGACCGGATCCCGCGGAGCGTCCTCGCGGCGCTCGAGCGCGGCGGGGTCCGGGTCCGCGTCGTCGAGGATCCGGCGGAGTTCTCGGCGGCCGCGTCCGGGGAGGACGAGGGACCGTTCGCGCTCCGGCGGATTCTCGCCGCGGGAAACGGCTCTCTCGTCGAGCGGGCCGGCGCCGTCTTTTCCGGGTCCTCGCGTCTCGCCGTCGCCTCCGACGACCCGCGATCGCTCGACGGGTGCGCGCGGTTCGGCGCGGGGGAGATCCCCCGGGAGGACTGCCACCTCGGCGTTCTCGGCGACGGGGAAGCGCTTCGCCGCGTGTTCGACCGCTGCGAGCCGGAGATCGTGATCGCCGATTTCACGACGCGGGAGGCGGCCGTCGCGAATCCGCTCGAGGCCTACGTGCGGATCGTGCTCGTTCCGCTCGAGAGGCTCGCCGCCGAGACGAAGCGCCGCGGCGCGCGTCTCGTCGCCGTTCTTCGCGAGGCGGACAGAGCGGAAGCCGCGGACGCGGCGGAGACGGTTCTGCGGAGCCTGTACCGCGAGGCGCCCGGCCGGCTCTCCGTTCTCCGGATCGATCGCGAGCCTCGCTCGGCCGAATGGAGAGCGGTTCTTCGCGCCATGGCCGGCCGTGACGGCGGCGTGTACCTCGCGGCGCGGGACGGGACGCCCGAGGGCGCCCTCGTCGCGCGCCCGCTCGCGCGCGGGGAGGCGCTCGACGCGGCCGGCCGATACCTCGCTCTCCTGCGGAGCCTCGACGAGGCGGACGGCCCCGCGATCGAACGCGCGGTCGCCGAGATCGCGCGAGGTGTGGGCGAGCATGTCTCGTAGGAGCTTCGTCGCTTCCGCCGGTGGCGCGACGGCCGCGTTTTACGCCGCTCTCGGGGCCTTCGTTTTCTTCACGACGTTCTCCATCGCCGGAACGCAGACCGCGCTCGGAGCGGCGATCCTGCTCTACGCCGTCTTCGCTCTCCGCGGGCGGCTCCCCGCGCCGCGGCGCACGCCGCTCGACGCGCCGGTGCTCCTCTTCGCGCTCGTCTCGCTCGCGGCGGCGCTCCTCTCCGACGAGCCGGTCGAGAGCCTCCGGGGGCTCAAGAACCTCCTCCTCGTCGCCGCGGTCTATCTCGTCGCGTTCGGAGTCGCGACGCGGACGGCGGGCCGCCGCCTCTTCGCGGTGCTTCTCGTCTCGGGGACCGCGAGCTCGCTCTTCGGCGTCGCGGTCTTTCTCCTCGGCAGGGGGGAGGGGACGCTCGGACGGACCCCTGGCACCTTTTCGACGGCGATGACGTTCGGGGGGATCACCCTCGTCCTCTCGTCGCTCTTCGCGGCCGTCGCCCTCGGCGCCGGCGTCGAAAAGCGGACGCGGGCCGCCGCGCTCTTTGCCTCCGCCGCCTCGCTCGCGGCGCTCTTCTTCTCGTTCACGAGGAGCTCGTGGCTCGGGATGGTCGTCGCCCTCGCCGTCGTTCTCGCGATCCTGCGGCGGCGCCTGCTCGTTCCGTTCGCCGCGGCGCTCGTTCTCTTCGCGGTGCTCCTGCCGGCCCGCTACCGAGAGCGCGTCGAGAGCATCTGGAATCCCTCGTACCGAACGAACGTCCAGCGGATCGAGCTCGCGCGCGGCGGATGGAGCATCTTCAAGGAGCATCCGGTGCTCGGCGTCGGAACGCGCGATCTCGCCGGCCTCTACCGCGAGCACATGCCGCCGGGCGCCGTTCACGTCCACGGCCACCTGCACAACGTCTTTCTCCAGATCGCCGCGCAGACCGGCGTCGTCGGCCTCGCGGCGTTCTCGTATCTCCTCGTCTCGTTCTTCATGCTCGTCGCCGGCAACCTGAAGCCCGGCCTCCCGCCGCCCGAGCGGGCGTTCGCGGCAGGGTCGCTCGCCGCGCTCGCGGGGTTCGTCGTGAACGGCCTCTTCGAGTGGAACTTCGGCGACGCCGAGGTCGTGACGATGATCTACGTCGTCGTCGGGGCGAACGCCGCGTTGCGCCGCATGCGCTTCCAATAATCGGTTGCGGGGACGCGGCCGCGTCCGTTAGAATATCTCCAATATGACGTTCTGGCATATTCTCGTTTCGATGCGCCCCCGCCAGTGGACGAAGAACCTCGTCCTCTTCGCGGGGATCGTTTTCTCGCTGCACCTCTTCGAGCGCGGCCTGCTGCTCCGGAGCTTCTACGCGTTCTGCGTCTTCTGCGTCATCTCGGGGTGCGCGTACATCCTGAACGACGTCCTCGACCGGAAACGGGACGCCCGGCATCCCGGGAAGAAGAAACGGCCGATCTCGTCGGGGATCCTCTCCCCGCGAGACGCGCTCTCCGCGGCCGTCCCGCTCATGGCGGCCGCGCTCGCGGCGGCGCTCTTTCTCGGGCGCGAGTTCTTCGCGGTGTCGGCGATCTTCGTCGCGCTCAACGTGGCCTACTCGACCGTCCTTCGGCAGGTCGTGATCCTCGACGTGATCGCGATCTCGTTCAACTTTCTGCTGCGCGCGTGGGGAGGTGTGGCGGTTCTCCATCCGGTGCTGCCGGAGCTCGCGATCTCGCCGTGGCTGCTCATCTGCACGCTCTTCCTTTCGCTCTTCCTCGGCTTCTGCAAGCGGCGGAACGAGATCGAACATCTCGTGCGCGCGGACGAGCACCGGCTCGCCCTCAAGGATTACTCGGTGCATCTCCTCGATCAGCTCGTCGGGCTTTCCGCGACGACGGCGCTCGTCTCCTACTCGATCTACACCGTCTGGCCGACGACGGTGGAGAAGTTCGGCACGACCAACCTCGTCTTCACGATTCCGTTCGTCGTGTTCGGCATCATGCGGTATCTCTACATCGTGTACAGCAGGAACGAGGGGGGCGACCCGTCGGGCATCCTGCTCACGGAGAAATCGATCATCATCGACGTCTTTCTCTGGTTCCTCGCGACCATCTTCATCCTGTGGCGCGTCTAGCGATCGGAGGCCCCCGGCATGGCATCGACCGTCGCCGTCGTCCGTACGAGCACCTCGACCGTCCTCGACGATATCGCGCGGGCGATGGATCTCGCCGGCGCGGCCTCGCATCTCACGGGCGAGCGTGAGCTCCTCCTCAAGCTCAACCTCTCGTGGACGAAGTATTTCCCCGCGTGCTCGAGCCAGCCGTGGCAGCTCGAGGGGGTCGTCCGGTGGCTCCTCGCGCACGGATACGACGCCGGCCGCATCCTCCCCGTCGAGAATAAAACCGTCGTCACGGATCCGCGGAAAGGAGCGGAGAACAACCTCTGGCTGCCCGTGCTCGAGCGGTACGGGCTCGAGTTCAGGCCGCTCACCGAGACGGAATGGACCGTGCATACCTTCCGCGAGCCGCTCCTGCGGCTCCACGAGATCTTTCCCGAAGGGATCGAGATCCCGGCGCTCTTCGCGGGCCGCGACGTCCTCCATCTCCCGACGGTCAAGACGCACGGCCACTCGACGACGACCGGCGCCGTCAAGAACGCCTTCGGCGGCCTCCTCAAGGAGGTCCGCCACTACGCGCACAAGTACATCCACGAGGTGCTCGTGGATCTTCTCATCATGCAGCGCGAGCTCCATCCGCGGATCTTCGCCGTGATGGACGGCACGGTCTGCGGCGACGGGGCGGGCCCGAGGACGATGGAGCCCGTCGTCGGGAACGTGCTCCTCGCGAGCGCGGACTCGGTCGCGATCGACGCCGTCGCCGCGCGGATCATGGGTTTCGACCCGATGTCGATTCCGTACCTCCGCATGGCGACCGAGCGCGGGCTCGGAGAGGCGCGCCTCGACCGCGTCGAGATCGCCGGCGAGGACGTCGGCGGCTTCGATTTCCATTTCAAGACTAAGCGAAGCCTCGTCATCTGGGGGGACCAGATGCTCCGGCTCGGGCCGCTGCGCTTTCTCGAGAGGATCGCCCTCCATTCCCCGCTCATGGGCTGGGCGCCCCTCGCGTCGAACATCTATCACGACCTGTTCTGGTATCCGACCGTCGGCCGGACCAAGATCCGGGCGTTCGAAAAGACCGAATGGGGCGCGCTCTGGGAGACGTACCGGCGCCGGCGCCCCGGGAAGCGGTAGCGGGCGGTCCGCCCGCCGCTCCGCGCACGCCATGGCCACGCAGCGATGATCAAGGCGCTCGCCGCAGCGAAGATCAACCTCTACCTCGACGTCATCCGCCGCCGCGGCGACGGTTATCACGACATCGAGACCCTCTACCAGCCCGTCTCCCTCTTCGACGAGCTCCGTTTCGAGCGCGCGGCTTCGGGGGTCGCCCTGTCGGGGGACCGTTCCGACGTGCCGTGGAACGAGGAGAACCTCTGCCACCGGGCGGCCCGCCTCGTCATCGAGCGGAGCGGTCTCCGCGCGGGGGTGCGCATCTCGTGCAAAAAGCGGATCCCGCCGGGGGCCGGGCTCGGCGGCGGGAGCGCGGACGCGGCGGCGACCCTCCTCGCGGTCGACCGGCTGCTCGGAACGGGATTTTCCCGGGACGAGCTGCTTGAGCTCGGCGCGCGGCTCGGCAGCGACGTGCCGTTTTTCATCCTCGGAACCCCCGCGATCGGCCGCGGCAGAGGGGAGATTCTCGAGGCCGCGGAGGGGCTTCCGGGGGGCTGGATCCTCATCGTCAAACCAAATCTATCTATTTCTACCAAATGGGCTTATGAGAACGTCAATTTATTGTTGACAAAGGATATTGGCAAAGCTACACTTACGGCGTTGCTGACGGATTTGAAGGGGTTCCCGAATACGGCGCTCGCGACGCACAACGGCTTCGAAGCCGGCGTGGTCGAGCGTTTCCCGGCCGTCGGCGAGGTGCTCGCGGCGCTCCGGGAGGCACGGCCGATCCTCAGCTCCCTCAGCGGGAGCGGCTCGGCCTGCTTCGCGGTCTTCGGGGAGGAAAGAGAAGCAAGGGAGGTGGCGGGGCGATTCGATAGCGAAGGTTTTTTCACGAGCATCGCTCAGCCCATAACCGGCGCCGTTCGCCTAGAGGTAGGATAGGCGGCGGCGCGGGAATCACACTCTAGGGGGGCCACATGGAAATCACGGAGATTCGGATCTCTGTAAGGAACGACAACAAGCTGAAAGCCTTCGCGAGCATCACTCTCGACAACATGCTCGTCATCAGAGGGCTCAAGATCATCGAGGGGGCGAAGGGTCTCTTCGTCGCGATGCCGAGCCGGCGGCGCCCCGACGGGACCTTTCAGGATATCGCCCACCCGATCAGCAACGAAAGCCGCTCGTGGCTCGAGGGAAAGGTCATCAAGGCGTACCTGAGCGAAAAGGACAACATCAGCACGGAGGCGGGCGTCGAGATCTCGCGCGACATCTAGCGCGGCGCTCCCGGGCTGCGGACGTCTGGGGAGTCGTCAAGCGGCAAGACACGGGACTTTGGATCCTGGATCGGAGGTTCGAATCCTCCCTCCCCAACCATGATGGTCGACGGCAGGGTGACCGGATCGGTCACCTTCCTTGTTCTATACGGAGGTTTTGCGGGATGAACGACGAGTTGAAGATCCTCGCGGGTACCGCCAATCCCGAGCTCGCGAAGAAGATAGCGGCGTACCTGCGCGTGCCGCTCTGCGACCTCGAGATCGGCCGCTTCACCGACGGCGAGATCAAGGTGCGCATCCTCGACAATATCCGCGGGCGGGACGTCTTTATCATCCAGCCGACGTTCGCCCCGGCCGACAACCTCATGGAGCTTCTCCTCCTCATCGACGCCTGCCGGCGGGCGTCGGCGGACCGCATCACCGCGGTCATCCCGTACTACGGCTACGCGCGGCAGGACCGCAAGGATCAGCCCCGGGTGCCGATTTCGGCGAAGCTCGTCGCAAACCTCATCACGACGGCGGGCTCGGACCGGGTGCTCGCCCTCGAGCTCCACGCGGCGCAGATTCAGGGTTTTTTCGACATTCAGGTCGATAATCTTTTTGCGGCGCCGGTGCTCTTTGAATATATTCAGGGGAAAAATTTGGAGAACGTGACCGTCGTATCGCCCGACGTCGGCGGTATCAAGATGGGCCGCGCCTTCGCGAAGCGCCTCGGAGCGAACCTGGCGATCGTGGACAAGCGGCGCACGGCGGCCGACCAGTCGGAGGTCATGAATATCATCGGCGAGGTCAAGGGAAGCGATATCATCATCCTCGACGATCTGATCAGCACGGCCGGGACGACGACGCAGGCGGCCGCGGTTCTCAAGAAGGCCGGCGCGCGGCGGATCATCGCCGCGGCGACGCACGCCGTCTTCGCGGGGGAGACGTTCGCGCGCCTCGAGAGCTCCGCGATCGAGGAGGTCGTCGTTACGAATTCGCTTCCCATCCGGGAATGTCCCGAGTGCCGGAAAATAACGGTGCTGGACGTGTCGCCGCTTCTCGGCGAGGCGATACGCCGCATCCACACGGGAGAGTCGATCAGCAACCTGTTCGCGTAGCTTCGGAGGACGAAATGAAACATATGAATCTCAAATCCCGCATTCGGGAAGCGGACGGCAAGAAGCTGGCGCGGCAGCTCCGCCGCACCGGCGAGGTCCCGGCGATTCTGTACGGGCACAAGCGCGAGCCGCTCAACCTCAGCGTGGGACAGAAGGACCTGTGGCACATCCTGCACACGTCGAAGAGCGAGCACATGATCCTCAACCTCGACGTCGAGGGCGGCGACGAGGGCTCGATCCTCACGCTCGTCCGCGAAATTCAGCACCACCCCGTGACGGGAAACGTGCTGCATCTCGATCTCCAGCGCATCTCGATCGACGAGAAGCTCCACATCGGCGTGCCGATCGATCTCATCGGCATGCCGGCCGGCGTCAAGGATCAGGGCGGCGTGCTCGATCACGGCATCCGCGAGGTGACGATCGACGTGAAGCCGATGGAGATCCCCGAAAAGCTCTCGATCGACGTTTCCGCGCTCATGATCGGCCAGTCGCTCCACGTCTCCGACCTCATGGCGCTCTATCCGGATCTCGATTTCGTCGACGACGAGCACGTGACGATCGCGCACGTCTCCGCGCCGAAGAAGCTCGAGGCGCTCATTCCCGAGCCGGGCGCCGCGCCCGAGGCCGCCGTCGCCCCCGAAGAGGGCGAGGGAGCCGAGGGAGAGGAAGCGGAAGGCGGGGAAGAGGAAAAGGAAAAGTAGTCTCCCATGGAGCAGATCTCGGTCGTGTGCGGACTCGGCAACCCCGGCCCGCGCTACCGCTCCACGAGACACAATCTCGGATTTCTCACGCTCGATCTGCTGTCGCGCCGCCACGCGCTTTCGTGGCGGCGCGCCGGCGGCCCCTCGCAGGAAGCGCGCTGGCGGGCCGCCGGGCGGACGATCGTCCTTCTCAAGCCCCTCACCTACATGAACGAATCGGGCGCCGCGGTGAGCCGCGTCGCGGGGCTCTCGCCCGCGGGGCTGCTCGTCGTGAGCGACGATCTCAACCTGCCGCTCGGCAGGCTGCGCTTCCGCATGGGCGGCGGGAGCGGCGGGCACAACGGTCTCGCCTCGATCATCGAACGCCTCGGCACGGAGGCGTTTCCGAGGCTTCGCCTCGGGATCGGCGGGGCGCCCGAGGGGATCGATTGGGCCGATTACGTGCTGACGGATTTCCCGGCGGAGGAGCGGGGGGCGGCCGACGCGCTCGTCGAGGCCGCCGCCGACGCCGTCGAGCTCGCCGTTCGCCGGGGCCTCCACGCGGCGATGCAGCGGTACAACAGCGGGGGCGGCGCCGGGGACGGAGGGCCCGCCGGAGAGGGGTCCGCCGGAGCCGCTTGACCGGGGGGCCGCGGCGTGTTATATTGCCCCGTAACACGCGCAGGCGGCAGCCTGCCTACATAAATCCCTACTTTCACGGCGCCTCCCGGCCCCGATGAAAGTCGCTTTCAGTCCGAAGGGAGGAATTCCTCGATGCGCACCTACGAGTGCATCTATATCCTCAATCCCGCCCTCGACGAACAAACGGTGAAGGACAAGGCCGTTCGCTACGGCGAGATCGTCACGTCGCGGGAGGGGCAGGTGCAGGCGCTCGACCAGTGGGGCAAACGCCGGCTCGCCTTCCCCATCAAGAAGCAGTTCGAAGGCTACTACACGTTCATGCGCTTCGCCGGGAGCAACGAGATCCTGAAGGAGCTCAACCGCGTGTTCGGGTTCGACGAGGCGGTGCTTCGCCACATGATCGTCGTCGAGGAAAAGCCGCGGCCGGCGGAGCCGCCGCGGGCGTAGCCCCGGCACCGAACCACACACGGAGGACCATTCATGCGGAACGAACGCAAGAAAAAGGAAAAACGTCCGATGCCGACGAAGCCCTGCCGGTTCTGCATCGACAGGCTCGTCATCGATTACAAGGATCAGGGTTTTCTCAGCCGCTTCGTCACCGAGCGCGGCAAGATCACCCCGCGCCGCATCACGGGCACGTGCGCGTGGCACCAGCGCGTGCTGACCCGCGCGATCAAGAAGGCGCGGTTCATCGCGCTCCTCCCGTACGTCAGGGAATACTATCGCTAAGGGGAGAGTACCATGGAAGTCATCCTTACTCAGAAGGTCCAGGGTCTCGGGGAGCGCGGCGACCGGGTCCGCGTGAAGGACGGCTACGGGCGGAACTTCCTCCTCCCGAAGCGGCTCGCGGTGCCCGCGACGGCGGGCCAGTCGCGGGTTCTCGCGGAGGAGAACAAGCTGCACGCCTCCCGGGACGCGAAGCTCAAGATCTCCGTCATGGCCGTCGCCGAAAAGATGAAGGGCATCTCCTGCACGCTCGTCGTGCAGGCGGGCGAAGAGGACAAGCTCTACGGTTCCGTGACCGGCCACGACATCGCCAAGGCGATCGTCGATCAGGGCTTCGCCGTCGACCACAAGATGGTCGTCCTCGAGGAGCCGATCAAGAAGCTCGGCGTCTACACCGTGCCGCTGCGGCTTCACCGCGAAGTCGAGGTGCCGGTGAAGGTGTGGGTCGTGAAGGAGTGACCGGCGGGAGAGAGCGGAGATGAAGCACGGCGTTATTCCGCCTCATATCTTCCGTGAATACGACATCAGGGGCGTCGTCGACGTCGATCTCACCGACGATCTGGTGCGGCGTCTCGGGCTCGCCGCCGCGGCGTCGTTCGCGCGCGAGGGGATCCGGGACGCGGTCGTCGGGCGCGACGTCCGCCGGTCGAGCGACCGGTTCTTCGAGGCGCTCGCGGACGGGCTCCGGCGCGGCGGCGTGAACGTCGTCGACGTCGGCGCCGTTCCGACGCCGGTCTTCTACTTCGCCGCGAGGACGTGGGGTCTCCGCGGCGGCGTCATGATCACGGCGAGCCACAACCCCGGACACTTCAACGGATTCAAGGTGCTGCGCGGCGAGGGGACGATCCACGGCGCCGACATACTCGAGCTGCGTCTGCTCGCCGAGGGGGACCTTCCCGAGCCGGGCGGCGGCCGAATCGAGAGACGCGAGGCCCGCGCCGAATACGTCGAGCACGTCGCCGGCGGGATCTCCGTCGCCCGCCCCGTCTCGTTCGCCGCCGACGGCGGCAACGGCACCTCGGGTCTCGTCGCCCGCGAGCTTTTCGCGGCTCTCGGCCAGCGTCCGGTCGAGCTCTTCATGGAGCCGGACGGCGACTTCCCGAACCACCATCCCGATCCCACCGTTCCCGAGAACGTCCGCGATCTGCGGGACGTCGTGCTCGATCGCCGTCTCGAGCTCGGCGTCGCCTTCGACGGGGATTCGGACCGGATCGGCGTCATCGACGACCGGGGGGAGATCCTCTGGGGAGACCGGCTCCTCGCGCTCTTCGCCCGCGACGTCCTCGCGGCGCATCCCGGCTCGACGATCATCTTCGAGGTCAAGTGCTCTCAGGCCCTCGAGGACGATATCATCCGCCACGGCGGGAAACCCCTCATGTGGAAGGCGGGGCATTCCCTCATCAAGAAAAAGATGCGCGAAACGGGCGCGCTGCTCGCGGGAGAGATGAGCGGGCATCTCTTCTTCGCCGACCGGTACTTCGGATTCGACGACGCCCTCTACGCGGCCTGCCGTCTCCTCGAGATCGTCTCGCGGGGCGCGGCGCCGCTCAGCGCGCTCCTCGCCGATCTGCCGCGCTACGAGACGACCCCCGAGATCCGCGTCGATTGCCCGGACGACCGGAAGTTCGCGGTCGTCGACGCGGTGCGCGAGCACTTCCAGAAGAGCCGCCGCGTGATCGACGTCGACGGCGCGCGCGTCGTCTTCGACGGCGGGTGGGGGCTCGTCCGCGCGTCGAACACGCAGCCCGCTCTCGTGCTCCGGTTCGAAGCCTCGACGATCGAGCAGCTCGGCGCCATCCGCCGGGAGATCGCCGACGCGCTCGCCGTTCATATCGACGTGTCGTCGCTCAGGGAGGGTTGATTCTCCGTGTACGGCGTCATTCTCGCGGGAGGCAAAGGAAAACGGTTCTGGCCGCTCAGCCGCGCCGCGCGGCCGAAGCAGCTCCTCGACGTCACGGGCGGGGGATCGATGCTCTCGCTCACGTGGCGCCGTCTCGCGGCGTTCATCCCCCCCGGGAGGATCTTTCTCCTCACGATCGAGGAGCAGGCGGCCGCGATACGCGAGGAGCTCCCCGCGCTCGATCCCGCGAATATCTTCCTCGAGCCCGCCGGCCGCAACACGGCCCCGTCGATCGCCGTCGCGGCGGCGCTCGCGCGCCGGGGCGGCGGCCCCGACGAGCCCCTGCTCGTCTGTCCCGCCGACCACGCGATCGGGGACGAGGGGGCGTTCCGCCGCGTCGCGGAGGCCGCCGCGGCGTACGCGTCGTCGCGGGACGCGCTCGTGACCTTCGGCGTCGTTCCGACGCACCCCGCCACGGGCTACGGCTACGTCGAGGCGGGCGGCGGCGCGGGCGTCGAGGGCGGCGTCGCGTTTTTCGCGGCGAAGCGGTTTCACGAGAAGCCCGACGCCGCGCGCGCCGCGGAGTATCTCCGCGCGGGAACGTATTTCTGGAACAGCGGTATATTCGTGTGGAGACCGTCCGTATATCTCTCCGCGTGGTCGCGCTTTCTGCCGGAGGGCGCTGCGCCGCTCGAGGCGATCGCCGCCTCGCTCGGGACCGCGGCGGAGCGAGCGACGATCGCGCGCGAGTACCCGCGGATGCCGGCGATATCGGTCGACTACGGGATCCTCGAGAAGGCGGAGAACGTGGTCGTCGCTCCGGCCGAGATCGGGTGGAGCGACGTCGGCTCGTGGGACGCGCTGTTCGCGCTGCTGGGCGCAGACGCCTCCGGCAACGCCGGAGCGGGCGGCATGGAGCTCATCGACTGCTCGGGCAACCTTTTCTTCAACCCGGGCGGGTTCACCGCGGCCGTCGGGGTGGACGGCCTCGTCGTCGTCGTGGACGGCACGACGGTGCTCGTCTGCCGCCGGGGCGAGAGCGAGCGGGTGCGGGAGATCACCGAATCGCTGGAACGGAAGAAGCGCGGGGAGCTGCTGTAGGCCGGCGGCCCCGCCGGGACACGCAACAAAGGAGGAGCGCATGTTCGCGAAGAGAGCGGCAATCGTCGTGCTGGTCGCCGCCGCCGCGTGCGGCTGGTCGTGCGGAAAGAAGGACGAGGGGATCAAGGTCAAGTCGGGCCTCGCCGCGCGCGTCGCCGATTACAAGATCACCGAGGAAGCCGCGAACCGCCGGTTCGAAGAGCTGCCCGACGTTCAGAGGAAGGCCTTCAGGGGCCCGGACGGGAAGGCGAAATTCGTCGACCGCCTTATCGAGGAGCATCTCCTCTACCGGGCCGCGCTCGACGCGAAGATCGACGAGGAGGAAACGATCGCCGATCGTATGCGGTGGGCCACGATGAACATCCTCGTCGCCGAGTACTTCAGCCGGAACATCGGCGGCAAGGTGAAGGTCGTCCCCGCCGAGGTCGAGAAATACTACGCCGATCACCCGGACGAGTTCAAACAGCCGCCGGTCATGCGCGCCCAGTATATCCTCTCCTCCGACAGCCTCAAGGCGGTCTCCCTGCGCAAGCGGATACTCGCCGGCGAGAAGATGACCGACCTCGCGGTCAAGGAGTCCGAGGACGCGGCGACCGCTCCGGGCGGGGGAGACGTCGGGTTCTTCAATCCCGGCGGGTACATCAAGGGCGTCGGCCAGTCGGAGATCTTCTCCAAGGCGGTCGAGAACCTCGAGGTCGGCAAGCTCAGCGACGTGTTCCGCTTCGAGCGGGGCTTCGCGATCGCCCGCATCTCCGAGCGCAACCCGGGGAAGGTCCAGACGCTGGACGAGGCCCGGCGCACGATCGAGGCGAAGCTCCACAGCACGAGATCGGAGGAGCTCTACAATCAGGAAGTCGAGCGCCTCAAGAAGAAATACCCGCCGGAGAACTACGTGCGCGACCGCCTCGACAAGACGAAGCGCACGGCCGCGGAGCTCTGGGAGATGGCGCAGATGGAGAGCGACCCGCGGGCGCGGATCCAGTACTACCGGGATATCGTCACGCAGTATCCGACGGAGAAGAACGCCCCCGAAGCGCTCTTCATGATCGGATTCACGTACGCCGAGGATCTCATGGATTTCGTCCAGGCGCGCCGCACGTTCGACGAGCTTCTCCAGAAGTACCCGGAGAGCGGAATGGTCGAGTCGGCGAAATGGATGAAGGAAAACGTGGACAAGCCGGGAACGAAGTTCGATTCGCCGGAGGACGTGCAGCGGCAGGCCGGAGAGGCGGCCGCGCCGGCAAAGAAGAAGTAGAGAGGGCGATGGAGCTCGTCGAGGTGTTCGTACGCGGGATCGCGCTCGATCAGGAGCGCCGCCATCCGGTCGTGCTGCTCAAGACGGAAGGGGAGGAGGAGATCCTCCCGATCTGGATCGGCACGGCCGAGGCCACGGCGATATTCACCGCGCTCGCGGGGAAGTCGTTCGAGCGCCCGATGACGCACGACCTCCTGCGCATCGTCATCGAGGTGCTCGGCGCGACGGTCGACCGGATCGAGATCACCGGCATCCACGCCGATACGTACTTCGCGCGCATCGTCCTGCGGCACGGCGAGGATTCCTTCTACGTCGACGCGCGGCCGAGCGATTCGATCGCGCTCGCGCTGCGGGCGAACGCGTCGATCCTCATCGATCGGGAGCTCTTCGAGACGTACAAGCGGCCGATCGATCTCGGCGCCGAGGAGGACGACGTCCGCCGGCGGCTCAAGGAGCTCGATCCGGGCGATTTCGGCGAGTACGAGGCGTAGGGGCGGAGGGACATGATAGAGGAGTTTCAGGGGATCCGTCCGCGCGTCGGCGCCGACGTGTTCGTTGCGCCCTCGGCGTCCGTCATCGGCGACGTCGAGCTCGGCGACCGTTCGAGCGTGTGGCACGGGGCCGTCGTCCGCGGCGACGTCTGGCGCATCCGCGTCGGCGAGCTGTCGAACCTTCAGGATCTCTGCGTCTGCCACGTGACGACGGGGGGACCGGAGCTCGTGATCGGGAGAGAGGTGACGGTCGGCCACCGCGCCGTCCTGCACTCGTGCGTCGTCGAGGACCGGTGTCTCGTGGGCATGGGATCGATCATCCTCGACGGCGTCCGCGTCGGACGGGGATCGATCGTCGCGGCGGGCAGCGTCCTCCTCCCGGGCACCGTCGTGCCGCCGGGCACGCTCGTCGCGGGCGTGCCGGGGAAGGTGAAGCGGGAGCTCGACGCGGCGGAGGCGGAGAGGCTCGCGCGGAGCGCCGTCGAGTACCACGCTCTCGCGCTCGCGTACCTCGGACGGGTGGCGTTCGAGCCGCCGGGGAGGCGCCCATGAGAACGGTCTTTCGAGTCGCCGCGCTGATCGTCGCGGCGCTCGCCGCGTGCGGCGTCACGGCTGAACGGGCCGCCGGATCGAACCGCCCGGCGGGGTTCCGGATCGGCGTTCTCTGTCCGCTCGAGGGCAGATACTCGACGCTCGGGGAATCGTTTCTCCGCGGAGCGTCGATCGCCCTCAAGGAGGCCCGGACGAAGGGGATGGGGAACGTCGAGCTCGTCGTCGGCGACACGCGCGGCGCGCCGCTCACGTGCCGGGTCGTGGCGGAGCGTCTCGTCGCGGAAGAGCGTGTCGACGCCCTCCTCGGCGAGGTCCTCAGCTCCTCGACGATCGCCGCCGCGCAGGTCGCCGAGCTCTCCCGCGTGGTGCTGCTCTCGCCCGTCGCGACGGAAGAGGGCATCGACGACATCGGAAAGTGGGTGTTCCAGACGAGCGTCGGCGCCGAAGTGGAGATCGCGGCGCTCGCGCGGATGGCCTGCGGCCGTCTCGGGCTGCGGCGCATCGCGTACCTCTCGTCGGACGATCCCGCTTCCCGTCGGAACGCGGCGCTCTTCGCGGACGAAGTCGAGCGCGCCGGCGCCCGCCTCGTCGACGCGGCGTTCTATCCCCCCGGAAGCACCGACTTCACCGAGATCGTGCGCCGGATCGCGGACGCCGCACCGGAAGCCCTCTTCATCGGATCCGAGATAGAGGATCTCATCCTCATCCTTCCGCAACTGTCGTATCACGAGTTCGGCGTGCAGCTCCTCGGAACGAGCGCGTGGGACTCGCGTCGTCTCATCAGGATGGCGGGAAAGGATCTCGAGGGGGCGATCTTCCCCGCCGACGTCGGGACGCGCGCGGCCGAACGGCAGTTTCTCGCCGCCTGCTCCCTCGTGAACGAGCCCCCCGGCGAGCGCAATCAGGTCGTGATCGGCGCCTACCGCGGCACGCGGATGCTCGTCGAAGCCGCCGCAAAGGTGAAGTCGGGGGGCGAGCCGCTGCGCGAGGAGATGTCGCGCGTGCTCGAGAAGCGGCGCCATCCCTATCTCGAGCTCGCGTCGGGGGACGGCATGCCGTTCTACACCGTTCGAGGCGAAAAGCTCGTCGAGTTCGAGGTTCTCCGGGCCGGACGCTAGCGGCGCAGCTCGTACCGCACGAGAAAGCTCACCCAGAACGAAATCGCGCGATCCTTCTCGACGACCGGTTTGAAGAGGAACTGCCGGACCGCGTCGAGCGACGACTCCTCGAAGGAGCGCGGACCGAACGAGGACCGCGCGTAGGCTTCGGCCACCGAGCCGTCGGAGGCTATGTACGCCTCGACGAGAACGTACCCTTCCTGCAAGGCGGCGAGCGCGTCGGCGGGATACAGGGGTTTCACCATGCGGAGGATCACGTAATCCCGTCGGTAGGGCACCGGCGCCCGCGACGGGTAGGTGCGGAACGCGAAGTCGTCGGGGAGCTCGGGCGCCACGACGGATGGACGCGGTTCCTCGGCGGGCCGCGGCGCTCGCTCGCGGCCCCGTTCGGGCTCGGGGCGGTCGAGCCCTTCGACGATCACGTTCACGAGCGTGAGAGAGCTCCGCTGGGTCTCGACCTCCTCCTCGGGGGTCCGGTCGTCGAGGATCGATATCTCGGGCCGCATCTCGGGCGGACCCTCGTAGCCGAACATGATCACGTTTCGAACGATATCGACGCGGACGAAGGTCACGAGGAGGAGAACGTGGGCGAGAAGGACGAGGGGAAAGACGACCATGATCCGGCGACGGTACCTTCGATCATGCTCGACGATGCTTGTCATTGTCGCCGCGCGGCGCCTCCCTTCTCATCAATATCGCCGCCGCGGCGCCGCGGTGTCAAGCGCCTCGTCCGGGCGGGGTTCCGGAACGCGCCCTCACCTCTCCGCGGGGAAGAGGCGCGCCGCGGCCTCGAGCACGAGCTCGGCGGCCCGGCGGATCCACGCCTCGTCCTCCATCGCGCGCTCCGCCGCTTCGTCCTCGACGGCCCCCGCGTAGATCTCGACGGCCGGACAAACGGTCTGCTGGAGGAACGGGTCCGCCCATTCCCGAACGGCGAATGCTCCGCCGGGAGGGAGCGCCGCGAGCGACGAGGCGAGCTCGAGCGCGGCGAGCGCTCCCCGGGCGCTCCCGGGATAGTGGAGCAGGAGCCGCGTTCCGTCGAGGCCCGAGGGAAGCGCTCCGCAGCGAATGCCGATCGCGAGCTCCGCGCCGGAGCGGTTCACGAGGTACACGCGCTCGAGCGCGGAAAGCGTTTCCTCGCCCTCGCGGGTGAGGACGACGTCGGCGCCGGCCTCCTCGAGGAGCTCGCGCAGACGCCGCGCGACGGCGAGGTTGACGGCGGCGCCGCGAAGGCCGCGCCGGCCGAAACCGCCGGCGTCGGCGCCGCCCGCCCCCGGATCGACGGCGACGCGTCGTCCCGCGAGGACGCCGCCGAGAACCGGCTCGAGCTCGACGACGCCGTAGAAATCCGTTTCCGCCGGGGCGCCCGCGGGGAGGACGCGCGCGAGCTTCGGCCGGTAGCCGCGGGCCGCGACGCGAAGCGTCTCGATCGCGGACTCGGGCGGGAGAAGGATGAGCCCTCCGGCGTCTCCCGGAACGCTCGCCGAGGTGCGTCCGGCTGCCATGGGGAAGGGGATTCCGCGTTTCGTGCGCGCGTCGACGGCGCGGATCCGGACGCGCCCCGTCTCGGACGCGGTCGGAAATCGGATCGTGCCGGAAAACGAGCCGGCGGACACGGCGAACTCGCCGCCCGCGAGGCTCGCGGGGAGCCGGAACGAAACGGTCCCGCCCAGGCACGCGCCGGCGTAGGCATCGCCGCCGCGGCTCGCCGATATCGATACGTGCGTGCCGTCCGCGACCGGCAGGCCGAGCTCGTCCAGCACGCGGAGCGAGAGGACGGCGGCGCCCGCCGTGTCGGGCCGCGGAGCGAGCGGCACGACGTGCCGCGCGGGACGGGCGAGGAGCACGGCGAACGGCGCGCTGCGCGCCGTGGCGCCGCGCGCGCTCCGGACCGACGCCTGGACGGTATAAAGACCGTTCGGGAGCTCCCGCGCCATCGGGAGCCGGATGACCGACGAATCCGGATCGAAGACCGGAACGAGGATCGTGCCGCCGATCGCGACGCGCGCCGACGACGGATCGACCGGCACGCCGTCGCGCGCCCGCACGGCGAACGCGATCTCGACGCTCGAGAGGACGGTGTCCGCCGCCGGCGCGAGGCGTTCGATCGAGGGAACGCCTCGCGAGAAATAATCGACGAGTCCGAAAAAGTACGCCTGCGCCTCGAGCCGCTGCTTTTCCGCGAGCCGCAGGCGGTTCTCCACGAGGGGATGCGAGAGGTAGCTCGCCTCGCCGAGAACGGCCGCGTGAGCCGCTGAGGATCGGAGAACGAGATACGTTCCCGGCTTCACCTCGGCCGCCGCGATGCCGAGGTTCCGCGAGAGATGGATCTGAACCGCCTGAGCGAGCTCGAGGGAAGGCCCCGGATCGCTCGCGCGGTAGTACACCTCGATCGAGTTGCGGGAGCGGTCGAGCGCGATGTTCGAGTTGTGATGTATCGAGAGGAAGACGTCGGGCGCGAACTCGTTCGCCGCGGCGACGCGCGCGCGCAGATCGTCCCCCGCCTCCGTCGAGCCTTCGGGGAGGCGGTCGCGGTCGGCGGTGCGCGTGAGGCGCACGTCGGCGCCGGCGTCGGCGCAGAGCCCCCAGAGATAGAGCGCGACCCCGAGGTTCGCGTCGGCCTCGCGCAGGCTGTCCGCTCCGAGCGCGCCGGCGAAGGCGCCGCCGTGGCCGGGATCGATCACGATGCGTTTTCCCGCGAGTACGCCTGCGGCGAAGTCCTCCGGTCTCTCCTGGAGATCGACGTAGATGCGGTCGACGGGCGGCGCCTCCCGGGGCGCGCATCCGGCGAGCGTCGCGCACGCGGCGAGCGAGGCGAGTATGAGGGTGCTCGATCGGTTCATCGATCACTCCTTTGCAGGGATCGGGCCGTTTCGCGTCCATTCTTCACCAAACGGCGGGGGTCCTTCAAGGAGCAAATGAGAGGGCGGGCGCCTTTCCCGCCCGCGGGTCTATATATGGTGAAATGTGTTGACGCTATCTACCATATATGGTAGAAGTTGGCAGCTTTCGTCACAACGGCGAGCGAGGTCGATATGGGCGCGAACGCGCATCTTAAAAAATTGCCGTCGGTTGAGCGCATCCTCGAGGATCCGCGGGTAGCGGGAAGGATCGGTCCCCTTTCCCGCAAGGGGATCACGCGCATCGTGCGCGAGACCGTGGAGGCCTTCCGCGAGCGGCTCGCGAAGGGCGAGATGGCCGCGAGCTCCGACGACAACGTCCGGGCATCCGTCACGGACGAGGTCGTGCGCAGGTTCGAGGAGATCGAGCGCGGGGCGCAGCGCCGCGTCATAAACGCGACGGGCGTCATCCTCCACACCAACATCGGACGCGCGCCTCTCGGCGAGGGGGCGCGGCGCGCGATCGAGCAGGCGGCGGCCGGCTACATCGACCTCGAAATCGATCTCGAAAGCGGCGCGCGGACCGAGCGCGAGCGGCGCGTCTCGAGGCTTCTCGCGCTCCTCGCCGACGCGGAGGACGCGCACGTCGTGAACAACAACACCGCCGCGGTGCTGCTCGCCGTCGAGACGCTCGCCGGCGAGGGCGCGGTGGCGGTCTCGCGCGGCGAGCTCGTCGAGATCGGCGGCTCGTTCCGGCTCCCCGAGATCCTCGCGCACGCGGCCGGCCGCGTGATCGAGATCGGAACGACGAACCGCACGCACCGCAAGGATTACGAGAAGGCGATAAAGGACGGAGCGACCCTGCTCCTCAAGGTGCATACGAGCAACTACCGGATCGTCGGCTATACGAACGAGGTGCCGGTCCGCGAGCTGGTCGAGATCGGACGCCGGCGCGGGGTGCCGGTCATGTACGATCAGGGGAGCGGCGTCCTCTACCCGCTCGCCGCGAAGGGGATCGAGGGCGAGGAGAGCCTCCACGACGTCATGGCGAGCGGCGTGGATCTCATGAGCTTCAGCATGGACAAGGTCCTCGGCGGCCCGCAGGGCGGGGCGATCGTCGGCAGGGCCGATCTCGTCGCCCGCATGCGCGAGAACCATCTCTCGCGGGCGCTGCGGCTCGACAAGCTCACGCTCGCCGCGCTCGAGAGCGTGCTGCTCGAATACTGGACCGGCCGGTTCGACGAGGTGCCGGCGCTTCGCATGATCACGACCGATCTCGAGGCCGTGCGCTCGCGCGCGGGCGCGATCGCCTCCCTCGTCAGGGAGCGGTGCCCCACGGGGCTCGAGGTGACGATCGAAGAGACCGAGTCGTCGATCGGAGGCGGCAGCTTTCCCAGTAACCCCTTGCGGTCGGTCGTCGTACAGATTACTCTCCTTGGGAGCCGGGCCGAGAAGACGGCGGCGCGGCTGCGCGCGGGATCGCCCGCGGTGCTCGTTCGCGTCAAAGAACAATCGATCATGATCGATCCGCGGACCGTCCTCCCCGGCGAGGAGGACGCGCTCGTCGAGCGGCTCGTGGAAGCGTTCGGCGCTCCGTGCCGGAGGGAGTGATTCGCAGTGGCTGAAGGGCATGAAGCAGCGAAGAAGGGCTTCTGCAACTCCGTCGACGGCGGCTATACGATCCGCCTCGACGAGGACCGTATCCGTTCCTTCATGGAAGCGGGGGATTTCTCGTCGGCGAGCGAGATCGATCATTTCGCGGGGCTCGGAGCGAGGATCGACGCGCGCGTCCGCGAGACGGGCGGCTCGTCGCTTCTCGCGCTCTCGATCGGCGGCGCCGCGCTCGAGCGCGATTTCGCCGTTCTCGAGATCGGCCACCTGCTCGCCAAGAACGGGAAGAGCGTTCTCGTCGTCGACTGCGACTTTCTCCATCCCGGCCTCAGCGGCCTCGTCGAGAACCTCGAGGATCACGGGTTCCTCGATCTTCTCCTGTACGGGAGCTCGCTCAAATCGGTCGCGCGGCCGGTCGGCATCGACGGCATGACCGTCGCCGGCCCCGGATCGTTCCCCGTTTCGCGGACGATCCCGTTCGCGCTCAAGGAATTCGACAAGATCAGGGACTACCTCCGCTCGAAGCACGACGTCGTCGTGTACTGTTCGACGCTTCATACGGAGGACGGCAGGGTGAATCCGCTCGTGCCGTACGTCGACGGCGTGCTGGCGGCCTGCCGCATCGAGGGCCTCGCCGAGGGCGAGCTCGAGAAGCACCTCGCCTCCCTCGGCGCCGAGCGCGCTCCGGCGACGGAGCTCGTGTGCTTCTGCGGCGGCGGCGAGGAAGCCCCCGCGGCCGCCCCGGCGCGTCCCGAAGCGGCGGCGGCGCGGGATATTCCGCGCATAGAGCCGGAGCCCGAGAGCTCCGACGAAGAGATCATCGTCGCGCCCCTTCTCAAGAGAACGGAAGAGAAAGCCGCCGAAACGGTCGCGGCGAAGGGCGCGCGGCGGGTCAGCGTGCTCCGCGTCGTTCTCGCGTCGGGAGCGGTGATCGTGGCGGCCTTCGTCGTCTGGCTGCTCGCCGTGAACCGCACGGTGCGGGAGACCGTTCCGCGGAGCGGCGGGCCGACGGTCGCCGTCGAGCGGCCGGCCGCCGCGGGCGATACCGCCTCAGGCGCCGTCTCGCCGGCCGAGGGGACGACGCCCGGCTCGGCGCTGCGGGACAGCGCCGCCGCGGCCGGAGAGCGCACGTCCGATATCGCGCGGAGCGACGCGGCCGTGTCTCCGCCAAAGGGTCCGTCGACGCCGCCGGCCGGATCGTCCGGCGCGATCGAGGAGCGGCAGCCGCCGCCCTCCGGCGCGCCCGCGACCGTACCGGCCGCCGAAACGAAGCCCGCGGCGGCCGCCGGACCGGCGAAATACACGATACACGTCGCCTCGTTCACCGACGCGACCCGCGCGGACGAGGAGAGAAAGGTACTCGAGAGGAACGGATTCACCGTGCGCGTCGTCGAGGTGCCGATCCGCGGCGAGCAGTGGCTCCGCGTGTTCGCCGGCGCCTACGCGACGATGGAGGAGGCGGATCGCGGGCGGCTCGAGATCCTCGGGCTCAAGGGGCACGCGTACGCGCGGATAGTCGAGATCGACAAGGCCGGCAGGTAGCGGACGAGGAGCCGGAACCCCGCCGACTCGTCCGGCGGAGAAACGTTCCGGCGCGCATGAATGACGAGACAACGACCGCTGGAGGGTGATGTCAGGTGAGCCTTTCGAAAATCGAGATGGTCGGCTTTAAATCGTTCATGTCACCGATCTCCCTGCAGTTCCGGGAAGGCATCACGGCGATCCTCGGTCCGAACGGGTGCGGCAAGACGAACATCGTCGACGCGGTGCGGTGGGTTCTCGGCGAGCAGAGCGCCCGGCAGCTCCGCGGCACGAAGATGGAGAACGTGATCTTCAACGGCACCCAGCAGCACAAGCCGATGGGCTTCGCCTCCGTGAACCTCACGATCAACAACGAGCGCGGGCAGTTTCCGCTCGATTACTCCGAGATCCTCATCACGCGCAAGGTCTACCGCTCGGGCGTGAGCGAGTACTTCATCAACAAGGCGCCGTGCCGCCTCAAGGACATCAGGGATCTCTTCGCCGACACGGGCACCGGCAGCCACTCCTACTCGGTCATCGAGCAGGAGATGATCGACTGGGTGCTGAACGACGTCCACGGCGAGCGGCGTCTCATGTTCGAGGAGGCCGCCGGCATCGTCAAATACCGCATGCGGCGCGAGGAGGCCCAGCGCAAGCTCGAGCTCACCGAGACGGATCTCGTGCGTCTCGAGGACATCCTCGAGGAGCTGCGCACGAACGTCCGGTCGCTCAAGTACCAGATGGCGAAGGCGCGCCGGTACCAGATCGTCCGCGACCGCATCCGCGGCTGGGAGATCGTGCATCTGCGCCGCCAGCTCGGCGAGCTGCTCGCCGAGCGGCGCGGGGCGGACGGCGCGGTCGCGGAGCTCCTCGAACTCACGAAGACCGAGGACACCTCGCTCGCCGGGCTCGAACGGCGCGTCGAGGAGGCCCGCGCGGCGCACCTCGAGCTCGAGAAGGAGCGCACGGAGCTTCAGAACCGCCGGTACGAGCTGCGCCGGCGGATCGAAACGTCCGAGGGCAGGATCATCCAGTTCACCGAGCGCCGGAGCCAGGCCCTCGTCCGCGTGGACAAGGCCCGGCGCGAGATCGAGGAATCGGAGAAGCGTCTCGCGGGGATCGCGGGGCGCAGCGCCGACGTCGGCCGCCACGCCGCCGAGACCGAGGCGCTCGCCGCCGCGGCGGAAGAGGCGGTCGCCGGCCTCGCGGCGGAACACGGAGGGATCTCGGAGCGGATCCGGCTGCTCGGCGCCCGGCTCATGGACGCCAAGCAGACGCATCTCGATTTCCTGCAGGAGGAGGTGCGCGCGAAGAGCGCCCTCGAACATTATGGGAACATGCTCTCCGAGCTCGACGCCCGCTCGGCGGAGACCCGCGAGCGGATCGCCGGAACGGAGCGGGAGAGCGCCGGCATCGCGGCCGGCAAGGAGCGCGCCGCGGAGGTCTGCCGCGGTCTCGAGGAGCGCAACGCCGGTCTCGAGCGGGAGCGTCTCGGGCTCGTCGACGCGATGCGGGAGGCGGAGCAGCGGCTCCTCGACGGCGAGCGGGGGCTCGCCGGCAAGAGGGTCGAGCTCGACGCGGTCCGCAGCAGGCACGATCTTCTGCGTCGGATGAAGGAGAATTTCGAAGGCTTCCCCGGCGGCGCCCGGCACCTGCTCGCGAGCGGCGACGGCCGCGTCCGCGGCCCGCTCGTCGAGTTTCTCCGCGTCGAGGAGCGCTACAAGAGCGCGGTCGAAGCGGCGCTCGCGGGGATGCTCGAGGGCATAGTCGTCGGCGGGAGCTCGGACGCCCTCTCTCTCGTCCGCGAGCTCGCGGACGCGAAGCCGGGCCGGGCGCGGCTTTTCGCCGCGGACGCGCCGCCTTCGCGAGCCGGGCGCCCCGAGCCTCCGGCCGGATCGCTCGGGCCGCTCTCGTCCGTGGTCGGCGTCGACGGCGCGCACCGTGCGCTCGTCGAGAACCTGCTCGGCGACGTGTATCTGTTCGAGGATCCCGACGCCGCGTTCGCCTTCGCCGGTTCGGACGCGGGGAGCGGCGCGACGGCCGTCACTCTCTCCGGCGTCGCCATCTCTCGCGCGGCGGGGATCTATTTCGCGGGCGGCGCGACGGAGGAGTTTTCGCTCCTCGGGCGGAGCGACGATCTCGACCGCGCGCGGGAAGCGATCCCCGCTCTCGAGGCCGAGATCGCTTCCGCCGAGTCCGAATGCGGCGAGGCGCGCGCCGCTCGGGAGAGGCTCGCCGGCCGCGCGAGAGAGATCGAGACCGAGATCGCGGCGCTCCGCGGGGAGCGCGCCTCGCGCAACGAGGAGCTTCAGGTCCTCGAGCGCGATCTCGCCGGCTGCCGCGAAAAGGCGGCTCTCCTCATGAGAGCCGTCGACGAGATCGAAACGGCGCGCGTCGAGACGCTCTCGAAGCTCGAGGAGATGAAGCTCTCCCTCAAGATGCAGGAGGAGCTCGGCTCCCCGGCGGACGGGGCGGAGATGGAGAGCGAGCTCGCCTCGCTCCAGAAGCGCAAGGAGGAGCTCGAGGCGGCCACCACGGAGCGCCGGGTGGCGCTCGCGTCGCTTCGCGGCGGCCTCGCGAAGGACCGCGAGGAGCAGCGGGGGCTCGCCGAGATGGAGCAGCAGTTCCGCGCGATCGCGGACGAGCGGCGCAAGGAGATCGAGGAATCGACGGTCGAGCTCGGCGAGCTCGAGTCGGCGATCGCCGCGGAGCGGGTGACGGTGCGCGGTCTCCTCGACGAGGAGACCGGCTTCGAGCGGTCGCTCGACGCCCTCGCCGGCACGCTCGAGGAGCGCAGGACGGAAGCGGAGGCCGCCGAGAAGGAGCTCAAGGGCCGTGCGGCCGAGCGCGAGCGGCTCTTCGAAAAGTTGAACGAGACGAAGATCGCCCTCTCGACGATCGGCGCGCGGATGAGCGGCCTCGTCGAGAAAGGGAAGGAGCTCTACGGCGAGGACCTCGGCTGCTACCTCGAGGGGGAGGAGCTTCCGCTGACCCCCGAAGAGGAGGCGATCACGCGCGAGATGCTCGACAAGGAGCGCCGGAAGCTCGAGTCGATCGGCCCCGTGAACCTCGCCGCGGTCGACGAGTACGCCGAGAAGAAGACGCGCCTCGACTTCCTCGAGGCGCAGAAGGCCGATCTCGTAAAGGCCGCCGGGGAGCTCCTCGAGGCGATCGGCAAGATCAACTCGCGGGCGCGCGAGCAGTTCCTCGAGACGTACAACGCGGTCCGCGCCTATTTTCAGGAGACGTTCAAGATCCTCTTCGAGGGGGGCGAGGCGGACCTCGCCCTCGGCGAGGGCGTCGATCCCCTCGAAGCGGACATCATCATAACGGCCCGTCCGCGGGGCAAGCGCCTCCAGGACATCGCGCTCCTCTCGGGCGGCGAGCGGGCGCTGACGGCGCTCGCGCTCCTCTTCGCCCTCTACAAGGCCAAGCCGAGCCCGTTCTGCATCTTCGACGAAGTCGACGCTCCCCTCGACGACGCCAACATCCAGCGTTTCGTGCGGATGCTGCAGGTTTTCAAGAAGGACACGCAGTTCATCATCATCACGCACAACAAGCGCACGATGGAGGCGGCCGAGCAGCTCTACGGCGTGACGATGGAGGAGCGCGGGGTCTCGCGCGTCGTCTCGGTCGATTTCGCGGGGATCGAAAAGGTCATGAAGAACCGGGAGACGGCCGGGCGCGCGCTGCTGCCGTCGGAGGTCTCCTCCAGCAATTAGCTCCGCCGCGAACGTCCGGAGGTGGACGGTGTTCCTCGTCAAATACGCCCTGATCCTGCTCGCGGGCGGCGTCGTCGGCGTCGTCGCCTCCTTCGCCGGTCTCGGCGGCGGCGTCATCATCGTTCCCCTGCTCATGTTTCTCGGCTATCCGGCGCAGCGGGCGGTCGGCACCTCGGTGCTCGCGATACTCGTCATCGCCGTCTCGAGCATCGCCGCGCACTACCGCCTCGGCAACATCGATTACCGCGTCGGGCTCCTCATGGGGGTCGGCGGGATCTTCGGCGCCCAGATCGGCGCGCTCCTTCTCGAGGACGTCTCCACGGCGGCGTTCAAGAAGATATTCGCACTCATCCTCGCCGCGCTGTCCATCTACCTGTTCTTCAAGAAATAGGACGAACGACGCATGAAGGGGCTGCTGCGGGGACTTCGGAAAACCAAGGAACGCCTCTTCGGCTCGATCCAGCAGATCCTCTCGGGCGGAGCGCTGGACGAGGGGGCGATCGAGGATCTCGAGGCGGTTCTTCTCGGCGCGGACATCGGCGTCGAGGCGACCGAGCGGATCATCGAGCGTCTGCGCGCGAGCACGGGCGGAGCCGCCGGGGCGGCGGATTACCGGCGCATCATCGCGGCGGAGCTTCTGTTGATCATCGGCGAAACGCCGAAGCCGCCTCCGCCGGCGGGCGCCCCGCGCGTGATCGTCGTCATCGGCGTAAACGGCGTCGGCAAAACGTCCACCATCGGAAAGCTCGCGTATCGCCTGAAGAGCGAGGGGAGCTCCGTGCTTCTCGCCGCCTGCGACACTTTCCGCGCCGCGGCGATCGATCAGCTCGAGCTGTGGGCCGAGAGGGCGGGTGTCCCCCTCGTGCGCCAGCAGATGGGGTCGGACCCCGCCGCCGTTGCCTTCGACGCGGTGCAGGCGGCCCGCTCGCGCGGGATCGACGTCGTCATCGCGGACACGGCGGGGCGGCTGCACACGCGCGTGAACCTCATGGACGAGTTGCGCAAGGTGTTCACCGTCCTCTCGACGCGC
This sequence comes from bacterium UBP1_UBA4783, assembly GCA_002403075.1. GTDB lineage: Bacteria > Krumholzibacteriota > Krumholzibacteriia > Krumholzibacteriales > Krumholzibacteriaceae > SSS58A. The sequence continues at coordinate 8,597 of DHHB01000021.1, read as the reverse complement.
ATGGAGGGGGTCGGCCTCGAGGGCTGGCTCGTGCTCGACGCCAACACCGGACAGAACAGCCTCCGGCAGGCGGAGGCCTTTACGGCGGGCCTTCCCATCACGGGGCTCGTCCTCACGAAGCTTGACAGCACGGCGAAGGGCGGCGCCGTCATCGCCATCCAGCAGAAGCTCCGGATTCCCGTTCTCTACGTCGGTCTCGGCGAAGGGATCGACGACCTCGCGCCGTTCGACGCGGAGGAGTTCGTCGCCGGCATCCTCGGGGAATAAGGCTCAGACCTTCGCGCTATGACTCCTTGACAGGCGCGTTTCCGCGACGTAGAATGATACAAAGAGCCCCCTTGAGGGGCGTGAATACCTTCGGGGCGGGGTGAAAGTCCCCACCGGCGGTACAGCCCGCGAATGAGCCGAGCGCTCACCGATCCGGTGCGATTCCGGAGCCGACAGTCACAGTCTGGATGGGAGAAGGTGCGTTTCGCTCGCCCGGGCCGCGTTGCATCCCGAGCCTTCCCATCCATTGCAAACCCGAACATCCGTCCGCGGCGCGATCGTTGCGCGGGCGGCGCGAGGCGGCGTCATGAGCACGGACGAACACTATATCCGGAGGGCCCTCGAGCTCGCCGGCACCGCCATGGGCGAGACGTTTCCGAACCCTCTCGTCGGCGCGGTGATCGTAAGGGACGGAGAGATCGCGGGCGAGGGGTATCATCGCGGCGCGGGACATCCCCACGCCGAGATCGAAGCGATCCGCGCCGCGGGGGAGCGTTCGCGGGGCGCGACCCTCTACCTCAACCTCGAGCCGTGCTGCCACGAGGGGCGGACGCCGCCCTGCACGGGCGGAATCCTCGAGGCGGGGATCG
>DHHB01000021.1:0-7729 GCA_002403075.1 bacterium UBP1_UBA4783 | reverse complement strand
CGCGCCCGCGGCATCGAGACGATCGGCGGCGCTCTCGCCGCGGAGGCGCTCGAGCTCAACCTGCCCTACGTTCACCGAAGCCTCACCGGGGAGCCGTTCGTCGTCATCAAGCTCGCCTCCACGCTCGACGGCAGGCTCACGTGGGGCGACGAGCGGCGTCTTTCCGGAGGCGCCGAGCAGAGGTACGTCCACCGGCTGCGCGCGTGGACCGAGGCGATCGCGATCGGGATCGGCACGATCGAGAAGGACGCGCCGCGCCTCGACCGGCGGTTCTACCGGGACGACATGGCCCCTCCCGTCCGCATGGTCTTCGATTCGGAGCTCCGTTTTCCGCACGACTACCCGTGGCTCGTCCGCGGCGAGCGGGTGATCGTCTACTGCAGCACGCACGGCGACAGGGAGCGGCGCACGCGTCTCGAGGCGGCGGGCGCCGAGATCGTGCCGCTGCCGGCCGGGCCGGGGGGCGTCGATCTCGAGTACTGGCTCGACGACGTCGCCGAGAAGGGGATCACGTCCGTGCTCGTCGAGGGGGGCGGGGAAGTGGCGACCTCGTTCATCCGCGAGGGGCTCTTCGAGCGGCTCGTTCTCTGCTACGCGCCGGTCGTGGGCGGCGCCGATGCCGTCGGTTGGTATCAGGGGACTGAACCCCCCGAGTGGCTCGCCGAGGAAGGGCTCGCTTTGACGCGCCTCGAGGCGCTGGACAACGACGTCGCCGCCGTGTACGATTCGCCGTCGATCTCCGCCTATCTCGAGACGGTGAGAGAGGAAGAGAAGATTGTTCACTGGTCTGATTGAATCGGTCGGCGTCGTGCGCTCGGTCCGAAAGCTCGCGCGCGGCGCGCGGATCGAGATCGAGACGGAGCTCGCGGACCTCTCCCCGGGGGAGAGCGTCGCGGTCGACGGCGTTTGCCAGACCGTGGCGGAGATCGCGCGAAACCGCTTCTCCTGCGACGTGCTCCCGGAGACGCTTCGCGCGACGACCTTCGGCGCCCTGCGGGCGGGCTCGCGCGTCAACCTCGAGCGGGCGCTCGGCGCGCTCGCGCGGCTCGGCGGCCACATCGTGAACGGCCACGTCGACGGCACGGGCCGCGTGGCGCGGATTTCGAGAACGCCCCGCTCGATCGAGATCGCGCTCGAGCCCGCGCTCCTGCGCTACGTCGCGCCGAAGGGACCCGTGGCCGTGAACGGCGTGAGCCTCACGGCGGGACCCGAGATCCGCGGCGGCCGCTTCACCGTCTTCGTCATCCCGCACACGTGGGATCATACGAACCTCGGCGGTCTCAGGACGGGGAGCGCCGTGAACGTAGAGGTCGACATACTCGCGAAATACGTCGAGCGGCTCTCAGCCGCGGCGAAGGGAAGTGATCGGCCGTGAGCGTCTTTCGCTCGATCGAGGACGCGCTCGAGGAGATCAGGAAGGGGCGCATGGTCATCGTCGTCGACGACGAGGACCGGGAGAACGAGGGGGATCTCATCATGGCCGCCGAGTTCGCGGGCGCCGAGAGCATCAACTTCATCTCGCGCCACGCGAGAGGCCTCATCTGCGTCGCGCTCGAGGGGGAGCGCCTCGACGAGCTCCACCTCGGCCCCATGGTTCAGGAGAACACGGCGAAGCTGCAGACGCATTTCACCGTCTCCGTCGACGCGGTGCACGGGACGACGACGGGCATCAGCGCGTACGATCGCGCCGCGACGATCAAGGCCCTCATCGATCCCGAGACGCGCCCGCACGATCTCGCCCGTCCGGGCCACGTCTTTCCGCTCCGCGCCGCGAAGGGGGGCGTGCTCCGCCGCGCGGGACACACCGAGGCCGCGGTCGACCTCACGCGTCTCGCGGGGCTCCGGCCCGCGGGCGTTCTGTGCGAGATCATGGCCGAGGACGGCACGATGGCCCGCGTCCCGCAGCTCGTCGAGTTCGCGAAGCGGCACGATCTCGGGATCGTGACGATCTGCGATCTCATCGAGTACCGGCGCCGCACGGAGAAGCTCGTCCGCCGCGTCGCGGAGGCGAGCCTGCCGACGCGCTTCGGCGAGTTCCGCCTCGTCGCGTACGAGGGCTCGCTCGACGGCTCGCAGAGCATCGCGCTCGTCATGGGCGAGCCCGGCCGCGGGAGATCGGCGCTCGTGCGCGTCCATTCGCAGTGCGTGACGGGGGACGTGTTCGGATCGCTCCGCTGCGATTGCGGCGACCAGCTCTCCGAGGCGCTGCGCACCATCGCGGCCGAGGGGAGGGGCGTCTTCCTGTACATCCAGCAGGAGGGGCGCGGGATCGGGCTCGTGAACAAGGTCCGCGCGTACGCCCTGCAGGACACGGGCAAGGACACCGTCGAGGCGAACGAGGAGCTCGGATTTCCCGCGGACCTGCGCGACTACGGCATCGGAGCGCAGATCCTCGCCGACCTCGGGCTGCGGGAGATACGGCTCCTCACGAACAACCCGCGCAAGATCATCGGTCTCCACGCGTACGGTCTCGAGATCGTCGAACGCGTGCCGATCGAGATACCGCCGAACAAGCGGAACCTGCATTACCTCATGGCCAAGCGCGACAAGCTCGGCCACATCTTCACGAGTCTCGACGACGGCGCAACGGCGCGGAGCGGCTCACCGGCCGCGGGAAAGGATGAGAGCGATGGTTCGTGAAACAGCGGGGCACCTCACCGGTGCCGGCAAGAGCTTCGCCGTCGTGATCGGACGTTTCAACGAGCTCGTCTCCGGGCACCTGCTCTCGGGGGCGATCGATTGCCTCGTCCGGCACGACGTCGCGGAGAAGGACATCACGGTCTACTGGGTCCCCGGCACGTTCGAGATACCGCAGGCGGCGAAACGGGCCGCCGCGACCGGCGTCGACGCCGTGATCTGTCTCGGCGCGCTCATCAGGGGCGAGACGTCCCACTTCGACATCCTCGCGCATCAGGCGGTGCGCGACATATCGGGCGTCGCCCTCGATTCGGGCAAGCCCGTCGCGTTCGGGATCGTCGCCGCCGACACGCAGGAGCAGGCGCTCGAGCGCGCGGGGAGCAAGGCCGGCAACAAGGGCTGGCATGCTGCGCTCTCGGCCCTCGAGATGGCGAACCTCTGGGACACGATGAAGAAGAAGTAGGAAAGGCCGTTTTTTCATGAGCCGCAGACGCAAAGCGCGCGAGATCGCGCTCCAGACGCTCTACGCCGAGGAGGTGTCGGGCGCGGATTGGCGCGCCGCCTTCCGGGACAACGTCTCGCGGCGCAAGCCCTCCGAGGAGGTCGTCGAGTACGCGGAACGTCTCGTCGAGAACGTCATCGCGGACAAGGCGGCCCTCGACACGCGGATCGAAGCGCGCCTCGTGAACTGGGAGCTCGGGCGCGTCTCGATCGTGGACAAGACGATCCTGAGGATCGCGCTCTCCGAGCTCATCCACTGCCCGGAAGTCCCGACGAGCGTCATCATGAACGAGGCGATCGAGATCGCCCGGACCTTCAGCTCGACGGACGCGGGGCGGTTCGTGAACGGCGTGCTCGACGCCCTCGCCCGGGAGGTCCGCGGGAGTTGAAGGTCTTCGTCTGCTCCGACGTCCACGGCAACATCCGGGCGCTCGACGCGGCGATGTCGATCTACCGCCGCGAATACCCGTGCGATTTCCTGTTTCTCGGCGACGCCGTCGGGTACGGGGCGCATCCCGACGCCTGCCTCGACGTCATCCTCAACCTGCCGCGCGCGGGGCTCGTCCTCGGCAACCACGACGCGGCGACGCTCCCGGAAACGGGAAAACCCGACATGAACAGCGTCGCCGTCGAGGCGATCGAGTGGACGGGGCGGCGCCTCGACGAGCGGTACCGCGAGGCGATCCGGCGGCGGTTCCGTCTCACCGTGGAGCGGGAGGATATCCTCGCGGCGCACGGCTCGCCGTTCCGCCCGGAGGAGTGGACGTATCTCGTCTCGCCGCTCGAGGCCGAGCAGGCCTTCTTCGCGGGGGGATTCCGCGTGGGCTTCGTCGGGCACACGCATACGCCCGCCGCGTTCGCGTTCGGCCGCGGCGGGATCCCCTTCGTCGAGGGGGAGCCGGTTGCGCTCGAGCCGGGAGAACGCTACATTTTCAATCCGGGGAGCGTCGGCCAGCCGCGCGACCGGGATCCGCGCGCGGCGTGCCTCGTCTACGACGGGGACGCGGGAACCGTGACGCTGCGCCGGTGTGAATACGATATCGAGGCCGAGGCGAAGGACATCGTCGCGGCGGGGTTGCCGGCGATCCTCGCCGAGAGGCTCTTCGTCGGCGCCTAGCGAAAGGAGCGCCCCATCGAGCCGACCTCCGAAAAGAAGCACTGGGACCGGTTCTGGGACGAGGCCGGCGAGGCGGAGGACGTCTACTCGAACGAGGGCCGCGTCGCGGAGCGCCTCGCCCGCGCGGTGTCGCTCCCGGGGGCGCTCGTTCTCGAGGTGGGGGCCGGGACAGGGCGGGACGCCCTCGATCTCGCGCGCCGGGGGGCGCGGGCCGTCGCGCTCGACTACAGCGCGCCGAGCCTGCGGCTCATCGGAAAGCAGCCCGGCGCGGGCGACGCGATGAGCCTCGTCTGCGGCGACGCGTTCGCGCTGCCCTTTCCGGACGGGACCTTCGACGTCGTCTTCCATCAGGGGTTGCTCGAGCATTTCCGGAACCCCGACGATCTCGTCGCGGAGAACGCGCGCGTGCTCAAATCCGGCGGCGTCATCCTCGTCGACGTCCCCCAGCGGTATCATTACTACACGCTCGTCAAGCACACGCTCATCGCCTTCGGCCGCTGGTTCGCCGGGTGGGAGCGGGAGTACTCGGTCGGCGAACTCGAGCGCATGCTCGAGCGCCACGGATTCTCGATCGTCGGAAGCTACGGGGAGTGGTTCAACCCGCCCATGTGGTATAGAATGCTCCGTCGCTCGCTGCGGCCGGCGGGGATCGGACTTCCCATGTATCCGCGGATCTTCGCCGCGCTCGGCCGGGCCTTCTCGGGGATCGAGCGCCGTCTCCTCGAGCGCCGCTTCGCGCTCTACACGACGGTCGTCGTCGGCACCGTCGCGCGCAAGCGCGCGGACGCCTCTTCCGGCGCCGGCGCGGGCGGCGCGCGGGACGGGGGACAACGATGAAGATCTGCGCGGTGAACTGGCGGGACATCAACAATCCCGACGCGGGAGGGGCGGAGGTCCACCTCCACGAGATCCTCCGGCGCCTCGTCGCGTGGGGGCACGAGGCGACGCAGATCAGCGCGGGCTGGCCCGGGTGCCTCCCCGAGGAGACGATCGACGGCATACGCGTCCTGCGCCGGGGCCGCTGGTACGACGCCAACGTCGCGCTGCCTCTCTTCGCGCGGCGGCACTTCCGGCACCGGCGCTACGACGTCGTTCTCGAGGACATCAACAAGCTGCCGTTCTTCATGCCGCTCGCGAGCTCCGCGCCGGTCGTCGCCGTCGTGCCGCATCTTTTCGGAACGACCGCGTTCCGCGAGGCCAATCCGGCGGTGGCGACGGTCGTGTGGTTCTTCGAGCGCTTCATACCTGTCGTGTTCCGGCGCAACGAGTTCATGGTCATAAGCCCGAGCACGAAGGACGATCTCGTGGCGCGCGGCATCGACGAGCGGCGCATCACGGTGGTCCTCTGCGGGCTCGATCACGACCGCTACCGCGAGCTCGGCCTCGAGCGTTTCCCGGATCCCGTCGTCGTCCATCTCGGGCGGCTGCGGAAGTACAAGAGCGTCGAGGTCGCGCTGCGCGCGATGCGGCGCGTTCGGGAGCGCCTGCCGTCGGCGAAGCTCGTCGTCATCGGCGACGGTCCGCATCGCCCCGCCCTCGAGCGCGAGGCGGCTCGGCTCGGCCTCGGCGCGGCGGTCGAGTTCAGAGGCCATCTCGCGACGGCGGAGCTCGTCGAGTTCCTGAACCGGGCGCACCTGCTCGTCAATCCGAGCCCGAAGGAAGGGTGGGGTCTCACCGTCGTCGAGGCGGGGGCGTGCGGCATGCCCGTCGTCGCGAGCGACCGGCCGGGGCTGCGCGATTCGGTGCGCCACGGCGAGACGGGGCTCCTCGTTCCGTACGGGGACGACGGCGCGTTCGCGGAGGCCGCGATACGCATCCTCGAGGACCGCGGGCTCTGGCGCCGGCTCAGCCGGGGCGCCGTCCTTCGCGTGCAGGAGCTCACGTGGGATCGCTGCGCGCGGGAGACGCTCGATCTCCTCGAGCGCGTCGTCGGGACCGGCGCGGGGGGAAGGCCATGAAGCCGCGCAAGGCGCTGCTGCAGGCGCTCAAGATCGCGGTGAGCGTCGGACTCATCGCGTTCCTCCTCTACAAGCTCTCCCCGGCGGACCTGCTCTCGAACCTGAGAAACCTCTCCGTCGCCCCGCTCGTCGCCGCGACGGCCGTCTTCTTCGCGAGCGTCGTCCTCGGCGCGTGGCAGTGGCACCGCCTGCTCGGGGCGGGAGGGATCGCGCTCCCCTTCGGGAAGACCTTCCGCGTCTATTTCGTCGGGCTCTTCTTCAACAACTTTCTCCCCGCGGGCGTCGGCGGCGACGTCATGAAGATCTACGACGTGACGAAGTTCGGCAACGATCCCTATCAGGTCTTCGCGACGACGATGCTCGACCGCCTCGTCGGCATCGCCGGGCTCTGCGTGCTCGCGCTCGCGGCCTCCGTCGCGCTCGCCTCGGGCCCCGGCCTCGATCATCTGTGGCTGTACGCCCTCGTGTTCGCCGGGTGCATGGCCCCGATCCTCGCGCTCGTCCTCAACCGGCGGCTCTCGCGGACCGTGCGCCGGCTCTTCGGGCGGATCACCCTCTGGGGTCTCGGCGGCCGCTTCGACGCGCTCTTCCGCCGCCTCGGGGAGTACCGGCGCGTCCGGGCGCTGCTCGCGGGGCTCACGGGGCTCGCCGTGGCCGTTCAGTTCCTGCGCGTCGTCACGCACGTCCTCGTCGCCCGGGCGCTCGGGATCGACGTGACGCCGCTCGCCTTCGCGCAGTTCTTCGTCTTCGTTCCGCTCCTCGGGCTTCTCATGGTGCTTCCGATCTCGATCAACGGCCTCGGCGTGAGGGAGGGAGCGGGGATACTCCTCTTTACGCAGATCGGATTCTCGAGCGAGCAGGCGCTCCTCATGGAGCTCATCACCTACGCGATTATGGTCGTCGTGAGCCTGCTCGGCGGGGTATACTTCTTCCAGAGAAATCTCGGACGTCCGGCCGCAACGGAAAGGGAAAAGGCAAGCGAACATGTCTGAAAAGCGTCTCCACCGGCTTCTCGCGCTCGCGATGTTTCTCGTGCCGCTCGTGGTGTACCTGATGACGATGGCGGCGACGGTGTCGTTCTGGGACAGCGGGGAGTTCATCGCGACGAGCTACATAGTGGGCATTCCGCACTCGCCGGGCACGCCGCTGTACGTGCTGGTGGGGCGGGTGTTCACGATGCTGCCGCTGCCGCTCTCGATCGCGCAGCGGGTGAACTTTCTGTCGGTGGTGTTCTCCGCGCTCGCGTCGATGATGGTGTACCTCGTCGCGGTAGCGACGCTGCGGTTCATGTACCCGTCGCCGAAGGGGGGTCTCGGGCGGTTCGCGATCCACGCGGGCGCGGTGACGGGGTCGCTCTTTCTCGCCTTCAGCAACACGTTTTGGTGGGACGCGACGGAGGCGGAGGTGTACGCGCTGAGCTCGTTCGTGATGGGGCTGTGCACGTGGCTCGCGTTGGTGTGGTACCGCAACCCCGCGGGGCACGCGGGCGGCGCCGCCGCGGTCGGCGGGAAGGGGC
>DHHB01000052.1 GCA_002403075.1 bacterium UBP1_UBA4783 | reverse complement strand
CGCGATCCGGAGATCGCCATCATGTAGATCGGGTTGAATCCGTCGCGGTCATGGTTGAGGGTCTCGAGCATCGCCTCGGCGACGTTGTTCGTCGTGTGGGTCCACGTGTCGATGATCTTGTTGTAGCGCTCGCCGTCGGTGATGACGCCGTCCTTGTACTGCTTCTGGATCTGGTTCACGGCCTTCTGGGCGACGCCGATGAGCTGCGGCTTCTCCGCGGGCACGACGACGTCGTCGATCGAGAAGGTGATGCCGGCCTTCGTCGCGAACCGGAAGCCGAGATCCTTGAGGCGCTCGAGGAAGAGCACCGTCGCCCGGTTGCCGAGCTTCTTGTAGCAGTCGCCGATGATCGCCGCGACCGCCTTCTTGTCGAACAGCTCGTTCACGAACCCGAGCTCGGGAGGCGTGATCTGGCTCACGATGACGCGGCCGGCGGTCGTCGTCACCGTCTCCTCCCCCATGCGCACCTTCACCTTCGCGTGCAGCCCGACCGCTCCCTGGTTCCACGCCGATATGAGCTCGCCGGGGCTGAAGAAGCTCTTGCCCTCCCCCTTCGCGCCCTCGCGGGTCATGGAGACGTAGTACAGGCCGAGCACCATGTCCTGCGTCGGCGAGGCGAGCGGGGCGCCGTTCGCCGGCGAGAGGATGTTGTTCGCCGCGAGCATGAGCGTCCGCGCCTCGAGCTGCGCCTCGTACGAGAGCGGCACGTGCACCGCCATCTGATCGCCGTCGAAATCGGCGTTGAAGGCCGTGCAGACGAGCGGGTGGATCTGGATCGCCTTGCCCTCGATGAGGAGCGGCTGGAACGCCTGGATGCCGAGCCGGTGAAGCGTCGGGGCGCGGTTGAGGAGCACCGGATGGTCGCGGATGATCTCCTCGAGGATGTCCCAGACCTCGGGACGCTCGCGCTCGACGAGCTTCTTCGCGCTCTTCACCGTCTGGACGTAGCCCTTTTCCTCGAGCTTGCGGATGATGAACGGCTTGAAAAGCTCGAGGGCCATCGACTTCGGCAGTCCGCACTGGCCGATCTCGAGCTCGGGGCCGATGACGATCACGGAGCGCCCCGAATAATCGACGCGCTTGCCGAGGAGGTTCTGGCGGAACCGTCCCTGCTTGCCCTTGAGCATGTCGGAGAGGCTCTTGAGGGGGCGGTTGCCCTGCCCGCGCACCGCGCGCGAGCGGCGGCTGTTGTCGAAGAGGGCGTCGACCGCCTCCTGGAGCATCCGTTTCTCGTTCCGGAGAATGACCTCCGGCGCCCGGATCTCGATGAGCTTGCGCAGACGGTTATTCCGGTTGATGACGCGCCGGTAGAGATCGTTGAGATCGCTCGTCGCGAACCGTCCGCCCTCGAGCGGCACGAGCGGCCGCAGATCCGGCGGCAGCACGGGGATGACGTCGAGGATCATCCATTCGGACTTGTTCTGGCTCTGACGGAACGCCTCGACGACTTTGAGGCGCTTGAGAACGTCCTTTTTGCGCTGGACCGAGGTCTCGACCTTCGACTGGGCGCGGAGCGTGATCGAGAGCTCCTCGATATTGAGCGTCTTGAGGAGGTCGCGGATCGCCTCGCCGCCCATCTTGGCGGTGAACTCCTTGCCCTGGTCGAGGAGCTCGGCGTACGTGTCGTCGTCGATGAGCTCCTTGAATTTGAGATCGGTGTTGCCGGGATCGATGACGACGTGCGACTCGTAGTACAGGATGCGCTCGAGGTTGCGCACGGTCATGTCGAGCATGTAGCCGATGCGGCTCGGCACGCCCTTGAGGAACCAGATGTGGGCGACGGGCACGGCGAGCTCGATGTGCCCCATCCGCTCGCGCCGGACGCGGGAGTGGGTCACCTCGACGCCGCAGCGATCGCAGATGACGCCGCGGTACCGGATCCGCTTGTACTTGCCGCAGGCGCACTCCCAGTCCTTCACGGGACCGAAAATACGCTCGCAGAAGAGGCCGTCCTTCTCCGGCTTGAAGGACCGGTAGTTGATCGTCTCGGGCTTCGTAACCTCCCCGTAGCTCCACTGGCGGATCGTCTCGGGAGAGGCTATCTGGATGCGCATCGCCTTGATGTCGGTCGGCTTGCTGCGATCCTTTTCGAAGAGGGTGGTATACAAACCGGGTACCTCCCTAATTCTTCTCGAGCTTTTCGAGCTGAACGTCGAGACAGAGGCTCTGGAGCTCCTTGATGAGAACGTTGAACGACTCCGGCAGCCCCGGATCGGGGGCGTTCTCGCCCTTGACGATCGTTTCGTATATCTTGCTCCGCCCCGCCACGTCGTCCGATTTGACGGTGAGGAGCTCCTGCAGCGTGTACGCGGCGCCGTACGCCTCGAGCGCCCAGACCTCCATCTCGCCGAACCGCTGTCCGCCGAACTGGGCCTTGCCGCCGAGCGGCTGCTGCGAGACGAGCGAGTAGGGGCCGATCGAGCGCGCGTGAATCTTGTCGTCGACGAGGTGCGAAAGCTTCATGATGTAAATGTTGCCGACGGTGACGTCTTCGTCGAACGGCTCCCCCGTCATGCCGTCCATGAGCCGGACCTTGCCGCTCTCGGGAAGCCCCGCCTCGACGAGCAGCTTCTTGATCTCGTCGATCGTGGCGCCGTTGAAGACGGGGGTGGCCACTTTGTAGCCGAGCTTGTCGACCGCCCAGCCGAGATGCGTCTCGAGGATCTGCCCGAGGTTCATTCGGCTCGGAACGCCGAGCGGGTTCAGGATGACGTCGATCGGCGTGCCGTCGGGCAGATGCGGCATGTCCTCGATGGGGACGATGCGCGAGACGACGCCCTTGTTTCCGTGGCGCCCGGCCATCTTGTCGCCGACGGAAACCTTGCGCTTGCGCGCGACGTAGACCTTCACGAGCTTGCTCACTCCCGGCGGGAGCTCGTCGCCGCGCGTGATCCGCTCGGATTCCTTCTCGAACCGGCTCTCGACCTTCTCGATGGCGCGGGCCGCGGCCTCCATGAGCGACTGGATGCGGCGGTCGACCTTCGCGTCCTTCACCACGGGGAGCCCCCAGTGGAGATGGTCGATGTCGAGACCCTTGAGCATCTTGTCCGTGATCTTCCGCCCCGCGCGGGCGAGCACCTCGCCCGTCTCCGCGTGCACGAGCTTCTCGGAAATCTGCCCGATCATGAGCCGCTCGAGACGCTCGCGGCGCTTTTCCTTGATATGCTGTATCTCGACGTTCTTCTGGTTCTCGTACTCCTGCAGCTTGCGGCGCTCGTGGCTCCGCGAGCGCTCGTCGCGCTCCTTGCGGGAGAAGAGCTTGATGTCGACGACGATCCCGTCCATGCCCGGCGGCGCCTTGAGGGACGCGTCGCGCACGTCTCCGGCCTTTTCGCCGAAGATCGCCTTCAGCAGCCGCTCCTCGGGGGTGAGCTCCGTCTCGCCCTTCGGCGTCACCTTGCCGACGAGGATGTCCCCCGCCTTGACGTGCGCGCCGACGCGGACGATGCCGTCCCCGTCGAGGTTCGCGAGCATCTCCTCGCTCACGTTCGGGATCTCGCGCGTGATCTCCTCCATGCCGGCCTTCGTGTCGCGGACCTGCGTCTCGAACTCCTCGATGTGCACCGAGGTGAAGGTGTCGTCCGTGACGAGCCGCTCGCTGATGATGATCGCGTCCTCGAAGTTGTAGCCGCGCCACGGCATGAAGGCGACGATGACGTTCCGGCCGAGCGCGAGCTCGCCGTTGCGCGTCGCGGAGCTGTCGGCGATGACCTCGCCCTTGCGCACCTTCTGCCCGATCTCGACGATCGGCTTCTGGTTGACGCAGGTGTCCTGATTCGAGCGCTGGAACTTGATGAGCCGGTACTCGTCGACGCCGCCGAATCCGGAGAAGTCCTCGAGATCCTCGTCCTCCTTCTTGCCGCCGTAGCTCAGGAGGATCCGGTCGGCCTCGACGGCCTCGACCCGGCCCGCGCGGCGCGCGACGCAGAGAACGCCCGAATCGTACGCGACCTTGCCCTCGAGCCCGGTCCCGACGAGCGGCTCCTCCGCCTTGATGAGCGGAACGGCCTGCCGCTGCATGTTGCAGCCCATGAGGGCGCGGTTCGCGTCGTCGTGCTCGAGGAAGGGGATGAGCGCCGCCGCGGCGCTCACGAGCTGGTTCGGGGAGACGTCCATGTAGTGGACCTCTTTCGGGTCCACGAGGACGAAATCCCCGCGAAAGCGCGCCATAACGACCGGCTCGATGAACTTGCCGTGCTTGTCGATCTTCGCGTTCGCGTGCGCGATGATGACGGTGTCTTCCTGGTCGGCCGAGAGCATCACCGTCTCGTCGGTCACCGTGCCGTTCTTGACCTTCCGGTACGGCGTCTCGAGAAAACCGAACTCGTTCACGCGGGCGAACGTCGCGAGCGAGGTGATGAGGCCGATGTTCGGGCCTTCCGGCGTCTCGATGGGGCACATGCGCCCGTAGTGCGTGTAGTGCACGTCGCGGACCTCGAACCCCGCGCGCTCGCGGGTGAGGCCGCCGGG
>DHHB01000083.1:1622-6103 GCA_002403075.1 bacterium UBP1_UBA4783 | reverse complement strand
CCAACGAGCGCTACGTCGCCCGCGCTCTCGGCCGAAAGGACGACGCGGAGATCGGCCGCGTCTTCAGCTCGTCCGTGCTGCTCTTCTCCATAGTCGGCGCCGTCACGCTCGTCCTCACCGCCGTCGTCATCGCCGTCTGTCCGCGTTTCGTGAAAGACGCGGCAGACATCCCGATTTTCCGCATCGTGTTCCTCATCGTCGGGATCGACATGGCGCTCTCGTTCCCCATCCGCGGCATCTACGGTTTCCTCTACGCGCATATCCGCTACGACGTCGTCAACATATTCAACATAGCGAAGACGCTCATCCGCACGACCCTTATCGTTCTCGCACTCGAGCGCGGCCACGGCATCGTCGCGCTCGCCGTCGCCACACTGGCCGGGGATCTCGCCGAGTACGCGGCGAACGTCCTCTACCTGCGGAGCAGGTACCCGGAGACGCTCGTCAGGCTGCGCGATTTCTCGAAAAAAACGGTGCGGCAGCTCTACGACTACAGCATCTACAGCTTCGTCTCGGCGATCGCGAAACAGCTCCGCTTCAACGTCGACGCCTTCGTCATCACGGCGATGCTCGGCCTCGTCCACGTCACGCACTACAACATCGGCAGCCGCATTGCGGGGTACTATCTCCTGATCGTCATCAACGCGATCTCCTCGATCAAGCCCCTCTTCAGCAAGCTCGAGGGCGAGGGCAACTACGAAACGCTGCGCGAGCGGTACCACCTATCGCTCAAGCTCAACATGATCCTCTCGTTCTTCATCGGCGGATCGCTCCTCATCTACGGCAAGGCCTTCATCCTCCGGTGGATGGGACCGAACTATCTCGACTCGTGGCACGTCCTCGCCGTGCTCGCCCTCGCGCAGATCTTCAACACGATTCAGGTGACGCCGTCGACGCTCCTCTACGGCATATCGAAGCACAAGGTCTATTCCCTTATCGTCGTTCTCGAGGGGCTCGCGAACCTCGGCATCAGCATCCTGCTCGCGCGCCGGTTCGGCATCGTGGGAGTGGCGCTCGGCACCCTCCTCCCCGTGACGTTGACGACGCTCGTCTTCATCCCGCTCTACGCGGACAGAGTCATCGGCTTTCCGAACGGGCGTTTCTACCGAACCTTCGGGCGCATCGGCGCCGCCAGCGCCGCGATCCACGCCCTCTCGTGGCTCGCCGTGCGCGGATTCATTACGCCGAGCTTCGGCCGGATAGCCGGGCTGGGCGCCGCGACGTCGATCGTCTTTCTGGGGATAACGGTTTTTGCGCTTCTCGACAGACAGGAGCGCACGTGGCTCAAGATCCCGTTCTGAGGGGACGACGCATGCAATTCAAAGTTGAGATTCGTCGAGGAGAAGATGCGCGCGAGCTGTTCGAAGCCGTCGGCTTTCGCGGGCAATTGCAGGAGCTCCATGAGCAGTGTCCGTGGTCCACGGTCTTCCAGAGCCCTCCTTTTCTGCATGCCTGGTTCCGCCACTACAACACCATCTACGAGCCGCTCATCGTGATCGGTCATGACGGGGAAGGAAACCTTGCGGGAATCCTCCCGTTGGCCGTCGAGAGGGAGAGCGGGAGACTCGTGTTCGCGGGCACGCATCACGCGGAATATCAGGTATGGCTGGCGTTGCCGGAGCTCCGCACGATATTCATCGAAGCCGCGCTCGAAGGCTTGCGAGAGGCATTCCCGCGCGGGAAGCTACAACTCATGTATGTTCGTCCGGACGCGCCGCTCGAGAGCTTCCGAGCCGGGGGCGAATGGCACGGCTTCAGCGAGCTGCACGCCATTCCACGAGGTCTCATGGCTCTCGGTGACGGAAGCGCGTTTCGAGAGTCGATGAAGAAAAGGCACAACGCGACTCAACTCGGCGGACTCAAGAAACTCGGAACGGTGCGATTCGAGCACGTCGAGCGGCCCGAAGAATTGGCGGCCGACTTCGACGACATCATCGCGTTCAATGATTTTCGAAAAGGCGCGACCTATAACAAGCTTCCGTTCCGAAGCGATCCGAACAAGAAGCCGTTCCACCTTTCACTGCTCAATATCCCGCGGCTGCTGCACGTTTCGGTTATGCGGCTTGACGGAAAGGCGATCTCCGCCTACATCGCGGCCATTGATCGGGACCAGGCGATAGCAATACTCCTCGCTCATTCGCCGTTCATGGCAAAGTATTCGGTGGGCAGGCTCCATCTCCTTTCTCTTGGGATGCATCTCGCGGAAAAAGGCTATCGCGAATTCGACCTTACCCCCGGCGGGGGCTATAAGAATCAATATGCAACGCATTACGACGATGCTTTCGTCCTCACGATCTTTTTCAGCCGCGCCGCTTGCCTGAGCCACAAGGCGAGGATGCGAGTCTCCGGCATCGGGAGAAAGGTGCTGTGCTGCCTCTCACTGGAGCCGGAGCGCGTACGGGAAACGCTCGGGGGCGCTATTCGGAACGCAATTCGTCCCGGAACTCTTGCCGGGGCCGGGGCCGCGCTCTTCGAAACCCGAGAGCTGAAACTGTATGCGGCGGATCTGGGCGATTTCCTGAATCTCGAAAATCCGCACATGATGCATCGGGACGATCTGAACGGCCTCATGGCGTTCCAGGCGACGGATGCGTGCCATCCTTCCGTTCAGGAGTTTCTGAGCGGTGCCCAGATGAGACTTGAAGCGGGCCATCGCGCGTATACCTCCGTCGTCGACGGCGTCTTGGTGTGCTCGGGATGGCTCGCCGGACAGCTGAAGACGCTGAAATTCGGCGAAGTCGGTCAGGAATGGCGGATTCCCGAAGGCGCAGTAGCCCTCTACAGCTTTTATCTGCATCCGGACAATCGAACGGAAGATCGTCTGCGGGGAGCGCTCGTCCGGATGCTGCATGACGCTTCAGCCATCAAGGGCGCCAAGCGGGCATATGTTCCCGTGCCCGGGGACGACAAGCTGATTTCTCGGACGATCGAGCGCTTGGGCTTTCGGCACGAGGCGAGCTTCTTCCAGAGAAGGACGCTTGGTCGAGCGGTTCGCTGGAAGCGTCAGGTCGAGGGCGTGCCCGATCGCGCGAGCGAACGGTCGAGCGCCTCGTAGGAGACCCCCTCGCCGGCGAGAAACTCCCGGATGAAATCCTCCGAAATGACGCTGTCGCGCCCGAGGCGCTCGAGCGCGGCGTCCCGCGTCAGCATGCCGGTGCGGACCATGTTGCTGAGAAGCTCGTCGACCTTCGAGAATCCGAGGGTTCTCCCGTACAGGTAGTTCTTGAGCGTCGCGATCGTGCAGTCGGACCGCCACGCCGCGCCCGCGTAGGAGGCCTTCTTCCAATCGAGCTCCCGCGCGATCGTCGAGGAGATCTCCTCCTCGTTCCATCCGATGTAGTAGAAGGGCTCGAGGATCTTGTACTCGGGGTACGCGATGCGCCTCGTGAGGAGGTTCCGCAGCCTCTTCGACCACCGGTAGGCGAACTCCTTCCCGTACGTGACGACGACGCGCGGGTTCGCGATGTAGGCGGGGTTCTGCGCGATCTTGAGCGCGAACCCGGCCGCGAGGCGGGGCTTGCTCATCTCGCGGTTCGGATCGGACATGAGGAGACGCTCGGCGAAGGTCGTCGGCGGCTCGGGCTCGCCCACGCCGAAAAGCATGAGCGGCACGTCGTGCTCGCGGGCCGTCTCGAGGAGGTGGTAGCGGAGCGCGTAGTTGCAGCCGCCGCAGAGGAGCCCGATCATCCCCGGCGAGGGGCGGCGGATCCACGCGCGCATCGTGTGCGGAAAGCAGGAACGGACGTGCCCATGCTTCTTGACGACGAGATCGACGCCGAGGATCTTCACGGCGCGCTCGATGTTGACCTTTGTCTGCTCCGGAACGTAGCCGTTGTCGACGGAGACCGCGAGCGTGCGAAGGCCGAGCTTTCGAACCGCGTACCAGAGCATATACGAGCTGTCGCGCCCGCCGCTCACGGCCGCGATGCAGTCGTAGCGCGGATGGGCGCCGCGGTAGGGCGCGAGCGCCTCCTCGAGCTTCTCGAGGCCGCGCGGGGTCCAACGCTCGTGCGCGGCGCAGAAGTTGCAAACCCCGGCCTCGTCGAACACGATCCCGGGGTACGATCCCGGAAGGATGCAGCGCGCGCAACGCTTCACGTTCTCCACGGGGGTCTCCTTTCATGTCCGGCGCGGCCGAGCCGCGGCGATCTCATCGGAAGACGCTCTTGATCTCGCCCCACGAGGCAGAATCGACGCCGGCCGTCGAACCGTCCCACCCGGCGAGCCGGGCGACCATCCACCAAACGGCCTCGCCCTTCTGGAAGCAGCTCTCCCACGTCGTGTGGGCGACCTCGGCGCCGTCGTATTCGGGATGCTGGACCGGCCACACGTTGCCCCAGTAATCGGTCGTCGTCCCCTGCTCCCACTCCTGCGTCTCGGGATTGAACCACCAGCAGTCGAGATCCTCGAAGTCGTAGAGAACCTTGTTGTTCAGGACGCAGTAATCGCGGATCTACCGGTTGCGGAGCGTCCTGTTCTCG
>DHHB01000083.1:0-1547 GCA_002403075.1 bacterium UBP1_UBA4783 | reverse complement strand
TCCGTCGCGCTCGAGAGCTGGGTGCACCACGCGAAGGCGGAGACGTTGATTGTCGGGTTGTTCGCGAGGACGGCGCGCGTCTTATCCATCCCCTCGCTCGTCTCCCAGTAATCCTGGGGCTCGATGTACGTCGCATCCTCCTGCCCCTGAAACACGCAAAGCGCGTTCGCGACGACGGGGAGGTAGCTCCTGCCGATCTCGGCGTCGTACGCGGGATCGAACGCTTCGATCGTATCGAGACCGTTCGTGAGCTGGCTCCCGTGGGAGGTGTGCGCGTAGTGCCATTTGACGAGCGCCTGCGCCTCGTCGATCCAGCTCGACGGTATCGCGCCGATGTCGGCGCACAGATGATCGATGACGAGCGGGGCGGTGCGGGTCGCGGCCGCGCCTCCGGCCGCAGAAAACGCCGCGGCGAGGGCGGCGGCGACGGCGATGAGCGTTGATTTTTTCATGGCGTTCCCCCTCATCGCGGATACGGTATGCGTTCGAGAGCCGGCACGGCGATTCTGTCGAGCTCGCGGTACGCCTTGGCGTTCAGATGGAGCCCGTCCTTGCGGGCGTAGGATTCCTTGAGGTGCCGATTCGCGTCGCTCGAGCGGACGGCCGCCTCGAGATCGAGGAGCGGGAGACCCTCCGTCCCCGCGTACTCGCGGATCCAGTCGTTGTAGGCGAGGATCGCGCGCTGCGTATCCTTCGGGAAACGGAGCCTCCCGTGCAGCAGCTCGAGCACGAACATGCGGAGCGGATACGTGCGCGTCACGGGCACGACCGTGGCGAGAACGGGCGCGACGCCCGCCGCGCGGCACTCGACGACCCATCGCCGCACGAGGTTGCGGTGCTTTTCCGTATCGCCGGGAAAGAACGCCGCGCATTCCTTGATGATGACGGCGTCCGGCCTGCGCTCCTCGCGCGCGAGGAGCGCCGCGATCTCCTCGCTCTTGTCGAAGCGGTATCTGGCGACGTATTCGAGCTCGTATCCGGAGACGCCCGCGCGCGCGGGAAGCCCCGGAAAATCCCATGCCCCGCCGACCGACGCGCCGACGAGCGCGACGCGCCGAACGGACTTCGTTCCGGAAACGGCCATATCCTCTCCCCTGGCGGATTCGGCACCCGCCGAGATGCATACAATAATCGTTCCGAAAAAGGCTGCTGCAATCCACTCCGGACCTTTGCGAAAACAGGCCATCGTATCGCCTCCCGGCCTTTCGTCAAACTCCCACCCGCGCCCGCGAGTTCCCGCGATCTTCCGGATCCCGCTGCGCGGCCTGAAGGATAATCCCTTATTAAATAAGATTATATACCGACTCGCCAGGGAAAGCAAGCCGATTGTGGCGACCTACTTGACGCCTTGCGGACCCGGCCTCGGGGGCCGGCCCGCCGCCCTCAATTATATGTTGAACGGGGCGGCGGAATGCCGCTATCGTGAGGAAACGGCGCGCGGGAGCCCGTCCGTCCCGTGCCTCCAGGCGATGAAAATGCATGAACCCGTGAAAATCACGAGCCCCCGCAACGAGAAGATCAGGGAGATCGAGCGCCTCGCGAAACGA
>DHHB01000026.1:23643-26144 GCA_002403075.1 bacterium UBP1_UBA4783 | reverse complement strand
CGAGCTCGACCTGAATCTGCTGCTGTTGTGGCATCTTGTCCATGTGGGCTCCTTCCCCGGAACGTTCTTTTCTGGTATCATTGAAACAGCTTCGAAGCATGGAGTCAATATGGATCGGGACGAGAGCTGGGACGCCTTCGAGCGCGGAATCTTCGAGACCGTCGACCGCCGCGAGCGCGAACGGGGATGGGAGCTCAGCGCCGAGATCCGCCGCCGCGCCGACCGGATCGTCTCGCTCATCCTCCACAGCGACCTGCCCCGCGTCGACGTCGAGATCGAGATCCGCGGATTCCGCTCGTTCGTCGCCTCGGAGCTCCCCGGCAAGGAGGAGCTCTTCGACGGCGTGTACCTCGCGCGCTTCCGGAGGATCTGGGAGCAATGGAGGCGGGGCGGGGAGCGGCTCCTTCCCGGTCTCGGACCGGGCGAATGAGCGCCCGTTCCCTTCGCGCAACCGGCTGCCGCTTTTGAAATTCAGCCTTGAAAAGCTCCGCGGATGTACGATATATTTCGGGAAGTCTAAACTATAGCGTACGCGCTCGTCGGCCGCGAAGTCGGCTCGCTCCGCGAGAGGGAGCTTTTCATGCGTCGAAAGAGAGTCCGCGAGATCTGCCGGGAGATGAAGCGCGCGCGGGTCGCCGTCGTCGGGGACCTCATGCTCGACCGCTACATCTGGGGACAGGTGGAGCGGATAAGCCCCGAGGCGCCCGTGCCGGTCGTCGCCGTCGCCGAGACGAGCGTCCGGCTCGGAGGCGCGGCGAACGTGGCGTGGAACCTCGCCTCGCTCGGCGTGAGCGCGAACCTCGCGGGCGTCGTCGGCAAGGACGCCTCAGGCGGAGACCTCCGGCGCATGCTGCGCGAGAAGGGGATCTCGACCGCCTCGCTCGTCACCGATCCGGGCCGCCCGACGACGGAGAAGATCCGGATCGTCGCCCACAACCAGCAGGTCGTGCGCGCCGACATCGAGTCGGGAGCGCCGTTCGCCGTTGAGGCGGCGGCGAGGCTCATCGCCGCCGTGCGCCGCGCGATCGCAGGCGTGCGCGTCGTCATCGTCTCCGACTACGGCAAGGGCGTCGTCACGCCCGCGGTCATGGACCTTCTCCGGGCGAGGAACATGCCGTTCCTCATCGATCCGAAGGAGGGGCATTTCTCCCTCTACCGCGGCGCCCTCGCCGTGACGCCGAACAAGAAAGAGGCGGGCGGGTTCTACAACAGGAAGATCCGGACCGACGATGAGCTCGAGCTCGTCGGGACGTCTCTCGTCGTCGATCTCGACGCGGCCGCCGTTCTCGTCACGAGGGGCGAGGAGGGCATGACGCTTTTCGAGCCGCGCAAGAAGCCGCGGCACTTTCCGACGCGGGCGAGCGAGGTGTACGACGTGACAGGCGCGGGCGACACGGTCATCAGCGTGCTCGGCGCCGGTCTCGCCGCGGGCGCCACGCTCTACGAGTCGATCGAGCTCGCCAACGCCGCTGCCGGGATCGTCATCAAGGAGCTCGGCACCGCGGCCGCGCGGGCCGAGGAGCTCGAGGAGGCGTTCGCCTGAGGCGCGGGACCGGCATGCGCGGACGGGTGCTCGCCCGCGGCGAGCTCGACGGCTTCCGGCGGGAGCACCGGGAGAAGCGGATCGTTTTCACGAACGGCTGCTTCGACATCCTCCACCCGGGGCACGTCGATCTGCTCGCGAAGGCGCGCGCTCTCGGCGACGTGCTCGTCGTCGGGTTGAACGACGACGACTCGGTTCGCCGCCTCAAGGGCGAGGGGCGGCCGTTCACGGGCGGGGGGGACCGCGCCGAGATCCTGCTCGCGCTCGTCTCCGTCGACTTCGTGACGGTCTTCGGGGAGGACACGCCGCTCGAGACGATCGAGGCGCTTCGCCCCGACGTGCTCGTCAAGGGCGCGGAGTACGCCCACGGAGAGATCGTGGGAGCCCGGTTCGTCGAGGAGCACGGCGGCCGCGTGGAGCGGGTCGCCATGCTCCCGGGGTATTCGACGACGGCCATCGTCGAACGCATTCGAAACGGAACCTGACGCACGGAGGTGAGTTGTTTAATTTATGGCGCGTAAAAAAATGATCATCATGGGTGCCGCGGGGAGGGACTTTCATAATTTCAACACCCTCTACCGCAACCGCAGGGACGTCGAGGTGGTCGCCTTCACCGCGACGCAGATCCCCGATATCGAAGGGCGCAAGTATCCGGCCGCCCTGGCGGGAAAGCTCTATCCGAAGGGCATTCCCATCGCGGCGGAGGTGGATCTCGCGCGGCTCGTCGTCGAGAAGGGCGTCGACGAGGTGCTCTTCTCCTACAGCGACGTCTCGAACCAGTACGTCATGGAGAAGGCCGCGCTCGTGAACGCCCTCGGGGCGCACTTCATGGTCGCGGGCGCGCGTCCGACGATGGTCGCGAGCAGCAAGCCCGTCATCTCGATCTGCGCCGTCCGCACCGGCGCCGGCAAGAGCCAGACGACCCGCAAGGTCGCCGAGCTGCTCGTCGGCGCGGGAA
>DHHB01000026.1:10920-23563 GCA_002403075.1 bacterium UBP1_UBA4783 | reverse complement strand
GTCATCGTCTACGCCGGCGTCGACTACGAGGCGATCCTGCGCCGGGCCGAGAAGGAGGCCGACGTCGTTCTCTGGGACGGCGGCAACAACGACCTGCCGTTCTACAAGCCGGATCTCCACATCGTCGTCGTCGATCCGCACCGGCCCGGACACGAGCTCACGTACTACCCGGGACGGGCGAACGTGCTGCTCGCCGACGTCGTCGTCATCAACAAGATCGACACCGCGGATCTCGGCGCCATCGAGGAGGTCCGCGCGAACGTCGCCCGCCTCAATCCGAAGGCCGTCGTCATCGACGGCGCCTCGCCGATCAAGATCGATCGGCCCGAGCGGATCAAGGGGAAGCGCGTCCTCTGCGTCGAGGACGGCCCGACGCTCACGCACGGCGGGATGAAATACGGCGCGGCGATCATGGCGGCGCGCAAGTATCACGCGCGCGAGATCGTCGATCCGCGGCCCTACGTCACGGGCAAGATCGCGGAAACCTATCGCAAGTATCCCGGCATCGGGCTCCTGCTCCCCGCGATGGGGTACGGCCCCGAGCAGGTCAAGGACCTCGAGAAGACGATCGCGCGCGTCGATTGCGACCTCGTCGTCATCGGCACGCCGATCGACCTCGGCCGGTACATCAAGATCAAGAAGCCGGCGCTGCGGGTGATGTACGACCTGCAGGAGATCGGGCACCCGGACCTCGCCGACGTGCTCGGGGATTTCATGAAGGCTTGATAAGCGACTTTAGATAGTCGTTTCAATATCTTGCCGATACATCACTAACGGAGGTACGTGTTGAAAATACACGAAGCGGATGCGAGGGCGGTTTTTTCCAAATTCGGCCTGCCCGTCCCGCCGAGCACGCTCGTCGCGACCCCCGAGGACGCGCGCGCCGCGGCGGCCGAGCTCGGCTGCCCCGTCGTCGTCAAGGCGCAGGTGCTCGTCGGCGGCAGGGGCAAGGCGGGCGGCGTCAAGCTCGCCGCGAACCCCGACGAGGCGGCGGCGAAGGCGAAGGCCATTCTCGGCATGGACCTCAAGGGGATCAAGGTCGAGAAGGTGCTCGTCGCCAAGGCGGTCGACATCGCCAAGGAGTTCTACGTCGGCATGGTCGTCGACCGGCGGAGCCGCAAGCCGCTCATGATGGTCTCGCCGGCGGGCGGGATCGACATCGAGGAGGTCGCGCGGACGACCCCCGAGAAGATCCTCAAGATCGTGATCGATCCCGCGTTCGGCGTTCTGCCGTTTCAGGTGAGGCGCATGAGCTCGTTCCTCACCGCCGATAAGGATATCTCGAAGAAGATCGGCGGCATGCTCGTCTCGCTCTGCCGCGCGTTCCTCGGCGTCGACGCCTCCCTCGCCGAGATCAACCCGCTCGTCGTCACCCCCGCGGGGGAGGTCTGGGCGATCGACGCCAAGATCAACATCGACGACAGCGGCCTCTTCCGGCAGAAGGACGCGGCGGCGCTCCGCGACGATTCGGCGGAGGACCGCGGCGAGGTCGAAGCGCGCGAGGCGGGGCTCTCGTTCGTGAAGCTCGACGGGAGCATCGGCTGCGTCGTGAACGGCGCGGGGCTCGCGATGGCGACGATGGACATGATCAAGCACTTCGGCGGCGAGCCCGCGAACTTCCTCGACATCGGCGGATCCTCGAGCCCCGAAAAGGTGCTCACCGCGATGCGGATCATTCTCCGAGACCGCAACGTCAAGGCGATCCTCATCAACATTTTCGGCGGCATCACCCGCTGCGACGACGTGGCGCTCGGCCTCATCGAGGCGCGAAAGCATCTCGGCGTCGACGTGCCGCTCGTCGTGCGGCTCACCGGAACGAACGAGGAGCGGGGGCGCGAGCTTCTCGCGGGCACCGCGCTCATCCCGGCGGCGACGATGGAGGACGGGGTCATGAAGGCGATCGCGGCGGCGCAGGGGCGCTGACGTCGTATATAAGGAGGAGATTTCGTGAGCATACTCGTCGATGAAAAGACCCGCGTCGTCGTTCAGGGCATCACCGGCCGGGACGGCGCCTTCCATACGGGACAGATGCTCGCCTACGGCACCAAGGTCGTCGGCGGCGTGACCCCGGGGAAGGGCGGCCAGAAGAGCGAGCACGGGCTTCCCATTTTCGACACGATGGCCGAGGCCGTCGCCGCGACGGACGCGAACACGAGCATCATCTACGTGCCGGCCGCCTTCGCGACGGATGCGATCTGCGAGGCGGCGGACGCGGGGGCGAAGCTCGTCGTCTGCATCACCGAGGGCGTTCCCGTGCTCGACATGGTCCGGGTCCTGCCGTATCTCGGCGAGCGGGGCGCGCGGCTCATCGGCCCCAACTGCCCGGGGATCATCTCGCCGGGAAAGGCGAAGGTCGGGATCATGCCCGGGAGCATCCACGCGCCGGGACGCGTCGGCGTCGTCTCGCGCAGCGGCACCCTCACGTACGAGATCGTTCATCACCTCACCAAGGCCGGGATCGGCCAGTCGACCTGCATCGGCATCGGCGGCGATCCCGTCGCGGGCACGAACCTCCTCGACGCGCTCGAGCTCTTCGGCGCGGACGACGGCACCGACGCGGTCGTTCTCATCGGCGAGATCGGGGGGAGCGACGAGGAGGAGGCGGCGGCCCTCATCGCGCGGGGATACCCGAAGAAGGTCGCCTCGTTCATCGCGGGCCGCACGGCGCCGCCCGGGAAGCGGATGGGGCACGCCGGAGCGATCGTGTCGGGCGGCACGGGAACGGCCGCGGAGAAGGTGGCCGCCTTCAAGGCCGTCGGCGTCGACGTCGCGGCGACGCCGGGAGAGATCGTCGAGCTCGTGAAGAAGATTCTCCCCGCAAAGCGCCGCTAGCGGGGCGTCGCAAAGGCCGGCCGCGTGGGCGGCGGCGGAGGTGCGAATGAGCAGGACCTATTTGATGATAAAGCCCGAGGCCGTTGAGAGCGGCAAACAGGGCGAGATCATAGACCTACTTCTCAAGAACCGCTTCCGCGTCGTGCGGATGAAGCAGTTCCGGTTCGACGGGCCGCGGGCGAGGGCGTTCTACGCGGTGCACGAGGGCAAACCCTTCTTCGAGGGGCTCATCTCCTACATCACCTCGGGCGACGTCGTCGGCCTCGAGCTCGAGAAGGAGGGGGCGGCGGTCGAGCTCCTGCGCGAGCTCGTCGGCGCGACCGACCCGGCGAATGCGCGTCCGGGCACGATCCGGTACGCCTACGGCACCGACCTGCAGCACAACGCCGTGCACGCCTCCGACTCGCAGCCCAATGCGGAAAAAGAGCTTGCCATCGTTTTTGGCGAACCGTAGTATTATACGCTCATGAGCGACGACGCAATCGTCATGGAGCTCGATCTCTCCCGCGTCGAGGACCGAGCGGTCGAAACGTTCGAAAGGACCTTCGATCTCCCGACGCCCGAGGGGGGAACGACTTCGTGCCACGCGCTCGCGACCGTCGAAGTGACGCGGTCGGGGGCGCGTTACGATATACGGGCCCGCGTGAAGGGAACCGTTCACGCCGAGTGCCACCGCTGCGCGGGGGAGTTCGACCTGCCCCTCGAGGTCGAGTTGGCGCTCATTGTGGAACGCGGCCGGAACGCCGCGCCGCCGGAGGATCCCGACGAGGAGGATTTCGTCGTCGTGCCGGCGGGGGACGAGCGCTACGACATCTTCCCGCGCGTGCGGGAGGCGCTCATCCTGGAACTCCCCATCAAGGTTCTCTGCCGCGAGGATTGCAAGGGCGTGTGCCAAACCTGCGGCGCGGATCTCAACGAAGGCGAGTGCGGGTGCCCGCGCGAGGGCGGAGACCCGCGCTGGAGCGCCCTGCGGAAGCTCACCGGCCGCGGGGGAAAGCCGTAACGGCCGCCCGCTCGAACGCGAATCACCGTGACGACAAGGAGGACGCGAGATGCCGCTTCCGAAAAAGAAAGCATCGAAACAGCGCAGGCGCAAACGCAAAACCCACTATAAGGCGGAGGCGCCGAGCCTCACCAAGTGCTCCCACTGCCACCAGCCGAAGCCGCCTCACGCGGTCTGTCCGAACTGCGGCTACTACGCGGGCCGCGAGGTCGTGAAGCCGAAGGTCGAGGAAGGCAAGGGCAAGGGCAAGGGCAAGAGCAAGAGCAAGTAATCCGCGCCGGAGGAACGATGAAGATCGCGCTCGATGCGATGGGCGGGGACGAAGCACCCGTCGGGATCGTCGACGGCGCCTACGAGGCGGCGCGCGAGGGGAAGGGCTCGATCGAGGTCGTTCTCGTCGGCAAGCGCGACGTCCTCGAATCCTACCTCGCCGAGAAAGGGCTCGAGGGGCCGAACGTGTCGATCGTCGACGCCCCCGAGGTCATCGGGATGTCGGAGAGCCCCTCGACCGCCATCCGGCGCAAGCGCAACGCCTCGATACCAATCGCGATGAATCTCCACCGCGCGGGCGAGGTGCAGGCGGTCGTGAGCGCGGGAAACACCGGGGCCATGGTGGCGAGCTCGCTCCTCCAGCTCGGGCGGCTCCCGCGGATCGAGCGTCCCGCGATCGCGATCTACGTGCCGACGCGCGAGAACGGCGGCACGGTGCTCCTCGACGGCGGGGCCAACGCCGACTGCGATCCGCACAACCTCCTCCAGTTCGCCTTCATGGGATCCGTGTACGCCGAGACGCAGATGGGGAAGACCGCCCCGCGCGTCGGTCTCCTCTCGATCGGCGAGGAGCGCTCGAAGGGGAACGAGCTCTCGAGGGCCGCGTACGAGCTCCTCGAGCGGAGCACGCTCAACTTCGTCGGCAACGTCGAGGGGCGCGACGTCTTCGCCGGCAAGGTCGACGTCGTCGTCACGGACGGTTTCACCGGCAACGTCGTTTTGAAATTTACAGAAAGCATCATTTATTATATAACGAGCCTGATCGGCGACGAGGTGCGCCGCCACGCCTTCGCCCGCGTGGGCGCCGGCCTCATGCGTCCCGTGTTCCGCGGGATCAAGCGGAAGCTCGACTACGCCGAGTACGGCGGAGCGCCGCTGCTCGGCGTGAACGGCGTCGTCATCATCGGCCACGGGAAGAGCTCGTCGCGGGCGATCAAGAACGCGATTCTCGCCGCCGGGCGGTTCGTCGCGGGCGGCATCAACGACCGGATACGGCAGAAGGCCGAGGAGACCGAAGGATGACCGGGCCGCAGCAGCTTCGGGGCGCGCGTTTCGCGGGGATCGGCTACTACGTGCCCGACGTCGTGCTGACGAACGCCGATTTCGAAAAGACGCTCGACACCACCGACGAGTGGATCGTGAGCCGGACCGGCATCCGGGAGCGCCGGATCGCGCGGCCCGACCAGGCGACGAGCGATCTCGCGATCGAGGCGACGAACCGGGCGCTCGCCGACGCCGGCCTCACGCCGAAGGACATCGACATCATCCTCGTCGCCACGGCGACCCCCGACATGCCGTTTCCGTCGACGGCGTGCCTCATCCAGCACCGCATCGGCGCGACGCAGGCGGCCGCCTTCGACATCACGGCGGCGTGCTCGGGGTTCATATACGGCGTCACGATCGCGCAGTCGCTCATCGTGTCGGGCAAGGCGCGCAGGATCCTCGTGCTCGGCGTCGAGACGCTCTCGCGCATCATGGACTACGAGGACCGCGCGACGTGCGTCCTCTTCGGGGACGGCGCCGGCGCGGTCGTCATGGAGGCGTGCGAGCCCGGGGACGGGGTGCTCGGATCGTATCTGCGCAGCGACGGGTCGTTCGCCGAGCTCCTGTATCTCCCCGGCGGCGGATCGCGGCGCCCCCTCACCGAGGAGAGGCTCCGCAACCGCGAGCAGTACGTCAAGATGAAGGGGGACGGGCTCTTCAAGTACGCCGTCAAGGCGATGGTCGGGGCGGCGATGGAGGTGCTCCGCGAGGCGGGGCTCACCACCGCCGACATCGATTTCGTCGTGCCGCATCAGGCGAATATCCGCATCATCGACGGCGTCCTTTCGCGCCTCCACGTGCCGCCGGAAAAGTCGATCATCAACATCGACCGCATCGGCAACACGTCCTCGGCGAGCATCCCGATCGCGCTCGGCGAGGCGAAGGAAAAGGGGCTCATCAAGCGCGGCGACCGGATACTGATGGTCGCCTTCGGCGGCGGCCTCACGTGGGGCGCGCTGCTGCTCAAGTACTGACGCTCGAGAAAGGAACCGCGCGATGGCGAAGGCGGCGATGCTCTTTCCCGGACAGGGCTCGCAGTACGTCGGCATGGGAAAGGATCTCGTCGAGGCCTATCCCCGCGCCCGGGAGCTCTTCGAGCGCGCCGACGACGCGCTCGGCTTCGCGCTCTCGCGGCTCTGCTTCGAGGGGGACGCCGAGACGCTCACCGCGACGAAGAACGCGCAGCCCGCGATCCTGCTCCACAGCGTCGCCGCGGCGCGCGTGCTGCGCGAGGAGGCGGGGGTCGAGCCCGCGATCGCAGCGGGGCACAGCCTCGGCGAGTACTCGGCGCTCGTCGCCGCGGGCGTCCTCGACGAGATCGACGCGCTGCGGATCGTCCGGCGGCGCGGCGAGCTCATGTACGAGGCGGGGCTCCGGCGGCCGGGGACGATGGCGGCGATCATCGGCCTCGAGCGCGGGGACGTCGAGGAGGCGTGCCGGGAGGCGTCGGACGGCGAGATCGTCGTCGTCGCCAACGTCAACTCGCCCGGCCAGATCGTCGTCTCGGGGCATCTCGGCGCGGTCGAGCGGGCGATGAAGGCCGCGGCGGCCCGCGGCGCCAAAAAGACGATCCCGCTCAACGTGAGCGGCGCGTTCCATTCGCCGCTCGTCGCGGGCGCCGAAAAGGAGCTCGTCGCGTACATCGAGAGCTTCGCGCTCCGCGGGGCCTCGATCGGCGTCGTCGCGAACGCCGACGCGCGGATCGTGCGAACGAGGGAAGAGATCGTGGACGCGCTCTCGCGGCAGCTCACGAGCCCGGTGCGCTGGAGCGAATCGATGAGGGTGCTGCTCGCCGAGTGGAGCGGTCCGGTGCTCGAGGTGGGGCCGGGCAAGGTGCTCTCGGGGCTTCTCAAGCGGATCGACGGCGCGCGGAGCGCGCAATGCGCGGGAACCGCCGCGGAGCTCGCGGCGCTCGCCGCGGCGCCGGCGGCCTGAGCGCTGAGCGCGGGATCCCCGGCGCTGACCCGCCGGGGCGGCGCGCGGAGCGGAGAGGAACGATGATCGGAATCGACGGAAAAACGGCGGTCGTGACGGGCGCCGGGCAGGGCATCGGGCGCGACGTCGCTCTGGCGCTCGCCTCCTACGGCGCCGACGTCGCCGCGGTCGACGTCAACGAGACGGGCGCCGGCGGGACGGCGGCCCTCGTGCGCGAGGCGGGCCGCGACTCCGCGGCGTTCCGCTGCGACGTCGGAGACGCCGCGGACGTCGAGCGCTGCGTCCGGGAGATCCTCGCGTGGCGGCCCGTGGTGCATTTTCTCGTGAACAACGCCGGGATCGCCCGCGACAATCTCCTCGTCCGGATGAGCGACGCGGAGTGGGAGAGCGTCATCCGCGTCAATCTCAC
Organism: bacterium UBP1_UBA4783; assembly: GCA_002403075.1. Classification (GTDB taxonomy): domain Bacteria; phylum Krumholzibacteriota; class Krumholzibacteriia; order Krumholzibacteriales; family Krumholzibacteriaceae; genus SSS58A. The sequence continues at coordinate 16,070 of DHHB01000026.1, read as the reverse complement.
CGGGACGTTCAACGTCACGAAGGCGTTCTCGCGTTCGATGATGAAGAACCGCTTCGGGCGCATCGTGAACGTCTCATCGATCATCGGAGTCATGGGAAACGCCGGGCAGGCCAACTACGCGGCGAGCAAGGCGGGAGTCATCGGCTTCACGAAAGCCGTCGCGAAGGAGCTCGCGGGGAGAAACGTCCTCGTGAACGCCGTCGCGCCGGGCTTCATCGAGACGGCGATGACCGCCGCCCTGCCGGAAGAGCGGAAAGAGTGGATGCGGCAGCAGATACCCCTCGGCCGGTTCGGCTCGGGTAAGGACGTCGCCGCGGTCGCGCTCTTCCTGCTCTCCGATCTCGGGAGCTACGTCACCGGTCAGGTCATCCACTGCGACGGCGGAATGGTGATGTCGTAATCAACCGTTCGAGAAGGAGGTCGGTCGTTACATGGCAACGATAGAGGAACGAGTGAAAAAGGTCGTCGAGGAGCAGCTCTCAGTCAATCCCGATCAGATCACGCGCGAGGCGTCGTTCATCGACGATCTCGGCGCCGATTCGCTCGACACGGTCGAGCTCGTCATGGCGCTCGAGGAGGAGTTCGGCATCGAGATCCCGGACGAGGAAGCGGAGAAGATCACAAAGGTCGGCGAGGCGATCAGCTACATCGAGGCCCACTCGAAGTAGCCGTCCGCGCCGCCCGGGCGCGTTTCACGAACAGGGGGTACCGTGTCGACGAACGGGAGAAGGGTGGTCGTCACCGGCATGGGGCTCGTCTCCCCGTGCGGGCACACCGTCGAGGAGAGCTGGGCGAACATCTCGGCCGGCGTCTCGGGGCTCGCGCGCATCACGGCGTTCGACGTGAGCGCGTACGACTCCCGGATCGGCGGAGAGGTCAAAAACTTCGATCCCGAGAAGCACATGGACAAGAAGGAAGCGCGCCGCGCGGACCGCTCCGTTCAGTTCGCCTTCGCCGCCGCGGCGGGGGCGATGGCGAGGATCGAGGGCTCGGGGTTCGATCCCGACCGCTTCGGGGCGATCATCGGCTCGGGGATCGGCGGCATCACGACCTTCGAGCAGCAGCACACGGTGCTCATGGAGAAGGGCCCCTCGCGGATCAGCCCCTTCTTCATCCCGATGATGATCTCGGACATGTCCGCCGGGCAGCTCTCGATCCGCTACGGGCTCAAGGGTCCGAACTTCGCGACTGTCTCGGCGTGCGCCTCGGGCGGACACGCGATCTGCGACTCCTACATGTACGTCAAACACGGCTTCGCGGACATGATTCTCACCGGGGGCACCGAGGCGACGATATCGCCGATGGCGCTCGGCGGGTTCTGCTCGATGAAGGCGCTCTCGACGCGCAACGACGAGCCCGAGCGGGCGAGCCGCCCCTTCGACCGCGACCGCGACGGCTTCGTGATGGGCGAGGGGTGCGGTCTCGTCGTCCTCGAGGAGCTCGAGCACGCCCGGCGCCGCGGCGCGCCGATCCTCGCCGAGCTCGCCGGCGTCGGACTCACCGGCGACGCGTACCACATCACCTCCCCGGCCCCGGGCGGGGCGGGCGCCGTGAGCGCGATGCGCATGGCGCTCGCGACGGCGGGTCTCGAGCCCGGCGCGATCGACTACATCAACGCTCACGGCACCTCGACCGCCTACAACGACAAGACGGAGTCGGACGCGATCAACGCCGTCTTCGGCGGGAAGAGCCGCGTCAAGGTGAGCTCGACGAAATCGGTTCACGGCCACATGCTCGGCGCGGCGGCCGCGATCGAGCTCATCGTGTGCGTGAACGCGATGCGCGACGGGCTCATCCCCCCGACCATGAACCTCGACAATCCCGACCCCGAGTGCAACCTGAACCACGTGGCGAACGCCGCCGAGCGCGCGGAGCTGCGCGCCGTCATGAGCAACTCGTTCGGCTTCGGCGGCCACAACGTGTGTCTTCTCCTGAGGAGGTACGAGAAATAGCGATCGGGACGATCCCGACGAACCATATGAATCGACTCATAGAACGCATCATCGGCCTCATCCGGCGCCCGGCCCCCGCCGAAGAAAAGGACTCCGCCGCTCTCGAACGGATCATCGGCTACCGCTTCCGCGACCGCAGCCGTCTGGTCGAGGCGCTCACGCACCGGTCGACGCTCGGGGATCTGCGGCCCGGCGAAAAGCGGGTCACGTACGAGCGGCTCGAGTTTCTGGGCGATTCGGTCCTCTCGCTCGTCACGAGCGACTTCCTCATGCGGAGCTTCCCCGAGGAGAACGAGGGGCAGCTCACGAAGAAGAAGTCCCTCATCGTGAGCAAGGGCGTGCTCACGAAGATCGCAGAGGAGATGGGGATCAAGCCGCATATTATTCTCAGCGAGAGCGCCGCGCGGGGGGGCGTGGCCGATCAGGACTCGGTTCTCACGGCGGTTCTCGAGGCGCTCATCGGCGCCATCTACCTCGACGGCGGCATGGAGCCGGCGCGGATCTTCGTCGAGACGACGATCCTCTCCGACATCGACGAGTTCCTCGAGCACCGGGACCACATCAACTACAAGAGCCTGCTGCAGGAGTACAGCCAATCGCGCTTCCACACCTACCCGCGCTACGCCGTCCGCTCGACGGCGGGCCCCGAGCACGACAAGATCTTCGTCATCGAGGTCAAGGTGCGCGGCAAGGAAGTCGGCAAGGGCCGGGGGAAGAGCAAGAAAGACGCCGAGCAGATGGCCGCCAAAGAGGCGCTCCACATGCTCCGCAAGCATCGCTAGGAAGGACGCGAGCCGTGGGCGCGAAGAACAAGGCGATACGCGTTCCGTTCACCATCGGCGGCGATCCCGACGCATACTGTTCCGAGTGCAAGCTCCCGTGCAGCCTCGAGGAGATGAGCGTCGACTGCCATCGCCGGTTCTTCCTGCAGGGCCTCACGAACTGCTCGTACTTCGCGTACGGATACTGCTTCCTCGTCGACAAGCCGGGGTGCGTGTTCGACAACGGCGGGCGGCACGACGAGTACTGGCTTCATCTCCTGAACGCCTATTTCCACCGCACCGCCGAGGAATCCTCGGATCCGCAGTTCGACGCGCGCCGCGCCGAGGTGCTCCGGCTCGTCGAGGAGCAGATCGAGGGGCGCGCCGTGTACCTCTGCCGCTACATCGAGGAATATTACAAGCAGATCATGGAAGCGGGCGGGGGGATCTCGGAGGAGATGCAGTCGCGCCTCGACGAGGCCTACCTCTCGCTGCTCAGGGGAATCTCCAGAAAACCCGACTGACGCTCTAGAAGCGGTACGCTCCCGAGACGACGAACTCCACGACGTCCCGCTTCTCGGAGAAGAACGCCGCGCCGCCCGCGCCGGCGGTCGTCTTTTCGTAGCCGCCGAAGACGACGGCGGCGTCGAGAGCGAGCACCCGGTCGACGACCCCGCCGATCCCGAAGCTCCAGAACTGGCGCGCGCGTTCCGTCTCGAAGTCGGCGATCACGGAGAGCGGCGCGTCGTCGACGATGTAGGCGAGCTCCTCGACGCTCGAGAGTCCGAGCGGCACGTAGGCGTATCCGGCGCGGACGCTCACGGGCGCCATCGGGAGGCGGGCCTCCGCGCCCGCGCGGAAGCTCCACACGGCGTCGAGCACCTGCCGCTTGCCGGGATCGATATCGCTGCGGATCGTGAGACCGTTGTACTTCGTCTGCGAAAAGTCGCTGTAGGAGACGTCGGCGCCGACCGTGAGGAGGGGGAGCGTGAGCGCGAGGCCGCCGCTCCATTTCATCGGCAGCGTGTAATCATCCTCGATCAGCCCGAGCGCCGGATCCGTCGTCCAGCCGCCCCCGCCCGTGTAGTCCCCCGTGTAGCTCGTCACGCCCTCGCCGTCGAGCGAGATCCATACCGGACTCGTGAACGAGAACCCCGCGCGAAGCGCCTCGGTGACGCGCACGAGAATGCCGACGTTGAAGCTCACGCCGTCGAGATCGAGCGAGACGTCGTCGCGCCAGAAGGCCTGCGAATCGGCGTCCGCGTAGTTGATCTCGTCGCCGAACTCGATCGACTCGTCCCAGATCGCGATGCCGCCGCCGACGGAGACGCGGGGGGAGACGTCGACCCCGACGCCGAAGCAGTACTGGTAGAGCGTGCCGGTCTGGATGTACGCGTTCTCCACCGCGGCGGATATATCGGACAGGTAGGCGTTCTTGACCGACTCGAAGCTCGAGTTGCCGATCTGAAAGACGCCGAATCCGAGGACGAGGCTCCCGCGGTAGGTGGGGTACGGATATACGCCCGCGAGGTGGCCGAGCGTCGTGCTCGAGTTCGACTGCGTCGACGTGAGGGGCCGGTGGAAGTTCGTGAGCTCGTCGCTCCGCTGGTGGAGGCTGAACGAGACCTCGTTGTCCCGGATCTCGACGAGCCCCGCCGGGTTGTAGAGGAGGGCGAAGACGTCGTCGCCGACGGCGGTGTACGCGCCGCCCATCGCGACCGGGCGCGCCCCCGTGCCGGAAAGCGAGAGGAGGCCGAGCCGCTCGAGGGCGAGGCCCGCGAGGATCTGCCCGCGAACGAGGCATGGCGCGGCGACGATCGAAACGAGCAGCGAAAGTGCGAGCGTCAGACGTATGCGCTTGTTCATGGGGTTTCCTTTTTCTTTTCGGGGGGTTTCTTGTCCTCGGCGTCGCCCGCCGCTTTTTCCGCGGCGTCGCGCTTCACGGGCGTCTTGGCGTCCGGGGCTACCTTCTTGATCGTCTCGGGGGGCTTCTCGCTCGATCCCTTCGAGTCGTCGCGCGTCTTGACGTCCTGCGTACCGCCGGTCGTCGAACCGCCCGGCAACGTGGGGCCGATGCCGCCGCCCCCGGCGCGCACGGGCGTCGAGGGATCGATGGAACGGGTCGGCACGACGACATCCCGTTCGTCGTCATCGACGGGCATGTGGCGGAACGGACGATGGCGCATGGGCGAGATGTGACAATCACCGCAGTGCGAGACGATGACGATCTCCTGATCGTCGTCGAACTCGTACGCGTCGGATACGTCGGGATGCCTGAGCAGGGTATAGCATCCGGTGAGCGAGACCGCGAGCGCCGCGACGATAAGTGGCGCGAGATGTATCCGTTTGGCGAGGCGCATGATGCACTCTCCTGTATCCGTAGTATACGTCGCTCGCCGCCCCCTGTCAATTACATGCGGGGCGCGGTCTCGCGGCG
>DHHB01000026.1:3245-10915 GCA_002403075.1 bacterium UBP1_UBA4783 | reverse complement strand
CGGCGCGCCGAATCATTTTGCCCGAAACGGGGCGCTTCGCTATACTGATAACATGAAGAAAACGGGATATTTCCTGAAATGGGCCCTGTCGGCTGCTCTTCTCGCGGGGGCGCTCGTTTCGCGGCCGATCCGAGCGGAGGAGCCGTTCGACACGGGCGCCATCATCGCGTATCTCAAGGGAACATATCACGAAGCGCAAAGCGATTATTACGACGCCTATCAGTACTACCTGTACGCGTCGTCGAGGGAGCCCGGCAACACGCGCATCATGCTTCGTCTCGCGAAGGTCGCCGCGCAGGTCGGCGATTTCGAACGGGCGAAAGAGCACGCGGAACGCCTTCTCGAGAGCGGCGAGCACGGCACCGAGGCCCGTCTCATCCTCGCCGAGGTCGAGTACCGGCTGGGGAACAACGCACGTTCGCTCGAGATCCTCGACGAGCTGCGCGCGCGCGAGGACGCGCCGCTCTTCGAGGTCCTCGCCTTCTACGCGCGCGTCGCGCAGCAGGCGGGGAATCGCGCGGAGGCGATCGCCGCGCTCGAAGAGGCCTCGGCGATCGACGGCACGGACGATTCCGTGTGGTACGACCTCGGGATCCTCCGAGCGGAAGCGGGGGAGATGGAGAAGGCCGCCGCCGCGCTCGGAAAGGCGATCGAGCGCAACCCCCGCCACGCCACGGCGCATCTCGCGCTCGCGCGCATCCACGCGGAGGCCGGCAGGCGCGCCGAAGCCAAACGCGAATACCGCGAGGCCCTCGAGAGCGATCCGCACTCGGGGAGCGCCGTCAAGGAGCTCTCCGACATGCTGTACGAGGACGGCGAGTTCGTCGAGGGGGCCGCGCTCCTCGATCCGTTCTTCCGCGACGGCAAGCTCGAGGAAGGGGGCGAGCTCGTGTACGGCCGCTTCCTCTACCGCGCGGGGAGAACGGACGACGCGCTCGCCGTTTTCGGCAAGCTCCTCAGCACCATGGGAGACCGTCCCCCGATACTGCGCGTCATGGCCGAGCTCGAGACGGAGAGGGGCCGCTTCCGGACCGCGTTCGGATACGTCAAACGCCTGATCGCGGCCGAGCCTGGCCGCTTCGAGAACTACGTCGGCGCGCTCGTCATCCTCTACGCGCCTCAGCGGGAGCCCGCCTCGCCCGACGAGGCGGTCTCCGTCGACGAGGACGAGAAGCGGAAGTACCTCGACGAGGCGGCGCAGCGAGTGGCCGAGGATTCGGCGGAGAACAACTACCTCGTCGGCACGATCCTTCGCAAGGCCGGAGAGACGGGCCGGGCGGAGCCGTTCCTGCTGCGCGCCGAGAAGCTCGATCCGGGGAACGAGGGAACGCTCCTCGAGCTCGCGGCCCTGTACTCCCGCACGGGCCGCTACGACGAGGCGCTCCGGCGCGTCGTGCCGCTCTACAACCGCAACTCCGACGACGCCTCGCTCGCGAACTTCTACGGGTATATCCTCGCCGAGAAGGGCGAGAGCCTCGACCTGGCCGAGAAGCTCGTCTCGAAGGCGCTCGCCAAGGATCCGCAGAACGGCTACTATCTCGACAGCCTCGGCTGGATCCGCTTCAAGCAGGGGAACTCGCGCGCGGCCCTCGACATACTCCTCTCGGCCGCGGAGAAGGCCGGGGACGATCCGGTGATCTGGGAGCACATCGGGGACGCGTACGCCGAGCTCAAGGAGCGGGCGAAGGCGAGGGAGGCCTACCGCAAATCGCTCGAGCTCGATCCGAAGAGCCGCTCGGCCGCCGACAAGATGAAGAAGCTCGGTGATCGATGAGAACACCGTCCGCGAGATCGACGCTCCGCGTCGTCGTCGCAGCCGCCGCGATCACGGCCTCCTCCTGCGCCGTCACGGGCAGGCGCGCCGCGCCCGTCCCGTGCGCCGACGAGCACCTCTCATGTCTCCCCTTCGGCGCTTCGGGGCCGGGGTGCGAGATCTCGGGCAGGGTCCGGATCGAGCTTCCGCGCTACCGGTTCCGCGGGCTCTGCCGCGTCGTTCACGCGGAGGGCGGGCGCCTGCGGATCGACTTCGAGCACTCGAGCCTCTTCGGAGCGGTCCGCGAGCGCATCACGATACTCGCCGGCGACAGTCTCGTCATATACCGCGAGGGGGGCGACCGCTCGATCGCGGGAGACGAGGCGCTCGATATCGTCGCCGAAGGGCTCGGCGAGCGGATCGAGGCGGACGATCTCCTCTACGCGCTTCTTCTCGCGTTTCCGCGGTGCGCCGACGCCGCCGGCGCGTCGCTCGCGCGCGGCGGCGGCGGATACGAGTTTCGGGGGGACTGGCGGGGGAGAGAGATCGAGCTTCGATGCGACGGGGAGAAGGGGGCGAGGTCTTTCGAGCAGCGCTTCGCCGGGAGCGGCCGCCGGTATATTTTGCGCTACGAGGGGCTCGTTCCGGTGGGGGAGCGGAGCTACCCCCGGCACCTCAGGCTCTCGCGGGATGGCGGCCCCGAGAAGATTAGCATGGAAGTCATTGATATTAAAATAATTGCACCGGATTCGCTGGAGTTCTATATCGAATAATGGGGCCGCGGCTCCGGGCCGCCGCCCCGGCTCGGGCCGGTTGCCCGGCCCCCGGGGGCGCCGCCCGGCCGTGCGCCGGGCCGCAGCCGGCCTCATAAAAGGGCGCCGCGACGGAACTTTCGCCCCGCCGGAGTGTATCAAAATATGACTGATACGAAGAACGGAGACGACGGATTGAACAGACCCACCGAACTGCCGTCGCGGGACATCGATCTTCGCGAGCTCACCGACGAGGAGCTCATGCTGCTCGTGCAGGAGGGCCGAAGCCGCGCCTACGACGTTCTCGTCGCGCGGTACAAGAACCGTCTCTTCACGTACCTCTTCCGCCTGCTCAACGATCGCGACGAGGCGGAGGAGTTCGCGCAGGAGACCTTCGTGAAGGCGTACATACACGCGGAAAAATATCGAACGGTCGCGCGGTTCTCGACGTGGCTCTACACCATCGCGACGAACCTCGTGAGAAACCGCATCCGGGCCGCCAAGAGGCGTCCCGCGATGGTGAGCCTCTGGTCCGAGAGCGCGGGCGGCGAGGACGACGGGAAGTGGGTCGACGTGAGGGACGATTCCCAGCGGCCCGACGACGACTTCGAGCGAAAGGACGTGCGGGGGATCGTTCAGGGGGCCATCGGGCGGATACCGGAGAAGTACCGGTCCCCGTTCGTGCTCCGCGAGATGAGCGAGATGAGCTACGAGGAGATAGCGGCCGTGACCGGTCTCAAGCTCGGCACGGTTCGCTCCCGCATAAACAGGGGGCGGGCGCATTTCAAGCGGAGCGTCGCCCCGTTCGTGAACGGCAGGGATTGCACGCTAAAGGGGAACGGAAAATGAAATGCACGAAAGCGCAGGAGCTGTACTACGCGAGCAGGGACGGATTCCTCGATGAGTCGGGGCGCATGAGGCTCGCCGAGCATCTCGCGGGCTGTCCGTCGTGCGCCCTCTTCGTCAAGGAGGCGGACGCGTGCCTCGGCGCGCTGCGCGAGCTGCCCGAGCTTTCGCCCTCGGAGGGCTTCGAGTGGAACGTGAAGCGCCGCATACACGAGGAGCGCAACAGGCTCGGCCTTCGCGAAGGCGCCTCGATCGGCGCCACGAGGCGCTGGATGCCCTCCTTCGCGCTGGGCGCCGCGGCCGCCGCGGCGGTCGCGGTCGCCGCGATCTTCGCCTTCGGCCGGTTCGGCGCGCCTGAGACCTCCGCGCCCACGGTGGCGCGCAGCAGCCGTCCCTCGGGAACCGTGTCCACGGGCTACGTGGATCAGGGGGCCTACTTGGATTACGCGCCGGGGGGCGGCTACGCCGCGCCGCGGATGGTTTCCGACAACGTCATCTCCATCGGAACGGGCCCCGACGCGGCGGAGGAGTCCGCGTTCAGGTTCGTCGCCGGCTCGCGCGAGGATTCGCTCATGCGGGAGAACGAGCTCCTGCGGCGCCGGATCGACGGGCTCGAGCGGCGCATGATTCTGCTCCAGCAGGCGCTCGAGCGCGAGCGCGCGCAGCGGCTCAATTTGTCCTTGCCCTGACGGGCGCCCAGCCTCTATTGTTTCATCGGGGTGATCGACCGATGAAACACTCGCTGATTCCGCGCTCTCTTCTCGTCCTCCTGTGCCTCGCCGCGGTCTCGTGCAAGGGCCGCGAGGCGTACCTATCGCCGCCCGCGGGCTCGTACAGCAACGTCGTTCTCGTCACCGAAACGGGGACGATCGAGGGACCCTCGGAGACCATGGTCCGCACGCTCCAGCACGAGATCGATTTCTACACGCGCACGGAGAACCAGTTCAACGTGAAGATCGTTCCCGCCTCGCGGCTCGAGGCCGAGCTCCCGGCGAAAAACATGGTGCTCTTCGGCCTCGTCAATCAGGGGAGGATCGGAAGCTACATCCAGCGCTTCATCGGCGACGAGGCCGTGAGGAGCGTGCTCGCCGGGCGCGCGAGCGTCTTCAAGAAGATGGATTACCCCGTGACGGGACAGCTCACGCTCATCGTGACCGCGGCGTCGGCCGACGATCTCGAGCGGGCGGCGGTCTCCGAAGGCGAGCTCATCCGCGGGATCATCGAAGAGGAGAACCGCGAGCGGCTCCGAGATTTCCTTCTCCGCACGGAGAACGTCGACCTCGGAAAGCTGCTCCGCGCGAAATACGGCTTCACGCTCCGCGTGCCGATGGACTACACGCTCAATCAGGAGCGTCCCGACGTTCCCGGCGTCGAGCTCATCAACCCGACCCCGAACCGCATGCTCGGCGTCTCGTGGCGCGCGTTCGACCGCGACGAGGCGACGCTCGCCGATTCGACCGCTCTCTACCGCGTCCGCGAGGATTACGCGTTCCGGATGTACGACAAGGACGTCATGCGCCGCGATCTCGCGAAGTTCCGCGCGACGAAGCTCGGCCCGTACCCGGCAGTCCGCATGGACGGCTACTGGGAGAACAGCGTCGGCGACTATGGCGGCGCCTTCGTCACGTTCTTCATCGTCGACCGCGTCAAGTCGCGCCTGTGGCTCGTCGACTGCGTCGTGTTCGCGCCGGGGGCGGACAAGAACGAGCCGCTGCGGGAGCTCTACGCCATCGCCGAGACGTTCCGGCTCTAGCGATTCGCTCCGGCGATTCGCGGCTCTTGACAGCGCGCGCGCGGCTCTGCTAGCTTCTCCCTATCGGGGACCCGATCCCATCGAAAGGAACGGCGGCATGGGCGGAACCATGAGCGAAGAGCTCCAGAGCCTCATCGAGCGATACAACAGGTCGGGCGATTCGCGCCTCTTCGCGCCGCTCGCCGACGCGTACCGCAAGCAGGGCGACACGGCGAAGGCGATCGAGATCCTCGAGAAGGGGCTCGAGCGGTTCCCGGAGTACGCGAGCGGGCATGTCATCCTCGGAAAATGCTTCTACGACACGGGCGCCACGGAGCGCGCGAAGGCGGAGTTCCGCCGCGTGCTCGAGCTCGACGCGGAAAACATGGTCGCGCTGAAGTTCCTCGGCGACATCATGCTCGCCGAGGACCGGCGTGCGGAGGCGGCGGAATGCTACCGGCGGTTGCTCGCGATCGATCCGAAGAACGAGGACGCGGCGCGCTCGCTCAAGGAGTCGCAGCCCCCCTTCGCCGTCAAGGAGATAAACCTCGCCGACGGGAAGACCGTCCGCGACGAACGCCCCCGCGATCTCGCGACAATGACGCTCGCCGGGATCTACGCGGCGCAGGGGTACTACAACAAGGCGCTCGCGATCTACCGCGACGTGCTCGCGCGCGAGCCCGGCAACCGCGAGGCCAAGGACATGATCGCGAGGATCGAGGGCAAGCTCGCCTCGAGTCCCCCGCCGGGGGGCGAAGAGGGGGAGGAGCCCATCCTCTCGATCTCCCTCGACGACGTGGGGGACGATCTCGCGGCGAACACGGTCGGCCGCGGCGGCTCCGAGGCATCGGTGCGCGCCGAGCTCCCGCGCGAGGCGGCCGGCGCGCCGCCGGTTCCCGCGGGGGAGACGCCTGACGCTCCGCCTGCGGAGAAGTTCGCCGCTCCCGCGGGCGGGCCCGAATCGCCCGAGACGGCCCGCGACGGGGATGAAGGGACGCCCGACGCCGCAAATGCCAAACCGGCCGCGGCCGAGGCGCCCGATGAAACCCCGGTCCGCGACATGGAGCAGTTCCGCGAGTGGCTCAAGAAGGTGCGGGGGAGGTAGGAGCTCTCTTTGGGCTTCGCTCGCGCCGCTCCCTGCCGATGCTACTGCTAAAATAGGCTCTTAATTGCCCCCCATGTTGCATTCCCAGCCGGCGTCTGCCGGGAGAAGCTCATTCTCCACATCAAATAGGAATTAAGGTACTTACCTTCGAGGATATCAAACGGCGAAATATCCGGATCACTTTGCAGGTAATTAACATAGAAAGCGTACAGCATCTCAATGTCCTTGGTGCAGGAACAGCACTTGCAGGGCACTTCATCTATAAAGCAACACTTGATAAGGCCCCAAGTATCGCATGGCGTGCATGGATCTGCGGAGGCGGGAGTGCCGTCGAAGCCGAGCAATGTCAGGCATATCACGCATATCAACCCAATCTTCAATATATTGCGCTTCTGAATCATGATTGCCCCCCTTTTCCGTTTTCGAGAGTCACTGCAGCAAAATCACCTTTCTCAATTCCTGGTGCGCCCCAACGAGAAGCCTGCAGAAATAGACACCCGAACTCACTCGTCTTCCTTCCCCGTCCACGCCTTTCCAGATTGCGCTATACGAGCCTGAATTCCGCAACTCGCTGACCAGCCGACATACTCTCTGCCCTAAAATGTTGTAAATCGTCAGTTCAACGAAACACGGCTGCGGAACGTCGTACTCGATTGTCACCGAAGGGTTGAATGGATTCGGGTACAGCCTGAGCCGAGTATAATCCGGAGTCTGCTCCTCGACTTCAGTCACCTCCATAGTTGGAACAGGCGCCATTGGATCGCCGAGCAGGTTGAACGATTCGGCGCACTGCCGTTCATTTCCTTGCCTCATATCACGAAGAGCGAGCATGAAGGCCGTTCCGAGATCTTGAACCGGTTCCACGTACAAATACTCATTGAGCGCATCGCACATCTGGCGGTCACCTTCGATCCAGGTGCCGCGGCTGGGAGCGATTACCGCCCAGGCCCCGCGTTGCGGGTCGCTGCCGAGAAGCTCCTGCGCCACCGGCTCGCCGTAGGTCGCGCTTTGAGCCATGTCATATGCCCCGATGCCGCAGTTCGCGCCGATTACGAGCGGCAGCTTATCCACCGCAAGCTTGCCGATATTCCATCCTGCACTCTTGGAAAAGAATTGATTGGCCCTATAGGGCGTCGATGACGTTCCTTGCATCCAGATAGTTCCTCGTCCGGCATTCCATTCCGCCACGGCTTGCGTTTCCCGCACCGGGTACGTCCACATCGTATCGAGCAGGGTGTACTTGACCAGGTGGCTCGGAACACGACTCCAAAAGTCCTCGCATATCGCCTTGAGGAGAGGGCCGCTGTTGCCGTCAGTGCTTTGACAGAATCCCCACAGGCTCGTTGTATGGCCCCAGGTATCGTTCGGTGTGTTTTCGACATGCCAAATATCCTTGCTGATCATCGCGAGCAGTTGCGCTCGATTCGCTGCCGGAAAGCGACCCACGCGCAATTCGGGCAATCCCTCAGCATAATACCAATC
>DHHB01000026.1:2697-3185 GCA_002403075.1 bacterium UBP1_UBA4783 | reverse complement strand
GAATGATAGTCAACGTACCAGTGGTACCAATCCTGCTCCCCGGGATGATCCGGCCACTTCGACGGGTCGTCGAACCATTCATGATCGCTGGCGCAGCCGGCTAAAAGAACATAGCGCACGCCGGCTGCATACGCGTTCTCTATATAGGCTTTGATCTCTTCACGGCTGCAACCGGTGAGCGATAGAGGGGCAACGGCAACAGATCGCCCGCGGGAGCTCCAGAAGCCGGTCAGTATCTGCGCGGCGCTGATGAAGCTATCAGGGCACACAATCATTCCCGTTACTGTCCCGGAAGAAGCTTCCGCTCGGTCATATCGGCTCAAGAGTATCTGTTCCAATTCAGCGGGATCGAATTCGATCGAAGCCTTCGTCACCTCGGGTTTGCTCTCGAATACCCCTTCGCGGGCGCGTAGAAAGACGCCTCGGTGATCCCGTTCGTACAGATAATAGCGCTCCGTCGGGACGCCGAATGCATCGCGGATCTCGAA
>DHHB01000026.1:0-2624 GCA_002403075.1 bacterium UBP1_UBA4783 | reverse complement strand
AAAAGGGCAGGAATGCCTCCACCGAGGCGGCCGGCGGACTGCCGCAAAACGAGTTGACCGCATTCTTGTCCGTATCATATGGCCCCGACCAGCAATCGGGCGTTGATATGTTATATGGCTTTTTCATCACTGTGCCTGTGCAATTTATGCAATCACCAAGTCCTAACACGTGACCCAGTTCGTGCAGAGCGATCGACATCACATCAGCCTTGCCTGCATCGCACAATGTGGACCATTCGCTTGTGGTCCTATAGGCAGAATTGAAGTAAACGGTGAAGTGCGTTGAGTGATCCGATATAGCAAGCGCCAAACCTGTCTGTGATACATCACCGCGCACGGCATCCCAGTCATTCTTATTCGTTATCCATTCCACTATGCCCATGCCGCTCCCCGCCGTGAAGGAATAGCAGGTGGCTGCAGCGTCCCATGAAACCACGGCAAGTCCGAAAGCACCTCCAGCGCCGGATGGCTCGCCAGTTGAAGAATAGATATACTTGAGCACGGTATTGGGCGGCCAATGATCGGCGGCAGAAAGGTCTGAAATCCATAGAACTGTTAAGAGAAAGAACATCAAGGCAAGGACCGCATATTGCCTCATGGCACTATCCATCTCATTTTACGATTTGACTGACTTCCGCTTCCAGCTGTTCGGGAGAGAAAGGAAGGATAATTCGGTTATTGTTGTTTCTTATGAGTTCATCGCCCTCAACGAGAAATAGCCCGTTTACACCCGCGAATGGGTAGTATCCAGGCTCATCTGCGTATTTTAAAAACATTATCCATTCCTCGCCCTTGTGCATATCGGGAACTTGCGTTCTCCATAATGGCTCATAGCCGCCAACGCCAATCATTGAAATAACAAGAGAACCGCTCTTGAAAGCCCCTTTCATAACTGACTGGACGGCTAGTTTAACGCGTGTGATGTGCTTATCGCGCTCCTCAACGGTTTGCTCTTTGCCTTGCCACATGTCCAGCACTTTGCCACGGATTATCAATTCCGCTTGTTGAGTCAGTCGTTCTATGCTTCGATCACGCTGTATCTCGCCCAATAAGGCGTACAACTCATTGAGCTGTCCTTCGGCTATCGGATTTATTCTATCCCCCTGAATCCAGCGTGATCCTTTAATGAGGAACTTGCCATGGCCCGATACTGCCAGAAATCGCGCACCTTCGAATAGCCTACCTCCGGTTGCCGGTACACGGAGCGTCAAGATGTATCGGTCCCCTTCGACAAAATCGAAATGATATGGAGTTGTCGTTACGTAATCGACAATCTCGATCCGCCTTTCCGTTTGATATCCGACAAGCACCGTGTCCTTCCGAAAAGCCATAATGGCCATTGGCATGTCATGGCTAATGAGATTGGGACTTATATCCTTTGTAGAAACCGTCACTTTCGATATCTTTTCAATCACCCCTTCCACCACAAGGTCTGAATAACGGAATAATTCCTCCAACGTCGGATCCTCACCGATCAGCTGTGGATTGGATAAGGCGGGCGAGCACAGGGCTATCGTCGTGAAAGCTAGATATACAACTAATCTGCGCATTGCCATCTCGCTCCTTCTCCTGCAATCCAGAAATCCGGGCTTTCCTCGTTAATCACTTGATTATTTGTATCTGCGTATCTGCCTCTTCATGGATATAATTGCTGGGCACTGCAATCCTCCGCAAAGCTGTTGCACGTGCCGCCATGGCCCATGATGCCATATCGAATTTGCCAATTTATGATTTGGGCGTCCCCTGACGTGCCGCCGCAATTATTATATGCGCGATTGAGCCTATCGACAAGTGGGGACATGATGGATTATTACGAAAATAATATGTCCATTATTGTTAACGTTCCGTAAACAAAATTTGACGGCGTACCGAGGATTGTCGGAGAGCCGCACCGATCATGGCAACCGAGTTCTTAAACCTGCTGCCCAACGGATGCGATAACGCTTGCGCTTGAAGGCAAGCTCGGCTCGAGCCCCGCCCCGCAGGGCGAAGAGGGGGAGGAGCCCATCCTCTCGATCTCCCTCGACGACTCGGGGGACGACCGCCGGCGCACGTCGCGGGCGCCGGAACAAATCAGCGTCCAATTCGTAAAACCGGATAGCATGCTTATTTTTTATCTCGCGAAAAGGGAGTGATGTCATGGTCTCGAGGCTGACGGCGATATTGCCGGCGATCCTCATGATTTCGTGCCCGCTCCAGGCCGGGAGCGACGCGCAATCGCGGATCGAGCGGATCGAAAACGGGCTGCTTCCCCCGGTGCTCGTGAAAGGGGAGGCGGGATGGAACATCCGCGAGCGGATGGAGCACTACAACGTGCCCGGCGTGAGCGTCGCCGTGATAGACGGCTTCCGCGTCGTATGGGCGAAGGGGTACGGCGTCAAGGATCTGGAAACGAAGGAGCCCGTCACCGAGAGCACGATATTTCAGGCGGCGTCCATCAGCAAGACGCTGAACGCCACTGCGATCCTGCGCATGGTTCAGGAGGGGAAGCTGTCGCTCGATGAGGACGTGAACACGTACCTGCGGTCGTGGAAGCTCCCCGAGAACGAATTCACCGCAGGGAAGAAAGTGACGATCGCGAACCTCCTGAGCCATACGGGAGGAACGACCGTGAGCGGATTCCC
>DHHB01000039.1 GCA_002403075.1 bacterium UBP1_UBA4783 | reverse complement strand
AGCGGCCGAAAAAGGACGCGACCGACCCCGCGCTCGCCGCGATGACCGGTGCGACGCCGAAATCCGGTTTCGCGCGCGAGTGGACCCTGCTCCCCGGGATAAAGCCCGGACGATACGTCGTGCGGGCCGAGATCAACCACTCGAAGGATTTCAACGCGGCCTATCCCGAGAACGCCGGGGAAGGGGAGGCGAACTGGAGCGGCGGCTCGATGGGCTCGGGACAGCCGTCTCTCGTCTACGAAGGGACGATCGTCATCGGGGGCGATCCGTCGTCCGCGACGCTCGAGCGGATCGGGCACGGCCATCCGTCCGGCGCGTCGGGCGAGTTGTTCCGCGGCCTCGAATCGCTCACGACGGCGCTCGAGATCGTCAAGTCGATACGTGTCGAGTTCGTCCCGGGCGGATGACCGGACCCCGCGCCGTCACCTCGCCTCGAGGATGAAGATCCTCCCCGAGAGGAAGTCGGCTATCCACAGCCTTCCGTCGGCGGCCGTCTTGGCCTTCGTGATCGAGAAGACCGCGTCCGCGAACTGTCCCGGGACGTAGAACGAGACGTTTTTCGAAGCGAAGCCCGTGTCTCCGTAAGGGAATTCGGCGCGGTGCAGCAGCGTGAACTTCCCCGTCGCGGGATCGAACGCCGACACGTGGAGCGCTCCCGCGTCGTGCGACGTCACGACGAGCCGTCCGTTCCACGCGAACAGGTTGTCGGGCCGCCCGGGATAGGGCAGACGCCGCTCCTTCGCGCCCGCCCGCGCTTCCTGAATGCCGTTCGACTCGTGATTCGCGACCCAGACCGAGCCTCCGAAGCGGCAGAGCGCGAGAGGCCCCTCCCCAGCCGGGATCTCCGTCGAAGCGAAGGTTCCCTTGTCGATGACCGAAACGCTCCGCGAATCGAAATTGGCGACGTAGATACTCTCGTCGTCGAAAACGAGATCGGCGGCCGTGCGTCCGACGGTCGTCCGGTGAACGGCCGTCTTCGCGGCGGGATCGACGATCTGCAGGACGCTCGCCTCATCGTCCCTTTCGGGCAGACGGACGAGATAGAGGCGGTCCGCGGCGGCGTCGTACTCGAGGAGGCGCTGCGTTATCTCGCGTTCGACCGTATCGGGGAGCGCGATCCTCCGCCCGATATCGAAGAGGCGCACGTCGTCCTGCAGCGTGCCGATGAACTGCTGCTCGGCGCCCCAGTTGTTCTGCGTGAAGTAGAGCGTCCCCGACGCGTCGAACGCCATCCGGTGCGCTTGCCGGGGGATGCGCCGGTCGTAGAAGCCGAGATCCGCGGCGTCGATCCGCAGAATCCCGTTCCTCGCGCCCCAGATGTAGACGACGGGCCAGTACGACTGATGCGGGCCGTACGAAAGGTAGACGTTCCCCTGCGCGTTGAGGATCGCCTCGACGGGGTAATCGACCGGAAGCCGCCGCCGCTCGTATCGTCCGTCCGGGCGCACCTCGGCGAGCTCGTCCTCGTTGTCGAACACGAGAAAGCTCCCGCGGGACGGCACCTCGACGAGATCGACCGGCGCCCAGCCCGTGCGGATCTTGCCCGTCTCTCCCGTCGCCGGATCGAGCGCCGTCACCGCGGCGCCGAAGGTCCCGTTCACGGCCGTCGCGCCCTTCGGGTAGTAGAGAAGGCCGTCGTTGGGATTGAAGACCATCGCGAACTGGTGCGGAACGATGCCGAGGTTCTCGATACGCCGGACGAGCTTCCGCGACGCGAGATCGACGACATCCACCTCGCCGTGGGCCCAGCTTCCGACGTAGAGGACGCCGTTGCGCTCGTCGACCGCGCTCGCGTCGTTTCCGTAGGCGGGGATCGCGATCTCGGACACCTCGCCTCCGGCGCCGAAATCGACGACGTGCACCGACGCGTGGTTGTCGTAGGGTATGTACACCTCGTTCCGCGCCCGGTTGTACCGGATGCCGACCCCCTCGGTGTATCCGGGGAGCGGGGCGACGACCGTCTCGCCGCTCACGACGTCGATCCTCGCCGCCTCGATTACGCGGCGTCCGCCCGTTTCGACGACGAGGTAGAGGCTGTGGGAGGCTCCGTCGTACCCGGCCAGATGCCAGCGCCCTCCGCTCGCGAGCTTCGTCGACCGGGAGTTCACGAGCTTCGCGCCGCGTCCCTCGAAGAGAAAGAAGGACGAGGTGTAGCCGTCGACCGCGACGATCCATCCGAGCTCCGCCGCGGCGATCACCTTGCGGATCGGAGGGGGAGGGGTGGCGTTGAGGTTCTGGAGATCCTCGCGCGTTTCGAGCCACGGCACGAGCCGGAACGTTCCCGCCTTGGCCGAGTAGAAGCCGAGCTCCGCGCTCTCGCGTCCCGCGAGGAACGCGTTCCCCGTCTCCTCGTCGACCGCGATCGACTCGAACTGCGCCGGCGTCGGGATCGTTTTCGCGGATCTCTCGTCCGGACGGACGATCGAGAAGCACCTCGCGCCGACGAGATAGACCTCTCCCGTCTTCGCGCGGATCGCGAGCGCCTCGGATTTGAGATGCTGCAGCGAGCGCGCCCCGACGGGCACGTTGTTCACCGAACGGTCCCCGCAATCGACGACGGATACGCACGAGCTCGCCGTGTTCGCGACGACGAGCCGGTTGCGGAACTCGTCCATCGCGAGAAGCTGCGGCCCGATTCCGTTCGCCGAGAGCCCCGCTCCGGCGAGCAGATCGACCGTGGTGACGGAGACGTCCGGTTTTCCCTTCGACGCGGCGCGCGGCCGACCGGGCGCCGCGGCGAGAACGAGCGCCGCCGCGAGCGCGATCGCGAGCGTTTTTCTCATCGCCGGGACTCCTTTCGGGGTTGCGTCGAACGTTCTGGAGTTTCGAGGGTCTTCAGTATACAATCTTCCCCGTGCGCTGGACAGAGGATTCGCGCCGGATTCGCGGCGCGGCGTCTTCGGGGGCGCGGCCTCCGGAGGTCCCGCGCGGATGGACCGCTGATCGATCCCTTCGAAGAGGAGGTCGGCCATGATTCGCAGGGTGATCGTGCTCGTCGCGGCGTGCGCGCTTCCCGCGTTCGCCGCGCTCGCCGAGGAGGGAGCAACTCCGTCGGTCGACGAGATGAGCTTCTGCACGGCGGTGCAGGATCGCGCACCCGCCGGTGTCGACACCGCGTTCGCGTCGACGGTGGAAAACGTGTTGTGCTACGTCAAGACGAGCGGCGCCGCGGGGACGTCCGTCGTCCATGTCTGGTACTTCGGCGACCGGGAGATGGCGCGCGTCGAGCTCGCCGTGAACGGCTCGCCGTGGCGGACGTGGAGCTCGAAGAGAATTCTCCCCGAGTGGCAGGGGGTTTGGAGGGTCGACGTCCTGTCGGCCGCCGGGGACGTGTTGAAGAGCGGTACGTTCGTCGTCCGGCCGTAGCGGCGCGCGGCCGCCGGGAAAGGGAGCGGGATGAATACAGCGGTTTTCTCGCCGCGGGCGGCCGCGCGGGCCGTCCGCGGCGCTCTCCGAACGGCGGCTCTCGCATGCACGGTGGCGCTCGCCGGATCTCAGGCGGCGCGTTCCGGCGCGATGCCGGCGGCGGCGCCCGCCGCCCTCGATACGACGCGGCACGTCATCCACGTGAGCGTTGACGGCCTTCGGGCCGACGCCGCGCCGCGCCTCGGCGCGGCCGCGCCGAACTTCCGGCGGCTGCGGATCGAGGGCGCGTTCACCGAGAACGCCCGCACCGACTACGATTACACGGTGACGCTCCCGAACCACGCGTGCGAGCTCACCGCGCGCCCCGTTCTCGGGCCCTCCGGCCACGGCGTTTCCTTCAACTCGGACGATCCGAGGACGATCGAGGAGGTCCGCGGCTTCTACGTCGCCGGCGCATTCGACGTCGCCCACGACAACGGGCTCCGCACCTCGTGCTTCGCGGGCAAGGCCAAGTTCAGCATCTTCGACCGAAGCTGGAACGCCGAGAACGGCGCGCCCGACCTCGTCGGCCCCGACGACGGCCGGGACAAGATAGACGTGTACCGCTACGACGAGAACGACGCCGCGCTTCTCGCCGCGTTTCTCGGCGATATGGAGGCGCGCCGCCCGCACTACGCGTTCCTCCATTTCGCCGACCCGGACGGCGTCGGTCACGACGACGGATGGGAGAGCATCCGGTATTTCGAATCGCTCATGGAGGTCGACCGCCGGCTCGGGCGGATCTTCGACCTCGTCGAATCGGATCCCGCGCTCGCCGGGCGCACGTGGATCGTCGTCGCGTCGGACCACGGCGGCGTGAATACCGGGCACGGCGCCGCGACCGACCCGTCGAACTACACGATACCGCTCTACGTCTGGGGGCCCGGCGTCGCCGCGGGGGCGGATCTTTACGAGCTCAATCCGGCGAGCCGCCTCGATCCGGGATCCGGCAGACCCGGCCACGACGCGATCCCGCAGCCCGTGAGGAACGCCGAAGCGGCGAACGTCGCGCTCGATATCCTCGGCCTCGGCCCCGTCCCCGGCTCCCTGTTCGACGCCGGTCAGGATCTCGCTCTCGCGCCGCCGGGGGGTCTGCCGGCCGTGGCCGTCGTCCTTCCGGCCCCGGGAACGACCTTCCCGTATCCGTCGGAAATTCCGATCGAAGCGGAGGCCCCGGGCGTCGAGCGCGTCGAGTTCTTCGTGAACGGCGAGCTCGCCGGGACGGACGCCGCGAGCCCGTACGAGCACGTGTGGAGCGGCGCGCCGATCGGCGTCCACCGCATCACGGCGCGCGCCGTCGGCGCGGACGGCGCGGCTTCTTCGTCGGCCGTCACGATCGAGGTTTCGAGCACGGCCGGCGTTTTCCCGGGGCGCTCGTCCCTCGGCGCGCCGCCGCGCGTCTTTCCGAACCCCTCGGGCGGCCGTTCGACGATCTTTTTCGATCTGCCCGAGCCTCGCGCGGTCGAGATCGGTCTCTACGACGTCCTCGGCCGCAGGATCGACACGGTCTTCCGCGGCAGTCTGGCGGGTGGCGCCCACTCGCTTCCGCTCGACGCGCGGGCGTTTCCCTCGGGAGTCTATTTTTACCTGCTGGCGTCGGGGTTCGAGTCGCGCGGCGGGAAGATCACGATCGCGCGGTGATCCCGCGCGGGGCGTCGCCCGGCGTTCAGGAGACGGCGTATGAGCGAATACTCCGCCCCCGTGACGATCGGCATCGTCGTTCTCACCGCTCTCGTCTCGCTCGCGGGGTTCGGCTCCGCGGCGGTGCTCGACCGTTTCATCTTCGATCCTCGCCGCATACTCCGGCGGCGGGAGTACGTCCGCCTCGTGTCGAGCGGATTCCTGCACGCGAATCTCGGTCATCTTTTCGTCAACATGTTCAGTCTCTACTCGTTCGGGGGGCCGCTCGAGGCGGAGTACGGCGCGGCGCCGCTCTGCGCGATTTACTTCTCGGCGATCCTCGGGGGCAACCTTCTGTCGCTCTGGCTCCACCGCAACGAGAGCTACCTCGCGCTCGGCGCCTCGGGGGGCGTCTGCGGCGTCGTCTACGCGGCGATATTTCTCTTCCCGGGAGGGAGCGTGATGGTGTTCCCCGTTCCCATTCCGATCCCCTCCTACCTGTACGCGGTCCTCTTCATCTTCATCTCCTTTTTCGGCATGCGCCGGCGGTGGGGCAACATCGGCCACGACGCGCATCTCGGAGGAGCGATCATCGGGCTCGCGACGACGACGGCGCTCTATCCGGGGATCGTGCGGGAGAACGCGATCCTCTGGTCCGTCGTGATGGCGCTCTCTGCGGGTCTCTTCGTGTATCTGTACCGGCGGCCGCGCGCCGCGAGCGGGTGAGGGAGGCGGAATGCTGCGCTCGATCAATCCGGCGACCGGCGAGCCGATACGCGACTACGCGGAAGCGTCGCCCGGGGAGGCGGCCGCCGCCGTCGCGTCGGCCGGCGACGCCTTCGCGGTCTGGAAGGAGACCGCGTTCGACGAACGCGCGGCGTTCATGAGGCGCGCCGCGGGGCTGCTCCGCGAGCGCGCGGCCGGGCACGCCCGGCTCATGGCGCTCGAGATGGGGAAGCCGGTGAGGCAGGGGAGGGCGGAGGTCGAGAAGTGCGCTCTCGCGTGCGACTTCTACGCCGAACGCGCCGCCTCGTTCCTCGCCCCCGAGCTCGTGCCGACCGACGCGCGAAAAAGCTACGTCGCCTACAGGCCGCTCGGCGTCGTCCTCGGCGTCATGCCGTGGAACTTCCCCTTCTGGCAGGTTTTTCGATTCGCCGCTCCCGCCCTCATGGCGGGAAACGTCTGCGTGCTCAAGCACGCCTCGAACGTCTGCGGATGCGCGCTCGAGATCGAGGACGTCTTCGTCTCGGCCGGCTTTCCGGCGGGAGCCTTCAAGACGGCGCTCGTCGGAAGCGCCGGCGTGGACGCGCTCGTCGCCCATCCGGCGGTCCGGGCCGTGACGCTCACGGGGAGCTCGCCCGCGGGAAGCGCCGTCGCGGCGCGGGCGGGGGCCCTCCTCAAGAAAACGGTTCTCGAGCTCGGCGGGAGCGATCCGTACGTCGTGCTCGAGGACGCCGATCTCGCGGCCGCCGCGGAGATCTGCGCCGCGGGCAGGCTCGTGAACTCCGGTCAGAGCTGCATCGCCGCCAAGCGTTTCATCGTGCCGGAGCGGATCGCCTTGTCGTTCACGGCGCTTCTCCTCGAGAGGATGCTCGCGCGCAGGGCGGGCGATCCCCTCGACGAATCGACGGACGTGGGGCCGCTCGCGAGAACCGATCTGCGCGACGACCTGCACCGTCAGGTCGCGGCGAGCGTCGCCGCGGGCGCCCGGCTCCTCGCGGGGGGCGCGATCCCGCCGGGACCCGGCGCGTTCTATCCCGCCACCGTTCTCGCCGGCGTAAAAAAGGGGATGCCCGCGTTCGACGAGGAGCTCTTCGGCCCCGTGGCGGCGGTCGTCGCCGTGCGGGACGAAGAGGAGGCGATCGCGGCCGCGAACGACACGAGCTTCGGGCTCGGCGCGGCGGTCTTCTCGAGGGACGCCGCCCGCGCCGAACGGATCGCCGCGGAGCGTCTCGAAGCCGGCTCGTGCTTCGTCAACTCGTTCGTGAAATCCGATCCGCGGCTCCCGTTCGGAGGGATCAAGGAGAGCGGGTACGGCCGGGAGCTCTCGGCGTTCGGTATCCGGGAGTTCGTCAACGTGAAGACGGTCTACGTCGCCTAGG
>DHHB01000011.1:1990-5054 GCA_002403075.1 bacterium UBP1_UBA4783 | reverse complement strand
CGAGCAGCGCGAGGATCAGCGTCATTCTCCATATTTTTTTCATGCAATCTCCCTTGTCGCCGACCGGTTACGCCTATTATACGCCCTCACTAGTGATAAGTTGCAGATAGCGCCCCCTTTTTTCGGAGCCGCCTGCGTATAGGACGGTCCGGCGGGGGGGAAAGGTTTCAATATCTTTTGGGGCGACGAAAACGGCGCCCGGGAGCGACGTCGCCGGGCGCCGTTCGAGGACGGGTTTATCCGTTCGGTCAGCTCGTCGTCGCTCGCTCGAGCCGCTTCATCACCGAGAAGATGAAGGCGGCCGAAACCAGGCAACAGCCGACGAGGATGAGCCACAGCGTCCACAGCGGCACGCGGTCCCAGAACCAGCCAATGACGCCGAGGAGGTAGTTTCCGATCGCCGTCGCGGCGAACCAGCCGCCCTGGCAGAGGCCCTTGTACTGCGGCGGCGCGACCTTCGCCACGAAGGAGATCCCCATCGGACTGAGGAACAGCTCGGCGACCGTCAGGATGAAGTAGGTCCAGATGAGCCAGTACGGCGAGACGAGCATGCTCTCCGGCGCCACCTGTCCGGCGAGCTCCTTGGGGCTCGCGAGCCCGATCGATCCGAGAACCAGCAGGGCGAAGGCGCCGGCCGTCATGAGCATGCCGTAGCCGATCTTGCGCGGGGCGGTCGGTTCCTTGCCCCTGCCGTTCAGCCAGCTGAAGAACCCCACGACGAGCGGCGTGAGCGCCACGATGAAGAACGGGTTGAAATGCTGGAACTTCTGCGGGGTGAACGGATTCACGGCGTCGTAGCCGCGGTATCTCACGAACGCGAGCACGGCGAACACGACGAACGTCACGAAGCCGAGGCCCCGCGTTCGGCTCGCGCCCCCCGGCTTCAGCGCGAAGTAGGCGCCGAGCACGGCGAGGAATATCGGCAGGAGGCCGAAGAGGTCGAACCACAGGTTCGTCGCCTTGCCGACGGTCGGCTGCGTGTAGTCGCGCGCAAAATACGTCATGCAGACGCCGCTCTGGTGGAACGACATCCAGAAGAAGATGACGACGACATAAACGAGCCCGAGCGCGATGAAGCGATCCTTGATCTGCGCCCGCGTCAGGGTCTGCACGTGCGACGGGATGCCCTGCGCGCGCGTCTTGTCGGTCACCATGTAGTCGGCGTGCTGGTAATACTTGCGGAAGCCCCAGAAGACGAGCATCGAGATGATGAGACTGAAGCACGCGACGCCGAATCCGTAGTGGTACGATTTGCTGAGCAGGTTGATGTATTTCTCGGAGAATGCCCCGAGCGTTTCGATCGTGACGCTCGGATCCTGCGCCTGCGCGATGCCGAGGTATTTCGCCGCGTCCTCGAGCGTGCCCTTGAGATAATGGTTCGCGAGCGCCGGGATGCGGCCGTCGTAGAAGAAATCGCCCTTCGAGAGTATCCAGTTGTTGATCTTCTCCGCGGCGGTCGGGGCGAACATCGCGCCGATGTTGATCCCCATGTAGAAGAGGGTGAACGCGCGGTCGCGGTTCGGCGCGAACTCGGGCGACTCGTACATCTTGCCGACGAGCGCCTGCAGGTTCCCCTTGAAGAGGCCCGTGCCGAAGGCGATCGTGCCGAGCGCCGCCACGATGAGCGGGAAGCCCGTCGTCATCGGCGTCGGGAAGGCCAGCATGAAGTAGCCGGCGAACATCACGACGAGGCCGATCCCGATCGTTTTCCCGTAGCCGAGCACCTTGTCGGCGATGATGCCTCCGAGGAGCGGGAAGAAGTAGACGAACCCCATGAAGATGCCGTAGACGCGGCTCGACTCGGCGGACGTCATGCCGTACTTCGCCTGCAGGAACAGAACGAAGATGGCGACCATCGTGTAGAAGCCGAACCGCTCGCCCATGTTCGCGAAGAACGCGACGATGAGCCCCTTCGGATGTCCTTTAAACATAGTCGATCCTCTCGCCTCCTTTGGGTGAACACGCCCCGGATCGGCGTCGCCAGACCGGCTTGCCGGGCGGACGACGGGGGGAATAATACGGGAGAACGGGCGCGGGCGATAGCGAAAATTGAGGGGCGCGCGGGGGCTCGGCGGGTCTCGGCCCGCGGGCCGGATCGGCGGAATTTTCCGGTATTGATATCGGACGGGAAAAGGGATTATTCTCTGCCGGCTTGTTCAGACCGGCGTTCGGGCGAAGCGGCGGAAACGATGAAGGAAACGAGAAAGATCCGTCTCGAGCTCGAGGACGGCACCGTCCTCGAGGGCCTTTCCTTCGGCGCGGAGCGCCCGGCCGCGGGAGAGGTCGTCTTCAACACCGGGATGACCGGCTATCCCGAAGCCCTCACCGATCCCTCGTACCGCGGACAAATCCTCGTCCTCACGTATCCGCTCATCGGCAACTACGGCGTGCCGCCCCCGGAGCGCGAGCACGGTCTTCTGAAATATTTCGAATCCGAGCGGGCGCAGATCGCGGGTCTCGTCGTCTCGGAGCACTGCGAGCGGCCGAGCCACTGGAACGCGGCAAAGAGCCTCGGCGAGTGGCTCGTCGAGAACGACGTTCCGGCCGTCGAAGGCGTCGACACGAGGGCCCTCACGAAGAAGCTCCGGAGCAAGGGAACGATGCTCGGCAGGATCGTCTGCGGCGAAGAGGTCCCCTTCGCCGACCCGAACGCCCGGAACCTCGTCGCCGAGGTGAGCGTGCGCCGCCCCGTCGTCTACGAAGCGGGGGGAGGGGGGGCGGGCCGCGGGGCGCGAGACCGCCGCCGCGGCGGGCCGCTCACGGTGCTCGCGGTCGATTGCGGGATGAAGAACAACATCGTCCGGTGCTTTCTCCGGCGCGGCGCGACGGTCGTGCGGGTGCCGTGGGATTTCGACTTCAACGACTGCGAATACGAATACGACGGCCTCTTCCTCTCGAACGGCCCCGGCGATCCGAAGATGTGCGGAACGACGATCGAGCGGCTCCGGGTCGCGCTCGAGCGGAAGGTCAGGATATTCGGCATCTGCCTCGGCAATCAGCTCCTCGCCCTCGCCGCGGGGGCCGACACCTACAAGCTCGACTACGGCCACCGCTCGCAGAACCA
>DHHB01000011.1:0-1983 GCA_002403075.1 bacterium UBP1_UBA4783 | reverse complement strand
ACCGACACCCTTCCCGAGGGGTGGCGGTCCTGGTTCACGAACGCGAACGACGGGACGAACGAGGGTATCCGCCACGAGCGGCTGCCCTTCATGTCGGTGCAGTTCCATCCCGAGGCGAGCGCGGGGCCGACCGACACGGAGTACCTCTTCGACGTCTTCATCGAGGGTCTGAGGAATGGAAGAGCGTAGCGTCGCGAAAGTGCTGCTGCTCGGAAGCGGGGCCCTCCAGATCGGGCAGGCGGGGGAGTTCGACTATTCGGGGAGCCAGGCCATAAAGGCGGCGAAGGAGGAGGGCGTCGAGGTCGTTCTCGTCAACCCCAACATCGCCACTATCCAGACGAGCGAGGGGATGGCGGACCGCGTCTACTTTCTCCCCGTCGAACCCTTCTTCGTCGAGCGCGTCATACGAAAAGAGCGTCCCGACGGCGTGCTCCTCGCCTTCGGAGGCCAGACGGCCCTCAACTGCGGCGTCGAGCTAGCCTCGTGCGGCGTCTTCGAGCGGTACGGCGTCCGCGTCCTCGGCACCCCGGTCGAGGCGATCGTCGCGACGGAGGACCGCAAGCTCTTCGTCGAGAAGCTCGCCGAGATCGGCGTGCTCACTCCCCGAAGCGCCGCCGTCTCGACGGTCGAGGCCGGGCTCCGAGAGGCGGAATCGATCGGCTACCCGGTCATGATACGCGCCGCCTACGCCCTCGGCGGCAAGGGGAGCGGCAGGGCGGACGGCCCCGGCGCGCTTCGCCCCATGCTCGAGCGCGCTCTCTCTTCGGCTCCGCAGGTGCTCGTCGAGGAGTGCCTCGCCGGCTGGAAAGAGATCGAGTACGAGGTGATGCGCGACGCTTTCGACAACTGCATCACGATCTGCAACATGGAGAACCTCGACCCGATGGGGATCCACACGGGGGAGAGCATCGTCGTCGCCCCCTCGCAGACCCTCACGAACGCCGAGTATCACAAGCTGCGGGCGATCGCGATCCGGGTGATACGCCACCTCGGCATCGTCGGGGAGTGCAACATTCAGTACGCCTTCGATCCGCGGAGCGAGGATTACCGCGTCATCGAGGTCAACGCGCGTCTCTCGCGCTCATCCGCCCTCGCGTCCAAGGCGACGGGCTATCCGATCGCGTTCGTCGCGGCGAAGCTCGCCTTCGGCCGCGCGCTGCCGGAGCTTCGGAACACCGTCACGCAATCGACCACCGCCTGTTTCGAGCCGGCGCTCGACTACGTCGTCGTCAAGTTCCCCCGCTGGGATCTCAACAAGTTCAAGGTCGTCTCGCGCGTCATCGGCTCCGAGATGAAGAGCGTCGGCGAGGTCATGGCGATCGGCCGAACCTTCGAGGAGGCGCTCCAGAAGGCGATCCGGATGCTTCAGGTCGGGATGTACGGCCTCGCGGCGAACGACCTGCGCTTCGAAAACGCCGAGGAGGCGATCGCGAATCCGACCGACGTGCGGATATTCGCCGTCGCCGAGGCGATACGCGGGGGCGTGCCGGTCGAGCGGATCTATGCCCTCTCGGGGATCGATCCGTGGTTTCTCCACAAGATCGTGAACATCGTCGAGATCGAACGCGCCCTCGCGGCGGGGCCGTTCACCGACGAGCTCCTCTCGCGCGCGAAGCGCTTCGGATTCTCCGATCACCAGGTNNGGGAGGATCATCGGGAAGGCCGAGCTCGACGTGCGCAAGCTCCGCAAGCGCTGGGGGATCCGGCCCTTCGTGAAGCAGATCGACACGCTCGCGGCGGAATACCCGGCGAAGACGAACTACCTCTACCTCACCTACAACGCCTCCGAACACGACGTCGACTATGCGCGACTTCCCGGCGGGAATGCCGTGATCGTGCTCGGGAGCGGCGCGTACCGGATCGGCTCGTCCGTCGAGTTCGACTGGTGCTGCGTGAACGCGGCGAAAACGGCGAAGGCGCTCGGGTATCCGACCGTCATGGTGAACTACAACCCGGAAACCGTTTCGACCGACTACGACGAAT
>DHHB01000002.1 GCA_002403075.1 bacterium UBP1_UBA4783 | reverse complement strand
CGCCGAACCAGCCGTCCAGCCCGCCCGCGGGCAGGAACCGCCCGACCCGGTCGTTGCGGCAGTCGCACACGACGACCCGGCCGCCGCCCGACCGGTACGCGCAGCCGGCGGGCCCGTCGAACTCCCCGTCGCCGCTTCCCTGGGATCCCCACGCCGAGAGGAAGGAGCCGTCCGCGGTAAAACGCTGCACGCGGTGCGCGAGGTTGTCCGAGACCCAGACGAGACCGTCCCCCGCGGCGACGCCGAACGGATAGAGAAACTCGCCCTCTCCCGTCCCCTCGCCGCCCCACGTCGAAATGAATATGCCGTCGCGGCTGAAACGCTGCACGCGGCGGTTGCCCGCGTCCGTGACGTAGACGACGCCTCCCGCGTCGATCGCGATCTTCTCGGGCCCGTTGAACCGCCCCGCGCCCGCGCCCGTCCCGCCCCACGCCGATACGAACACTCCCGCCGACGTGAAGCGCTGCACGCGGTCATTCACGTTGTCGACGACGTACACGAATCCGTCGCCGTCGACCGCGACGCCTTTCGGATATCCGAACTCCCCGTCCCCCGCTCCCGCACGGCCCCACTGCGCGACGAGGATGTACTCGCCGGTCTTGTACGGCCCCTCGTCGAGCGTCGCGTTTCTCGCGGGGAGCGGGAAATAGCGCGCGATGTCCCTGCGGTCGAGGCTCCCCGCGGCGAACGAGAAGTATCCGTAGATCGTCCCCTTCTTCTGCCACTCGAGGATGGGCGCGCCGCCGTCCCACTCGAAATACGAGACGGCGACGTGCTGGGAGGACGCCATGCTCGGAGTCCGGTAGAACTCGATCTCGAACGCGGGCCATACCTCGATCGAGACGCGGGTCTCCGTATGATCGGGAAGCTCGACCTCGGGCACGCCGAAAACGACCGCGTCGACGGCCTCTCCCGTCCATTCCCCGCGGCTTCTCGACGCGCCGAATCCGAGATCCCCCGCCGCGGCAGCCCGGATCACGCACGTCCCCGTGAACCCGCCGCGGAGATAGATCGAGGCGTGGTATCGAAGCGTGATCCGCGCGGCGACGGGAAACCCTCCGATCCGCATCACGACGTCGCGCTCGAGCGCCGCGATCGTTATCCCCTTGAGCGCGTAGCACGGGGCGGCCGCCTCGACGAGCGCTTCGAACTCGAGCGAATACCGTCCCGAGAGGACCGCG
Organism: bacterium UBP1_UBA4783; assembly: GCA_002403075.1. Lineage (GTDB taxonomy): Bacteria > Krumholzibacteriota > Krumholzibacteriia > Krumholzibacteriales > Krumholzibacteriaceae > SSS58A. The sequence goes on along the minus strand of DHHB01000002.1, from coordinate 2,963 downwards.
CGCGCGCCGCTCACCGTCTTCGGAGAGAACCGCAGGCCGAGATCGAGCGCCGGTTCGTACTCGATCCTCCCGCGCTGAATCACGGCGGAGAGCTCTCCTCCGAGAGCGGGGCCCTCGTGAAGCACGACGCCGTCGAGGCTGATCCCTCCCGGGGCGACGGTCGCGCCCGTCGCGGCCTCGACGAACCGGAGCGGGGAACCGCCCGGCGCGCCTTCCGCCATGGCGCCCGAATCGAAACGGAGCGCTATCGACGTATCCGCGCGGCCCGAGATCACGGCGTCCGTGACGAAGGCGGGCGAGATCGAGACGACCAAGCGGGAGCCGGCCCGCCGAGCCGACACGATCCTTCCGATATATCCGCCGTCCTCGGAACCGACGATGAGATCCCCCGCCGGGAGCTCGGGCACCGCGCCCGAAACGGCGAGCACGAGCGTCGAATCGTCGCGATCGACGAGAGAGAGTCCCGCTTCGCGCGTCATGTCGACGTAATTTCCTAGGACGAAGGGCTCGGGCTGGGATCTCTCGGGCGACGTCGTCGAATCGCCGCCGCACCCGGCGAGGACGAGCGCCGCCGCGAGCGCCGCGGCGCGGGCAATGTACAGTATGCGATGCATGAGCTTCTTCAACGCCGTCTCCCGCCGCGTCAGGGCGTCCGCGCTATTCCCCACCGGGCGAAGACCGCGTCGGCGACGCTGTCCGCGGCGCTCCGCTCGAAGAACCACAGGGGAAATCCGAAGTGCACGCTCGGCGCGGCGACCGGCGTCCCGGCCGACACCTGCGGTCTCACACCGGCGTACTTCACGAGCAGGAGAGCCACGGCGCAGCCGTCGAGGGGCGAGGCGCCGCTTTTCGCCTCCATCCGGTACAGGGGACGGAAACACAGCTGCGACGACGCGGCCCGCGCCGCCATCCAGTAGGCGGGATCGTAGGCCTCGACGTACGTGAGCCCTCCCGGGCCGAGGGTGTCGTCGGGATTGAACCGCCGTCCCGGCTTCGTCACCTCTTCCCAGAGATCGAGCCGCTCCGGAAAGGCCGGCGGCGCCGTGGCGAGCGGTTCGGCCCGCTCGCCGTGCGCGCGCACGAGCACGTCCCGGTGATCCCGGATCCTTACGCGCATGCCCGCGCCCGAGCGAAAGCGCGCATCGACCTTGTCGAGGACGGTGACGCAGTAGTCGCGATACGCCATCGACGAGACGCCGTTTCGCAGACCCCCGCACGAGGGGAGGTTGCCGAGCACCTCGCACTCGACGCTCATGGGAAACATCTGCGCCGATTGCGCGAGCATCGCGGCGAGTCCGCCGCCGCCCTCCGAGCTTCCGAGCGTCCACGCGTGCCCGCCGCGCAGCAGAAAGATCGAGAGATAGTTGATCGGGTATCTGCTCGCGCCGCCGACGAGGCTCTCAGGCGTGAACCTGACCGTCGAGCTCCACGCGTTCTGCGCCGACGAATAGCTCCAAACGACGTTCTTGTACCGGCCGAGGAGCGCATGCGGCGGGGGCTGGTTCCCCGCCGAAGCGCAGTCGTACACGTCGCGCGCGGGGTCGAAGCCTGCGGCGCGCGCGCAGATGCGGCTCCAGAACTCGTCGTCCTGCGCCTCGGAGGGCATGGCGTAGTCCGCGAACGGCGCGGACGCGCCCGCGAAATCGTCGACGAGAAGGAGGTTTCGATCCATGGGCCAGCTCACGACGCGGATCGCCACCCGGCCGAGAACGCGCGCCCCCGCGCGGTCGATCGCCTCGACGAAGAGGGTATGAGTCCCCGCGGAGAAGGAGACCGCCTGAGCGGAGGTGAGATTCTCGATGAACGGCGCATCCCACGAAGCGGGATCGGGCACATCCCAGCCGTAGCGGTATCCCGCGATCTCGCCCCGGTAGTCGGAGGCGTCGGCGAGCCATTTGAAATCCAGCGGCACGCCGGACGGAAGCTCCCGCTCCTCGACGCGCAGCGTCGTTCCGATGAATCTGAATCCGACGAGGTACGGTTCGTAGATTCGAAGAAGCGGCCCCGTCGACGCCCGGATTCTGAACCTGCGGACGTTCACGTTCGCGACGAACGTGTCCGTCGCGGCCCCCGCGGCGTCCCTCGCCTGCACGGCGAAGACGTAGTGCCTGCCGGGAACGAGCGGTGCCCCTGCTCCGGCGATCGCGACGCGGCCCGTATCGTTCCGCGCGCCGTACGGCATCCATTCGCTCCACAGGCTGTCGTAGCGCGCGGTGTTGTCGTTGAGATCGCGGATGACGTCGAAGGCGGGGTTGTAGACGCCGTTCGTGTCGATAACGGCGCTCAAGAGGTGCCGCGTGAAGGACGGCGCCGTCTCCCCCGCGGCGCTCCACCCGAAAACGACGACGGGGCCGTACTGCTGTTCGCCGGCCATGAGCGGCGGGCGGTCTATGTTTACGACGAGGTCGGCATTGGGCTCCGGCGCGGGGGCGGCGATCCGGTCTTCGCAGCCGGCCGCCGCGGCCGCGGCATAGAGCAAGAGAATCCCCGCGAGTCGTCGTTTCATCGCGGGAGAGATTGTATCAGGTTACATTTGGAAAATCAATGATATTAAGGGGTTATGAAACGGGGGTTGCGGAGCGCCCCGTCCCGGTCCGAGCGACGCGGCCCCGGCCGCTATATCACCCACGCATACCCGATCTTCGCGAAGAAGGTGCGGTCGGTCTGCGTGAGATCGACGGCGCGATCCCCGTAGTAGTTGTCGGAGTATCCGAGGTAGAGCACGGTCTGCGGATTGACCTTGTACGAGAAGAGGAACTGCGTGAAGAATCGCTCGTCGAGCGACGACACGGGGAACGTGTAGAGCGCGGCGTTCCGGTCGTAGCGCACGTACTGCAGGATGGAGCGCAGGAACGCCCGTTTGCTGAAATGGTAGAAGAGGTGCGCCTGACTCACCGCGGCCGTGTAGAGCCGGCCGGCCTCGACGTCGAGACGCTCTACCGTGTGGTCGAAGGCGACCGAGG